>NZ_CBCSCO010000008.1:0-92942 GCF_965138505.1 Litorimonas haliclonae | reverse complement strand
CGAAAGGGGCGTCTTTGGAGGGAGGCTTTAGGCGCGTTTAACAACGCGCACCCCCTCCGTCCTGTCGGACACCTCCCCCGCNTTGCGGTGGAGGAAAGACGATCCGCGCTTATCCTTTTTAAAACTCTATTCTTTTCAATCTCTTATGAAAAATATCAAGTGATGCGTCCTCACCTTCATTTCCTGCGCTATAATAAACTTGTTAGTTTGATCGACGGGATGAAAGGCCCCGCTTTTGGATTGACTGAAAAATGTTCTGATTGCACGGGCAGGTCATGTGCACGTTGACTGACTGGTAATCGGAGGATGTTTGTCGTTGGACGAGCAGGGGTAACGCTCTGTGAGTTGGGCGGCCTGACGAGCGCCATGGGCTCCCGAGACTGAGACCCTTGGCCGTCAGCGGAAGAAGACGTTCCTGCGGGTCTTACGCCTTACAACCGTAAGAGTGAGGTTGTAAAAACATACATTAGAATTCGGTTCCCCCTTCAATACTCACAGCCCGCAGACAGCCCTCTTTTTCCGCCACTGATTAAAACGAAACAAACAAAGAGAAAAAGGAAAACAATTGGAAAAAAGAAGAATTGCATAAGCATAAGCGGTAGAATGAGGCGATTACCTCTAACTCAAATCATACTTGTCATTCCGCGCGTAGACGCGGAAGGTCGAGAGGTTGTGAGCCATTTTGAGGACGGCGCCGGGTAAGCGCTGCCTGCGTTGACGTGATAAAACTAAACAATATTTTCACCCGCCCTCGCCCCAAAGGGGCGCGGGCGGGTAGACGCAATTCGCGCTAGTTTAAGTGCCTTTCAAAGAGCTCGTCGCTGGCCTCCAACAGTTTTTTCCGGGAAATCGGCAGAGACAGATTGTGATCGTCATTCGGTAAGAGGAGGATATCGTCGGATTGCCCTCTTTTTTTCAAAGCCTTCGCCATGACCTCCGACTGCTGTAGCGGCACGGTCATGTCATCTGTTCCGTGAACGAGAACAATTTCCGCTTTGATTTTATCAACATTCTCGGCCGGAGACTGTGAAAGGAGAAGGTCCTTGTCATCATATCTGTCGCCGATAATTTTCTGCCAGAATTTGATAACGCCGCTGTCTCGGCCGGTGCGGGCCTCTTCGAACTTCAGAATGTCCCGAATTTGAGAGACGCCGTTAACGGAAAGCGCGCATTTAAACATATCCGGCTCCATGACGGGTAAGGCCAGAGCTTGATAGCCCCCATAGCTGGCGCCGGTGACACAGATTTTATCGGGATTTATGACGTTGTTATCAACATAGTGATTTACGCCGTCAATCGTATCGTGAAGCATCCCCCGGCCAAATTCGCCATACCCTTTTTCGAGGTGCTCGTAACCAAATCCGGTCGATCCACGAAATTGCGGTTTAAAGACGGCATAGCCCTGGGCGGCCAAATACTGTCCCCAAAAGTCGAATGTCGCGTCATCTCTCGCGGTCGGGCCGCCATGCGGCATAACGACGGTTGGGAAAGGTCCGTCCGCTTTTGTTTTTCCAGGGGGAAGTGTCAAATAGGCCGGAATATTGAGACCATCTCTAGCCGTGTAATCTGCCCGCACAGTCGACCCTATTTGGGAGGCTTTGAGCTCCGGGTAAGTTCCGCCCAAGGACGAAATTGTACCGGGTCCTTCTTCGTAGAGGTAGTACTCACCCGGATTGCTGTCATTTTCCGCATAAATCGTGACCATTTTGTTGTCTTCCGTCTTGGACAGGATTGTTATATTCTGCCCCTCCAACGCATCAGAAAACTTGTCATGCCAGGATTTATAAGGCTCTTCGGTGTAGACTTGGCGGTAGCGATCATCGGTATAGCTTACGCCAATCATTTTTCCGGTCTGGTTGTCAAAGATAGGACCATAGTCATAGCCATCCGGAACATTGGCTTCGAATGTGAATGGAGCCACCGCTTTGCTATGGGGATCAATGGTAAACAAAGTTAAAGAGTCTTGCTCTGTTTCCTGCATCAACAACTTACCGTCTAGAACTGTCGACAAATAGGTCGTTCTATTTTTTGATTTATCGAACCGTTTTTTATAGACACTCTCTTCATCAATACCTTCGCCAAAGAAGACTTCGTACTGACCGCTCCGCGGGTCGTAATCTTCGCGAGCGAGAACAGTTTCACCGTTGTTAGAAAGGACAACATTGCCTGTGGTTACCGGCATGGATCTTTCGAGGCGTTCATTCCCGCTATCCAGATCGACACGGTAATGGCGTTGGAAGACTTCGCCTCCATATTCAGTGAAGCTCATCAAGACCTCGTCCTCATTATCCGGAAGGTCGTGTACGTAACCGCCCCCATACGTCACGCGGTAACGTTTGCTTTTAATGACATCATCAAGAAGGATAACAGACCGTTCAGTTTCGATATTGGTGGAAACCCAACGGCTGAACAGCGTGCTGTAGTGTTTCATTTTGCCTTCGCCGTGTCCGCGGACGCGGGCCAGCATAATAACGTGTTTATTACTGGCCCAATCAATTGCTTTCACAATGGAATCTTCGGGCGGCGTGACGATGACTGTTTTTGCGTCAGGATTTGTCAAATCATACACAAACACGGCCTTGTCGCCGGCAAAGGGGGCTAGCATTGCAATATGCTTCCCATCCGGCGAAACGCGGACACTTTGCGTTCGGGGCAACTGCGCATAAATATCAATATTTGGTTCTTCGGCAAATGCCGCGCTAGGCGTAAAGGACAAGGCCATCACCGCGGCAAATGCCGACGCCAGGCCAAGTCGGATAAATTTAAATGTAGTCAAAACAGTTCTCCCAAGTTTGGCCCAACTATTTCTTATCAAAAACGTTCAAACAAGAGGAAAAGCGCTATCCGAAACAAAAACATGAACTTTCTGACATTTATCTTAGCCTATATTAAAATTCTTGCAGAATTTTATCGCTCAAATACCGCCAATGGGAGAACTGAAAAGCCTGTACATAATTGAACAGGAAAGCCCGTTGGCTCTGTAGGGAGAAAATCGTTTTGATGTTTGGGATATTGGTTGCGGGGGTAGGATTTGAACCTACGACCTTCAGGTTATGAGCCTGACGAGCTACCGGGCTGCTCCACCCCGCGTCAATGAGAAGCGTGATATAGGGCTCGGCGGCCAAGCCTTCAAGCCCTAAATCCTTATTCTTTCAGACTTTTCGCAGAGATTAGCGTGCTTTGACGCGGTGCTTATCTTTGCCCTTCGCCTGAACGCGTTTCGCACAGGCCATTGCGTCCGGAATACGAGCAAAAGCAGTTTTCCTCCGGCATAATAGCGGGGACGCTGTCTCTGCAGGCCGACGGTCAGAACATTGCTTCGGTACTTTAAATTCGTCGCATCAATAGCGTCAGACAAGCGTCTCAAATTGCGCTGATTTTCCTTGTCCTCGGGATTGGAAAAGAACGCCTCCGTAGTATATTCATATTCGTCGGGTCTTAGGACCGTGCAAGGTGACAATTACCTGTCCTATGCTGACGGGAACGTGACGCGTTCCGCTTTTCGCCTATCTTTTAACTTCGGCTTTACATTCCCATTTGGCACCGCGCATTTCCTCGGGCGTAACACTGCGCAATTTAACTGGAAAGTTCGGATGGGAATGGCGATAATTCGACCGGTCGATGCAATAAATTTGGATAGAGCTCCTGCTTTACATTTTCAAAGATAGCGTCAAAATCAATCCACAGACTTTTCAATTTGCCGGGCGTCGTCACAACTTATTCTGTCTTTCAACTAAGAAAGGAACATGCGGGGAACATCTGTATGAGTCTAGATGCTGAGGATATAATTCCTATTTGAAACCTGTAATTTAATTCACCTTACAATCCGCAGTATTTGGCAAGACGAATAAGCAATCCTGCACCTCACTGTTTATCTTGTATGAAGTCCAAATTACTTCATTGCTTTTCACACCGTTATAATACAGGCGAACCCGGCCGGGCTGCACCCATCTGTCGTTCGGGTTAGAATAAAAATTGGAATAAATTCGTTCATGCCAGCCCCGGGGGGTATCAAAGCCTACTTTTAAAATCGCATAGTCATTTTGAGCAATCCCAAATTGGGTTTCACCGCCTGCCGGATCTGTAATTCGGATCATATAAACCGGACGGCCATCCACCAGATCGTCGGGGAGGCGGGAAAGGGTATACCCCTCATCAAAGGCATGACGGATGACGCCAAAGCCGAAATTTGAGGCCCAACGTTTATCGCTTTCGCTTTTAGGCTGTTGGCCTTTAGCCGTGTAAGTATTTTGACCATTATAGCTTAAGTCAATAAGCGGCACGCCGTGTCGTTCGGACAGTATGCGCACTTTTCCGTCGACATGATGCGCCTCTGACTTTTCCGCATCGTACACCCGCCACATTCTGTGCCGTTCATTTCGCACGTCCTTATGGCCGTCATAAAAAATAGAATATCCGTCCATCACTAGGGATTTTGGACGCACCCATTCTGCGCCGCCAGCCGCTCCATGGGCACGGCTCATAATGTCCTCAGCCGAGAGCGTTGAGTTTGCAGAAGTTAATGTTTGCAATGAATCTGCCGTCGAATCTGACGGAGGAGCCGTAGCTGTCGTTTGGCAACCGCCAAAACTTGGCATTGAGGCTGAGAATAGAGCAATAATAGAGAGAAGGGATTGTTTTTTCATGCTCCACTCATAGCCGCAAAACAATAAACGGCGCCGAGATTTATCAAACAGACTTTAAATTCTGAATTTTAAATACAAAAAAGCGCCGCTTGCGCGACGCTATTTTAAAAAGATTTTCGTTATGGAGGATATTTCTGACATGGATAAACCGGGCAGCGACCTACTCTCCCGTGCCTTGAGACAAAGTACCATCGGCGCTGTGACGCTTAACGACCGAGTTCGGAATGGGATCGGGTGGGGACGTCACGCAATAACCACCCGGTCAATGCATGTCAGAATTAAATAGTAAAGATATCGTCTAGCTACCGCATGAACATGTAGTCCACGCGTATGAGCACTTACGTCTCTTGTTCACTTGCGGCTGCAAGTTTGGCCAAGAAACAATCTGAAATGAATCAAGCCAATCGAGTTATTAGTACTGGTAAGCTCCACGTGTTACCACGCTTCCACACCCAGCCTATCAACGTTGTAGTCTACAACGACTCTCAAGGGAGCTCTCGTATTGAGGGGGGTTTCCCGCTTAGATGCTTTCAGCGGTTATCCTGTCCATTCATAGCTACGCTGCAATGCCACTGGCGTGACAACAGCTCCACCAGAGGAATGTCCACCCCGGTCCTCTCGTACTAAGGGCAGATCCTCTCAAAACTCCTACTCCCACGGTAGATAGGGACCGAACTGTCTCACGACGTTCTAAACCCAGCTCACGTACCGCTTTAAATGGCGAACAGCCATACCCTTGGGACCTTCTCCAGCCCCAGGATGCGATGAGCCGACATCGAGGTGCCAAACAACGCCGTCGATATGGACTCTTGGGCGTCATCAGCCTGTTATCCCCAGAGTACCTTTTATCCGTTGAGCGATGGCCCTTCCATGCGGGACCACCGGATCACTATGACCGACTTTCGTCTCTGCTCGACTTGTCAGTCTCGCAGTCAGGCAGGCTTATGCCATTGCACTCAACGTCCGATTTCCGACCGGACTGAGCCTACCTTCGCGCGCCTCCGTTACTCTTTGGGAGGCGACCGCCCCAGTCAAACTACCCACCACACAGGGTCCCGGAACCGGATAACGGTTCGCGGTTAGACATCAATCAGGATCAGGGCGGTATTTCAAGGACGACTCCCCGCAAGCTGGCGCCTACGGTTCAAAGTCTCCCGCCTATCCTACACAAATCATGACTAATGCCACTGTGAAGCTGTAGTAAAGGTTCATGGGGTCTTTCCGTCTAGCCGCGGGTACCTCGCATCTTCACGAGGAATTCAATTTCACTGAGTCTCTGCTGGAGACAGTGGGGAAGTCGTTACGCCATTCGTGCAGGTCGGAACTTACCCGACAAGGAATTTCGCTACCTTAGGACCGTTATAGTTACGGCCGCCGTTTACTGGGGCTTCAATTCGGAGCTTGCACTCCTCCTTTTAACCTTCCAGCACCGGGCAGGCGTCAGACCCTATACGTCGTCTTACGACTTCGCAGAGCCCTATGTTTTTAATAAACAGTCGCCACCCCCTGGTCTGTGCCCCCTCCAAAAAGTTGCCTTGATGGAGGGCCTCCTTCTCCCGAAGTTACGGAGGTAATTTGCCGAGTTCCTTCAGCAGAGTTCTCTCAAGCGCCTTGGTATGTTCTACCTGATCACCTGTGTCGGTTTGGGGTACGGTCTTAAATGGGAGCTATTTCCTGGGACAACTTCACCGCACCCCCAATCCAATAAGGGGATACGATACACGTCATCCGTCACTACCCAATGGCCCAGTAATATTAAACTGAGTTCCCATCGACTACGCCTTTCGGCCTTGCCTTAGGGGCCGGCTAACCCTGCGCTGATTAGCATTGCGCAGGAAACCTTGATCTTACGGCGAAGGGGTCTCTCACCCCTTTTATCGTTACTCATGTCAGCATTCTCACTTCCGATACCTCCAAGGCCCCTCGCAGGACCCCTTCACAGGCTTACGGAACGCTCCGCTACCACGCACACAAAAGTGTGCATCCGCGTCTTCGGTGAATAACTTAAGCCCCGGTACATTTTCGACGCAGGAACGCTTGACCAGTGAGCTGTTACGCTATCTTTAAAGGATGGCTGCTTCTAAGCCAACCTCCTGGTTGTCTAAGCATTCTCACATTCTTTACCACTTAGTTATTACTTAGGGACCTTAGACGGCGGTCAGGGCTGTTTCCCTTTCCACTACGGACCTTAGCACCCGTAGTGTGTCTGCCGAATATTACTCCTCGGTATTCGGAGTTTGGTTAGGTTTGGTAAGACGGTGAGTCCCCCTAGCCCATCCAGTGCTCTACCCCCGAGGGTATTCATTCGACGCTCTACCTAAATAGATTTCGCGGAGAACCAGCTATCTCCAGGTTTGATTGGCCTTTCACCCCTAGTCACACGTCATCCCCCCATTTTTCAACATAGGTGGGTTCGGTCCTCCAGTGAGTGTTACCTCACCTTCAACCTGCACATGACTAGATCACCTGGTTTCGGGTCTGATCCAACTAACTCGACGCGCTATTAACACTCGCTTTCGCTACGCCTACACCTATCGGCTTAAGCTTGCTAGTTAGACCAAGTCGCTGACCCATTATACAAAAGGTACGCAGTCGCCACGCAAGGTGGCTTCTACAGCTTGTAGACGTCCAGTTTCAGGAACTGTTTCACTCCCCTCGTCGGGGTGCTTTTCACCTTTCCCTCACGGTACTTGTTCACTATCGGTCGCGTAGGAGTACTTAGGCTTGGAGGATGGTCCCCCCATGTTCAGACAGGATTTCACGTGTCCCGCCCTACTCGAGGACTAAATTAAACAACACTCTTACGGGGCTGTCACCCACTATGGCTGTGCTTCCCAACACATTCAGATTAGTTTAAAATAGCCACTGGCCTGATCCGCGTTCGCTCGCCACTACTAACGGAGTCTCGGTTGATGTCCTTTCCTCCGGGTACTGAGATGTTTCAGTTCCCCGGGTTTGCTTTAATAACCTATATATTCAGTTATCAATACCTAACACAAACCTTGATAAACCACCCTCATTACTGAGGATAATTATCAGGGTCTGTAAAGGTGGGTTTCCCCATTCAGAGATCTCGGGGTCAAAGGTTGTTCGCACCTCACCCGAGCTTTTCGCAGCGTACCACGTCTTTCATCGCCTCTACGCGCCAAGGCATCCACTAAACGCCCTTGTAACGCTTGATTCTTCAGATTCTTGAGATGGTCACATCGGCCCGACCAGAAGTGTAGAGCCGTGCAACCTTCAATGTTTAGCGCTCATACGCGAGGACTAACATGTTCAACTTTAGTGTATTGAACATATCCTACGCGGATGAACCGCTAGACGATATCTTTACTATTTAAAAGCCCATCCTTGTCGTAAAGTCTTAGATAAATCTAAGCCTCTGGGCGGATGAGCCCTCCATAAACGATGTCAAATATCTGCACTTTAGCATAATGCAAAGTGCAAAACTTGTATAATGAGATGGTGGAGCTTAGCGGATTCGAACCGCTGACCCTCTGCTTGCAAAGCAGATGCTCTACCAACTGAGCTAAAGCCCCTTATCACAGGTACGCACTGAAAGAAGTGGTAGGCCGAAGAAGACTTGAACTTCCGACCTCACGCTTATCAGGCGTGCGCTCTAACCAGCTGAGCTACCGGCCTCCATAACACTTCGTTCAGAAAACAGGCAGTGTCGCCATCTCATTAGTATAAAAACCCTGCGTGCTGCACGTATTTGCGCACTGCGGATAATTATCGAAAGGGAAGAGAAACGAAGACGGCGTCTAACCGCTATGTGATCCTCATTGGCGTGAGCCTGAGGACCTAATATTTTCTAAAAGATTAAAAAGGTGCGTGGTCAATAAAGACCGAAGACCTTTAAAACCTTCCTTAGAAAGGAGGTGATCCAGCCGCAGGTTCCCCTACGGCTACCTTGTTACGACTTCACCCCAGTCGCTGACCCTACCGTGGTTGGCTGCCTCCTGCAAGCAGGTTAGCGCACCACCTTCGGGTAGAACCAACTCCCATGGTGTGACGGGCGGTGTGTACAAGGCCCGGGAACGTATTCACCGTGGCATGCTGATCCACGATTACTAGCGATTCCAACTTCATGTCTTCGAGTTGCAGAAGACAATCTGAACTGAGACGCCTTTTAGGGATTAACCCTCTGTCAGCGCCATTGTAGCACGTGTGTAGCCCTACCCGTAAGGGCCATGAGGACTTGACGTCATCCCCACCTTCCTCCGGCTTAGCACCGGCAGTTCTCCTAGAGTGCCCAACTAAATGCTGGCAACTAAGAGTGAGGGTTGCGCTCGTTGCGGGACTTAACCCAACATCTCACGACACGAGCTGACGACAGCCATGCAGCACCTGTGCACGGTCCAACCGAATTGAAGAAATCCGTCTCTGGAAATCGCGACCGGCATGTCAAGGGTAGGTAAGGTTCTGCGCGTTGCTTCGAATTAAACCACATGCTCCACCGCTTGTGCGGGCCCCCGTCAATTTCTTTGAGTTTTAATCTTGCGACCGTACTCCCCAGGCGGAGAGCTTAATGCGTTAGCTGCGTCACCTACATGCATGCATGCAGACAACTAGCTCTCATAGTTTACGGTGTGGACTACCAGGGTATCTAATCCTGTTTGCTCCCCACACTTTCGTGCCTCAGCGTCAGTATCTGTCCAGTAAGCCGCCTTCGCCTCTGGTGTTCCTGCTAATATCTACGAATTTCACCTCTACACTAGCAATTCCACTTACCTCTCCAGAACTCAAGACTAACAGTTTTAAATGCAGTTCCAGGGTTGAGCCCTGGGATTTCACATCTAACTTATTAATCCGCCTACGCACGCTTTACGCCCAGTAATTCCGAACAACGCTAGCCCCCTCCGTATTACCGCGGCTGCTGGCACGGAGTTAGCCGGGGCTTCTTTACTAGGTACAGTCATTATCTTCCCTAGCGAAAGAATTTTACAACCCTAAGGCCTTCATCATTCACGCGGCGTTGCTGGATCAGGCTTGCGCCCATTGTCCAATATTCCCCACTGCTGCCTCCCGTAGGAGTCTGGGCCGTGTCTCAGTCCCAGTGTGGCTGATCATCCTCTCAGACCAGCTATAGATCGTCGCCTTGGTGAGCCATTACCTCACCAACAAGCTAATCTAACGCGGCCCCATCCATCACCGATAAATCTTTCTCCCGGAGGACGTATACGGTATTAGCAGTCGTTTCCAACTGTTGTCCCGTAGTGAAGGGTAGGTTGCCACGCGTTACTCACCCGTCTGCCACTTTCCACTCACCGAAGTGAGCTTCTCGTTCGACTTGCATGTGTTAAGCACGCCGCCAGCGTTCGTTCTGAGCCAGAATCAAACTCTCAGGTTGAGAGTTAAACTGACTGTGTCGTTATTCACTGACGTTGAAATATAAATATTTCAGCGTTTGTGCGTTTCAAAGAAATAACGAAAACCTCTTAAATGACAAAAGTCATCCAAGCGATTTCATTATTTTCATAAAGAGAAACGTCAACAACAGTCGTTTAAGAAATGTGCGTCCTGTTACCAAGTCCGCTCACAGCTAAACGCCGCCTGCGTCTCTCTTCCCAATATTTACGATGTCAAACAGCGAAAAAAGTGCTTCACACTCTTTCCAAAATAAATGCCCCTTGCGAGGGGCGCCGCTCGGTGTGGGTTAGTGCCCGCCGCCGAGGAGCGCTATATAGGGGGGTGAATTTTTTTCCGCAACACCTTTTTTCACAAAAATGCAGAAAAACTATTTTCTTTCCTACAAAAAGCTATCGAGCGTCTAAAACCCCCATAAAACCGTGGTTTTTGAATTCCACTTATCCACAGGTCTGTGGAAAACAATCAGCATTTAATGACTTATTTGGGCTCACAAGCCCTTTTTCTGTCTTTACGTCGATTTTTTCCAGACAAATTTCATAGCAGAAACAGTAAAAAATAGCAATTCAGACCGTATTTTATCTGAAACATTTTCAGTTTTGATAAAAATAGGACTGAAAAAAATGAAAATGAATCTGAAAATAATCGAATTGAGCATCAAAAAAATCAGAATTATTTTCATCAAGACCAAAAATTTCTGATTCCTTCGGATTGCTCCGAAACCAAAACGCGATGCAAATCAACCAGAACGTTAAAACATGCTTCCGAGTCTCTTCGAAGAATTCCACTTTGTCATCGTTTTCCACTTTTCAATGCCACCTTATATCAAGCGAACATCTGATCAAAATTTGTAAATACTGTTTTTCGAAGTCTTTCTGTCCCGGCAACATACAATATTAGGGGAACAGAGGTCATTTTAGGCGGCATTATTATAGGCCGATAAAGTTCAGCCGGAGCCGTCCTGTTTACTGCTCAGTGATATTTTGCGTCTGAGAGACGGCCAACACCTTAAAGCTGTCATGAAGAGGTGGATTTTCGCCCCCCATATACTGCATCATCATAATTCCGAAGGCGTCATTTTTGGGATCAACATAAAAAGTTGTCCTGGCAAGCCCGCTCCAGCCCCATTGACCGACTTGTCTGCCGCTCTTTTCGACTTGTTTGGGCGTAACGGAAGTTTGGACAGAGCCTCCATACCCGAAACCCGCGCCGGTTTCTCCGCCTAGCCACGGCATCATAAAGGTATCGTCCGGATCCATTTGGTTGCTCATCATTGTTTTGACGGTCTCTGGCTCTAAAATTTGGACGCCGTTATAGGTGCCGCCTTCCAGCATTAACTCCGCAAATTTAGCATAGTCCTCTAATGTAGAGACCAAGCCTCCCCCTGGGTTCTGGTAAGCATTGTTTTTCAAAAAGGTGGATTTTTGTCCGTCTTCGGCCACAACATAGCTGCCATCGTCTTGCATCATATACAGACTGACGAAACGCGATTGCTGATCAGGCCTAACATAAAAGCCGGTTTCGTTCATTCCCAAGGGGTCAATGAGGCGCTCATGCATAACGTCGCCATAGTTTTGCCCAGTGACGACTTCGATAATTCGGCCAAGTACATCAATCGAAAAACTGTAATACCATCCCGTTCCCGGCTGCGAATGCAGCGGAAGCTGAGCCAGCTTGTCCATCTTTGCGGAGAGGTTCTCGTCGAGATTGAAAATATCTGCGTCCCTATAAGCCGCCTCAATAGGGTTGGCCTCTCCGAACAGGCCGTAGGCTATCCCGCCACGATGCAAGAGAAGGTCTTTTACCGTCATAGGAACGGCCTGATCTTCGAAACTTACCGCGCCGCCTTCGCCAAGAGTCGCCACCTTCATTTCACCGATTTGCGGGACATAGTCAGCGACGGGGTCGTCGAGTGAGATTTTCCCTTCTTCGACGAGATCCATAATCACCGCCGACGTCATGGGTTTCGTCATGGAATATATACGAAAAACGCTGTCTTTCGTTAGCGGGACGTTTCTCTCACGATCGCCGAGACCAAAGGCGTTTTCATAAACGACATGTCCTTCGTTATAGACCAGTGCGGAGACACCGATAACCTTTCCAGCTTCCACGGCATCGGACAACAACCCGTCCATCGCCGCAGTATTAAAATCAGGGGCGACTGATGTCTCGACAACTGGCGGAACTGTCTCTGTTTCGTTCGGGTTTTGAGGGGCTCGCTCGCTTTGGGCAGAACAAGCGATAAGGAAAGAAGTCGTGAGAAGGAGGAGGGTCTTTTTCATGTACCGAGTTTGCGAAAGCCAAACGCCGGATGCAAGAAAATAAGAGACGCCCCCGTTAATAAAAAGAGTGACATTATAATAGGCAGATTTTTATCTACCCGTTAAAGCCAAAGCGAGCGTCTTCTTTGCCGTCCATAATCATCTCCGCCATCAGCTCCCCAGAGCCCGCGCAGAGTGACCAACCCATATGGCCGTGACCCGTATTCACCCAAAGGTGAGGGATGGAGGTTCCGCTGATATAGGGTCGACCGCGGGGGCTAACCGGGCGAAGTCCTGACCAAATTTCCCGCGCAGGGGCGACGGCCGACATAACGTCCGGCGCCAAATGAAACCAACGTTTTAACAAGGGCTGGGCGCTCGCCTCCCCTACCGTTCCAGAAAATCGTAAAGTATTGCCGAGCACCGTCATGGCCGAGTGGCTCTGAGCATCCATAATAGGCTGCTCGGCCAGTTCTAAATTAGGGCGGTCAAAATTCACGGCAAAGCCCCGCGCTTGGGTTAAAGGCAAGCTTAACCCCAATTGTGCCAGCACTTCTGCACTTTGTGGGCCCGTGCAAATCACGACATGGTCACAGTGAAAAATATGCCCTCGCAATTGCGCCGTAACGCCATTTCGGCCCTGCCGTAATTTCAGATCGCTTGCTTTATATATAAAGACAGCCCCGTTTTCAGACAGACGCTCCTGAAGCGCCCGACCATACGCATAGGCATCGCCGCTCCGGTCCGCCGGAAAATGAAGCGCGAGATGCCCAAGTGTTTTGATGGCATCAGAAACAAGGTCGGCCTCTATTCCTACGGACAAGTAAAACTCCTGAGCCGCTTGGGCCTCCAGGCTATTTTCGAAAATTTGATAACATCCTGCAGGGCGGGTCAGCGCCTCGCCCAATCCGAGCGACTGAAACCGTTCCAGCAACAGCCCTTGAGAGTCCTTGGCGAGCCGCAAGACAGCCTTAGTCGCGTCGCGGTCAAAACTCTCATCTCCGCTAGAATGCCAAGGGCGGGATTGGCTTGGGTGAATCATGCCGGAGTTGGAATAGCTTGTCCCGTGCATGACGTCCGAACGGGCGTCCGTGACGGTCACTTCCGCGCCCCGTCTTTGCAGGGCTTCCGCCGTGGATAGGCCGATTAAGCCGGCCCCCATAACCAATATTTTAGGCGCTCTCACCATCCTTCGCGGTATAACCGCCCTCTCGGAAAGAGAAAGCCGGATTTACAGAAATTTTAAGCGTTCCTGCAAACACGGATAAGGGGCGGATTGATCCTCTAAACTGCTGGTAATTCCTTGGCCCGGCTCTCATCCAGATAGCGGGCGGCTTTTGGCTTTAAAGTCTTTTCATCCATATCCAGCAAGAGCGGATTGCCCGTTGGAAATTCAAACCCGGGAATGTCATCATCCGGCACGCCGAAGATTTCTTTCATCAGCGCGCGGAGACTATTGCCATGGGCGGAGATGATCAGATTAGAGCCAGCTTTCAAATGCGGCACGATTTGGGACTTGTAATAAGGAAGAACCCGTTCGGTTGTGATTTTCAGGCTCTCGCCCGTTGGCAGCTCGCTTGGCGCGATATGGCTATATTTCACTTCTTTGGACGGGTGATATTCATGGTTCTTATCAATTTGCGGCGGCGGGACGTCAAAGCTGCGGCGCCAGATGTGGACTTGCTCATCGCCGTGTTTGTCGCGGGTCTCTTGCTTGTTCAGGCTCGTAAGCCCGCCATAGTGACGTTCATTCAGGTGCCAATCCTTTGTGACCGGAATATACATTTGGTCAATGCCTTCGAGCGCCAACCAAAGCGTTTTAATCGCCCGTTTTTGATAAGACGTGAAGGCGGCGTCAAATTGAATGCCTTCTTTCAATATCAATTCACCCGCTTTGTTCGCTTCGGCAATCCCCTCTTCCGTCAGGTCAACATCGACCCAACCAGTAAAGCGGTTTTCCAGATTCCATTGTGATTGTCCGTGACGAACGAGGATGAGTTTGGTCATTGTGAGTTGTTCCTTTTATCTCTGACAATCCGCACGCCGTGCAACGAGAATGCAGAAGGTCGAAAGTTAGCTATCGCATTATGATGTAGAGGTCTAATGCGCATCATTCCAATTTTTTGCAGCGTGGGCTTCTACTTCTAAAGGCACACTGATATTTACGGCCGGCATAGCCGCGTTTTCCATGGCAGGTTTGACCGCGGCGATGAGGTCGTCCGCGCTTTTCTCCGGCACTTCAAAAACGAGTTCATCGTGCACCTGCAAAAGAAGTCTCGCACCGTCCACTTTGGAAATCACCTCCGGCATACGGAGCATGGCGCGGCGCATTATATCTGCGGCGGCGCCTTGGATGGGCGCGTTAATGGCTTGACGTTCGGCGAAAGCGCGCATCATTTGGTTGCTGTCCTTGATACCGCTGATGTGGCATTTACGGCCAAAGATAGTTTTCACATAACCGTCTTCGCGCGCCCGCTCTTTCGTGTCTTCCATATAGGCTTTAATGCCCGGGAATTTTTCGAAATATTTTTTAATGTACTCACCCGCTTCCGTGCGGCTGATACCGATATTTTTGGCCAAACCAAAGGCGCTGATACCGTATATAATCCCGAAATTGATTGCCTTCGCGTTGCGGCGAGTCTCCGGCGTCATCTCATCGAGCGGAACATTGAACATCTCGCTTGCCGTGAGGGCATGAATGTCTACGCCGTCAGCAAAAGCCTGCTTCATCGTCGTCAGATCGGCAACATGAGCCAAAAGGCGCAGCTCGATTTGGGAATAATCCGCCGCGACCAGAACATGGCCTGTTTCCGCAACAAAGGCGTTGCGGATTTTACGGCCTTCCTCGGTGCGGATGGGAATGTTTTGCAGGTTCGGGTCCGAGGAAGAAAGCCGCCCGGTTGTCGTCGCCGCAATGGAAAAACTGGTATGGACCCGGCCGGTATGGTCGTTAATTTGTTTAACGAGAGCATCCGAATAGGTTGATTTTAGTTTAGAGAAGCCCCGCCAGTCCAAAATAATACGCGGGAGGGCTTCGCCGTCATCGGCTAACTTTTCGAGAATATCAACGCCGGTTTTCCACGCGCCCGTTTTGGTTTTCTTGCCGCCCTCTAGCCCCATTTCGTCAAATAGGATTTCGCCGATCTGTTTCGGCGAGCCGAGATTGAATTTCGTCCCGGCGATTTCATACGCCTCGTCCTCTAACCCGGCCATTTTTTGGGCGAACATACCAGACAAGCGGGAGAGTTCGGCGCGGTCGACTTTTACGCCCTCATTCTCCATTTTGGCGACAACCGCCGGAAGGCCACGGTCCATTGTCTCATAAACGGTCACCACCTGTTCGGCGGCGAGTTTCGGCTTTAAAAACTTCCAAAGCCGAAGCGTCACATCGGCGTCTTCGGCGGCGTAAGGCGTGGCAACATCCAGAGAAATCTGATCAAAAGTCTTCTGCGCTTTGCCTGTTCCGGCAATCTCTTTGAACGCAATGGCTTTGTGGCCAAAATGCATTTCCGCCAAAGCGTCCATGCCGTGATTATGCAGCCCCGTGCCGAGGGCGTAAGATATCAACATAGTATCGTCATAGGGCGCCGGGTATAGATCGTAGCGTTGGAACACGCCGAGGTCATATTTGAAATTCTGCCCGACCTTGAGGACACCAGGGGCGTGGAGCAAAGGCTCTAATATATCCAGCGCCTCTTGCATCGGGATTTGTTTAGGCGCGTCACCGCCAAACATATCTGCTCCGCCGCCGTCTTCACCGAGATGGGCGAGCGGAATGTAACAAGCTTCGTTATCCTCGACGGCAAGGCAGACACCGACCATTTTCGCTTCTGCGCTATCCAGACTATTGGTTTCTAAATCAACGGCCACAACGCCTGTCTCAAATCCGCGTTTCACCCAGCGCTTCAGCGTTTCCACGTCTTGTACACAGACATATTTCTCTTTGTCGAAGGTTATATTTTCGGGCGCCGTACGCTCCACCGGCGCGGGCTCTCCATCATCGTCTTTGCGTAACCCTTGGGTCGCGCCCTCGCCCATCTGGGCGCGAACCCGCGCGGTCAGCGTGCGGAATGTCATGCGTTCAAGAAAGTCGAACAGTTCCTCGACGTCAGGATCGGAAACTGCGAAATCTTCCAGAGCCTCCTCGACGTCTACATCCGTTTTCAAAGTGACGAGCTGTTTGGAAATCAACGCCATCTCTTTATTCGCCATCAGTTTTTCACGGCGACCTTTTTGCGGAATCTCTTCGGCGTGATCCAGCAGGTTTTCGAGCGTTTGATATTGTTCGAGCAGTAGCGCCGCCGTTTTGACACCGATACCCGGCACGCCTGGCACATTATCGACAGAATCTCCGGCCAGCGCTTGCACATCAATCACCTGTTCCGGGGAGACGCCAAATTTCTCTTTTACCTGCTCAATCCCGATGTCTTTATTTTTCATCGTGTCGAGCATGGAAATTTTTTCAGAGACAAGCTGCATCAAGTCTTTGTCAGAGCTGATGATTGTCACTCGCGCGCCTTTGGCTTCGGCTTGGCGGGCATAGGTCGCGATCAGATCATCTGCCTCGAAGCCTTCCATTTCGATCGAAGGAGAGCCGAAAGCCCGGGTCGCGTCGCGTACCCACGGAAATTGTGGGATGAGATCTTCGGGTAAGTCCGGTCGGTTTGCCTTATATTGGTCATAAATATCGTTACGAAAGGTAATGCTGCCCGCATCAAAAATAACGGCAAAATGTGTGGGGCGAGCGTCATTGTTTTGTCCTTGGAGGAGCTTGAACAACATATTCGAAAATCCGGCCACGGCGCCGACCGGCGCGCCGTCTGTCTTACGGGTCAGCGGCGGCAAGGCATGATAAGCCCGAAATATATACCCGGAGCCGTCAACAAGGACGACATGGGAGTTTTTATCAACGGGGGCGGATTTGGACATATACTCTCTTACCGGACGCATTTGGGAATCTGGGATTTAAGACTAAAAGGGTTTTGAGGGGAAGGGCGCAGAAATTCAATAGTGCAGTTACGGATTGGTTTGTATAAACCGCTGTAAAGACAATAGGAGCAAAGACAGACTTTGTATCAAGACATTGACGATATGGACGAGGAGGACGGGCCGGACACCGGATCGCAACTTCCGATATGGCGACAGCCGAAATGGGCGGTGGCTCTGGCTGGCCTTGTTTTGGTGGTTCTCGCTCTGTCTGTATATTTAGGTAGGGGGGCTCCAGCACCGACCGAGACGGATTTGTCGCAAAACGAGGAGGCCACCAACGCTTACCGTAAAGCCATTTCCGAACAAGACCCGGCCCTGCGGCGCGCGCGGCTGAGCGACTATCTTTTGACTTTTGAAAATGGCCCACATGAAGCGGCTGTTCTGGCCCAAATTGATGTGATCAACCGATATGAAGGCGCCGATTGGGAACAAGTGCAGCTCACAGCTTATAACCCGCGCCTGTCCAAAGACGTCAAACTCGGGGCTTTGAAACGCTTTGAAGAAAAATGGGGCGGGTCACTTTTAGGCGGCCGCGAGGACGATATTGAGCGCTTGAGGGTAGAAATTATTGAGACCAAAGACCCCGTCACCTTGCCTGATAGAAGTCTCGAAGGGGAGGACAGCGGAATATCCGAATCCGTACCGGATGATTTTCTAGCCGGTGGACCGGGCTTTGCAGGATCGGAGTTTTCGCGAAACCCATTGGAGAGCTTTCCTTCTTTCACGGAGGTCGTAGATATCGTCCCGCTGAGAGTACGGGAGAATCGACAGCCCAACTATCCGAGGCGGGCGGAGCGGCGCGGCGTCGGGGCAGTAGTATCACTTCTTTTAAATATCGATGCGGAAGGGCGAGTTGTTATGACCAAAGTCGTTAATGTTGAAGCAGATCGATATAAAGGTGACTTTGTCAGAGCAGCTGAGCGCGCCGCAATGCGAACGCGGTATTATCCTCGAACCGAAAATGGACGCCCCGTCCCTGTTTCTGGTGTCTCGAAAACCTATCGTTTTAGGGTTGCAAATTAAGCTGCCGTGTAAAAGAGGTGCTTAATGGCCGGCTTCGACGGCGCTTTCGTCTAAAACAAAGACCCGGTCGCAATATTTACAGCGCACTTTCGTGTCCTGGCCCATATCCAACCAAATTCTCGGATGGCCCAGAGCGACGCCGCTCCCATCGCAGGCAACCCGTTTCGTCTTTACAACTGTAATGTCGTCATGGTTCTGGGAAATTTCATTTGAATTTGACATGCAAAGCCTGCGCGTGATGTGTAGGAGGGACTTTGTTAGATTTATGCGATAGAATCGTCAACGGGCGGTTTCATCCCACCGGCAATATTTGGACAAAATTATGAACGCTCCAGCGATTGAAATCAAAAACCTGAAGAAAACCTACAAAGCGACGCGGAAAGCACCGGCGAAAGAGGCTTTGAAGGGCGTAGATTTGACGATTCCCCGCGGCTCTATTTTCGGTCTGCTCGGCCCGAACGGGGCCGGGAAGTCGACCATGATCAATATTCTCGCCGGACTGGTCAATAAAACCTCCGGCACCGCCGAGATTTGCGGCTATGATATTGAAACAGCCACCCGGCAAGCGCGGGCCTCTATAGGAATCGTCCCGCAGGAAATAACCATGGACGTATTTTTCACGCCTTACCAGGCCTTGGAAATTCAGGCGGGTTATTACGGCGTGCCAAAATCAGAACGCCGATCCGAAGAAATTCTCGAAGCGCTCGGCCTCTCCGATAAGCGCGATGCTTATGTGCGTCAGCTCTCCGGCGGCATGAAGCGCAGATTGTTGATTGCCAAAGCCCTGGTACATAATCCGCCCGTCCTGATTTTGGACGAACCAACAGCCGGGGTGGATATTGAACTGCGCCGGCAGCTCTGGGTTTATGTTCAGGAGCTTCACAAACGCGGCACCACTGTGATCCTGACAACGCATTACCTTGAAGAAGCAGAAGCCCTTTGCGACCAGATTGCCATTATTCATCAGGGCGAAATTGTCGCCAATGAGAGCAAGTCCTCACTCTTGTCCCGGCTCGACAAACGCAAATTGGTTATCACCCCGACCGAGCCGCTAAGCGCGGTTCCGAAAGGACTGTCTCATTTGGACGCCGAAGTCATGGAAGACGGCGACCTGGTCATTTCCTATCGTGCTGGGACGGATTCAATTTCCGGCATGCTTAATGAGTTCAAGGATGCAGGCCTGTCCATCGGCGACCTGCGAACTGAAGAGCCGGATCTGGAAGATGTGTTTATGTCCCTAACCTATTCGAGCGAGGCGGCGTAAGCCTCCAGTTCTGATCTTGGAGAAAACCTAGAACCGATTAGGAGACTGAAGATGATCAATATCGGCATTCTCGGCGCAGCGAATATCGCCCCCAAGGCTATTATACATCCGGCGCAGGATCGCGACGACTGCCAGGTTTTGGCTGTCGCCAGCCGCGACTTGGAAAAATCTGAAGCCTATGCGAAGGAACATAGCATCTCTGAGGCGCTGGACGATTATGACGCGCTCATCTCGCACCCAAAAATTGATATGATCTATAACGCCTTGCCTCCAAACCGCCATGCTGACCTTACCATTGCGGCGTTAGAAGCCGGTAAATCCGTCCTTTGTGAAAAGCCATTTGCGATGAACCTGACGGAAGCCAAAGCCATGGTGGCCGCCGCGGAAACATCAGACGGTCATCTGATTGAAGCTTTCCATTACCGTTTCCACCCCGCCGTCACTGAATTTCTGACCCTGATACATCACGGCGAAATCGGCGACGTCCGTTCCATGAACGGCAGGTTCAATGTAACCATCGCGGATAAATCCGGAGAGCTTCGTTATATCAAGGAGCTGGGCGGCGGCGCGTTAATGGATTTGGGATGTTATACGCTGCACCTTTCGCGGCTTGTCTCGATGAAAGAGCCCGAGGTGACATCGGCAACGGCCATTCTTTCAGAGAGCGGGGTCGACGCGGCTATGAAAGCCGAAATGAATTTTGACGGGATAAAGGGCACCCTCGCCTGTGACATGCGGGGCGAGACAGATCGCGAAATAGTTTTTACCGTTACGGGGGATAAAGGTACCGCGACCCTGGATCAATATGTGCACCCTTATCGGCAATTTACCCTGACAGTTGAGACCGAAAGCGGCGTCAGAACTTTCACGGAAAAAGACGATGAAAAACGCTATACCCGATCAACCTATGCTTATCAGCTCGACCATGTCGTCAAGGTGATGTCCGGCAAAGCGTCGGCGCTGACCGGCGGCGCTGATGCAATTCAAACGATGCGCACCATAGACGCGATCTACGATGCTGCCGGAATGGGGCCGAGATAGAAATTCTGAAATAAACTTTTTCTTTCTATAAAAACCGACTAACAACCGCGTCCATGACTGAAACGGCTCATATCATTGCTCCGGCTTCGCCAGAGGTTACGGCTCTCCCCGACACGTGGTGGGGCGAAATGGGCGCCCTTCTGCGCCTTGGAACTCCCATGGCGTTTACGCAGCTCGTCATGTTCTCGATTTATTTCATCGACACCGTCATGATTGGCCGTCTTTCTCCCGCCGATCTTGCGGGAGCGGCGCTTGGTAGCGTGATGATTTTCCTTCTCTATATGATTGCAAGCGGACCCATTATGGCGGTATCGCCACTCGTCTCCCAGGCTCTGGGCGCGGATAAAAATGAAACCCGCGACTCGCGCCGCACAGTTCGCATGGCTATCTGGATGGTTTTCCTAATGACGCCCTTCATGCTGGCTGTAATGCTGATGACAGAGCGCGCGGCTTTATTTTTAGGTCAGGATCCGGTCGCTGCGGCCAAGGCGCAAAGCTATGTTCTCGCCATTCTCATTGGCCTGCCCTTTGGCTTGGCAACGATGGCGCTCCGAAACTTTCTGGCGGCCCTGGATAAAACCTTTGTGCCGTTTTTGATTGTGTTTTTTGTTGTCGTCCTAAACACGGGTTTGAATGCCCTTCTTATTTTTGGATTACTTGGGTTTCCGGCCTTGGGGCTTGTGGGGGCAGGTCTTGCTTCCTCTATCGCCACGATCATCGGGTTTTTTATCTTTCTGGCTTACATTCAATGGGACAAGCGGGCGCGCACTTTTGAAATTTTCAAACGTTTTTTCGAACCGGATTGGGAAAGACTGCGCGAAATCTTCAGACTTGGTTGGCCCATTTCTGTCACAACGTCTTTCGAAGGCATGTTGTTCAACGCTTTGGTTCTTATTGTCGGGCTTATCGGTGTTACAGAACAAGCCGCGTATCAAATTGCGCTCAACGCCTCTTCGACCGCCTTTATGATGCCTTGGGGGATGAGCATGGCCGGGTCTGTCCGGATTGGTCTTGCGCGCGGCGCAAAAAACAAGTCTGCGGAAAAACGGGCGTCCAGCACAACTATCCTAGCCTGTATTATCGCCATTGGCGTTTTCGCGATTCCTATTGCACTCATGCCGGAAACTATTGCGGCGCTCTACCTCAATTTGGAGAAAGCTGAAAATGTCGAAGTTATTGCCTTTGTCATTACCTTTTTGCCCATTGCAGCGGGATTCATGTTTGCCGACGCCATACAAGTGGCGTGTAATCAGCTCTTGCGAGGACTTAAAGACGTAACAGTTCCAATGTGGATTACGGGAATTAGCTACTGGGTTGTTGGCTTCCCGGTCGCCTATTTTCTCGGCCTGCACAGTCCGCTTGGGCCTAAAGGTGTTTGGTATGGCCTGATGGCTGGGCTGACCTGCGCCGCTATCGGCCTCGGAATAAGGCTTGCGCAGCAGCTTCGGCAGGATCCTCTTGCTGTGGTCCCTGCTCAACCGGCTCGCCAATAAGCGTTTCCGGGGCGGCGTCACTTTCAATTTCGACGACCCAGAGATCAGGGTCGTCATCGACTCGGCGGTTAATCCGGGTGTCGAGGGCAGACTGATCTTCCATCTCGTATGGGTACCATACTCTATGGCCTTCAAAATTTCGTTCAGGCGCGCAAAGCGTGAACTTTTGCCCTGACCGGAAAACAATCAAAACTATTCCCGCATCCGGGTCGCCTTTGCGAAGCACGGTGGCAAACCCGCCCTGAGATTGCGCCCGCCGCAGCAGCGCCGTCACCCAAAATTCAGATTTCAAACGCGGGCTCATACCAGCCAATCTCGCTCTTCATGAAAACACTGCATTAATTTCGCCTCAGAGGCATATCTGGCATCCTGCTTGCTTGGTTAAAGGGGTAGTTATCAAAAGGCCCCGGATATTGTCCCATTTCTGTCGATACGCTCTGAAATCAGTCGCGGTGATAGCGCTTTTAGCTGTTACCATGCCGTCTGTCACGGCGCGGGCTGAGGGGCTGGCAATAGAGTATCCGGGGTTAAAAACAGCCGTCGGGAAAAGCCAGACACAAACAGCGTCTTTATCTGCCTTTACGGCCTCTTCTATAAAACCCGTTTTGGACAGGCGGAACCCAAATTATACGATGAAATTCGACGTGCCAGAAAAAGATTGGACATCTTCACTTCGTTTGAGCCTGTCCGCAGATCCGGTCGGCGATATGCCGCGTGACGCCGATATTTATGTGCAATTGAATCAATCGGCTCCCATTAGGGTCGCGACTCGTGGACGGGGGTTTGATGCCTCTCTCTCTCTCGAAACAGCCGGAATTCGTCCCCGAGGCAATGTCCTCAATATATTTTACAAAGCTCCGAATGGGGCAGATTGCCTTTCGGGCCAAGACGGGGGTTGGGCATTAAATTTGGACGCTTCCAAGCTCACACTTCAAAGTCGGGCTAAGTCCAGACCTTTTATTGTCAGCGACATTGAGGCCGAGCTTTCCAACCCCCTCACAACGCCTAAGCGAGTGAGCCTTGTCTCCCTCGGCCAGGACGCAACTCAAATTCAGTCGCTCCTCGCACAAGCTATCGGTATGCGGCTGGAGAAATCACCTGAATTCACCACCGCTTCGGGGGTCGGTGAAATCGAATTCATCGCCGGGCGCCGGGATAAAATTTCCCGCTTCGTCAATAGCGACGAGGTGATGACGTCAGAGGGACCGAGGCTGGCTTTGGATGAGGAAAGGCCCATGCGGGTTATCTTGACCGGGGACACGGATGAGCAGGTTATGGCTTTGGTGAAATCCTTTTCACAGCATTATTTGCCCGACACGCGTCGAGCCATGGTGAGCACGGGCGAAATTCGGATGCAGGCCAGGCTATCGGCGGATAAAGTTCTCACAGCAGGACGAACAAAGCTCACTGATCTCGGGGTGACGAGTGTTGAATCCGGTTGGACTCTTAATCAGATGGGCTTGCGCTTTGACGTTGCAGATCCGGTCGCGAGCAATGGGAGTTTATTATTAAACTTCGAAGCCCCTGACGCCGTCTTAGGAGAGAATAATACGGCGACCCTCTTGCTAAATGACCAACCCATTGGCCAGACGGCGCTCAATAAAACGACTAAATCCGTTGTCTTTCAGATTCCTCGGGCCACCCTCCAGGGTCAGGACAATATCTTGAAGCTTGAGTCCCATATCAACTCGCAGGCGATCAATGGGTGTGAGGCCCAAACGTATCGATCAAATGAGATTTATTTTGGCAAGGGCTCCCATCTCACCTTGAACCAAGAACAGGGAACCCCGCTCTCTGATCTGTCCCGGCTCACGGCGACAGGCGCGCCGTTTTCAGACGCGGACGGCAAAGATACTGTCTTGGTTTTGCCTAAAACTGATGCCGATTATTTCGCTGCCTTAGGACTACTTTCAAAGCTCGCCAAAACTAGCGGTAAGACATGGTCGGAAGCAGTTTATATTCGGGGCAGTGACCAAATCGAAACATTGGCGAAAGACCACAATGTTTTATTTATTGTGCCGTCTCAGGACTTTCCAGAATCGGTTAGGGCCTCAGCGCCGAAATCCCTAATATCTGCCTTACGCGGCAAGCCCCAAAACGGAGAAAACCTTCTATCGGTCAGTGCGGATCGCTATACGTCTTCAAGCAATCAAACTGTTCAGCAAGATTTTGCGATGAGAACCGCGAGACGTAATCGTATTGATCGCGGCGGGGTCGCCGCGCTGTTTGCGTCGCCCTATCAGGCCGATAAAATGGTTGGGATTATCAGCAATGTGCCTGGCGAGAAGTTTGGGCGGGCGATTGAAACTTTTTCCGAGCCGGGACACTGGAATAAAATGGAAGGTCAGGTTGCGCGCTGGAATAAAGAGAGCGTTTTGATGGCAGAGCTTTCATCGCCCCTTCCAAACTTTGAGCGAAGTTTCATCCCGGCAGATTCTTATGGTTTTGATTGGCCAGAAGTGAATTTCTCTGACGTAGTTTTCACGCTTCCCGAAATTAATCTTCCGAAGGTGGACTGGGCAGAAATAAATGAGACGGTATTTTTCTGGAAAAAAGACGCTGAAATCTCTCCAGCTCCGAATTCAGAAGGGGCATCTACTGATTTAGGTTTGCGGTCGAGCACAGACAAATTGTCTCCGCCCGTGATTGAACAAAGCTGGGGTGCGCGCCAGTTGAGCGCAATCGCCTTTATACTTATATTACTCTTTGGATTAGCGCTCGTTTTTGTAGGGCTATCCGAACCCCGCTCCAGACCCAGGGAATATCGATAGGTCGCCGTTACTTCGCGCGCGATAAGGGTAGCGACACTGTGACTTGAGTGCCTTCGCCAAGCTGACTTTCAATGTCAAACTCTCCGCGATGTAATTCTGTCAGAGACTTGACCAGAGATAGTCCCAAGCCACTTCCGCGTTCTTCGCTGGACAAGCCGCTGGCCGACTGCGTGTAAGGCGTGCCAATCGTGATAAGGTCTTCGGCGCTGATGCCTTCTCCTTCATCCGTGACCCGCAAGACAAGATAGCCATCTTTTCGGACAGCTTTAACAGACACCCGCCCGCCTTTGTCGGAGAACTTAATCGCATTGGAAAGCAGATTGAGTAAAATCTGACGCAGGGCTTTCCGGTCGGCCTCAACTATAAGCGTCTCATCCACATCCACGGAGACATCCAGACGAACTTCAGCCGCATCAGCTGCCGGGCGGATCATTTTGACTGAGCTTCGAATAACATCCGCGGCGTCAAAGCTATCATATTGTAGCGTATATTTCCCAGCTTCAACTTTGGATAAATCCAGAACGTCGCCAATCAAGTCGAGCATGTGCTGGCCGCTATCGTGAATAAGGTCCGCATATTCCGCATATTTTGACGGCAGCGGCCCGAAAAGACGGGAACGCATCATATCGGAAAAACCAATAATCGCATTCAACGGGGTTCTCAGTTCATGACTGACGCCTGCGAAAAACAGGGTTTTATCATCCGTTTCCCGAGAGGCCATCGCGTGGCTCCGGCGCAAATCTTCAATTCGGGATTCTTCTGCGGTCCGGTCAATAGCATGAAGAATAAGTCCGCCGTTTTTCTGCGGCGCTATATAGCTGTCTAGCACGGTGATCTCGCCGTCCCCGTCCGGCACGCTCAGCCGCGTTGACCAAGACTGCTCGGTTTCGCGAACTTTTTCACAAATACTCATAAAAGCCGCTTGCTCTGTCTTATCGCGCTCAAGGAGAGAGGTTAGGGTCACGGGCGACGGTAAAGACGGAATATCGAAAACTTTTTGCGCCTCTAAATTTGCTGTGACTAGCTTACCGTCTTGTTCGAACTTCAAAACGCTGCCTTGAAGTGTTTCAAAATCTGTTTGGTTTAAATGTCCTTTAGAGGCGTAGTGAAGGGCGTTACCCTGTCTAAGTTGTGCGGAGGCAAAAAGCGTCCCGACTACAAGCGCTATCAATCCAATCACCCCTGTTTGAGTCGCCCACAGGGTCTGCGTAGCGGTCAATGGCGACTCAGGTATGGAGCCTCGGATGAGCGCAAAATACAGAAGTCCGGCCAGAATAACTGACATAACCAGAGCTTCGACAATTTTTTCTTGTCTAAATAAAGCGGCCATGACGGGCGGGGCTAAAAATAAAATCGCCAAGGGCATAAAGCCGACAAACAGACAGGCGACAATGGCCAAAGCCAGCCAAGAGAGCAGAACAAGGATTTGAACCCATTCCTTATGAATCCCAAAAATAAATAAAAGCGTGATTACGGCCGGAAAGGCGGCGACCCCGGCGGGAATTGCCAAATCTATCGGCGCAACGTTCCGTAAAAAGGCGGCAAAAAAAGCGGCCGCAAGTATGGCCAGCCAAATTAGGCTGGGCACGGATACGGCGCGTTTGGTGTCTGCGTAAGTCAAATATAGTCCTCTCGACCTTTAACATACTATAGAACACGTTTTTTGAGTCGTTTGACCAGTTAATTCGCGTGACAGGTGTAAATTTTACTCAGGCTTCGGACGCCCTCTTCCCTTGTGAGAGGCCTAAAAGACGCCTATCTCAATTCCATGAGCGAAGATTTACCAGACGACATTGCCGAGTTGATTTCCGATTTCGAATTTCTCGATAATTGGGAAGACCGATATATGCATGTGATTGATATGGGAAAATCGCTCCCGCCTTTGGATCCTGCCCTAAAAACGGACGCTACGAAGGTCAAAGGCTGCGTCAGTCAAGTCTGGCTGGTCAGTGAGCAAGAGGGCGAAACCGATCCGGTACTACGCTTTCAGGGAGATAGTGACGCCCATATTGTCAAAGGGCTCGTGGCAATTGCGTTGGTTATTTTTTCAGGACGAAAAGCGTCGAAAATTTTGAGCCTTGATGCCAAATCGATATTAGGAAGGCTCGGCCTTTCGGAACACCTGTCCCCGCAACGGTCAAATGGATTAAACGCAATGGTCGTCCGAATAAAGGCGGAAGCCGAAGCGCTCGTCTGACATCAATCAAAAACTGAGGCAATTGACTCCGGGGTTATGCCCTCTTTCAAGTCCCGGATTTCGAAATACATGGCCGCTACCGCAGCTGAATTAATCATAACAGCGAAACATTGAGCTAAAGCTGAAACAAATGAGTTCACAACCCAAAAAGCGACACTCGCACCTGTCAAAGCCGCAGTATTTGGATCTCCAAACGGAACTGAAACAAGTGTTATTACGATGCTGAACACGAATGATATAATGGTCAAGATTATCGTAACAAGAAGTATCCATCGTTTATATCCTTTCGTTAATTCCCAAGACCGAGACAAAGTCTCTAATACGCCTGTCTTTTCTACGAGAAGAACGGGAATAACCAGATACCAACCCAATAAAAGAAATATGCCGGGAATAATTAAGAGCATAAACCCTATCATCAGTCCCAAAAAATAGAGAAATAATACCCCGATTAAAGGCAAAAAAAGCGCCAAGGCAGTACGACCCGAACGCTTTAAACTAACTTCCTCACCGGCAAAATCTTTGAAACAGGCATGGGTCAGAATTGCTGAAACAACGCAGTATGATAGTATATAAACGATTACGCCTATAAGGCTCCCGATGACTGTCCCAGCAATAACATTATCGCTCATTTCTCCACCGGACATCATGCCTTCCCCGCCGTAAATAAAGAGGGGCCAAAGGCCAACCAGAAATAGCGGAATTCCAACAACGACAAAGCACAACAATCCAAATTTTACGAGATTGTTTTTAATGGCGGAAAAAGTGCGCCCCAAAACGCGTCCGACATCGAATTGAGGTTTTGGGTTTTGCCACTCAAATTGTGGCGCGTCGGAATTAATTTGGTCTGTCATGTCATCCTAAAAGGGCAGTTTTCTCTTTTAGACACTATAGGCCTGTTGATGTCTATTCCTTGAGCTCAATATCCCAATAAAGGTAATCCAGCCAGCTATCATGTAAGTGATTGGGCGGAAAGCGGCGTCCCTGTGACTGCAATTGGTGCATTGTCGGCTGAAACGGCTCAACAAGCGGGTGCATTCCGGCTTCTTTTGGATGGCGGCCGCCTTTTTTGAGATTGCAACTGGAACAGGCCGCGACAATGTTTTTCCACGTCGTTTTCCCGCCAAGCCGCCTCGGAATGACATGATCAAAAGTAAGCTCTGTCTCGCTATGGCAATAAACACATTCAAATCCGTCGCGCAAAAACAAATTAAACCGTGTAAAGGCCGGAGACCGGTTTTGCGGGACATAATCTTTTAGGGCGACAACGCTCGGCATTTGCATTTCAAACGTCGCAGAGCGGACGCATTGCTCGTAATGATCAATCACGTTTACCCGTTCCAGGAAAACAGCCTTGATTGCGTCCTGCCAGGACCAGAGAGATAGTGGGAAATAAGAAAGAGGTTGGTAATCTGCATTCAGAATGAGACAGGGATAATTCCCTTGTGCAACAGGTTTGGCGTCCGAAAAATTAATTTCAGCAAGCTGCATCAGACTCTCTCATTTTGTGAAACACTTATGAAAAAGCCGTTTATCCGCTCCCTAACAGGAACATTTCCGGAAATTTTACACGAGAAATGACTGAAAGCACTCACTCCAGAAAGACTAATTCGATTCTTTCTTAGATAATCAGAAAGACAGAGATGTGACAAGTAGAAGTAACTTTTCTTACATATCCTGAATTAACACGCGGATTTCGGAGGCTGTCTCCCCGCTTGGCTGTATAATTTAGTCGTCGAACGGGTTCAAACTCCCTTAGGAAGAGATATGCGATTCATAGGTTTCACGTTTTTGGCCATATTGACGATTAGCGCCCCTTCCCTTTGGGCGCAGCCTTCCCCTTTTCAAACCAACGCAAATACCCGCGAGGGCACCACTGTTGACCTTGGCTCGGCGTCTAAGAATAAAATGACGGTACGGCTTCGAAGCGGGAAATCCATTCACACATTAAAGGCAGGCGACGGGCTGGCATTTAAACCCCTGTCGCAAGGACTCGGCACGATCTCTGCCCTGGTTATGGATGACAAAGGAACCGTCTATGTCGCCGACCGAACAGGAGGGCGGGTTTGGAGACTGCCAGATCGCAATCAAGACGGCCGTTTTGATTCCAAACAAGCTTTACCGCAACGGTTTGATACGCCTTCGGGGCTTGCCGCGTCTGGTCAAACTGTTTTTGTCTCAGATCGCAATGCCATTTGGAAAATTGAAGGGGTTCATCCGCCCGTTAAGCTTGCCGGGCTTCTGCAGGCAAAATCCAAAGGCAAGCACCACCCCCTCTCAGTTTCTGCAGACGGGAAAACCCTTTACCTTGGCTTGACGACCACGAGCGGAGTAGTCGAGCTTTTGGGTATAGACACTCAAACCGGAGCGGCCACACTTTTACAAAAGAAACAGTCCAATCAGCACATCGTGGCTTTAGCCGGACTTCGGCGAGGGACACCGTGGATCGCGCTGGAACACGGCGTTGGGTCGTCTCTTGAAGACACGACTGAATTCAATTCCTCCAACACTATAGCAGGATTGGCCCTACCTCTTGGATCGTCAGAGTGGCCGGCGGCGCTAAATACTCATGTCATTGTATCCCGCCTGTCCAGAGATGGATATGACGTTCTGGCCCTCCCGGCCGGCCTCGGACAAATTGAGAGCGAAGGCGAGTCTCTGTTTTCAGGATTTCTCAGCAGCTCAGGACGTGCAGCTTGGGGCGTGCCGGGCGCGCTTTATTTTGATAAAAGAGGACTGATCGTGGCGGATTCAAAAAATGGCGACCTATACCGATTAAACGCCGCCCCTGATCTAGGCGAGGACGAAAGTGAAACCCTCATAACTTCCTCAGACAATCAAATGGTGGAAACCGATACATCCGAAACATCTCCAGAACCGCCGAAAATGCAGGTTTCCACGATCAAGGAAGGCAGTCAGATCGGAGCTGTCAGCACGCTTGATCGCGGTTCCTCTCTGGATGTCGGCTCAACCATTATTCGGGATTACAAACCCCTCTCCCTAGATGAAGACGACGGAGATAAAAGTGACGAGAAGGAAGACAACAACTCTACTCGTCAGCAAAAAAACAAAGAAAAGTAATTATTCTGACTTGGAGATACTGAACTTCATACTCAGTTTAGAGGCAAGTTTTTTAACCCGAAATTCAACCTGTTCGGTCAAAAGCGCTTTTTCCTCTAGGTCTACAGACAAGGTCAAAACCCCATCCTTTTCCTCTAAAGTAAAACAATCCAATAATTCAGAAGACCCCCCGGTCGCGACGATCCCCAACCGAATAGCGGCTCCCACCATGCCTGCAATTTCTTGCTGTTCAGGCGTGAGTAACGCGTCAATAATGTCCGGCGTCGGCACCTCGCGGCTAGCTGTATTAGAACGGAAAAGACAAAGAGCGAGAAATACCCGTTCGGCATGGTATAATCCGGCCACAGGCGCATAGAGGACAGCAGCAAAAATCGCTTCGGCGCGGTAATCCGGATGCAAGTCTTTGCCAATACCGGCCATAAGGCAGGCCGCCTCAAAAATTCTCTTATCGTCCACGGGATTAAAGACTTTTGGCAGAAGCGGTATAACCGGATCGATAAAACGTGTGAGCGGGCGGCCAAAATTTTCTGTCTGAAGGGACCCTTTGGCAAAAGCGCGACATCCATCAAACAACGGATCTCGCTGTCTTTGTGACTGGGATATAGCATTTTGCACGAGTCCCTCGCGTAGGCCCGCCTGGGAAATAACGATTTCGCTAGGCTTTATTTTATCGACTAAAATTTCAAGCAATAACGCGCTGTAAGGCAGTGTCTCGGCTCGGCGACTTCGCATTCCCGGCCAGTTGAACACGGCGTCGCGGCCCTGACCATAGGCCCAACGTGCGTGTTTAATGGCCTGCTTTGGAGAAAGAGTGTAACTTTGTAAAGTTCGCAGCGGGTAGCCGGAACGGCTTTGATGAATAGACGCCAAGTTTCGCCAAGCTCCGCCAATTAAATATAACGGTTCGCCTTTTCCTTTTTTCAGCAAGCTTTTGTGATCCGCTAAATGCTCCGCAATTGCCTCTTTTGCCTTGCGGATAATATCTACGGACATGTCCGTGAGATTACCTCCCATAAGGTCGAACGGGCCGAGCGGAAGGGACTGACATTTACCGACTGACGCTTCTTTCTCCCCTCTTTTTATGTGAACAATCTCCAAACTTGCTCCGCCCAAATCAGCCGCTAAGCCGGAGGCTCGTGGATGCATTGAAATCAGCCCCATAGCGCTGAGCCGGGCTTCTTCATCACCGCTAATAGGCTCAATCGCCAAACCAGTTTCGGATTTAATTTTTCGAATGTATTGTGGGGCGTCCTCGGCTTCACGCAGAGCCGCCGTCGCGCCAAAAATCAAAGGCGGAAGGCCTCGCGCCCGCGCTATGCGAGTAAAACGAGACAGCGCCTGTAGCGTGAGATCCTTTCCTTCTTCGGAAAGGCGCCCCGTGGATTTCAGGGCACGTCCCAGACCTGCGAGAATTTTTTCGTTGTAGATCGCGGTGAAATGCGACCCAAAGACTTCGTAAATCACTAGGCGGACAGAATTTGACCCAATGTCAACGACGCCAACTTCCCGGCCTATAGCATTCTTTTTCCGGTTCACTTCGTCGCTTTCAGCTTTTCGGCAAATATAGTTTCGAGAGGAAGCGGCGCGTCATTATCCAGAGCTTGCCCGCGACCGGACAGAGACGGATTTTTCATGAAATACGCATGGGCGGAGAATTGTTCGATTTCTCCCTCTTTGCTTAAACGCCTATATTTTCCCTTGGAGTCAAGCTCCCAACTATTGGCTGTATCTATAAGGTTAGCGACCATAATCTGATCCAGAACCTGCCCGTGCACGGTCGGGTCGTCAATGGGGATAAGTGTTTCAACGCGGCGATCCAAATTACGCGGCATCCAGTCGGCGCTGGAGACGAATACTTTCGCGTCGTCATGCGGCATGGCCGACCCATTTCCGAAACAAATAATTCGGGAGTGTTCGAGGAAACGTCCGACAATAGACTTCACTCGAATTGTCTCTGAAAGGCCCGGCACACCCGGACGCAGACAGCAAATACCGCGCACTACTAAATCTATCTGAACACCAGCCTGAGACGCTTCATAAAGCTTGTCAATCATATCGGCGTCCACAAGGGAGTTCATTTTCGCCCAGATGCAGGCGGGCTTCCCTTCTTTGGCCAAAGTAATTTCGTCGTCAATATGGCCGTATAGGGCGTCTCGTAGTCCCATCGGCGCAATAACTAATTTCGATAAATTCCGGGGTTTGGAATAGCTGGTGACATAGTTGAACAACTTCCCAACATCTTCGCCCATATCCGGGTCCGCCGTAAACAAAGCGAGATCTGTGTAAATTTTTGCGTTTTGTGCGTGATAATTTCCGGTCCCTAAATGAGCGTAACTCCGCAGGCGCGACCCTTCGCGTCTTAGAACAAGGGACACTTTCGCGTGGGTTTTATAGCCGACAAATCCATAGACTACGTGCGCCCCGGCCCGCTCTAGATCGCGCGCCCAGCGCAAATTAGTCGCCTCGTCAAAACGGGCTTTGAGCTCAACCAAGGCGGTGACGGATTTGCCGTTTTCCGCAGCCTCAATTAAGGCCGCTACGATCGGGCTGTCATCTGATGTCCTGTAGAGTGTTTGTTTAATGGCCACGACATTCGGATCGACGGCGGCTTGCTTCAGAAATTGAATAACAACATCAAATTCTTCGTATGGGTGATGGACGACGATATCTTTCGCCGCAATCGCCGCGAAACAATCCCCTTCAAATTCCCGAATGCGCTCCGGGAAACGGGCATTAAATGACGGGAAGAGAAGCTCGGTGTTTTGTTTGTTTATGATTTGAGACACATCGCTCAGTCCGAGCATTTTATTTTCGTCCTGTATGTCTTCTTCCCAGCATTCAAAGCTGTCGATCAGGAATTCCCGCAGTTCAGGAACAACCTCTTCACCAAGCTCAAGACGAATAACGCGTCCGCGACGGCGCTTTTTCAATAAAAACTCAAAATGGCGGACAAGGTCTTCGGCATCTTCATCCACCGCGATGTCGCTGTCGCGTGTAATTCGAAACAATCCTGTATGGCGGACATCGAAGTCCGGGAATAAATCCTGGGCAAAAGTCGTTAAGACGTCTTCAATCAACACATAGCTTTGACCTTTTCCGCCGGCTTGAACCGGAAGAAAACGCGGCACATGGGTCGGTATAATAATTAAGCCATACATTGGCTCGTCGCGTCCTTCAACATCCATAGAAAGGGCCATACCGAAACCAAAATTAGGCAAGAACGGAAATGGATGGGCCGGATCAACGGCCAGAGGAGACAAAATAGGCAGGATGGAGTCGACAAAAAGCGATTTCACCGCATCAAAAGGCTCTTTCTTCAAGCTAGACATTTTACGGATATGGATATTTTCCGAGGCCAGCTCACGAACGAGTTTTGACCAGCAGGTGCCTTGGCGCTTCACGATTTTCCCGGCGCGCCTTCCAATTTTCGCAATTTGGGCATCGGGCGTCAGGCCATCTGCGGACTTGGCGTGCATACCAGCTAAAACCTGCGTCCGAAGGCCCGCCACACGGACCATATAGAATTCGTCGAGATTGGACGCAGAAATGGAAAGGAAACGCACGCGCTCTAATAGAGGCACATTCGGATTCTTTGCCTCTTCCAACACGCGGCTATTGAAAAATAACCAAGAAAGTTCTCGGTTGAAAAAACGTCTGGAGAGCTGGGTTGTCATGCTGTCTTTTAGTCAGAGAGGGACGAAAAATATAGCCCTAAGCCGCACTCTCAATATGACAGTTATATTACTTTAGACCTAGGCGGCTTTGGCGTCCTGACTCTCGGCCAAGATAGTATATAGCGCTTCTGCGTTCGGAGCTGACCGAAGCCGTTGGCGCATTTCTTGGCGGCGCAGGAGACGGGATACCTTTGCCAACGCCCGCAAATGAGATCCGCCAGCATTTTCTGGCGCTAAAAGGAACGCGACGAGATCCACATCCCGATCATCCACAGCGTCAAAATCCAGCGGCGTGGCGAGTTTCACAAAAACAGCCGTAACATGGTCGATTCCGTCCAGCCGAGCGTGTGGGAGGGCAACACCATTGCCAACTCCGGTTGAGCCGAGACGCTCCCTCTCAACGGCAGCGGCCACTATATCGCGGCACGCAATGCCTTTCGCATCAAGCTTTTGAGTCTTGATAAGAAGGGCAGATATTTCCTGAAAAAGCTGTTTCTGGCTTCCAGCGTTCAAATCAAACAGAACGCCTTCCGCACTAAAGAGCGGCGGGGTGGGCATGATTATACTCATATTGATTCACCGGAAAAAATCAAGTCGGTGAGAGTTATGCGCGGTCTCGCGCTCAGTTGCGCGCTCCCTTAGAGGAGCGGCGCCCGAAGGTCAATCAAGGGCTTCAGCCCCTTATTACAAACTACGCTCCTGCGCCGTCCGGATCGACCCAACCAATATTTCCGTCCTGGCGTTTGAAAACTACATTCAAACCTCCGTGCCGCGCGTTATGAAACACGACAACGCCGCTATCGGCCAATCCAAGCTCTAACGCCGCCATAGACGGCGTGAGCGTACGAATTTTACCTTGTTTCTCGGCAATCACCATAGGCTCGTCTTGCTCGGGGTATTCCGTTTCATCATCATCCTCATCATCTTGTCCTCCGGTCGGGTCCTGCAAGATGAAGAGGTTCATATTCTTAGCGGCTTTTTGCGCTTGGGAGTGATCTTTCAAGCGGCGTTTGTAACGGCGCAGGCGTTTTTCAATATGTGTAAGAGCTTCGTCTGTTGCGCCGTAGGCGTCTTGCGCGGCGCCTTGCCCCTCAAGTGATGCGCCGCTTGGTAAATGAACGGAGCAGACCGTCTTGAATCCGGTGCCTTCGCGGCTGACAGACACATGGGCCTCACCTTCGCGGTGAATATACTTATCCATCATTTCGTCTAATCGGCCTGATATGCGCTCTCGAAGCGCGGGGGAAACATCTATGCCTTTGGAAACGATCTGGATCTGCATAATTTACCTCTCTTAGTTATTATGTAGATATACGGGTTAGCATAAAAAAGGTGCCATGACTGCCCCTAACTTTTTTTTACGCTTAAATTTTGTAAAGGCAATTTGAGACTTATTTGGACTTTTGTGCGTATAAGCGGTATGACTAGTTATTCTTCGGCGCCCAATTCAACTGCAAACCCTGCGCAAGATAAAGCCAGTGCCTCTGACTACGCTCGACAAATATTCGTTCTGATAACTGCGCCGTTGATGTGGGTTTTATCAAGTCTCTCTTTCTTCGACTCAAATGCGAGGAGCCCGGAAGGGCTTTCCGATATTAATCAAAGCTTATTGGTGCCACTCGGGTTTGCCTTTTCAATTTGGTTTCCGATTTTCGTTGGCTGTATTTCTTATGGCGTTTTGCAAGCCTTGGGCACAAATCGGACGCGGGCCATTTTTCGAACGTCAGGGTGGTGGGCAGGATCTGGGTTCACTCTGATTTGCGTTTGGTCTCTTATTTCCGCTTATGCTCCTAAATCCTGGGCGCAACTTGGCACTGCAATCGTTTTCATACCGGCAATGATTTGCCTGGTGAAAGCTATGTTGATTCTTACGCGGGGTCGTCAGGATTTGGACAAGACTGAGATGGTCTGTATCTGGCTGCCTATTAGTCTAATTGCAGGATGGACATCTCTGGCCGTGTTTTTGAATTGGACCCCAATTGCGATTGAACTCTCAGGAAATCAGATTCCTATACTGGTCCCGAATGCCGTTATGCTGATTGCGGCTCTTATTTGGGCGGGTTTTGTTGTTCGCAAAAGCGGCGCGAACAGAGCCTATGCATTTCCGATAATTTGGGGATTGAGCTTTCTGTTTATTAAACAGGTTTTCGTCACCCAAAACTCGATATTCATTGGCGGCTTGGCTTTGGCCGGCGCGCTCTTGATTATTGGGCTAGCAGCCTTTAAACCGGAAAGTGACGCGTTGGATTACAAAGCTTAGTCAAACACCGAAACGTTGCCTTCATCCTTAGGGTTGGGACCGTATTTATTCGGGCCAAAATGACTGTCTTGGCAGAAAAAGACTATCAACAGTATCCAGTAAGCTAGCCCCATCAGAACCAATAAAGCAGCGACAAGTCCAAGCCCAATCCCAATGTTTTCTAATTCACTTGTAAGGCCTAGGCTTACAAACATAACGCCAACCACGAAGCTCACCGCAATAGCGGTTAAATAGGCTCCGCCAATCCACCAGCCGGAACGGCCTGTGTCATGTAATCTTCGCCAAGAAACTGCGAGACCCGGAAACAATGTGGCAAGACTGAACAAAATACCGAGAGGTTCAACATCTGAACTTTCCCATCCGAAGAACAAAGAATCCAAAATGCCGAAGACTATGCCCGCAATTATTGTAAATAAAACCCAATACCAAAACTCGGATCGACGGGCGCGGCCGCTAAATTTAAAATATTTCCGAAAACATGACCCGACGGCCTCTAACATATTCATTTAGGAATCGCCCCCGCCAAAGCGCTCGGTCCAGTTCGCTACGCTATCATCTTCAATTTTTGAAAATAAGAGCTCAGGCGCGGCCACAGTGTGGCCAACAGGCAAGGCGTCGAGGAGATCTTTCACCTTACCAAAATTCCAGCTGCGCCGATCTTCCGGCACGCCAATTGCGTCAAGAATTTTAGCCGCTGCCTCTGGAATCACGGGCTGGGCGATAATTCCGAACAGGGCCACAAGATTAAGTCCGCGGCGCACGCCAATGGCCGCTTGTTCCACATCCGTTTTGTAATGCGTCCACGGGGCGGCCTGAGTCAGATATTCATTCCCCGCCGCCCAAATGGCGCGGGTCTCGGCCATCGCTTTACGGAAGTCTCGGGCCTCATAAAATTTTATCAGTTTTGGCAATCGGTCAGTGAGTTCATTTTCCAGCCAAGCTTCCGCCTCGCCCGCCTCTCCGCCGCTCGGCACAACGCCGTCAAATTTACCGACGCAATATTTTGTAATTCGATTGACGAAATTCCCCAATACATTGGCCAAATCGGAATTAACCGAAGATTGGAAATCTTCCCATGTAAAAGCGGCGTCAGAGCCTTCCGGCGCATTCGCCATGAGGTACCAACGCCAATAATCTGACGGCGCAATTTCTATGGCCTGATCCATAAAGACGCCTCGGCCCTGAGAGGTCGAAAACTTCCCGCCATACCAAGTGACCCAGTTAAAGGCTTTCAGTTGATCTACGAGCTTCCATGGCTCGTCGCTGCCCATAATGGTCGTAGGGAAGGAGAGCGTATGGAAAGCGACATTGTCCTTGCCCATGAACTGGACATATTGCACGTCATCCGCGCCCTTATCCGTGCGCCACCAGCTCTCCCAATCGCCGTCATTTTCTGTCGCCCAGTCTTGTGTCGCACCGATATAAGCAATGGGGGCATCAAACCAGACATAAAAAACTTTACCGTCAAACCCATCCCGCACATTGCCGGCCGCGTCGGTTACGGGAATGCCCCAGTCGAGATCGCGTGTAATCGAGCGGTCTCGCAGGCCTTCATCTAGCCATTTCAGCGCGATGGAGCTCGCCAAGGGCGGCCAACCCGTGGAGTCGTTCACCCATTCCCGCAAACGGTCGCTCATTTTCGACTGTAAAAGATAGAGGTGGTTGGTGTCTCGCACTTCTACGTCGTGACTTCCTGAAACCGCCGAATAGGGATCAATCAAATCGACCGGGTCGAGAAGCTTGCCGCAACTATCGCATTGATCGCCCCGGGCTTTCTCGAATCCGCAATTTGGACAGGTTCCCTCGACATAACGATCCGGCAAATATCGACCGTCTGCGTTGGAATAGACCTGCTTTGAGACGCGTTCTTCTATAAGGCCGTTTTTCTCCAACACTTGCGCAAAATGCTGGGTCAGTCTGGCGGTAGACGGAGCCGAAGAACGCCCGAAATAATCATAAGACAGTCCAAACTGTGCGCCGGCCTGCTTTTGCGCCTCGTGCATTTTATCGCAATATTCTGCGACGCCCATCTCTGCGGCTTGAGCGGCCAACTCCGCTGGCGTGCCGTGTTCATCGGTGGCGCAAATATAAAGGACCTCGTGTCCCATCAGGCGCATGGCCCGGGCATAGATGTCAGCGGGCAACATGGACCCGGCCAGATTGCCGAGATGTTTGACGCCGTTTATATAGGGCAGAGCGGAGGTAATGAGTATACGAGCCATAATCTGGGCCTTCTAGCGCGGCACCCAATTCGCGCAAGCCCAAATCCTTTACGGCACATGTCAAATATATCTTAGACGTCGTTAGTGTGAAATCTTCCACGTCAAAAAGAGAACTGAGATTTTTTAGCCAAGAGCCAATATTCGACTTGCAAGACCGGCAGGACAAAGCTATTAGCCGCGCGCATCTTCCAGTGCCCCTATAGCTCAGCTGGTAGAGCACCTGATTTGTAATCAGGGGGTCCGCGGTTCGAGTCCGTGTGGGGGCACCATTTTTTCAAAGTCGAAACCTCGTAAGTCATTGATTAGGCTTATATTTTCCTGAGAAAACCTGCAATCTCCTCAAAGATACTGTCATTTTGGGCCACACAATGGGACACAAAATGGGCTACATTATGAGCGAGATGAGACACCTCGACCAATATCTAAAACAGCGCAAAGGCCGCTGGTATTACGTGCGCCGCGTGCCGCTGCGCTATGCCGAAGTGGATAAACGGCGGCTAATCAAGAGCGCACTTAAAACTTCGTCGCGAGAAGTCGCCAGAGCGAGGCGTGATGCGCTGGCGGAAGCCGATGATCTTTACTGGTCATCACTTGCTTCTTCACAGGCCAGAGCATCGACCTCATCCGCTGTCGCAAGATACCGCGTGGCGAAGGCAAGAGCATTCGCACGGGGTTACATCTATACCCCTGTGGAAGAGCTTTCCGCGCAAAACGATATGTCGGAAGTCATTGACCGCTTACGTGCCTTGGAAAGTAGTCTGGGGACACGACAAGCTGTGCCTGAAACGGACGCTCTGCTTGGCACGGCTCCAAAAGCCTCCACCCCCATCAGTGAAGCCTTCGAGCTTTATTGCAACAAGATCAGCATTGCAGACCAAAAAGGCAAATCACCTGACCAGAGACGAAACTGGCGCAAGGTCAAAGCCCGCGCCGTGAAAAACTTCATCCGCCTACGCGGAGATAAACCCATGGCCGAGATTGATCGCATTGATGGGCAAGCCTTCTTCGAATGGTGGGGCGCGAAAGTTGATCCGAAAGACGGCTCTCGGCCAAGAAGTGGCAATAGCGTCAATAAAGACCTGACGAACCTGCGTATCCTGTTTCGATCCTACTGGTCCTATGAAGGCGAACCCAAACGCGACAACCCCTTTGATGATTTGCGATTCAAGAATGTGGTCTATAAGGACATCCCGCCATTCTCGGTGAATTGGTTGCAAAATAGGATATTGGCGAAGGGAGCGCTCGACTCTCTGAATGAAGATGCTCGGTTCATAATTTACGCCATGATAGAAACGGGTTGCCGCCCGAGTGAAATCGCGAACTTACGCAAAGAACACATCATTCTCGACCATGACGTGCCGCATTTGAAAATCAGGCCTACAGCCAACCGTAAGCTCAAATCCAAATCAGCGCGCCGTGACATCCCTCCGCTCGGCGTATCACTGGAAGCCATGACGAAAAGACCAAATGGGTTCCCACGCTATCGGGACAAAGGCTCAATTCTATCCCAAACGCTCATGAATCGATTTAAAGCACAAGGCCTGTTCGAAACACTGGATCACCGCATCTACTCCTTTCGCCATGCTTTTGAAAAACGGATTCTCGAAGCGGATATAGACTACGGGCTACGCTGTATTCTCATGGGGCATCATAACACGCGGCCAAGTTATGGCGATGGAGGGTCTTTAGAATATAGGCGAGATCAGATGTCTAAATTCACACTAAGCAAAGCCATTTTCTGAAAGGGTATATTATCCCCATTGCAGACCTTAGACCACTGATTTTTCATCGCTGCATTATACTATGTGACGGCAGACTTAAGATGGGCACTGGGGAGGCGTCAAACTAACATTTTTATACGATCAAAACAGTAGCCTGCAGGTCAAAACAAGATTAGTTTTTACACACTATGTTACATAATTCCAATGAAGCTATTTCACCTAAAATGCCATTGAATAGTGAACTACCCTAAGACTAATAATGCTGAACGGCAATGAACGTTACCTCCCTAGGTTTAGAATAGAGAATGCCCTGTCAATAAACGCATTTCAGATATGACTTGGGATTGTTAGATTATGGCTATATCCGAAAAATTAGAGAACGAACTAAAAAGATAGGTAGGGTTGAAGGTAGGCTAAATATGACGATCGACATCGTATCTACCAGCCAACCCTCCTCATTCTAAAACCCAAGAAAGTCAGTTTTGCGTCAACGTCACTTCAGTCGTTTCAGCAGGTCTTATGGAAAAGACTTGCGATGCCTGCCCGTCTACACGTAGATCATAGGAGCCCGCCGCAAGCTTAATTTTTTCATCTCCGCTAACCCCGCTCGCCACTAGCCTGTCGCCCTGAAAAACACTATAACGGATTTGGGTTGAGCGCCTTAAAGCTTTCACAAGGTCTTCGCCCGTTTTTGCGTCGACAAACACACCTCCGCCTGCTTTTGCCCAAGCCTTAAATGATCGTCGATCAACTTCCGGATCAAGCGCAAAACTGACAACATCGATCCGCGAATCGATACCTTTCTCCTGCAATGCGCGAATGGCCTCCATTGGATTACCACCGCAGGTCTCTTCACCATCCGTTATCAGTAGAATGGAAGACGGTTGCTTGATGTCCTCCAAGTCTTTACCCGCTGCACTAAGGGCTGCACCTATAGCCGTTTTGGCATTATTCTGAGGCCGAACATTCTCTATAGCTGATTTAAGTGTTTCAAAATTAAAACTTGAAACCGGCTCAATCAAATCCGTCTCACAGGATTGCGGTTCTCCCCCAAAGATACGCAAACCCAGATATATATTTGCGCCTTTATCGGACCGTGCCTTCTGATCTGCAAGAAATGTATTAAGGGCCGTTTTGGCAATATGGATTCGACGTCCCTCATCCAACCGTTTCAGCATACTGCCCGAGGCATCAAGAATAATAAGCTGACGCAAAGCCCGAGCGAAATTGGCCTCATCCTCAGAATTTTCGTCGGAGTGCCTCACGGTCAAAAAGCCGGGTTTTAGGACCCGAGTATCTGTTTCCGCTTGGATGGCATAGGGCTTGGGCCCCAACAATCTCGCGGCCGCGCGTGCATAGGCCACCGAAATATCCTCGCTTTGTAAAACATAAGCGAGCTCGCCGCCCGTTTGTCCGGCCCAGAGCGCTGTCACAGGCTGGGAATAGGCCGGGTTTGAAAACCCGTCAATCGAGGAAGGTATTTTCACGACAAAAACTCTGGCGCGCGATTGATGTAAAGTCATCATCAGGTCTTCTGCTGTACCGACATCGCCATCCGTAATGATGACAATAGCGCGAGACCCTTCACGTTCCATCAGAAGTTTTGCCGCATCGACAAGCGCCCCTTCCCCGTCACTCCTGTCAGAGCCGACATAGTTGGCCAGGGCGGACCTCAGAACTTCGGTATCCGTAAACCAGTCTTCATCAGCCCAGTCACCGCCGAATGCCTTGAACTGTATGGCGTCACGTCCCGAGACAATACTATCGGCGAAATCAACAATAGCCCGTCTGATTTTCGGGATAAAGCCAATCACGGACGGACTCTGATCAAACAGAAAGACAGTTGACCTCTGTGACTCGGAAATTTCAAAATCCAGGAACTCTCCAGGATCTACCGGGAAAGTATATTTTTCGACTTCAGAGTAATCTGAGGAAGTTTTTTCAATCGGTTCCACAATTTTTCTGTCAGGGTCACGCGCTATAACTGCAGGGTCAAATCCTTCACTGCCGCGCGTCTTAATAATAATCGTATTGGTGTCTCCTTTGGCTTCAACGCGCCAGGTTTCTGTTCGGGTATTAAACTCAACTAAACCTTCCTGAAAGTTCTGATCCGGCAATAACAGCTTGGGTACAGCACCACTCTGCTCGGTGCCGATCACTGCCAAGATGTTGAAGATATCCTTCGATAGATTTCGTAAGAATGTCTGGCCTCCATCTTCTAGAAAGCTCAATAAGGAAGATTTATTTTCGGCAGGTTGTAGTGCTTGATAGTTTCCGGGCAAAGCTCTTGTCGTCGCTCGCTCACCCCATGTTCCCAAGACGGATTTGTAAGAATCGCTTTCCGGCCTTTCCATGATCCGTACCCCTTGAGGCGGATAAAAATAATAGTCTTCGTCGTGTTCATATTCGACCTTTACCGCCTTGGCAGGCGTCCATTCCGGTAGGTCAAACCGTACAACTTGACCCGGCTGAGGGGTTTTTGGCAGATCTATTCGACCGATTTCGCGAAACGGACCGGCGGATCCTTTGGGCGAAGCGAACAAGATAGCGGTTTTCGCCCATTCATAATCCAGACCGCCCTCGGAAATATCTGATGGATAGGTCAATTCTATGGCTTCGATCTCGGCTTCGAGCTGATTGCGAAATGTAATGGCGTTATTGAACTCGCTCGGATTACCTTCCCGTCCGGACAATTTGATCAGGTCTTTTTTGGTTTCATCAATCTGTAAGTATCGCCTCGGCTGCATTCGTTTCTGCCCCGTGACCAGAGCCCCGAGTTTAACGGTGGCCACATTGAGGTTCTGCAATCCCGAGTGACCAGGCTCTGCAATTACTTCAAGCCCGTTAAGCGCAATGGGCGCGGTGTTTTCCACCCCGTTTACAATAGCACGGAGACGCACAAATTTCGCCTCAACAGGCCTCTTCGGAAATACATAATAGGCCGTCTTTCCCCAGATATGATGTGTCGTGTTCAAAACTTCCTGCCAACTATTCCCATTCGCCGACACATCTATGGCGAAGCGACTCAAGCCCCAAGGTTCAACCAGGCGCGTATTGATTCCGACCCCGGCAATCGGGATGGGAGCTTCGCCCGGTAAGTCGAGAACCGGAGGTAAAGGCTTGTTTCCGTTTCTTGATAGAAACCCTTTATCGCCCTGACTAATATATCCATCAATCAATGCTGGGAGATTATCCGCACCGGCCGGATTGCCGCGCGTGTAATCTCCGTCTTCATCAATCGAGATGCCCTCTGTCGCAACCCACTTTGCCCCCAATCCGGCATGCGCCACATTGATGCCGCCCAAAAGTTTTGTCGGCACGGGAATGGCCGGTAGGCGATCTAATGGCTGTGCGTCTGACGTAGCGGCCACAGCACCTTTTACAGAACCGAGAATATTTTCTTGAGGAGATACAAGAGCCGTAAAAAATGGTAGCTCCCCATCGTAAACATCGTCCGGGAGAATGAGGTTCACGGCGACTGCCGTAGTTTCTCCAGACTTTACAGAAACACGAGACGGTGAAACCTCTACGCCGTCTCGCGCGAACCAGCTCTCTATTGTGCCCGATATATCAGAGTTGGAGGTATTAGTTATATCCAAAACAACGTTAAGCCGCTGTCGGAACTGGGAATATGCCCGAATATGCGGGACATCACGCACGCGCATATCGATTTTACCCGGATCCTTGATTTTAAACGGATTTGCATAATCTACGGACACCGAATACTCAGCCGGGCTGGCAGCCTGCGGCCAAAGTTCCAGCATATGCTCCCCTGCCGGGACGCGAATGGATCTTTTCCAGCCGCCCGGTTCTACCGTTGTGCGTTCCAAACCTTTTGAAGACTGTTTAGAGGCCGCCCACAGGCCCATATTATATCTTGAGCCTGCCGGCGCATCGACCGAAATCTCGAGCTCTGCCTCTTTCGGTAGAAAAAGTGAAAATTTGTCCTTCTCTCCCTCAGACAAAACTCCTGTGACGGGTTTCCCAAAAATAACACGTCGCGGCAGATCATCATTGGGCTCCCGTTCCGAATCCTGGCGAGGTTGACCGAGCGGTTTGGCTATAACCTTATATTCCCCTGCAACACCTGAAAGCCGGATATAGGCAGGGCCGGGCTCAAGGTAAAAGTCGGGAGTCGTTAGGCTCCGGCCTTTATGCTGCCGTCTCACTTCGGCAATGTTTCCGCGCGCGTTTCTCACATAGAGGCTGTTCACCGATTCCCCCAAAACCCGAATCCGCCAGAGCTGGGACTCGTTACCAGTATCAAAACCAATAGTATCGACATCATCATCGGCATTGAGTTGGCCGATTTTGCGAAAAGCCCCGTCTATCAAAGGCTGGTAATCCACATCCCGGTTGGGTTCGAACACAGCCTCGGACGGGTTTGCGTCAACCGACTCGAGTGTAAGTTCATATGCAGCGCTCCTGTCGAATTTATTCTCTACAGATATGTGTGTCTCTTGGGTGATGGAAAAAGGCGAGAGTTGTAACCTCTGACCTTCTAGACATTCATTTACTCCTTCCCCTTGTCGCAAACACATTTTGACCGGCACCGCACTTCTAACCTTAAGGCTAACCGGCGTTTTCTCGGCAAGATGCGCTAAATTAAACGTATCAATATCAGGAGAATCCAGCGGCATGACAAAAGGCTCTCCAAGGGAAAGCCTGGGGCCACTGGTAACGTCATTCAGGTCGCGGTTAGGTTCCCACGGAACCTCCGAATATTCGCTGGTTTTGGTCAAAAGGCGCCACCCAATCGGTTTCTCAGATTTCGGGGTGACGACGCAGACCGCCCCGCCAGGCAATCTAAGACCGCTCGTCAGATGCGCGACATTATAGGCGATAGACCTGCCTTCATTATCATAGACATAAAGTTTTGTCTTGGATTTAGGCGCTGTGAGGAGGTTCAAATCGACGATGTCGCCCTCAATCAGTCTTGCCGGTTTCAAACAAGACGTTGTTTCGCCGGAGGAAATTGCAGCAACGTCGTTTCTGGTGCGGGTGGCCTTTTCTTTACTGTTGCCAAGATTATCGAGGGTTGCAATGGGAGGTATGCGTTCAACACGCAATGTAACTTTGACCGGGTCTATAGATGCAAGCCCCAGAAAAATCCGGCCCGGCGTAAATAGTGTGTCAGGTAACACAGCGGTTCTATCGCCCAGACCTTGGGAATGATCATACGTAAGCCGCGTGCGACTTGTGGCCTGGTTCTTCTCATTCAGCTCAATATGATTGGCGTTTAAAAAAATGCTAACGGGCTCATGCGCCGTTGCAGATATTCGATATATATCTATCGGGTTTTCGACATCAAAACTATAGACAGTGCTGTTGCTGGACAGTTCAAAAGTTACCTCCGCGACATTGTCCTGGAATTGAAGTCGGGTAAATTCGACAGGGGCGACGTCAGACGTACTGGTCAACTCGGAGGCGTCCGGAGTTTGTGCCCTCGCGGATACGAAAACTATTTCTGCGATTAACGCGAAAAGACAGATATAAAAGATGTGTTTGAGATAAACGATAATAATAGTCTCTTATGCAAAATCACGAGTAGAAAACGGCTTTTCCATACGGGCTTATTCCACTATGGCTGTACAGATCGGATCGGTACCGAAGTTAGACGCCACTTGAGTAATAGTTGTCGTCTGCGCCTCCCAAATAGTCATGAGAGTCAGATATCCCAATGCAGCCTGATACGCGTCATCGACCAGAGCAGCCGCTTGAGAAGATACGGCTCTTCCTGCGCCTGCTGTCGCAGCCGTCATCATGACGTTTCCGATACGGCAGCAGTTCTGCATTGCAATGTTGCGGGGATAGGTATCTATACAATCCATGTCCCCTTTTTTCAGCATGACCAAAGTATATACGCCAAGAGCGAAATCTATCTTCGAATATTCAGTGAGTTCTACACCACCCTCAAGTCCCATCCCCAAAACCTGACCAGTTTGCATGTTAACACGCCACCACCGCGAATCAGTCGTGTTTTTGACCTGAACGAGGGCGTTACCCATTTCCAAATCCGCCAGCATTCTGTCGCTCAGCCAGTCTGATGCGCCGATGTCGTCAACCCACTTCAATACTGTTTCGGGATCGGTAAGAACCTTCTGTATCGGCATATCCGTCCAGGCCAAGGACTTTGTACCGGGCGCTAGAGCCTGTTCTGCCAGAGTGAAACGCAAACCCTGCTCCAGATTTGCTCTTGTGTCATATAAGACCTGATCGCCGTCCCGGCGCAGAGCAAGGGTTTCATCTCGCAAAATATCAACAACCTGAACAAAGAGGCCGTTTTCATGGGTCTGTCTCTTGATCCGCGTCATGGAGACCATCGGTGCCGTGCGGACGACCCTCTCATTATCCTGAACATCGCCGTTAAAAGCCTCTCCCATGAGCAGCATCTCAGTCCAGATTTTGGGCAAGTTCTCGGATGAAAAAGCCGGATGAGAAACTGCTTCTTCCGCCGTCATTCTGCCGTTCAAATACGCCCCGATATAGGGCAACGATTTCGCCCGTATCGCCTCGGACGCAAACAGCGTTTCAAGCGCGCGGGCAATATTTTCCGGACCAACATTCGTATCCAGAACTCCCATGAAGGTAATTTGGGCTGCTGGATTTTCAGGAACGCTTTCGCGAAAATCAACAAGGCGGCGCGATTCTTTGGTCTCGGTTCCCCCCGGCGAAATGTGGATTATCTCCAAAATGACTCCGGTGAGGCGTGGAGTGCTGTCTTCATCACCCGTAGCGCTATTTAAGGCCCCCAGACCTTTTGCAGCTTTTTCACCGAGGAGTCTGAAAATATCAGGCCCCGCCGCCGCGTCATCGGCGGAGGCCGTCAATCCGAGCATGGAAAACACCTTCGCTCCCGGAGCCTTGGCGTTATTCAGAATCGGCGTGAAATAACCGACATCCCCTTCGCTTGTGACATCTGAACTCGGCGCTATAGCAAGATTGATTTGCGTTGCTGCCAAATTGGCCGCAGGACGTCGATAGGGCGTCATGACATCTATGCGCTCGAAACGCCCATTGGCTTTACGTTCAATACTCAAGCGAATTTCAATTTCATGCAACCGGTCTTTCGGAACGGTATCCGCTATAAATTTTTCAGGCTCTATCTCAGGTGGGATCGCTGATCCGAAAGCGGGATGAATATCTGTCCACGGATCATTCGGTGTATCTCGATATCGCACCCAGACGTATTCTTCGCTAAGATTTTCGCGTAATTTATCCAGGCGTTCGGAAGGATCGCCTTCGAGGGTCACACCAGCGTCATTCAGGGCTTTTTCTAAACGGTCTGCCAGAGATTTGATTTCCGTACTGGAATTATATTCATCACTATTGATTTCCAGCGCCTCCGCCTTCAGAGCTTCCATTCGGGAGGCTGGCAAAAATGGACCCAAGGTCTCTGATACTGTGTTAATTGATAAAGGGTCTTCGGGAGTGGCTCGCTGTCCGAAACTTCCTAGCAATAATCGGTCAACATCTTCCGGCCCCAGAGTTCCCTTAACGATCAGTGCCTCCCCCACCATCGAATTGATCAAAGCGGCTAGTAAAACAGCTTGATCCCAACTTGATCCTGCCCTGGCGGAAATCGTGCCTTGCGGTCCGCGCATCACACCCAGATAAGGGTCATACTGTATGTCATCTCGGACAAAATCCGCTGCAGCCTTCACCTCATAATCAAGCCTCTCGGCGAGCGCATCCACATCATAAAAATGTTTTGGAACTTGCGCCTCAAGCGCTTCATAAGACTGCGTCAGTTGTTGCGCTTTTTGCCGTTCTGCTGCCGGAGCAATATAGGTTTTGTTCGCCGCCAATAAGGTTACCGGATGGAGAAGAACGAAGACTAGAGCAATGAGAAACAATCCTGTACGCGTATGTATTCTTACCATTCACTGCCCCCTGATCTCTAAAAATTAAATAGAGAAATTTCCTGTCGAAGGTTTATGAGCCTATGACTAGGTCAACCAATCTGTGATCTCCCTCATCGGTCACCGTTACATCGGTTCGGGCACCATCATCACGACGGGCATTGAAGAAGGGATCTTCATCCGCCGTCCTGTCGAGGGTAATACTGAATCCCTGCGCCAGAGCCTGGTCCCGATAAAACTCTATCAGTGTGTCTGCACTTTCCTTCGACTTGAACAGAGCCATGGTCTGACCTGCCACTGTCATATGTGACTGTACTTCTGCGCCGGGATACAAAGTAAAGTCATAGACAAAATCATACTTGTCTTTACCTGAAACAACTTCAGCCCCTGTCACATTTGTCTGCTGAAGAATACCTTCATCTCCCCCGCAGGAGGCCAGAATGAAACAACCGAACAAAGCCAGATATTTATGTTTCATTCTTTTACTCCTGAAGGTTCGACCGCGCCCACGTTGAAGCTATCTGCCTTAAGACAAACCATTTAATTCACTTATGGATGGTTACCACAGTCAAATAACGCCTGAAATAGGGCAAACGGCCTATCCCCTTGGTTCCACAGGTTCAATGAATGACAATTGAGGCCCGATGCATCAAAGCCGGAAGCACCGCTGCGCGCGATGTAACCCCCAAACAATCCATGACTTTCTCAACATGGCTTCGAACCGTGTGAATGCTTATGTCAAACCGTTCCGCGATTTCGCCATTCATTGCCCCCTGCGCCAATAGACGCGCAATCTCGACCTGACGCGGACTCAGGCCCGCTTGCTTTGCCGTCGCGGATAAATCAAATGCCTGACGGGATTGAGATAGAATAAGTACAAGTTCACTGGGTCGACAGTCATCAAGAACAGGCCCCGCAACTTTATGGATGTGGCTCGAAGAGGGAACGTCTTCGGACCTCTCTCGGTAATCCTCATTGGCGAAGATGACTTGGCCTGCTTCATCCACGAGTGCTGCCGGGCAAGGAAGACTGTCAATTTTTTCAGCCATATCCCCCACGCTCGGACTATCGACATCCAAAAGATTGAATGTGTGTTCAAAAACCGGAAGGATAAGCTCAAGAAGATTCTCCGTTTGCGAATTTTTGAAACCCGGCGCATTTGAGCCTGAAAAGCCGAATGCGAACACTGCCTCGCCGATCGGCAAACGGGCGCTCATCCCGATAACATGGTGCATACCGGCCGGTTTGAAGGCTTTATTAAAATAATCTGTTTGCTGAATAACGTCGCGCGACCCTATTTTCCGTTCATGATGCACGCCGGATCCTAAACTACGACGCATTCGGTTAATGGTTTCAAGTTCCTTATCCGCAAATAGAAAATTACCGTCACGGTCAAATCCTGTCCATTGGGCGAAGATATAGTCGGAAACCTGTTCCCCGATATTATCGCTGATGATGACCGGGGACCCTCTATGAAAATAAAAAGCGAACGACCCTTCAGCCCTGATTAGCTTGCGTATATTGACAAGACAGTCGCGCACGCCACCTTGGGTCGGCGAATTCGCCAAGTCAAAAAACTTACGTTGGATCGTTGCAATCTCAGATATGTTTATCTCATCGGGCAACGTCATACACCAAGCTCCTTTCTGATATATTTCAGCGTTGAAAATTTTGCCCAATTTTAGGGTATCAATGGCTTGAGACGGGTGCAAGCTTGAGATGGTTAAAGGCCGTAGAAAGAAAGATTTTTGAATAGGGCATCCGCCCGATTGGTCTTTCGCAGACCGTTTGATACACAAAATTCAACTAATTCTGGTATCCAACACTTAAATCCTTTCGGTTTTCTCTGGGGGCAATATGAGACATTTAATGACGACTGCCTTTTTGGCAACTACGTTGATCGCGACCTCCGCCTGTGGACAGGGGTCATCAAGGTTTGAGGAAACGGGCACGTTGACGCTGGAAATTAATGGCCAGAGTCATACACTCCACACTTATTTCGATACGGAAAAATCCCGAGACAATATCCAGATCACAAATCTCCCTACCATGAAAATGATTAGCTTTCGAGCCTCGGAGCTTGGGGACGATGGAAATCCAGCCTATCCCCGTTTCTCAGCTAATATAGGACCTTATACAGGCGATACAGCCGACGAATTAACATTTGAATGGTTTACAAAGGATTCCATGTTCTTCGCAAACTCCAACAGCAGGACAAACGGACAGATTGGTGAGTTGAGCTATGATGAAGCGACCGGCGAGTTGAGCTTTTCATTCAACGCTCCGGAAGTCGTCGAAATGATCCGGACAGGCTCTGCGAATAACGACAGTAATTATCACCCCCCAAAAGATGGTCGCATAATTTCGATTTCCGGAAATTACAAAGGAAAAGCCGTCTCCAGTAAATAGTCTTCAAGTGAGGGCCTGATTCCACTAATTTTCCTGCTCCTTCAAGGTTGATTGCTAAGACAACCGGTCCATACCACCTCTTCATTGACATAGTAATATGATGAAATCAGAGATTGGGTGGCCGCCCTAGCTGCAAGTCGTAACATGTTTGCTAGATTTGGAGACTTTATAGCGAATGTCCCACGACTCGCAGAGGTACAATACTCATATAATAGTCATATTCGTCAAAATTAGTCCGTAAGCTCAGGTTATGATACAGTTTTAATGGTAATTAATTGTCTAATCGGCGTGAGGAATAAATAATTTATATGTGAATAGAAAACCTAGGGCATAGGCCCTGATTTCAGTAGTTCAGGGATGAGGCGTGTCCTAGCTATAATACATCCTTCAAACGCAAATTCGCCAAAAACAACTCTAAACTTCACAGCAATTCACTCTCGGTGGGTACGGTAAGTATAATAAATCCGCTATAAGATTCTTTATAAAATCGTACTTTACCATTGGTGGCTTATATCCCCAATACAGACCTTAGCCTAAACCCTCAGTTGGTTTGTGCGATCGGTAATTTGCTATCATTTATCTAAGCACCCTCACGCTTCAGAGTTGAATTTCTTGTTCAAAAACCCGTCCAGCAACCAACTTGCCCGAAAACTCATCTTTGCCTCCAGCTTTCAAGACAACTAATGTGCAGTTCGCTTAACGGAGGTTTGATGGCTAGCTAAAATGGCTCTGTCGTAGGTAAATAACCAACAACCTAATGACGATAAAGACTGAAGTGGTCAAACCTGTTGCCATGCTAACAAGTTTCTATTAGTTAGCATGGTAACACAAAGGAACTTAGCATGCGTATCTTCGCCAAGATCACCCCAAAACCCGAATTTTCCGACCAAGCCATCGATGCAGTCATCGACATACTTAGTGCTACACGCGCAGAGACAGGCTGTCACAGATTTGACCTGTTCACGTCTCCCGATCGCTCGACGCTCTATCTCGATGAAGAGTGGGCAAACGCTGATGCTCTCGCCTTCCATCATGCACAGCCCTACACAGTTGCTGTGTTTAAGTCCTATGAGGAGTGGCTCGCCAAGCCGCCAGAATTATTGGAGCTTGTCCCGGCTGCGCAGTCAACAGGGGCATAAGCGTGTTCTTCCTCAAGGCACTCCCAACACGCGCCATGGTAAAGCGCTACGTCGGCAGAACGGGGACTGGCGAGGCTGACACGGTGATCCAAGCCCTTGCCATGATGCACAGCGCGAGCCAGCTCATCCGTGAAATCGAAAAGCACTTTGCTTTTCATGCCCTGTCGCAACTCAAGTTTCTCGTGTTGGTCGTGATCGACCGTGAAGACACGCCTCACGGTATGCGACATGCGGACGTGTCCGCTCGCATGGATGTCAGCAAGCCTGTACTAAGCCGTTCGGTGCGAGCCCTGGTCAACGCAGGGCTCGTTTCCGAAGCAGCCGACGATTTAGACGCTCGGTCGCAAAGGCTCAAGGTCACAGAAACAGGGAAGTCGAAACTGGCGCTTGTGCTGCCAGGATATTTCGAGATCATTCAACAACATATGAAACCCGACAGTCATAGCGTAGAAGTTAAATCCGATACCAGTGATGAGGTTGCGCAATGAAGACGGCCTTGACTGTGCTGTTTTCGTGGATGGTGGTTTACTTGGTCGTTACGCTAACGCTTGTGGGTTTCGCCGCATTGGGTGTCAGCTTAGTTCTACCTGCCCAAACATTCATCCTCACAGCAGTGCTCGTACCCAGCATGGTCTTAGTGATTGGCCCTGTATCCGCCAAAGCAGCCTCGAAGCTGTGCACCTAAAATGGCTCTTGTCCATCAAACCACCGTTTGCCGGACAAAGGTATGAGCTGAGGTCAGCTTTGCCCCCTTAACCGAAGTCATCAACTCCATTCAATGTCGTTGGTAGATATCTTGCCACTCGATCACGCCTGCTCTGCACATCTGCTAGCTCCCGCTCCAGCCTCTCAAATAATGGCCAAACCGCATCGCCCTGTGTGTCAATGATCCGCGCAAGGACACCAGGTCCATATTCCAAATCCTCAACACTGACAGGCTTACTCATCTAGCGTTGCTTCCGCCTCAACCTCTCCGCCGTCCTCACGCTCACCAGGCGCAGGCCTATGCAATAGCTTTAACTCCTCTGCCGTAAAGAAGGCGCTCTCGTCAGCATAGACATCCTCAAAGGTCCCAAAGAGGCTCTCCGATGTCCGTTGGAGCCGCGCCTTCAAATTCTCGACAAGATCATCAAAGAGTTTATCGCCGCGCGCGATAGCGGCGGCCTTCTCGGCTTCTGGCAGCTGCGGCGTGACGCGCATCGTGTAGAGCATGAAAGCGGCCATGGCTTCTGACTGAATAGCGAGCTTCTGATTAATTTGTTCGCTCTCTCGGGTCATACGATCAAGCCGCCTGATTATTGCGCTGTTATGTTCGAGATTATAGTCTTCCGAGAGATAGACCTTCAGCGCATTATTCACCGTGTCCGAAATCGACACATGCGGGCGGGTCGTCGCAAATTTAAGCTTGGCGTATGTGTCGTGATCGACACAGGCGCGCACGCGCGGTTTGGATGTGGTCATGGTCGTCTCCTATTGAAGATCGTAAAATGAGCCTAAAACCGATTTTCAGCTAGGGTAGTAATTTCAGGAAATTTACCATTTGCGAGAGAATATAGGGGTTTCCGGGAGTTTCGCTAAATCGACAAGCCTCGATCCCGTTGTCTGTCCCTGACATCCCAACTGATGCCACCCCCTCTGCTCGCACGGCCTATGATGCTCAGACCCCGGCGGCGTTCCATAATAGGCCGCCATGGAACCAGCGTGAACTCTCGTGATTTTTCTATGACGGCGAACTTACCGCTTGGTTGTTCAATCGTGCCTTTAAAAACACCTTCGATGTGGGACGCGCCTGATGAGGAGGCATACGGCTTGCCCATGTGGTTCTCTAAGGCCTCTCCTGTCTCCTTAAAGTCCATCGCTTTCAGCTGGTTGATAGAGCGCTGGAGTAGACGATCCTTATCTCCAATCGCAAAGCCCATTTGCCTTAACGCAGCGCGGCGCTGGGCAGCGGCGGCTAATAGCTCTCTGCTGGTCCGATCATCCTCAAGGCTTCCCCGTTTTAATTGTTCGTCCAGCCATGTTGCCCCGCGCGCTGTTTCCATTTGGCTAAGAGTCAGAACATTATCCCGAACGAGCGGGACTGGCAGTCGCTTGGCGAGTTGTTCGTGATACTCTCTCACGCGATCCAAAAAATCATCAGGGATATCCCAAGCGCCACTCTTAGTCTTGCTGACAACATTGGCGCGGCCCAAAGCCTCCAACCGCCGCTCATGGGCTCTGGTATATTCCTCGGAGTTATTCTCCACGAGATGGACATGGACGGGCGAGAAGACGCCGTCATGTCGCTTGGCATGAGCAAGGATGTTTCTGTCTGCTTGTATAGGTTCAGGATCAAAAGCTTGAACCGTGACAGCTTGTCCGACTTTCAGCGAGCTAAAGAGATCATCTTCCTCAACCTTGGCGTAGAGCGGCTGGCCGCGCAAAGTCTCGATCACCACAAAGCCGCCTTCGCGGGTATCATCCGGACGTCCGAAGCGCTTCACAATCCCAGCCTGTGACTGCGCATTCGATGCAGCGGGGTCAAAGATGGCATCTGCACCCAATCTCAACTCAGCGCTCCGCTCTCCAAAAGTACGGTGCAAGGTTTTGATGATGTCGTTCTGCTCGCCCATCCTTGTTAGCGTCTGGGTGAAGTCTGGTTTGATGCGCCATTGCCCGCGCCCTTCATATTCCGCCAAACCCATCCGCTGAAGCGTCTTAATGCGGCGCGCCATAAGTTGTTTGCGCCAGGGCTGGTTGGGTCTCACAGGCTTTCGCAAATCGAGGGTTTCGCCGTCGCGTGCACGGTCAATCATCTTGTCTAAATCTGTCTTGTGTTGCGCGTCGATTGTGCGCGCGAGCTTGGCACGTTTTTCCAGCCCGCTCTGCGGCCCAAGCTCGAGGCTCGCAATCTCCTGCGCCCGCTCTTTCATGCCGTGGGACATGTACTGGCGTGGGATAACCAAATCTTTTCCGTCATCGCGAACGCCGCGCACGAGTAGATGTGTATGCGGCTGGGCCGTATCGTAATGATCTATCGCGACCCAATCCAGCTTCGTTTCAAGATCGCTTTCCATCCGCGAGACAAGTTCTCTTGTGTAGCCTTTCAGGTCCGCCATCCGCTCCGCATCTTCTGGTGAAACCACAAAGCGAAAATGATGGCGGTCGCCTTTGCAGCGATCTCGAAAACTATCCGCGTCTACGTCATGGATAAGCGAGCCGTAAAGCTTGCCGGGGCTGGCGTCCTTTTGCGTCGCGTCTCGCTCAAGATAAGAGAGATGGTCTTTGAGCTTTGCCGCGCCTGTGCCTGCCATGCGTTTGATAGAGGCCTGAACAATAACGCGGCGATGAAAATGCCTTTGGACGGTTCGGCCTGGGCGGCTGCGATAACTTCTCGACCTTCTGTCTCGACGCGGTGTTAGCGAGTCTAGAAAACTTTGTGGACGTTTAGGACGAACGCGCCTCTCAGTTGAGGCCCCACGCCGTCCCATTTGAACGCGAAAATCATTTTCTCTGTCTTGGCTCATCTGTCTGCTCATTTAAGGGTTCAGACAGTCTAATTAGGGGTGGGCCTACCGTAAGTTTCAAGGCTTAAAGGGAAAAATAATAAATGGTGGGCCTAAGGCTTCCCGCAAAAGCTCCACCAAAAAAGATGTGCAGACAAAGGACTAACCCTTAGGTAGGCCGACCTGTTTTATCTTGCCCTCACTATCGTCTACCCAATACCTACTTTTCTATTTAATTGCCGCCATCGCGTCTATGTCGTCTGGCGGGCCTGACGGAGCCGCCCACACGAGCGGAGGCAGGCGCGCCAGACTCGCCGCAAAGCGGCGAAATACTCGGTTAAACGTTACTCATAGCATTATTTTGATGTCCGTCGAACGCATCGATTCCATAAAGAATCCAATCACGCTTATACGTATTCAGGAAGCCTTGGACGACATACGACAGAGCATCTTCCGCCGCCTTAATACCGGACTCAACCTCATCATTGGAAGTGTCTTGCTCTGGCCAAGCCGAACTAAAGTACGACGACCTCGAACTTGAGATATTGTGATACTCTACAACTGCGTTTCTTATATCAAATAGACCGACTACGAATTCAGCACAGGCTATAGCAGTTTTTTGATCTGAGCTTCTTTCCTCGGCAAGATACGATTTAGAGCCTTTTGCAATAACCACCTTGGTGATTTTGTAGGCCATCAACAGATCTATATATGGTAAGAGCTCATCCAGATCAGAACTAAATCCATAGTCAAAAACGTTCCCAGCAATCATCCAGTCAAAGATTTTTTCCAGAGTCTCTCCCTCTCTTTTCAGTAGATCATTGGAGCGATGTTTCGCTCTTTCAATCAACCAAGGAAGCAGAGCGTCTGCGTATTTTTCGATCCAACTATTGACGTCAATCTCGGCACAAAACTTACTCGGGGCAAGCAAATACTCTCCGATGACCTGGATTAAAAATTGGTTGTGACCTGTATCAGAAACGCTTGTTTGTATTAAGGAAATTGCTCTATTGAGACCCTCGCAGTCACGATCGTAGAACAGAATGGGAGTAAGGATATAAGCCGCAAATGCGTTCCCATCCTCGATAAACATTGAGAGTTTGTTTCTAGCTTTCCCAACTGCTGCATAAAAATTTTTGCCTCCGACATTCAATCCAAATAGCGAAGTCGATTCCTCATCTTTAGGAAGTATTGCTAAATAATACAGGGTATCTCTGTAATTATCTCTTGCTGAAAGGTACTGGTTGTTCGCTTCGATCAAGCTGTTTTCAATATCTTTAAGCGCTTTCTCAACGGGAGAGTCTGTTCGCTTCTTACTCTTGCTTTCTAACGGATTAGGTTCAAAATTTGTCAGATCAGGGTTCTCTTGCAGAACTCGATTGATCACCTTAACAACCGTGTTGACTGGCACCTGAAAGAACTCTCGATTATTTCGGAGGCGTACGCCAGTGCTCTGTAATTCTGAGTGAATTAAACTCTCCGCATAGGAAGGGTCAGTTACCTTTTCACTAAACACATTCATGAACGGGGTTGCTATGCCAGTTGGCAGACTTAATTCTCTAATCCGGTCATCAACCGATCGCGTCGTCATCCCGATTTTCACTAAATTGGGCATCGAAGGATTGATTAGGACGTAAATGTAGCCATGTTTGGAAGTCATATTCGCTCAGTTCGTTCTGCGTTTAATGAATCAAGCCGCTACCAGAGGCTCAATCCCAGAGACATCCGTTGTTGCCTTTACTGCAACGAGATCGTGATTGACCTGCATGTTCATCCAATAGGCTGGCGTTGTGCCAAAAGCTTTGGACAGACGTAAAGCCGTATCAGGCGTCATCCGTGTCTCGCATTTCACAAGTCGCTCTATGCGCGTGCGCGGAACACCTAGGCGTTTGGCAAGCGCGATTGCGCTCATCTCAAGCGGGGTGAGATAGAGTTCCTTGAGCACTTCGCCAGGGTGCATCGGGTTTTGTAACAAGCTCATTTCCATCTCCTCTAGTGGTAGTCGACGATCTCGACATCTTCAGGGCCGTTTGGCGTCCAGCGAAAACAAATTCGCCATTGCCGATTAATTCTTACAGAGTGTTGCCCGGCCCTGTCGCCTTTCAAGGCTTCCAAATGGTTGCCCGGCGGAAAGCGTAAGTCTTCCAATTCAACAGCCGCATCTAACGCGGTTAGCATGGCTTTCGTGCGCTTCACCAAGTCAGACGGGAAACCTTTCCCAAATGAACCCGCCATAGCGCGTTCCGCTAATTTGCCTCTTACACTCTGTATCACTGAATATATGTATCACTTCATGATACATTTTGCAAGAGCTATAAATGTTCATCAGCAACCGACAAAAATGGGGCACAAAATGACCCATTGGGCGGGCTACATTGTGGACTCTTGACCACTCTAACTAATTGTTTTATATAGTAAAAATCAAAATGATTTCTTCCGTGTGGGGGCACCATTTTCCTGACATTGCGAATTGCGTAAGACCTTGAAAAGTCTCGGGAAATCCCTCTTTCCTGTACTTTCCACACGGTAACTCGCGCGATTTGCCTCACTTCTTGCCTTACAAAAGGCATACACAGGAGATGGCAGGATGAAAGCGATTAGACGCCCCGACCAATACTTACGTTTGCGCGGTGACATATGGCATTATGTGCGGCGCGTACCCAAGGCCGTCAGCCATATTGATGACCGCACATTGATATACCGTTCGCTCGAAACAGACAGCCGCAAGGTCGCCCGCCAACGGCGAGACATATTCGCCTATGAAGACGAACTCCGCTGGAGTGAGGCCACGCCGAGCCGTTTCAAAGTGACGCCACGAGAGGTCGCCTATCGCGACGTCAGCCATCATGCCCGCGCCTTAGGCTTCAATTACGAGCCAATGGACAGCTTGATCTCGCGCGATACGGTAACGGACTTACTGCAACGCTTGCAGGCTTTAGGGCCACTAAAAGAGGCTCCAGAACAAAGAGAAGAACAGGACGTCGATGCTCTACTCGGTGTCGCTAAAACGCCTACCGCAACCATCAGCGAAGCCATGGAGCTTTACCTCTCCGAGATCGTGGCTGACGAACTCGCAGGTAAATCACCGGAGCAAGTGAAGAACTTTTCCAAAATCAAACGTCGCGCCGTGGCAAACTTCGTTTCTATTAACGGCGATATAGACATGCGGGATATTACGCGTGAACATGCCCACGCCGTGCGCAAATTCTGGCATGAGCGCATCCATCCTAAGGACGGCTCCAAGCCTATGAGCGGGAGTAGCGGGAACAAAGACTTGGGCAGTCTGCGTAAATTATACCGCCGATATTTCGAGCATATAGGCGAAGAAGAACGTGAAAACCCGTTCCGCAACATGCGGTTCAAAGACAAAATTCTAACGAAGGTCATGCCATTTAAGGATGATTGGGTTCGGTCACGCATCCTCTCGCCCGATGTGTTTGAGGGCCTAAATCGTGAAGGCGCTCTGCTCTGTATGGCATTGATTGAGACGGGATGCAGACCAAGTGAACTGGCCAATATCAGGCCAGAGAACATACGGCTGGAAGCCGAGGTTCCGCATATCCGTATCCGTCAAACCAAAGACAGAGAGCTAAAATCAGGCGCATCCGTCCAAGATATTCCGCTGGTCGGGGTCGCTTTGGAAGCCATGCGTCATGCTCCGAGCGGTTTTCCGCACTACCGAGACCGCAGCTACCTATTGAGCGCATCACTCACCAAAGCGTTCAAAGCGAGAGACTTATTCCCGACCAAACAACACCGCATTTATAGCTTTCGGCATAGCTTTGAGAACCGCATGTTAGAGGCTGGATTGGACTTTGGATTGCGTTGCACGTTGATGGGACACCGCAACCCACGCCCTGAATATGGGGATGGAGGGTCACTCGCTTACCGCCGAGACGAGCTGTTAAAGATAGCACATCCAGTGAGCGCAGAGCTACTACAAAGCTATCCTTTCAAGGGCTAAGTTTTACCGATTTACGCGGCTTTATCTACGTCAGATAAGAGCGTGGCCAGCAACGCCTCGCGGTCGTCCAGTGCGTCATATTCTTGTTTTAGCCGTTCAAGAACGGGCCAATATTTTGGGCCGTATCGCTGAACAAGTTGCGCCGCGATAGTCATACCGCGTTTAATATCAGCGCGAGACGGCGAGACTATTGGTGCGTTTGGCGATATGTTTTTGGCTTTTTCCACGCAGGGATTATAGCGCAATCACCGCGTTTTTTACGAAGAAAAGAGGTAGATAATTTGAGTGTTGTGGGTCAAATAGTTAGCGATATAGATGCAACAAAATCTAGGCTTCGTATTCATAGCATTTAATCTGACTCTTCGTTCCGTAATAAAGGCACCCCTCTGAGAGATACAAAGGAGTGGTAATTCTCTTCTCGGAATTCATACGACTTACTTCGTTAGACGTAGAGACCAGCTTTACCGCACCTTGGGCACCAGCTATGATATAATGCTCATCATCCAGTTTTGTAGCAATCACATCAGACCAAACATTGTGCTCAATTGGGGTCTGCCAAACTCTTTCTTTTTTCGCTCTATTCCACAGGCAATAAGAATCTTTGGTGTCACGAAAGACTATTTCGTCTCCAAAAAAACAAGGTATATTAATTTCAACTGACGTTGGCGAAATGCTTTCCACAGTTTGTGACAAGTCTTTCGAACTAAATTTTAACAACTCGCCTCGACCAGTCAAAAACGTAATTTCCTCACCAACAAACCTATATGAGTGACCTGCATCAACATGGTGAATATCTTCAGGTAGTGACCTTTCGTTGAGCAACTTTCCAGATTTTGCATCTAAAAGTTTTATAAGATTTGTAGAATGATTGACGGTAACAATGCGGTCTTTGCTAAGGAATGAAGGGACAGAAAACTTCTGTAATTCGCCCGTTTTCATCTTATGCAACCATAGTAGTTGACCCGTTCTAAGGTCATAGGCACGAAGGTCGGTATACCCTCGCCACCCACCGGTCAGTACTATATTTTCGTGTACTTTGACATATCCCATATAAGGAAAATGGAATTTTCGTTGCGAGATCAACTCTCCAGTTTCTTCAACAAAACTGCACAATCCGTCACCACTAGACATGTAAAATATCTTGCCATTAGCAAAGTTAAGCAAGCCGTAGCCATCAGTTATCTTGTTAGACCAAATGCTTTCACCAGAAATGGCGTCAATTTTAGACAACCTCTTAACACGTTCGGTGATGTAAATATTAGCTCCATGAAACATCACAGATTTGGGGTTAAGTGCGAAGTGTAAGTTTCGTTCCCATTTAAGATGAAATTTCATCTGCTCACTTTACAAGCATCTACAAACAAAACAATTGTTTAGCTTTTTGATTACGAAATATCTGTCGCCTTGCGGCGAGTCCAACGCCCCTGCCTCCGCTCGTGATGGGCGGCTCCGGCAGGCGCGTCGGACGGCACTATTTTGAGAGAAAGCAATTAATCAGATAGGATTGGAGCTTGGGGAAAGATTAGAAAGAAAAGAGCTTTAGCAAGATAAAGCGAACCCCCCATTTGGGGGCACTTCGACGCTAAAGCTCTGTTTTTGCTTCGCTATTGATGGTGTCACGTTTTTGGCAACTCATGTGCTGTGCCTCCAAAATGCCTCTATCCCGCTAAGACTCGGAAAGTCCCGTTTCCTTGCAATATCTAGGCGGCTTTCCTCAGGACAAAAGCACCCATCTTGCCCGATTATGAGGCATGTCAGATGAAGATGATTTTCGCCTAGGAGCCAAAGCCCGCAAGACCAGCGGCAGAGCTGTCGAGGTCAACATTCCAGCAAACTATAAGGGCTTTCATGAAGGGGTTCGAACTGCATTGGTGAGAGGCAAAGCCGTCTCTGGGCGGCGTACAATGACGATACCCTCCAAACCCCGCACAGGACGCTTCAACGCACGCGGCAGAGGACGAGCAGCCTTGGAGCGCGGCATTGGGCCGAAGCAAGCCTGGCGCATCCATCGCGCCACAGGAGACCGCTACCGCGCCCGCCGCGCCATTGTGAAAGTGCGCGTGGTGAAACTCCGCAATGCTAAGCTTTCTGTTTCTCGCGGACACTTGGCTTACCTCCAGCGCGAAGGCGCGGGTGTGGAGCGAGCCGAGGGATTGGACGGCTCGGCGGAACTCACCCCAACCAGAGGCCAGCTCTACGGCCCAGAAGACGGTGTTGAGGTGGACGGACGGGATTTTGTCGCCCGCTCACAAGAGAGCTTTGACGGACGCGGAGACCCGCACCAGTTTCGGATTATGATCTCGCCCGAGGACGGGGCGGAACTGGCCCGCGTAAACGGCGACGGCACACCGAACCTTAAAGACACAACACGGGCGCTCATGGCTCAGATGGAAGAGGACTTGGGAACGCGGTTGGATTGGGTGGCCGTTGATCACTTCGATACAGCCCACCCGCACACGCATATCATTGCGCGGGGCGTAACCCACGACGGCAAAGGCTTGAACATTGCAGGCGAGTATATCTCACGTGGTATTCGCGGACGGCTAGAGGAAGAATTGACCCGTGAGCTAGGCTGGAAGTCCGAGCTAGAAATCCAGCAAGAGATGAAGCGCGAAGCGAGCGCCATGCGCGTGACAAAAGCCGATAGGCATATCGCGGACGGGATGGACAAAGTGACCAATGTGATTGATCTACGCGCAGGGTCAGCGGCGAGCACATTTGGCAGGCACTCATCCATGAACCGCCACATCCTTGTTGGAAGGATGAACCACCTTGAGAAGATGGGTCTCGCACAGCCGACGGATAAAGGCCGCTGGCAGTTAGACAAAGACGCCTTCAAGACCCTTGGACAGATTGAACAGCGAGAGCAACTCAACAAAGACATTCACGCCGCTATGGAGCGGGCAAACATTAAGCGCCCTGTCCGTCTATGATGGCCGCACAGACTATGACGGCAGCTTATCCAATCGCCGTGTCATTGGCCGCGTGATTGCAAAGACGCTTGGCCGAGACGAAGGCATGAACCTAGACGCCAAAGGCGGCGGCAAGGTACGGTTCATTATCGACGGCACTGACGGCTATGTCAGCACAGTTGAAACAGGCATGGACACGCGAGCGGGCGAAGCCGCCAAGGTCGGTTCTATTATCGAAGTCTCACCGCCCAGCTTGCGGACTGTTGATCGCAACATACAGGCTCTTGCGATAGGTAAGGATTATCACGGCAAGCCGCGTGATGGGCTAATCGGCAATTACGCGATAGCGACAAGCGGGCCGGATGACTGGACAGACGGCAGAGGCAGCAGAGGCGCAGCCCATATAAGGGCACATAGGTTGCGCCTAGCGACACTGGCGGAAGCGGGCGTGGTAGAAGTCGTTAGCCAAGACAAAGACGGCGACCCCTATGAATGGCGCGTGCCGAAAGACTTTGAACAGAGGGCTATTGCACTCGACATGAAACAGGGCCGCGCATCAGGCGTGAAGCTGTTATCTGTTCAAGACCTGGAAGCCCAGCTCGACAGCCAAGGCTCAACGTGGCTTGACCGCTCGCAGGTGAGTTGGAGCAAAGGCGCGATAGATCAGATGTGCTCAAACCAAAGTGCCTTTGCCAAAGAGCTAGATGCTGCTTTCAGGCGAAGACAATCATGGCTCATGCAGAGAGGCTATGCGCAAGCGCGTCCAGATGGAACTGTTAGCTATCAGCGCGGCTATGTTAAAGCTTTAGAGCAAGAAGGGTTCAGCGCTGCCACGCAGAAGCTGGAAGGCATCACAGGCAAGCCGTTCATCGCCGCCCAAGCAGGACGGCTTATCGAAGGCACCGTCAAACAGAAATACGAACTCACCCAAGGCCCCCATGCTTTGATTGAGACGCAACGCGCTTTCTACCTCGTCCCGTGGGAAAGCGCACACGTGCAGAGATGGGGCAAGCGCATCAAAGGCCGCGTGTTGAGCGGCGGCGGTATTGATTGGGATGCGGGGCGTAATCGAGGAATTGGACGGTGAAACAAAAAGGGAGCTACTTTGTACTATAAAATAAGTCACAAAAACAGAGCTTTAGCGTAGAAGTGGGCCACAATGGCCGCTTCGCTTTATCTTGTTTCGCACCTAACCTGACCCTTTTTCGAAATAAGAGTTAGTTCAATACTTGCTAAGCTCAGCTTTTAAGTCAGTAATAATTTGACAAATTTCAATATCGACACCTCCGACGCCATCAACATAAAAAACTGAAAGCCCATAATTAGATGCCTGCAATTCGGAGACAAACATATCCAAAAACTCATCTAGCAAAATAGCCTTAGGTTCAAAGTCTATCCAGTCACCTGTAGCGTTTAAAAGCGCATATTCTTGTTGAGGCCATAATGGTACAAGTTTGTTATTCTTATCGTCTTGGGTGGTCGCCCAGCCGTCAGAAAACAGACCCCAGACCTCTTCATAGTCAACGACCTTTTTAACAAAATGGTTGTATCTTTCGGGTGCGTTTAGTTTCAAAACTGCGGCTATTTGTTTGGCACTAATCACTCGACTGGTCTTTCTTTATTCTTGCGACCATTATTATCAAACCTATGTTGTGTCTTATGATCTGCTCTATTTTGCAAATTAGAGTGTTTGTAATCGTATCCTTTTGCAGCTTCACGTCCACGTTCATGAGCCATCTCTTTTCCAGGAGGTACCCGAATATTCTTTCTTTGTCCTCTCGCTATTGAATTGCGTTCTTGCTTAATCCAACCTCTATCAGCTTTTCCTAGTTTGGGGTCGTCGCCTAATTCCTTTAACCTAGCTTGTTTGCCAGTTCGTCCACAATTATGTACTAGAACCCTATTCTCACCAACGAAGTAAGTCTCAAAATCAGCAACAGTGATATTATATGTCCCGTCTAAACGTTCGGTCTCTAGAGCGGATGTTATCGTCATGGTCTGATTATCAGCAGTCGTGACAACCATTCCTGCGGTTAGCTCGTCTGTCCGTTTCCAACTGCCGACACCAGCTTCACTAATAACCCACCAAGGATGTTCATCGGTAGTTTCAAAACTTTCGGAAGAATCATTCGCTCCTGACAGGCTGACCGTCCAGATAATGCGGTCATGTCGTGGAATGAACGCCGTAACCTCTTTGTAAGCTGTTTCCCCAGTTGCGGGGTTTCGGGAGAGGACTAAATCCCCCACTTTTATATCTTCAATTGGACGAAGACCATCTTCGGTTTCTACCAGTGTTCCTTCAACGAAACAGCAACCGCCCAGCAATTTTTTCGCGCCCTTGGCCTCATCTCCAAACCCAGTCGCGAGGTCAAAGAGCGCGAAAGCTTTGTCACCCAATGATGCGTTTGAGTCTAAAAGAGTTGCGCCATTTTCAACATAACTTAGCGCTTCGTCTTGCAACGCTCCCTTCAGGTTTCCGCCATTTTTATAAGTGCGCTTGCCGACATTATAGACGGATTTGACAAGTTTAAGGAACTCACCATTGGGGTCGGTTGCGTTAATCGGGTCATTCCAAGTGTAAGCGTAACGATTGAACTGACCGGGGTACGGTTGGTCCAAGAAAGTCACCGGATCCACACTCAGGAACCGTCCCAATACCGGATCATAAGAGCGGGCCTGCATGTAATTGAGCCCTGTGGCGCTGTCCTTGATGTGCCCCGTGAAGCCCGCTTGGTCTTTGAGTGAGGCGGGATTGTCCATCGCAATACCAAAGGGCATATAGCGCTCGCGCTCAATAGAGCCGCCTTGTTTCCACACCGCGACAGGCGAGCCCAGATATCAGAGAAGCTATAAATTGGCGTGGTCTTATTCTCCACGCGTGCGATGGCCATGCCATTGAGCTTAACGTAATCCGTGCGCTTTTCGGGGACGGATTGCGCTTGCGCGTCGGTATAGGGGCGTTCATCAACATGGACTAGCTGACCTGCCATATTGTAAACATTATAAATCGTCCTCCCGTTAACGACAGACCGAACCCGTTTCAGATTTCCGTCATGGGCACGGAGCGGTCGTAATCGACACAGCGTGACGATTGCAGCGCAGCGCCGCAAGCGCGAGCGAGCGGGCAGAACCGCATTATCATTCGCCGCGGGAGGCGGAAGGTGAGAGATATCAAGCGCGGCGGACATGAAACGACGTTAGGCGGCACAGCGATAATGTCAAATGAGGCAGGCTTTGGGTCGGGCATTATGGCCATAAAATAAGTCGTAAAAACAGAGCTTTAGCGTCGAAGTGGGCCGTAAAGGGTGCTTCGCTTTATCTTGCTCTACAACTTTTTGGCCCTTTTTGCTCTTCATCCAACACCATTCTTATTTCAAACAGCTTGTCGCTATACTCATAATAGGGCGTTTCAAAAAGCTCATGATAATCTTCCATTGCCTCTGAGTGCATCGTCTTCAGAGCAGCTAAGTTGATATAATTAGAAAAATCTTTTTTATAAAAAAGTGTCCCCAAGCCCTCTCTATCTTTGTAAATAAAAAATCGTGATTTTGTATCGCGAAGTAGATAGTCAGCACCACATTCGAGTTTTTCGATGTCGTCTTTTCCGTCTATAAGCTCCATATTCCAGAGCCTTAGAGACGCGTCAAAATCATAAGAGGTTAGTTGCGGAACAACCTCACCATTCTCCTCAATAAAGCCGTTCCAAAGAACTTCTAGTTTTACGGGGATAATGCAGTCATGATTAATTTCTTCTGTGGCTCCCGGAAGTATCAAGTCCAATGAGTGGAAAAAGCTAAAACTGTAGGTGTCGCTCCTAAGCGCAATAGCTTTTCCAATGTGAGGGTGTATAATATATTCCATCACTTATTCTGTTCTTCAAATCTAATCTTAACAGTTGTCCTAGCCTTAATTCTAGAGCCGGGTCGACTGGTGCTCAGATTTATTTGAACTGTAGCTGCTCCCGACGTCTTCGAATGATGGAAGTTAACATTTACGTCCGTAGCTCCAATAGAGACTTTTGCATTATTCCCATTGGCTAAACTTTGGCCCGTTATGCTTTTAAACGCATCTGCTGCCCCAGAAAGTCCACCACTTCCTTGGAACTGGAAACCGTTCCCTTTGAGGGTTTTATCGAGGGTGGAATTAGCCAAGACATTTTGAATGCTTGCACCTGTCATACCTCCAGTATCATTTATAGTTGAAGTTCTGGAACCATCCAAATTCCCCGTACCTAAGATATTATACTGATGACCAATATCGTTTATATAGTTGTTCCAATCAGGGATTGAGTTGTTATCTCGCACAAACCCCATTTGGGCAGGGCGAAAATCTGGGTTAATATTCCTTATTGGAGTAATTGGCGTTGAATACTGGAGCATTGGCGGGCCACCATTATGTCCACGGGGAGTTGGACGAATTGGCGGCCTAACGGCTTGTGCACCATCTGGATCAATCAAGTTTACTGGGTCATTATTACCGTACGTGTATCGATTGAATTGAGCAGGATTCCCACTTTGCAAAAAGCTCATGGGGTCAATGCTCAGGAACCGTCCCAATACCGGATCATAAGAGCGGGCCTGCATGTAATTGAGCCCTGTGGCGCTGTCCTTGATGTGCCCCGTGAAGCCCGCTTGGTCTTTGAGTGAGGCGGGATTGTCCATCGCAATACCAAAGGGCATATAGCGCTCGCGCTCAATAGAGCCGCCTTGTTTCCACACCGCGACAGGCGAGCCCAGATGATCAGAGAAGCTATAAATTGGCGTGGTCTTATTCTCCACGCGTGCGATGGCCATGCCATTGAGCTTAACGTAATCCGTGCGCTTTTCGGGGACGGATTGCGCTTGCGCGTCGGTATAGGGGCGTTCATCAACATGGACTAACTGACCTGCCATATTGTAAACATTATAAATCGTCCTCCCGTTAACGACAGACCGAACCCGTTTCAGATTTCCGTCATGGGCACGGAGCGGTCGTAATCGACACAGCGTGACGATTGCAGCGCAGCGCCGCAAGCGCGAGCGAGCGGGCAGAACCGCATTATCATTCGCCGCAGGAGGCGGAAGGTGAGAGATATCAAGCGCGGCGGACATGAAACGACGTTAGGCGGCACAGCGATAATGTCAAATGAGGCAGGCTTTGGGTCGGGCATTATGGCCATAAAATAAGTCGTAAAAACAGAGCTTTAGCGTCGAAGTGGCCCGTAAAGGGCGCTTCGCTTTATCTTGCTCTACACACTTTCTGACCCTTTTCGAATTATCCTACATTGATTCCTTGAGAAATAAGAAACTCTTCACCTGTCAATATGCAAACGTATTGCAAGAGGGCAATAGTAATAAAAAAGATAAGTATATTTTTGCCCGTGAAAGCTTTTCTATATCGAATAATGTGCAGCCAATAACTTAGTGATAACAGTAGTGTAATTATCGTGAGTAGTATGCATGCTACGTTAGTGGACTCTATTCTAAACAACAATAGCAATCCAAGAAGCGGCATTAGAATCATAGAAATACGTTTCTCAATAAATATTAGCCTAAATAACTCAACAATATTGATTTCAGATTCTTCTATACCTGATACTGTTTGACCACATTTTATGAGTCTGTAAAAAATATAAATGAGACATATAATCATCACGAAGACATATGCGATTGTGCCCAGTTTAAGAAAAATTGAGCATAGCAAAATTGAAATAGTCAATTGAACCAAAGTGATAAATTCTTGAACGCAAAGTGACATTTTTAACACCATTTTTTATTTGCTGGTTTAATCGAAAACATCAATCACCTTATCAACAAATTCTTTTACTCTAGGCTTTACTTCACTAGTGTGTGTGTGTTCAACATTTACACCTGCTGATAGAGAAGCGCCAAGTATTTTGGATTTTCCTTTAGAGCTGTTATCACTGCCATTATCAAAATCTACAACCCCTTGTGAGACGGAGACTGTAGTCGGCTGTGCACCTTCACGACTTACATTTCCTTGCGTATCAACCGTGGTTGTAGCGAATGTTTTGTTTACGTTTGCTGTCGCAATAAATGCAACAGTGGCATTCGCATCTACAGTAGAGACCCGCGACACGCCAGATGCAACAGGCGATTTATCACTATCGGAATAAATCAGTGGAGCATCAAATCCTCCCGAAAACCCTCCTAAAACTTTGAAATTAGTTTTCGTCTGAAATTGACCCGTGTCGGTATCATATGTGACCTGCACGCCTAAGCCTAAACCTCCTACAAATGCACCTTCTCCTCCGAGCCTAACGCCAACTTTTTTTTCACCATTTGGGTCAAAATAGTTGATTGGGTCGTTGGCGGTGTAACTATAACGATTGAAGTAGTCGGGCTCCTCCGTATCCAAGAACGTTACGGGATCAATGCTCAGGAACCGTCCCAATACCGGATCATAAGAGCGGGCCTGCATGTAATTGAGCCCTGTGGCGCTGTCCTTGATGTGCCCCGTGAAGCCCGCTTGGTCTTTGAGTGAGGCGGGATTGTCCATCGCAATACCAAAGGGCATATAGCGCTCGCGCTCAATAGAGCCGCCTTGTTTCCACACCGCGACAGGCGAGCCCAGATGATCAGAGAAACTATAAATTGGCGTGGTCTTATTCTCCACGCGTGCGATGGCCATGCCATTGAGCTTAACGTAATCCGTGCGCTTTTCGGGCTGACCACTGGCGGCTAACTCATGTACATGCGCCAAAGCGCCGGAGGCATCATAGACGTTATAGATCGTGCGCCCATTAACCACAGACTTCACACGCTTGAGATTACCGTCATAACGATAAGTGCCATTGGCGGTGCCTACACCATTGGCGGTGCCGGAGACAGCCGTGGGCTGATCGCTATAGTCATAGACCATCCCTAGTGTGCCGAGGGTCGTGACATTGCCGCGTGCATCATAGGCGACCGTGCGTGTGCCTGTTGCACCCGTATCGATGCTCTGGCTCACCCGGTTCTTTGAGGTGTCATAATTCAGCGTGATTGACCGAGAGCCCAATGTCCGCGAGCGGATGTTGTCAATCGCGTCATAGACCACACTGCCACTGCCCCAAGGGCCAGAAGCGGAGGTGAGACGCCCCATAGCATCATAGCCATAGCTGCGATTATTCCCGCTCATCGCCCCATCAATGATCGAGGTGACTTTGGCCCGGCTGTCATAGCTATAGGTCAGATCAAGCGCTTTCGTCCCGCCATTCACCGCCAAGAGGCGTTGCGGCAGGAGGCGGTTGTTCAGGGTCTGCGTAAAGCTCTGACCATTCCCATAAGCGAAGGTGGCCACGGATCCGTTTGCGTGAAAAGTCGCATTATTCGCATAATAGGTAGAACCATATTTGGCGATACGGGCCCGGCCCAACCCATCAGGTGAGAGGTCTGTATAAAAGCTATTAGGATAATTTCGGCGCGTCATATGCTTTGAGCTATTATAGCTATAGGAAAGCGGGAACGTCCGTCCGTCCAATGTCAATGTTTCATGGGTGAGAAGGTCGGCATCGTTATAGCTGTAAGCCCAGTTCACCGCATTACCGCCACTGCCGCGATTAACGGTTAAGACATTACCATTATCATCATAGGTCCTCGTGATATCGGGTGTACCGCTATGGGAGAAGTTGGTGACCGTCGGACGACCCAACAGATCATAGCTTTGTGACACACGGCTATTATTATTGGGCACCGTACAACCAGAATTACTCTGCCCCTTGGCATAGCGGATCATCTCTCCTGCATTATTATACTCATATTTCGTGGCGCCGCCTTCGGGTGTATAATAACGGCAAAGGCGCTGTTGCGAGTCATAGTAAAAATAATGAGATTTATCGACGTTAAAGCCATTCGTGTTGCCGCTTTGGCGTAGGCGCGTCATTTGGCCGTGCACATTCTTATAAATATTCGTTTTTTGCTGATACGTGCCGTTTCCATATTTATAGATGGCCCGATAATCTGTATTGTCCGGCCCGTCATAGCCATACGAATAATATTGTGTCCAAGCCCCTGTCGGATCAATCACGCGGTGGCGGTGACTGCTATAATAATTATGGGTCGTGACCGCATTAATCGCTGTTTCTGTTTCTGTCTTAATTCGGCCTAAAGCGTCATAGGTGTAGTTTGTACCTTGGCTATGGACTGAGGAGGTGGAAGGTTGAGACTTAAAGCTTACGCGCCCAAGCCCGTCATAATTCGTATTCACATAGGATGACCAACCCGTATCTAGGGCCTGAGAGCGTTCTAGGACGGGCCTGTAAAGACCATCATAAATAATCGTCTGTCGTCCTTGTCCTGTCGTGATAGTCTGCACCGCCCCGCCACTACTTGGGAAGCTATAGCTGACCGAAGTATTGGCCCAAGAGCCATGGGGGTCAACCAATGTAACCCGGCCCATATTATCAAGCGTGTAATTATCAACGCGGTTCATGGGATCGGTCATGGACGTTATCCACCCATTATTATCGACCGTCTGTTCATAATCAGAGCCGTCTGGACGAATAACGCGTTGTGGCGTCCCGCGATGCCAATTCAGAGCTTGCGTCCGTCGCGGCGGTGATAATGCATCTTCCGCCCAAGCCAGCGTACCATTGCTATTATAACCGTATTTTGCATAGAGCGCGCCATAACGATCATATTCTATTTTCTGGCCATCACTATTATAGACATATTCGGACATCAGACGTCCGTTTTGCGTTATCGTTTTCGGCAGACTTAATATCCATTTCGGCTTGTTATGCTCATAGGTTGTTACGGTCTCACGCGGTGTTGTTGAGACATTTGAAAACGACCGCGTGGTTGAAGGACTGTTATAGGCAAAGTTTACGCTCGCCGGATTGGTCTCAAAAACGCTTTCGGTTGTGAATGTGTCACCGTGCTGTGTTGTAACAGATTCTACTTTATAAACACGCGTGCTGTCGGCGCCTGTATACCCGTGATCTCGCGCACCTAAGGAGAGCCCTACATAATTACCGTTTATGTATTCATTTTCAGTTGTGCGTATAGGTGTCGATTGACCTGAAGGGACTATCTCAACCTTCATAATCTGACCCTCTTGTCGTCCAAAGGTCCGGTTTACATAGATAATGGTCTTGTGACCTTCAGGGTCTGTTACGGTGCGGGTTTTATAATCTGTTAGGTTAGCATCATAAGGAGACCATGGTGTGACAAAGCTTGGATAGTCATAAGAGCCTTGATCTTCTTGATAGTCTCTTTGCCAAGTGTGCGTCGGGCCGTTGGGCAGGACAAGGCGCTTTTCAACAACGGCGGCTGACCAGAATGACGACGGTAATTTGGAGCGGCGATCACCGTCCCCAATACAATCAAATATCGTTAAGGGCGGCGCAGAGTCCGGTCCACTATTAAGTGACATATTAATCCACTGATAGACTTCCTGCCTAAATATAACGTCTTTCCGGCCGTTTCGAATTGCCTCGAATTCAAACTGTGCAACGGTGCCGCTCGGGTGGCGAATGGAAATATCCGGCAAGGGTGGCTGCACACAAAGATCTTTGCTGACATAAGGATCTAACGCAAAGAATGGCGCATTAAATCCTGTGAAGGACCAATAACGTCCGTCCGGCAAATCAACGCGTGTAAGCGTGGAACCCGAATATGTATAAGTCCACGTTCGGCCATTCGCATTGACAGTCCGCAGTTTATTACCAGAGTAAGTGAATGTGATTTCCCGGCCATCATTGGCCCAAATGCGAGTTAGATTTTTTCCTGAATACTGAAAACGGATCCAATTGCCGTGTACGTCAGTGATCTTTGTTGCATAAAGTGTTTCCGCCGTGACAGGATAGCTTTCACTCCCGAAGTCAAATAGCCTAACAAGTGTGTTCACTTCATGCGTGAACTCATAAACATCTCCATTTGGAGCATGCGCACGATACCCCTCCCCGCCAGATGGGATAGAAGATATACAATCAACGTACCAATTCTCCGTTGTTACGAGACGCGCCCCCGTTGTTGAAAATTCCGGTGAATAGATAACATTATTGCTACCGCGCGCCTGTATCAGCTTTCCGGGGTTTTGTCCGGGCACACTAATTTCATACCCATTAAAATAGGCTTCCGCACGGAGGTAGGTAATCTGCCCCCCAATATAAACTTCTTCAGTCGGCGGATAGAGAGGGCCCGAACATCGATTAGAATTCTTTCCGAGAGTACCGCTCGGAATAGTCGTATAGTTTCGGCTCATGTGAGGAATTTCAGGGGCCCAGTTCCCAATCATGCCTGTGCGAAGCGTAGAGCGGCTGAGCTTACGTCCGAACTGTACAGGCAAGGCCGAGTTACCCGGAATTGAGACATCCATTTGAGAGAGTGATAGTGAACCCGTATCTATATCAATTTGATCACCGACGAGCTTATCATCCAGAATATCTAGATTAAGGGAATTATATCGAGATTGAATATCGCCATGGGGGAATATCGGCTCTGGATCATTTCCGCCGCCAATTCCACCACCCCCAAATTGAGCCTGTGTCGCTTGTGGCACCAAGGTAAGTAAACACACCATCATCAGCAAATGAAGTCCCACTCGGGCCTTTTCTCCAGGCCCTTTATTTGGGCGAGTCCGAGTTTTAATAGAAGTAAAATTGCTTAGAAGTGCGCCAACTACTTTGATCATATATCTCCCATTAACTCTCTTAAAAGGGGAAAATAATTCACATTTGTCAACTGCCGAACAAGTAAAACTTAAAGAAATAAGTCGAGAACTATGCAATCTAATTGAGAGTTCAATCATCCTGTGGATTTTTAAGCTGTCTGTGCAATCCTTTGGTATCTATGCAAAAAAGGTTTCGCATAAAACTGTGTCATTTAAGTTATACGACGACAGTTAATATCCTTCGTAAAACAAAATGTGAAACTAACTGTGTAACAAAACCTCTATATTTGTGATTTAGCATATTTTTATATTGTGTTTTTATAAACATATTCACGCTTCCTTGGTGCGCTAGACATTTGAGTCAAATTGAAAAAGCTTGCCTCACAAATTGCGCACTTCTTGCCTCACAAAGATCTTGCGCCGACAACTAAAACATTGTAATAATTAGTTATTCAGGACGATAGTCGCCCCGTGTGGGGGCACCATTTTTTTCAATTAATTCAGTGAATTAAAGCAAGCCAAAATTGCTTGGTGTATTATGTTTTGAGAATTGGAAACGGTCAAAGAGCCGTTCTCTATGTTAGATATTTGCGAACTAACCGACCTCCACGACAAATGCTCGGCACAACCAAGCTTCAATGTTTAACTTGGTAAGCTAGAACACATTTTTTCGAAAACATGATTTAGGCCTAATTTGGGATTATAGCCTACTACAACAACATTTCAGACTCTCGTCACAGTCGGCGAACCGTTTATAGCTGCACCGCAATTTAAAGACCCGGGCAGCTCTGTAAGCCCGGTTAGAGTAAGACCCATTTACAAGCGCAGATGTCCAGCGTTTTCCAGAGCTTCGGCCCAGGCCTATGGTTCGTTTGCAGATATGGTCGAGGGGTAATCAGATCTTGTTTCAGAATCAGGGCTTCCAAAGCTTGTCACATTGGTCGGCGCGATCTGAGCCTGCGTCAGGATTGGTCTTAGCGGCATGTTTCTTGTGACGTTAATCGTCTTATTGTTTTCATATTCGGCCGCCTCTGCCGGGTCGACTTCGCACGTTACTTCGCCGGCCCTAAAGAATTCACCTGACACTTTACCGGAAATTAGAGCATCAACCTCGATTGGAGCGCAGGTAAGGCCCTCTGTATTTCTCATAGTCAATGACGATTCAGGCGTTACCGTTATAAGGAAATACCCCTGTGCATCCGTCGAGGTAATATCGCTTTCAGCCTGAACCCGTGCATTTGCAATCGGGGCTCCAAACTCATCCACCATTTGGCCGAAGAGCGCGAGGCTTTGCGTGGCGTCATATTGGAAGTAGGCAACATTCCCTGGATAAAGCGTTACTTTTTGAATAGCCGTATCGACTTCAAAAGGCGGCGCCCCTTCGGGTTCTAAGTCAATTTCATAGTCTTGATAAGGTTGTACCCCCACCGCGGAAATTCGCCCTGGACGAATTTTATCAAATGGCTGCGAATTCACTCGGATACGATATCCGCTATCGGCCGCGGACGAATCTATTTCGTATTTGGTCTCATCAATATTAATATCTGACATGATGACAGCTTGCCCCGGTTCTGCGAGGCCGAATTTCATCTTGCCGCCGCCGATAGCAAAACCAGTTCGACCATTTGCAAAAATCGAGGAGAAGTCGCCGCCCCCCCGACTCTTCTGATATTGGGCCGTACTATCGAAAATTCCGTAGGAAGTGCGCGTCTCGGCGCTAACATAAGCGCGATCGTTATCTGAACTTGTCGAGACACCAGCCTGCGCCAGAATGTCTGAGCTTCCAGCGTCAAAACGCCTTGAGATATTGGCATCAAGTAAGGGCCAAAGGCCTTCGCGGTTAGCGTTTGTGGATTTGTCTACATATTCTGCGCCGGCCCTCAGGGAGGCGGTTGTTTGAGAGTTAAGGCCAAATAGATAGCTCAGAGTAAAGCCAATCCGTGTGTCCCGTGTGGAATAACGGCCAAACAAGGTGAATAGAGTGTTGTTTCCGGCGATGGAAACCGGTTTTGTATACCGCAAATCCGCACTATATTCGTCTCGGATGTCCTCCAGATCACGGTACCCCCCAGAGACGCTTAAAGAGCCATCCATAACGGGAAAACTCACGGTTCCGAAAATGCTGTTTTCTGATCTTACAAAAGGCCGATATTCGGGCGTCGATGAATTTGTTATAAATCCCAAATCGTCTCGCTTAGACTCGGTTGTCCGGGCTGTAAGTGAAAAGGCCACTGGCTCGACATCAAGCGTTCCAGAAATAAGTGCGCCATAAGATCCATCGTCCCCCACCGCGGCGGAAAGAAACCCTTGGAGATTCCTGCTAACCGCTGTTGCTGAGACTTCTCCATAAAATTCCTCGTCTATGTAGAGAAGGTTGATATTGCCGGCTGATGCTCCGCCTAGGCGACGGGACAGTCCAGCACTAAAAACAGGGGCACTTCCGACCGTAGGGAAAAAGGGTTGGTTGTCGGCGTCGGTGCTAAATTCGAAATTATTCTCTGCAAGCAACCCCGCTCGAATATTAAATTCTGTTTTCCCTTTTATCGGGAGTCCACGAGCACGTGTAAAGGCCCGCTGCTCTTCATAAATGACGGTCCCTTCGGCCCGCGCTGTAATTTCCAATTCGTATGAACCAGTCGGTAATCTTGACGTATCAATTACCTGTAGGCCAGCCGGGTAATACCGCGTAGCCAATAATGTGCCCTGCCGTCTTAATTCGACATCCGCACCTCTTGGAAGAACGATTTGAATAGGGGTCGCGATACTCGATTCGTAAGCTTTAGTTGGATAGAAGCTCGCCAACTCTGCACCGACCATTCTATAAGAGGTCAGAAGGCGTGTGTCGAAGTCCTCAAACAATCCAGCGCGGGCAATACGTTGGTCCCACACATGTTGGCCTGTCACTTCCCGTAACTGGGCACCGCGATCTGAGTCCAAAATCGTTTGCGCTAAGAAAGCCGTCCGGCCCACACTTGCGGCCGTATCGAAAGTGGCCCCGTAACGAATGCCGTTGGAATTTCCGGAATGCGCAACAGAGAATTGGGCGCCCTGAATTAAAGACGGACCTGTGCTAGCGTCGCCAAGCGTTAGATAATCGGTTTCCGTAAGGATTATATCTTCAGGTCGAAAGAATAATTCGACAGAAAACCTGTCGCCATTTACAATTGCCCCGGCTTGACCTGGGGGCAATACGCCGCAATTCGTCGTTTGCCCGCTGAAACATCGATATTGTTCATTCGTGTCGAGAGGCACAGATAACAAATCTCTTGCGGCCTCCTCATTGATCTGCCCGTTCAAAGCTTCGATCACAAGCTCGGGGTTGGAATAAATGAGTTTGCCATCTCTAATTCGAGCCCTAAAAGAGCCTAGCCGCCGGCCTAGGTAAATTGTGTCGAAAAATGTATCTAAAGGTTCGGCGAGATTTTCAAACCCGGGCGGCGCTTCCGTTTCGAGAGTTTCCCCATTGCCAAAAACCGTTTCGGGCCCGCCATCATCAACGGGGAATTCAGTAACAACGCCTGTATCGTCATTGCCTATCGGGTTTTCATCTTGAGCATTTGCGGGCGCGTTCACCGCAAGGGCAGCTAAGGCTGCGCTTAGCAACCAAGAAGACAAATTGAGTTTGCGAGCCACGAGACCGGTATCCGAGCGATCTTACCCGGGGAACGCGTTGATTCGAAACTGCTCTTGATAGCTTCCGGCGACAGCAGAGAGCAAATCCTGTTGTGAATATCGGATCACAAGCTTTGCATTTGACCCGCCAGTACAGTTGTCCAAATTGCTCGTCTCTGCCTGGAAAATATGTAGGTTATTCTGGCTTGCCCCAAGGCGCTCTATTAAACCTTCTTGGGATTGGAATTCTAAAGTGTAGTTCGGCTTGTTTTTCGTATCGGAGCTAGACCCAGCAGGAACGACTTCGAGTCTGTACCGACCGGTTGTGCTTGAAACGCAAAGGAGGGTAGTTTGCTCCAGTTCTCCAACACCGTGCCACCGCATATCTGTAGTGTTTGAGGTTAAAATTTTTACTGAGGCCAAAGTTGCAAGCTGACCTTGATTATCGGAATAAGCGTCTGCGGAAATCAGTCCAGCCAATCCAACCAAGCCGCATACTGCCAAGTTTTTAAATGCTTTGATCGTCATCGCGCGCCCCTCGTGAATTTTTCATTATGCAAAATAGAGAAAGGGCGGAGAGTAAACTCCGCCCTTAACAAAAACTTATGGTACAGAAACTGTAACAGTCAATGTGCTGGAGTAAGTGTCAGCAAGCGCAGCAAGCGCTTCAGAGTTACGAACGCCAACTTGCAATGATGAGTTGTCTGATCCGTTACAATCCAGTGTTGTTGCACGTGCTTGGCCGCCACGCGTATTTTCCATAGCGTCTAAAGCTCCGCCATTTTGTTGGAAGGTTGCCGCAACAGAGTTGTGAGCCGCATTGTCGTAGTAGCTAGCAAATACGTTCAAATTTGTACCTGATGTTGCACCAGCCAAAGCGAATGGGTTGCCGTTTGCGCCGAAAACCGGGCTTGTGACGTCAACATTGTATGAACCAAGCGCGTCTACGTTAGAGAATACGCAAAATTGTGACAATCCGCGAGTAGAACCGAAGTTAGAATTGATTGTAGCGGCATCGATATTCAATGTGATATCGTCCAGACCACTGATTTTAACCATTGGCGCAACAGTTACGTTCACGTCAAGAGTCCCGGAACTGGCGGCGCCGTCAAGAGCACCATCTGTAGCCGCATTGGCCATACCAGCTGTAAGAGCTGCCGTAGCGACAGCCAAAGTAATAAGTTTCTTCATTTGAAACACCCCATGTTTTCAGAACCGCGGAATTGCCGTTCCTTAACATTTTATTAAGGTCTTCCTATTTCCAAGTCAAACGCCTTTCTTGTTTAAGAGAATCAAATTTTCAGTTACCCTTGAAGAGAGAATCGCCCGAAAAAAATTGCGCCGAATACTTAAATAAAAACAATGGGTTACGCATATTCCTAGGTATGATATGGTTAATTTCGAGGAGTGTTTCAGGAGCAAATCAGACCTGCGTTACACCTTTTGAAACGCAAAAATGAGCGGAAAATTTCAACTAATAATCGAAATATTGTTTGTTAAGATTAACTTATGTTATAAAAAATTAGGCATATGCATGGAGATTAATCATGGCCCATTCAGCTGAACAAAGCCTTCTTAGATAATCAGCTCTTTTAGATATATTGAAGCCTATCGTTTTCGCACCAATCGGATTTGATAAGACATATCCCTAAAAAGCGGTCTCCACCCTATAAAATAGGATTGTCACGAGATAGGCGGGAGCAAAAATGGCCCCCGCATCGCTCAGCCCTGCTCTGAGAGAACAGGTCCAATAGCCCCAAGCGGAAGTCGAGTGGAAACCTTAAAAGTTTCTCAACTTAGCCGAACTTGTGGCAGCCGATTTGGTCCGAAGAATGACCCGGTCGCTTGGAGAGTTAAGATCAATTTCCATCTCCCCTCCGGAGAATAAACGTTTCGTGGGGAATACGGTACAGGTATCTACCGATGGCTCATCCCCAGCCTCCTCAGGGCAAACAAACCCGTCCAATACAAGGACATTCGTATTTCCCACATTTTTCAACGTGACGCGTTCTGCGCTTCGTTCAGATTCAATTTCCGGGGCACTGCCATTTGGACGAGCGACAACTAACACGTCATAAGCCGCGAGGAGCTTAATCGCTATAGCCTGTTCATCTTCCGCATTTGCCTTAGCTTTGATTGCACCTACCTGTGGCGATATAAGAACACGGTACACTCGATCTTTCGGCAAAGCCTGATTTAAAGACACAAGACGTATGGAACGAATAGACCCAGGGTCCAGAACAATTCTGTTCGGCGTCACTAATAGGCCAATTTTTTCCGGGTCAACTTCTTGAACCCTTTCCTCATCTTCAGTACCGGGATTTAAAATCTCAGAAACAGTTACAGATATATAATATCTATCGTCACTGTCATTTCGAATAACAATATCACTTCGGCCGCTCTCGCCAGCTTCAAAATCAACCCATAACTTATCAATCGACAAGTTCGCATGGGACGACGTCGGCACCATGGCCATCATGGTAGCCGCCAGCGTCAACGCCGAAGTCAAAAAAAGTTTACGCATAAAATCACCCCATTGAACTGAAACCGCATCGCCAAAAAGCTGATGGCATTCCAGCCACATCAAATTAGCTGACTCCATAAATTGGAGTCAACACTCTGCAACGGCTAGGAGAGAACTAACTGTGTTTTTATTTATTTTGGAGCCACGGTGAAAGTTTTAAAACGCTGGCCGGGAATAGACTGCGCATCCTCCAGAGAAAGGTCAAACGAAATTTCTTTCAGCCCATTCTGGCCTTTCCCACTAGATTTTAATTGAGTCTGAGCGAAGCCGTAGCTCGTATAAACATCAAGGGCATTTGCATTCTGAGCGAATAGACTAATTTCAGCTGACTTTGCTCCTGGCGCTTGGATCGGCGCATTTATCATTAAACCGCGCTTTCCATTTACTAGAGACCAAAGACCCGTTGCCCCTTGTTTTTGGGCTTTCACGGCTTCGCCTAACGGGGGAATAATAACAGTAACGCCCATAGTAGCCGAACTTTGGGGACCCGCGTCAGCAGCATAAGAAAATCCCGCATGGCCCAGCAAAAAAATAGTAGCAGAAGAAATAAGAGCAAACTTTTTCATTAGTATTCACCTCGTCGTTTCGAGCCAGATACCACTATTCATCTAATAAGCGGTTAATGCCGCCGGGTTGCTATTGCCGCGCCGTTACAGACCAGCTGGAGCAATTTTTATAAAATTTAGCTTCCGCCCCCCCCCCGGACTCTTAATCAAAATTTACCACGCCTCTTTGCGAAGCGGAAACTCCTGCCTGATAGATAGAAGGCAGTGAAAGAGCCGGAAAACACGGCCGTCAGGTGAAAATACGGAGTTTAACATGCCGCCCCTCAAGCCCCAGACCATAGATTCTGTTACAGCCTATCAGCCTGCCGGACGCCTCGTTCCGGTTCTATCCGCCAATCCTGTGGATTTTGATCTTATAGATACAGCCCTTGCGCTAGGGCGGAAAGCCGCCAGTTATGGGGAAACTGTCCTCATACTAGACTGTAATGGGGGGCAAACCCTGAACCGGGCCGGAGTTATATATCAGAAAACCTTGGCGGATGTACTCTCTGGAGAGGCGCAATTACGCGACGCCCTCTATGTCACAGCCAATGAACACTATAACACCGTTGCGCTAGGCGATATTCCTTTAGATAAAGCTTTGGGTAGCCTCGCCGCCCTTTCGCTAGAGTTTGACTGGGTTTTTGTTGTCGCAAAGCCCGGGTGCACTAGCGCCCATACCCGCCTTGCGGCGGCAGGTGACATTTGCCTATTGGGGTATGATACAAAACGGGATGATTTCATGCGGGCTTATTGGATGATTGAAGCCATCAGGCGGCGCGCCCCGAAATTTGATCCTTATATATTGTCTTGCGGCGATATGGGGGAAGCTGTGGAAACGGCTCTGATGCTATCCGATTGCGTACGCGATTATTTAGGCGCCCCTCCGCCCTATGCCGGGCACGTAATGGATGAAAATTTGGAAACTCGACTATTGGGTCAATTACGGAAAACTCTTGCCAGTACAGCAGCCTAATTGAAAGGTATCGTTTTGTTTTTAAAAGCATGACATTTAATTAATGTTTTTCAACGAAGGATTTGTGAGTCTGCACCGTTTGTGTCTATGAACGCAACGAAAAGGAGACTCTCATGCGTCACTTTAAAAAACTTACACTTCTGAGCGCTGCCGCTATCGCGCTTGCATCGTCGCCTGCCTTGGCTCAAGGCCCTAAAGCAGATACTAATCAAGACGGACAAGTCACACAGGCAGAGTTTTCAGCTGAATCTCTGGCAAAGTTTCAAAGTGCGGATTTAAATTCTGATGGCTATCTAGATAAATCAGAACAAACCGCCCTTCGCGAAAACCGCCGCGACGCTCATTTGTCTCGCAAATTTGATAAAATGGACGCCAATGGTGACGGCGCCGTGACCGAAGCAGAAATGAAAGCCGCTGACACGGCCCGCGCTTCAAAGCGTCAAGAACGCCGCGACGAAATGAAAGCCCGTTTTGACACGAATAATGACGGTACGGTTTCAGAGGTAGAGAAACAGGCTGCCAAAGAGATGATGAAAGCCAAAAAGGGTGATCATAAAGGTAAACGCGGACATAAAGCCCGTTTGGATACAGACCAAGACGGCCGCATCAGCCAGGCTGAGTACATGTCACGCGCGGACGCTCTTTTCGCTCGAATGGATGCCAATGGAGACGGCGTTCTGACGAAAGGCGAAGGGAAACACCGCAAAGGCAAACGACATTCGCGTAAACATCGCGGCTAATGGCTAAAACCGACCCCGATATTGATCTCCTTCCCGGTCTTCGGGAAGGAGAAGAATCCGCTCTAGGCCATCTTATGGACAGGCATTTGAAAACTGTAACCGCCATTGGCTATTACATGTTGGGTGATGCCTCTTTGGCCGAGGATGTGGCGCAGACGACGTTCCTTAAATTCTGGCAAGTAGCTCCAAAATGGGAGCCTGGCCGCGCCACGATACTGACTTGGATGCGCCGGGTCGCGACGAATGATTGTCTGGATCGATTGAGAAAAAAAGGGCCGATTTATTCCGACCAGGTTCCGGATCAGGCGGATACGACTGAAACAGCTCTGGAGGAGCTAGAAAAAAATGACACAATTGACGCGGTCAGACGCGCCCTTTCTAATCTTCCTGACACCCAAAGAGCCGCCATCACCCTGTCCTATTATCAGCATCTCTCACAGAAAGAGGGAGCCGCAATATTAGGGCAAAGCGTAAAAGCCTATGAGAGCCTGCTGTCACGGGCCCGAAAAAACCTAAAAGCGGCATTAAGTCCGTGGGTTGAAAGAGAGACAATATGAGCAATTTAAATAATTTACTTGATCAGGTGAAATCGCCCGAACCGAGCGATTTATTAAAAGCCCGTATTTTGCAGCAGGCGAAAGCGCAGCGTTCGTCCAAAACGGCAATTAATATCGAGAGCTTTAAAGCCGCAAATGACAATCGTTGGAAACGCTGGGCTGGCCTTGCTGCAATGGCCGTCATTCTCGGTGTCGTCGGCGTCAACACGCTCACCCCCATTCAAACGAATGAAGCCGAGGCTTGGGCCGAAACAGCGCAAACGATGGGTTATGAAGATCTTTACGCGTGGGTGGAAGGCGAGACAGTCGTAAACAATGAAATTGGATCCGAAATAGAAGTAGGGAATTTATAATCCGCCACTTTATTTAAGCTCATTCGTTATAGAACTAGACAAAAATCGCAACGCTTTGCATTCCCTCAGCAATTAGCTCACCTGAGCTGTTCCAGACACGCATGACCTGAGAAGAATAGCCCCCATGAGCCGCCGTTAATCGCGTTTCAATCTGCCACCACCCGTCTTCGGTTGAGGGGTTATCAGACAAAATATTAAATATCCAAGTCATGGAGCTGACAGGCCCGGGACGTTTCAACATGGGCAGAGCCCCTGGAGGCAAAACATCTCCAATACAAAAGAGACTCTCGGTTCCATCGCGAGAGCCTTCATGTTGATGGCGGCTCCATACCCGAATGTAGCCTTCATCTTGCGCCGTGACCGGACGTCCTCCTTCGATGAAACGTGTATCAAACTTATGAAAAAAAACAGGCACAAAGGCCTCGTATTCTTTTGGGGTATAGGGTTCACACTTTTCAGGTGAAGGGGCGTCGGGCGCAGGAAAGCCAACGCTTAAATCAGAGTCGCGGCTCGCTCCAAAACAAAAGGTGACACTTACCACTGGCGCTTCGCCGTCATATCCTTTTGCTTCAACAACAGTTACATTGCGCCCCTGACGCAAAACCTCTGTCCGGAAAACAGGGACTTCGGGGACGGGGCCGATAAAGTTGACATTTGCTGAGCGAAGCGGCGGCAAGTCCAGATGAGATTTATTGACGGCCGCAAGAGCCAGAGCGGCGCTCACTCCCCCATAAGCAGTTCGCCCCTGTCGCCAATTTTCAGAAATTTGAGCTTGCAGCCCCTCAGCTGTTTGCGTCATTGCGTCTGCAATATCTTTGAATCCGAAATCTGACATAGCCAATCTTTCCTTTTCGCTCACTATCTTTAGGAAAATCTACAGACTAGACTCTCACAAATCATACCAAAGAAAACCAGAGTCTTTCATGAATAGTCCTACAACGAAAATCGCTGTTTTTGGCGCTGGGTCTATTGGGTGTTATTTGGGTGGATTGTTAAAGTCACAAGACGCAGACCTTGTCTTTATTGGTCGCAGCCGATTGCAACACGCGGTTAAACAAAATGGCCTTACGCTAACCCATTTTCAGAACGCTCCCATTCATCTTGGTGCCGAAAAAGTGACTATTAAAACTTCGTCTTCGGCCCTAAGCGACTGCGATCTGATTCTACTCTGCACAAAATCCCAAGACACGGCCCTCGCGGCGCAAGACATCTTAAAGCATGCCAAACCAGGCGCGCATGTAATAAGCTGTCAGAACGGCATACGAAATGTAGCCGTTCTGAAAGAAGAGCTAGGCACTGCCTTCAAAGTTTCGGGAGCAATCGTCCCTTTTAATGTGACGCCAAATGGATCCGCGTCGTACCACTGCGGAACCGGAGGGACGCTACATTTTGAGCATAACCTGCCGGATGATGTCTGTCTGGCGTTCAACAAAGCCGGTCAGGCCACTCAATATGGCGGTAATTTTGAAGGCGACCAGTGGGCTAAACTTTTGGTGAATTTAAACAATGCATTAAATACGCTAAGCGGCGGCACTCTGAGGGAAAGTTTCTCTCAAAAAGACTATAGGCGCGCTTTCGCATGCGTTATTCAAGAGGGATTAGATGTCGCCAAGACGAAGGACATTGAGGTAGGACGGTTTAACGGCCACTCTCCGAAAGCAGTCATTAAACTGCTCAAACTTCCAAATGTTTTGTATCGCATCCTTATGGATCACATTGTGAAGATAGATGCCAAAGCCCGATCTTCGATGCTCGATGATTTGGAGATCGGCCGGAAGTCTGAAATAGAGTATTTGCAAGGAGAAATTGTCCGTCAGGGCAAAATTTTAGGGGTTGAGACCTACGCCAATTCAAATGTTTTGGACGCTATAAACACAGCCTTTGAAAAAGGCATGTCTCCGAAACTTTCAGGGACGGAAATACTAAAGCTTGTGAAAAAATAGCGACGCCATGCGAATTGGGAGGGGGGGGTATCGCATGGCGCCGCAACTGTCACGCTACGAACCAGTTTTCAGGGGAAGAAACTGTCGCAATCGCGTTACCTCTATTTAAGCAGCTTTTTCCTTACCGCTAGGCTGAGGTGTAATTAACTTTTGGTCAGAATTTTCAATCGCGATTTTACGCGGTTTCAAGGCTTCTGGCACATCGCGTTTCAGCGAGATTGTCAACAGACCGTTTCTCAATTCGGCTGCCGTCACTTTAACATGGTCAGCCAGTTGGAAACGACGTTCAAAACCGCGTTCGGCAATTCCGCGATGCAAATATTCTACATCATCATTCGCAGTTTCAGTCGCATTCGATCCAGAAATCGTCAGCACATTTTCATGAGTTTCAAGCTCAAGCGTGTCTTCGGAAAAGCCTGCGACGGCCAATTCGATACGGTAGCTGTCTTCGCTTAGACGCGCGACATTGTAGGGGGGGTAACTTGCAGTATTGGCGCTGGCTTGAGAAGCCGCATCAATCAAGTTTGCCATGCGGTCAAATCCGACAAAGTTGCGGTAGAGGGGGGAGAAATCATAAGTTCTCATGGTATCATCCTTTTTTAAAGCAATGTTAATTTGGACGCCCTTTGCGGGCCGTCCTGATTCAATTTACAAACCCCATTATGGCGGCTTGCATCACTAAAAATGGGGACGGATTTTGGGCTCGCAAGTTTACCAACTGCAAAAATTATCATTGTGCTGACATTTAATTTAGGCCAGTGAAATGCTACGGACGTTCAATGTGAGATTTCGATAGGGACAATACAATGATGACACTCAAAGTTACTAAATGGGCACTTCTTTCTGCGGCAGGCTTGGCGCTTGTGGCCTGCGGCGGCAATGACGAGCCTGCCAATCCTACGACAACCGAAACCGGAGCAGCGGAAACCGAGACGGTTGAAACCCCAGAGACAGCGGAAGCCTCGTTAAGCCTTTCAGAAGTTATCGCGGACCCTCGACGGGCAGAGGAAAGCGCCCGCGACCAGTTTCGTAACCCGCAAGAAACACTTGAGTTTTTTGAAGTTGGGCCAAACCAACGCGTCGCCGAAATTTGGCCGGGTTGGTATACAAATGTTCTCGCCCCTTATCTGGCGGCCAATGACGGAACTTATATTGCGGTGCAATACCCGACCGGCGTAAATGAGCGTCTGGATGCCAGAGTGCAGGCCTATAAGGATACTTATTCGGATGCGTCTGTTTACGGAGACATCGAATATGGTGCCTTTATGAAAGATTCCGGGCCGATTTTACCGGCTGAGTCAGTCGATACAATTTTGACATTCCGTAATGTTCACAACTGGATGGGCGGCGGATATGCGGATCAGGCATTTGAAGAATTCTACGCGGCTCTCAAACCCGGCGGACTGTTAGGCGTGGTAGAACACCGCCTGCCCGAAACCGCGTCTCAAGACCCTCGCGGTAGCAGTGGCTATGTTCAGGAAAGCTATATCAAGGATATGGCTGCGCGCGCCGGTTTTGAATTTGTCGCCGCAAGCGAAGTCAATGCTAACCCTAAAGATACGGCAGATCACCCAATGGGCGTTTGGACACTTCAACCGAGCTCCCGCTTGCCGGAAGAAGGCTCTGAAGAAGCTGTCGATTTCGATGCGGAGCTTTACAAAAACATCGGCGAAAGTGATCGCGCCACTCTCAAATTCCGCAAACCTTTATAGTCACCATGCAAATCTAAGGGCAAAAAGGACTCGCGCCGCCCTTTTATTTGCGCATAACTAGACACACACACATGACCCCGGGAGGATGATATTATGGAAAATTCTGAAATCGCCACAAAGATGACCGACGCGCTGGAAAAGGCGGGCGGCATCGACAAATCTGTTAAGTTTGACTTTGAAGGCGATGGCGCCGTTTGGGCACAAGGCACATCGGCGGAAGTGTCCGATAAAGACGCCGATTGCGTCATTAGCGTGGACAAATCCGATTTCATCTCATTGGCCAAAGGCGAAATGGATCCGATGATGGCGTTTATGTCCGGTAAATTAAAAGTCACTGGCGACATGTCTGTTGCCATGGGCTTACAAAGCATATTCTCGAATATGTAATTATGTCTCACTAGGTCTCGTCCGAGGCCTGGGCTTTTTATGCGACACGACTCTCTGCCATTTGAAACTGCCGAGATTATTCAGCCGGGCGGCCGCGCTTTGCCGCCCGGATTGGAAACACGCGCGAAAACTTATTTCGCGAAAGGAAAGGATGGCATCAGACTTCGCGTCCTTCTCGCTTTACCCGAAACCCATGCGCCTCGCGGCACAATTCTTTTTTGCCCCGGCCGCACAGAATTCATCGAAAAGTACTGGGAAAGCGTTTCGGATCTTACCTCGCGGGGGTTTTGCGTCCTTATGATGGATCCCCGCGGTCAAGGCCTATCGGATCGCATTCTACCGGATAAACTAAGAAGTTATATCGATAGCTTCCAGACCTATGCTGACGACCTTGCAGAAATCACGGCTCAATTTGACTCGGCTCTACCGCGCCCGCACATTGCTATGGGACACTCCATGGGCGGCACCGTGGTGCTGCACGCTATACTAAGCGGCGCTCTCTCCCCTTCAGCCGTTATTTGTAGTGCCCCCATGCTCGGCCTGTTCGACCTTGAGACAACATTTATGCGGTGGACGATTTCGGCTTTATCAAAACTTGGACTGGCGGAGAAAAACCTTCCCTTCCAGACGCAACGCAACGGGATGCCCGTCTCTTTCAGCGCCAATAAACTTACAACAGATAAAGAGCGTTACAAAATCTGGGCCAGCTACTTCCAAAGTGTTCCGCGCCTTCGCGTGGGCCAACCCACATTTGGCTGGATCAGTGCGGCGCTATCTTCCATGTCCTATGTAAACCGCAATGCAGAGAACCTTAGAGTGCCGGGATTAATCGTAGCGGCCGGAGCCGACCCCATAGTGGACCCTAGTTCTATAGAGGAATTCGCCAAGAACGCCGAAATTAATTACGATGTTATTCCCGGCGCACTACATGAGCTCTTTCTGGAGCGCGACTTATACAGAACAAAATTTTTTACAATGATTGATGATTTTCTGGACGAACAGGGACTATAGATTAAATATCCTACTTTTTCAGGACGGGTCCATAGCCCGGCCTAAATAAGTATAAAGCTCGGGCAGTAATGCCGGATCACTGACGGCCACCACACGACCGCCATTCACCGCAGATCCGCCCTCCCAATTAGTCAAGCGACCTCCGGCCCCTTCAACAATTGGCATGAGAGCGCGGACGTCACACGGTTTCATCAGGGCCTCAATGATAATATTCATACGCCCTTCGGAGAGAAGTCCGTACCCCAGAGCGTCTAACCCGAGGCGCGAAAACCTTACGCCGCGGCGGATGATATTATAGGCTGCGAGTTCTCCGGGCTTGAACATGGCTAAAGGTTCTGTACATCCCAAAACGGCATCCTGAAGTACCGCGCAATCTGCCACTTTCAATGGAGTGGACACCCCTTTTTCAAGAAGCCAGGCTTCTTTTTTATTATTGTAAAGTCGTCCGAAATATTGCTTGTCCAGCGCCGCAACATCTATCAGCCCCAGAATTGGTTCATCTTCATAGGACAGAGCAATAAGTGTGCTCCAGACCGGAACTCCGGCAATGAATCCGCGCGTTCCATCAATAGGATCAAGCGTCCAGGAAAATTCATTTGTGCCGGTGTGGTCAGCAAACTCTTCCCCTTCAACACTGTCATCCGGGAAGGCTTTTAAAATAAGGTCGCGTAGAACCTTTTCCGCGTCCTTATCCGCTTTTGTCACGGGATCGTAATCCGTTCCCTTAGCCTTATTTTCTATCCCCTCTGGGTTTAAAAACAGTGGTAAGGTAATGGCACGAGCCGCCTCTGCCAGTTCAGGAAGAAAGGCGAGTCGGGTATCAATTTTAGCTTTTACGGTCATGCACACAGGCTAGCATGACCGCCCAACGGAACAACCCGTTTAATTGCCGAAAGCTTATTGCGCGACTAATCTAAGATTGGGCTTAGTTGTAGCTTCGAGAGATTTTGCCAAGTCCAATAAATGTTTCCGCGGCGTCTCGCCCATAGAGTAATAAGCCCGAACCAAGTCCATCGTCTCTTTTTTCGACAAGACATCAGGCGCAATTACATCCGGGTCAGGCGCATTATATAGGGGATCATTCGAAGAGAGGCCTTCATAAAAATACTGAATCGGCACGGAAAGCGCTTCTGAAAGTTCAAATAGACGAGCAGCAGACACTCGATTTGCTCCGCATTCATATTTTTGAATTTGCTGAAACCGTATGCCGACCTGCTCAGCCAGACTTTGTTGCGTCAGTCCCAAAAGGCGGCGGCGGCGGCGGAGGCGTTTGCCCACGTGGAGGTCAATATCATTGGTCATTCAGTTCACCCTGTTTTTGTTACGCCCTTACCAGAGCAAACGCTGTGCCAAAGTGGTGAAATCTACCTTTTAAAATTCCCCTGCCGGTTGTTCGCCTTAAAAAAGGGGGAGTTTTTCCCTTTTCTCCTCACACATGGCCGAAAGGCTGACACATTTTTCTCGTCCTGTTTGAATTATCACCGGAGCCTGTCTCATATTGGGACATTTTGAAATCTTCAGCCGTGGTTATTGGGCCGCGCGACTGTTCGGAATAAAGGCCTGTATAAGACTCCGCGTGATCTGTGCGAGATCCTCTGCCAAGTTGTCATAGCCTTTTTTCGGCGCCAAAGTGACAGGATTGAGGTATAAATCGCGGTTTATTTCGATTTGAACCGCCTCGACACCGTTTTCGGGACGTCCATAATGCGACGTTACATAACCTCCCGCATAGGGATAATTTGTTGAAACCGAATAGCCTGCTGCGCGAAAAATTCCCTGAACACGGGCAAGCGTATCCGGATGGCAAGACTTTCCGAAGCGGTCGCCAAGGATAATATCCGGTCGTCTGGCTCCCATCGGAGAAAACCCCGGCATAGAATGACAATCAATCAAAAGGGCCTGGCCAAACCTTTTAACGCACTCCTCTATCAAACCCTGCAAGGCGTTATGATAGGGGCGATACAGCTTATTGAGCCTGAGGGGCATAATATCTGCGTCAGGGGCACGTCGATAAATCGAGCTCGTCTCATTAATATGCGTCGGAATGACTCCAAGCCCGGCCTGAGCCCTGACGCTGCATTTTTTTGGCTTGTCGCACCAGCCGGGCGGCACCTCATCTTCGCTGCGATTCACGTCGACAAAACATCGCGGAAACCGGGCCGAGAGTAAGGGCGCTCCTGCGGCCACACAGGGCCCGAACAATTTATCCACGAAGATATCTTCGTTTTTACGGAGTTGGGCGATACTGAGCATAGAGCGTTCAATAAAGCTCTGCGGATAGATATTACCGGAATGAGGAGAGGCAAACACAACACCTGCCCGCCATTGAGACGGACGCAGGAGCTCACAAGCCGGAGTTAAAACCTCCAGACTGTCTTGCTCAAGCTCATAAGCCGACTTCATCATATACTCCTTATACCGCAAAAATCACGCAGGCGTTATAGAAAGTCTTAAGATAACCCACTTAGCACCTTAATTATGGATATTTTGGGACAAGTGGCCGAAATCCTGCATAGAAATTCAGTCAGGCACCCATTAAAGACCTAAAATAAGACATTTAACGCAACAGGAAAATTTATGGCGACCATTTTATATGCCGAAGACGATGATGCGATGCGCAAGTTTTTCGAAAAAGCGTTGGAAAAAGCTGGCCACCAAGTGATTTCCTGCTCTGACGGAGAGCGGGCATTACGCGCGCTCAAATTTGCAGACGGGGCGTTCGATATGCTCTTGACCGACATTATGATGCCCGGTCTGGACGGTATTGAACTGGCTAAACAGGCAGAAGTCCTCTCTCCCGGAATAAAAATTATGTTCATCACAGGTTTTGCCGCTGTCGCCATGAGTGATGCAAAAGCCTCAGAGACCACAGTTTTGTCCAAACCCGTCCACTTACGGCAATTAGTGGCCGAGGTGGACCGTCTTATCGCAGCGTAAGGCCCAACCCGCACCTCTCCGGTCGGTTCGCAAAGAATAATTAATAAATTTTAGTAAAGGCGCACCCAAACTCAAAACCTCTTCGTATCTTTTAGGCAAGTTCTAATTGCATTATCACTGAGAGGACAAAATAATGAGAAGATTTCTAACGGGAACTATATCGGCAGGCGCACTCGCTATATCTCTGATGGGGGCGGCCCCGGCTTTTGCCGACGGAACCCCTGACTGTAATGCAGGCGACATGGACGCTACCTCACTTGAGTGTGGTGTTGATTCAAATGCTGACGGCATTGACGCTCTTGCTGTCGGGACTGATTCCAACGCCGAAGGCAATTCCACCAGCGCCGTTGGCGGGGAAAGTAACGCTGTAGGGGCTGGCGCAACCGCAATTGGTTGGCAAGCATCTGCAACGGGAGCCCAAGCGCAAGCCTTTGGTCACCAGGCCACAGCAACAGGCGATCTGTCTCTCGCTATTGGTGAGGATTCACAAGCCCAAACTGCTAACTCCACGGCGATCGGCAATCTCAGCGTCGCAAACGGGGCTGATGCTTTGGCTATCGGGGATGAAGCCAGTTCAGTTGGCACTTCAACGACAGCTATTGGCGGCGAAAGTAATGCTGACGGAACAGCCGCCACCGCCGTAGGTTGGCAGGCTAATGCCGAGGGCGAACGCGCTCATGCCATTGGACACCTTGCAAATGCGCAAGGCGTAAGAACTTTGGCCGTTGGCGAAGATGCTAATGCCGTAGGAACAGAGGCCACAGCAGTCGGTAACCAAGCCTCGGCAACGGGTGTTGATGCAACTTCATTCGGTACTATGGCCAATGCCAATGGTAACTCTACGACAGCGGTCGGCGGAGAAAGCAATGCGGACGGCCTAGCGGCGACAGCCTTTGGTTGGCAAGCAAACGCCGTAGGCGAGCGCGCTCACGCTATTGGCCACATCGCCAATGCTGAAGGTGACTTCACACTCGCCGTCGGCGAGGAAGCAAACGCCGTCGGTGTTGAAGCCAACGCCCTAGGATCAAGATCAAATGCGAATGGTAACTCTACCACAGCAGTCGGCGGACAAGCCAATGCAGACGGCCTAGCGGCAACAGCCTTTGGGTGGCAGTCAAATGCCGTTGGAGAACGCGCTCACGCCCTCGGACACATTGCGAACGCGGAAGGCGATTTCACACTCGCCGTCGGCGAAGCGGCAAATGCCGTTGGAGTTGAAGCTAACGCAATAGGATCAAGATCAAATGCCAATGGTAACTCTACGACAGCGGTCGGCGGGCAAGCCAATGCAGATGGCCTAGCGGCAACAGCCTTTGGGTGGCAGTCAAATGCCGTTGGGGAACGCGCTCACGCCCTAGGCCATATTGCTAACGCAGAAGGCGATTTCACACTCGCCGTCGGCGAAGCCTCGAACGCCGTTGGCCAGGAAGCCACAGCGGTTGGTAATGCCTCCTCTGCAACAGGGGTTGACGCAACTTCATTTGGTACCATGGCAAATGCCAATGGGAACTCTACAACCGCAATTGGCGGAGAAAGTAATGCAGACGGACTGGCCGCGACAGCTATTGGTTGGCAAGCTACGGCAACGGCTGAGCGGGCTCATGCCTTCGGACACTTGGCTCAAGCCACTGGGGTTCGATCTCTAGCCGTCGGTGAAGGCGCCGTCGCAGGTGCCGATACGGCAACTGCAATCGGTAATGGCGCCAATGCCAGTTTCGGTAACTCAACCGCTATCGGCAACGGCGCGACAACAACGCGCAACAACCAAGTTGCTGTCGGGACCGCCGTCAACACTTATACGTTTGCCGGCCTAACATCCGCGACGAGTACGGCTGCGCAAACAGGCGACATAGGACTTGTCACAACTGACCGGGACGGCAATATTGCCGCTGACTTCTCGCTGCAAAGTGGACAAGCTGCCAATAGCGTCGCCATTCAAAACAACGCCGCTGGTATTACGACAAACTCCATGGCGATTAATTCGAACGCGGCAGCCATTGATTCAACCAATGCTGTTCTGGCGTCGACTAACGCCGCCGTGGCTTTGAATACAGCAGCTATCGATTCAAACTCCGCACAAATTAGCCGGAACATTGATAGCATCCTAGATAACCGGGCAGGTATTGCGGCCGCTCTTGCGCTCGACAATGCTTATGTACCTCTGACACAGACCTATGCTGTTTCAGGCGGTTTTGGCTATTATGACGACGAGACAGCTTTCGCCGGGAGTGTCGCTTACCGTATGAACCAGAACTTCCAGTTCAGCGGTGCCGTCACGACAGGTGTAGATAATGGATCAACAGGCGCCCGCGCTGGTTTTCAAGCCAGCTGGTAGTCTTACCAATAGAGCGCGCCTCTCCGGGAGCGTTCATTATAAAGTTAAAGCCTCGGCAGTTTGCTGGGGCTTTTTCATGTCGGTTTGCCTTTTTAATGGGCCGCATTTCGAATAGGGTTTTCACGCCCAAGCATTTTAAATGGGGGAGTAAAGAAACAAATGTTACAAATAAGGAGAAAGACGGCATGTTGAAATTATTAGTTCCGGCTCTCGCTTTCTCGACGCTGCTCGCGTCAGTTTCCCCTGGCGAGGCTCTCGCGCAATCAACTCCACAACCTTCATCTGTCAGGTCACCTGCATCAGTGCCGGACGAAAATACTTTGTCTCGGCTCGTTTGGTCGACCATGATTGCCCTGGACAATGCCAATAGGACAGAAAACTATTCCGTCCTTTATTCGCTTGGCTCTCTCAGGTTTAAACAAAGAAACCCTCCCGCACAATTAATGCAAAATTTCTCATCCTTACGTCAGAACCGGGTTGATTTAGGCCGAACTATTTTATCACCCCCGACCTACTATATCCCTCCCGCCATTCTGTCAGACGGAAGCCTGCGCTTGCGGGGCGGGTTTGACTATCGTCTAAAGTCTGTTCGCTTTGACCTTATATATACGAATGAAGGAGGAGGCTGGAGGATCAACGCGCTCTCGATTGTTGAGACGGATGCCTCGGCCCCGAAGTAGTTAAAGGCTTCCTCCTCCGCCTACTCAGGCCATAAAAAAGCCGCCCCATCAGGGCGGCTTTCGGGTTTAAGGTTTAGCCTGAACCTCAGCTATTATCTATAACAATGGGCTCGGCTGTTTTATCCAATGGGATAATATCGCCTTGCATTGGCTCAACAGCCTCGTCGAATGGCCCTTGATTAAAGGCCGCTGCAAACCCGGCGCCCGCTTGCTGCGGAGCTGTGCCCGCTGGCGGTGGAGGCGGAGGCGGAGGAGG
>NZ_CBCSCO010000007.1:0-124912 GCF_965138505.1 Litorimonas haliclonae | reverse complement strand
CTCGTAGGGCGTCTTCTGTAACAGAAAATTCGTCTTCCTTTAGACCATGCTCTTTAATCTGCTCTGGCAGTAAATGGCGCTTAGCGATTTCGATTTTCTCGTCCTCGGTATAGCCCGGGATACGGATAATCTCCATCCGGTCCAAAAGAGGCTGCGGCATATTCAGACTATTGGCCGTCGTGATAAACATTGTATCGGACAGGTTGTAGTCAACGTCCAAATAATGATCGTTGAACGTGTCGTTCTGTTCCGGATCCAGTACTTCAAGAAGCGCAGAAGATGGATCGCCGCGATGATCCATTCCCATTTTATCGACTTCATCAAACAAAAATAATGGATTGATATATTTTGCTTTTTTCATCGACTGGATAATGCGTCCCGGCATGGAGCCGATATAAGTCCGGCGGTGACCGCGAATTTCGCTCTCATCCCGAACGCCGCCTAGCGCGACCCGCACAAACTCACGCCCCGTTGCGCGGGCAACGGATTTACCGAGAGAGGTCTTGCCCACACCTGGCGGGCCGACAAGGCAAAGGATCGGACCTTTGACCTTTTTCGTGCGGCTCTGCACGGCAAGATATTCAATGATACGTTCTTTGACTTTTTCGAGACCGTAATGATCCGCGTCGAGGATTTCCTGCGCCTTGTCGAGATCGCGCTGAATGCGTTTTTTCTTGCCCCACGGCACGGACAGCATCCAATCAATATAATTGCGGGAGACATTCGCTTCGGCGCTCATCGGGCTCATTTGTTTGAGTTTTTTGATTTCAGCCGTGACCTTCTCCAAAGCCTCTTTGGAGAGCTTGGTTTTTTCAATCTTCTCCTGAAGCTCGGCCATTTCATTCGGCGAATCGCCATCGCCCAATTCGGACTGGATGGCTTTCATCTGTTCATTCAAATAATATTCGCGTTGGGTTTTTTCCATTTGGCGCTTCACGCGGCCGCGGATCTTCTTTTCGACTTTCAGCACGCTGGCTTCGGCATCGATGAGGTCCAAAATCGTCTTCAGACGGGCCGTCACTTTCGGCTCAGCAAGCAGCTCTTGCTTATGCTTGATCTCGGCATTGAGATGTACCGCAATAATGTCAGAAAGCTTGGCCGGATCTTTTGTCTCTGTAACAGACCCCACAACTTCTTCAGCAATTTTGGTGTTGAGCTTTCCGTAGAGATCAAACTTCTCGCGCACTTCTTTGGCCAAGGCCTTTGCCTTGCTCGCGCCTTCCATATCCGTTTCGATAATTTCGGCATAAGCTTCGAGGTAATCTTTGCTATCCGTGAACGCGTCCACCGTAGCCCGCTCTTGGCCTTCGACCAAAACGCGTACTGTCCCGTCCGGCAGCTTTAAAAGCTGCAAAATTTTGGCAATACAGCCGCGGTCAAAGATATCGTCTTTGGAAGGGTCGTCTTCCTCAGAATCCTTTTGAGTCAGCAGCAAGATACGCTTTTCCTGCCGCATAACCTCTTCCAAGGCATTGATGGACTTTTCGCGCCCAACAAACAGAGGCACCACCATATGCGGGAACACGACAATGTCGCGGAGCGGTAAAACGGGTAGAAGATGAGTATCAGTCATAATAGTCCTTCAAATAGCGCGTATTTGTGCGCTTTATCTTTCACACAAGATGGGGCGTGGCTTAGGGCCATGCAAGGTCGGAGCGCTTATTTGACTGCGCTTGGCTGTCATTGCTCTATGTTGCACCGCCTACAAAAAAACCGCCCCTGATGAGCGGTTTTTAAATCCTTATCGGTTTTGAAAGTCTGTAATCATCATAACTCAGGACGCTTGTTCCTGCTGCTCCTGCGCCGCCTCTCCTTCGGAGTGCACGATAAGCGGCTGCGCCGTCCCATTGACCACTTCGCCGTTAATGACGACCTCTGCGACCCCTTCGTAAGACGGGAGGTCATACATCGTGTCTAGCAGGATACCTTCCATTATGGAGCGGAGTCCCCGCGCCCCGGTTTTACGGGCTAGGGCTTTCTTTGCAATCGCCTTAAGCGCATCCTCAGAGAAGGTCAGTTTGACTTTCTCCATGTCAAACAAAGTTTCGTACTGTTTGACCAAAGCGTTGCGCGGCTGCGTCAAAATCGTGATCAGCGCATCTTCGTCTAAATCTGTCAGCGTTGCGATGACAGGTAACCTGCCTACAAACTCAGGAATAAGGCCGAAGCGCGTCAGATCATCTGGCTCCACCCCTTGCAAAATATCGCCGATACGGCGCTCATCCAGCTCCTTGACATCACCGCCAAAGCCGATGGATTTTTTATCACCGCGATTGGTAATAACTTTATCAAGTCCGGCAAAGGCCCCGCCGACAACGAAAAGGATATTCGTTGTATCGACTTGCAGGAACTCCTGTTGCGGGTGTTTCCGTCCGCCTTGCGGAGGAACAGAGGCAACAGTGCCTTCCATAATCTTGAGCAAAGCTTGCTGCACGCCCTCACCCGACACATCGCGGGTGATAGACGGATTGTCCGACTTACGAGAAATCTTGTCGACCTCGTCAATATAGACAATACCGCGCTGGGCGCGTTCAACATTGTAGTCGGAAGCCTGAAGCAATTTCAGAATAATATTTTCAACATCTTCGCCGACATAACCGGCTTCGGTCAGAGTGGTCGCATCTGCCATAGTGAACGGCACATCGAGAATACGCGCCAAAGTCTGCGCGAGAAGGGTTTTACCACACCCTGTTGGCCCAACCAGAAGAATATTGGACTTGGCCAGCTCGACATCCGGATTGGAAGTTGCGTGGTTTAGGCGTTTGTAATGATTGTGAACCGCCACGGAGAGGACACGTTTAGCGTATTTTTGCCCGATGACATAATCGTCCAAAGTTTCGCAAATCTCTTTCGGAGTTGGGACGCCTTCAGATGTTTTCGCGATAGAGCCTTTGCCCTCTTCCTTGATGATGTCCATGCAAAGTTCGACGCATTCGTCGCAAATGAACACAGTTGGGCCCGCAATCAGTTTTCTGACCTCATGCTGGCTCTTGCCGCAGAAGGAACAGTAAAGCGTATTTTTTGATTCGCCGCTTGTGTTTTTGCTCATAACCGTACTCGTTCATTTCGGGATGTCTGGGTGAAATCCCTGCAAAATCAGTGCCTAGGTGACATTGAACTGTCACATTAAGGCCGTTTCCTTAATCGCGCCTTACAGTTCACGCGATTTTTTCTTATTGGACACTTCAAACCTAGAGGTTTCAAGTCAAAAGAAAAGGCCGAGATATGAATATCCCAGCCTTTATACAGTCAATATTTTAGACGGTGACGCCTGAAAGACCGCTCTTATTTCTCTCCGCGAGAGGTATAAACGTGGTCGACAATGCCGAAATCCTTGGCTTCATCAGCAGTCATAAAGTGGTCTCGGTCGAGTGTTTTTTCAATCAAGGCGTATTTTTTGCCGGTATGTTTGACGTAAATCTCGTTGAGGCGTTTTTTCATCGCCAGAATGTCTTGAGCGTGACGCTCAATATCTGACGCCTGACCGCGGAAACCACCAGAAGGTTGATGTACCATAACGCGTGCGTTTGGCAGAGCGATTCGCATATCCGGCTCACCGGCTGCGAGCAGTAGAGAACCCATAGAACATGCTTGCCCCATACACACAGTCGAAACAGGGGATTTGATATACTGCATCGTATCATAAATCGCCATGCCAGCTGTCACCACGCCGCCCGGCGAGTTAATATACATTGAAATTTCTTTTTTCGGGTTTTCACTCTCAAGGAACAAAAGCTGTGCAGTAATAGAGCCAGCCATATTATCCTCTACGGGACCGGAGAGAAAAATAATGCGGTCTCGCAAAAGACGTGAATAAATATCGAAAGCCCGCTCCCCGCGACTGGATTGTTCGACAACAGTCGGGATGAGGTAGTTAGTGGCTTGTTCAACGGGATCAAACATAGGATTTCCTGATTAGTGAGTCTGTTTCAGCGAACAGACTGGGACATAAATATGACTATTATATTGATACGCTAGAACGCCTAATCAAGGGGGTCAATGCGCGGATGCCTTCGCAATTCACTTGCTCTAGGGGGAAAACCTACTGCGCATCTCTGCCGCTCTGTTATTTTCTCACATGGCCATTGCAACATTGGCTGTTCACGCCTCAATCTCCGCCTGTATTTTGGAAAGAGGGACAGAAATTCTTCCTGTCGGTGACTGATAAAAACGACGGAAATAGGTTTTCCCAATATTGGTCAAATCACATGGCCCATGGACGCTATCGCGCGTTCCTAAGGAAGGTCGGCGTCTCTCTTGCCGTTGCGTTCGTCTGTTATGCCCCCGCAATTGCACCCTCTGCTTTCCTATATAGCGTAAAAAATTCTGAACCCGCTATTCGCGCATCTGCGGCGGAGCTAAATTACCCATCCGAATGCGGCAAACAATTAAATGCGGCTGAGCCCAACCACCATAATCTAATGGTAGGTGCCGAAAACACTGGTCAGTTGTCGGACCTTAGGTTAGCACGATGCACATGGAAGCATTAAAACACCCTCGTCAACAGGAACGCCTCGCGGCACTCCACAGTTATGATATCTTGGACACTCCGCGCGAGGTTGATTTCGATGACATCGTAGAGCTGGCGGCGAAAATTTGCGGCACGCCAATATCTGTGGTCAATTTAATCGACGCAGAAAGACAATGGTTTAAGGCCGAGGTCGGATTAGGCGCTCGAGAAACTCCGCTCGAAACTTCTATTTGCTCACACGTCATTTTAGATGAGGATTTCACCCACATTGAAGATACCCATTCGGACCCTCGCACCGCCGATAATGAACTGTGTATACCGAATAACGGCCTGAGATTTTACGCGGGCGCACTCATAAAGGCTGAAAATGGCTTGCCCATCGGCACACTTTGTGTGCTCGACACTAAACCCAACTCTTTGAATGAAGATCAGAAACAGGCTTTGAAGGTCTTGGCCCGGCGCGTGACGCGCGAATTGGACTTAAGACGTTCTTTGCACGCTCAAAACATTTTGCGCGATGAGATGGATCATCGGATAAAAAACAGTCTTTCTTCTATCGCCAGCGCGATTGGACTATACAAATCTGAGGCTCGAAAAACGGGTGAAGTAGATGCGGCATTCGACGCCCTAAGGCGTCAACTCGACGCCGTCGCGGCTGTGCACCGCTCGATTTACCTCTCCAAAGAAGAGACTGGCGTTGACCTGAAAGACTATATTCCAATGTTGGCTGATAACCTTGAAACCTCCCTACCACCTTCGGTAACCGTAAGCGCCAACGCCGTCACCTGTAGAGTATCCCCAAAAATTGCCAGTACCGTTGGACTTATTGCGAACGAGTTCGCAGCCAACACAGTCAAGCACGGAAATATTACTGCGGGAAATTCTGAAATTAGCTTCGATGTTGCACTGAACGGTAAAGCTCTCGTTCTGACATGCAAGAATAATGTCGCCGAGCAAATGCGCGTCGAAACGGTTCCCGGCGGACCTAAACCGTCGCACGGAATTGGTGCTCGCCTTATAAAAGCTTCAGTCGCACAATTTGGCGGACATATAGAGCAGACTGGTAGTGCCAAAGGGTTTGAGCTCGTCGCCACCCTTTTTCTTCCTTAGTTAAAACATCTATGTTTGCAGGAAATTAGACTAGCTCCTCGGCCGAACGTAACACCGCATCAGGTTTTCTGGGACGGCGACATTCGATACCTTTGAATAAACGGACTCTTCCCTCTCAAATGTCAGAGGTGTTTATTTCACCTCACCCTCGCCGCTATATCTCCTTTCCTCTGCCGCAATCCTCCGCTACGTCCCGCTTATGACTTTCCAACCTTCTTATTCCACACGGCCCACGCTTCGAGTTGATCTTGATGCGCTAAAGGCGAATTATGCGGCGCTAAGCAAACTGGCCGGGGCCGCCAAGATTGGCGCGGCTGTCAAAGCGGATGCTTACGGCCTCGGGGCGGTTCCAGTTGGCCGCGCATTATACGGTGCGGGCTGCCGAATATTCTTTGTCGCCACGGCGGGCGAAGGTAAAATTCTGCGTGACGGCATTGGCCCTAACGCGGCCATATATGTGTTGAACGGCCCTGCGCCGCGCGACAAAGGCGTCTTGCTTGGCGCTAAGCTCAAACCCGTCATCAATTCGCTCGAACAGGCGCGGTATTGGGCCAGTGTCGCCGACGAAGTCAATGAACCTCCTTACACCGCCATTCACATCGATACCGGCATGAACCGTCTTGGCTTGCCATTGGAAGACCTGACAGAATTGGCGCGGGACAAAAAGCTATGGAAGTCACTAAATCCTGAGTGGGTTATGAGCCATCTGGCCTGCGCGCCGGACGCGTCAAATCCAATGAACAAAACCCAGCTTGAACGTTTTCGCAAAGCGGCAGCGCAACTCCCTCTCACCCCGCTTTCACTTGCCAATTCGGCCGGGATATATCTCGGAAAACCTTACCACTTTCAGATGGTCCGTCCGGGCATCGCGCTTTACGGCGGACAGGCCACGACCAAAGCCGAACAAGAAGTCACCCAACCCGTCGCCACCCTTCTCGCGCCGATTTTGCAAGTACGCTATATCAAAGCCGGCGAAACGGTCGGGTATAATGGGACCTTCACGGCCGACAAAGATATGCGGATTGCCGTGGTCGGGGCGGGCTATGCTGATGGCGTTCCTGTCTCCCATTCTAATAAAGGCACAGCCATTGTACACGATATGGAAGCCCCCATCATCGGGCGCGTGAGCATGGATTTGACCATTCTGGATGTGACTGAGGCGCGGCTGACCGTAGAAACGGGCGGCGTCGCGGTTTTCCGGGGCTCGCACTTAGAATCCGAAGCCAGCATTGGCGAGACGCTAAACTACGAGCTTCTGGTGCGATTGGGGCAACGCTGCCGCCGCGATTACTGGAAGCCCAAGAAAGAAGATGCTCGATAAGCTGGCAAACAGGCAGAAGCATTTTGCTGTGCCTTAATAGTGCACGCCTTGATAGTATATTGTTGGCTCGATAAGGCGGCGTCGTTCATAATCCGGCTTAACGAAGATCACGTCTCTCTCGAAATCGATCAAAAATTCTTCATTTTCAAAAAAATTTAAGCTGGCGATAGACAAGAATTCATCCTCCATACCCAATATCCTCAGCCCGTCTAAATTTAAGACAAGAAATTCCATGTTCTGCCAAACAACGTCGTTTGATGTGATTAAATTGGCACGCATTTTGATAGAAGGACGAAAGACACCTGTCGCGCCTTGATACTCCCAATCTCTACGGAGTCTGTCATAAACCTTCTTAAGTTCGGGATGGTCATTTACCCCCCAATTCATCACATTATATTCAGACCCGGTATCCAACAGAACCGGAACGGGGTGTCCGGAGAGCTCTATTTCGAAGAAATGAAAAGCGCGGCCATCCTCTTTGAAGGGATTAGAGAATAGAAGAATATCCTGCCATGACGACGGAGGCTCTACGACCATCTCTTTTGGTATCAAGCTGAGTGCGTCCTCTCGCCGCGAGAAATGAAGACTGAAGTCTTTTAAAATATCCATTCCAATTATGCCGTCATAATGAGACGACTTCTTGCGGTTTGGCAGAATGACAAGAGACAAATTTCTAAAAGTTAGGCCTCCGAGTCCCAACGCCGGAAGCGTCACAACGGGACGACCAATAATTTCAGATATGCCGTGCACATTAATCTGTTCCGGTACATGCTCTGGATCAAATAGATTGTTATATTGGCTTTCAAATAAAGCTGAGCGAGTCGCGCCAGTATCGAGGATAAAATTCATCCTGCTTCCATTGACCATGACATCTTGGATGACGACCAAGCCGTCTTCTTCAAACTCAACACTCACTACTATTGTCTGAGGGCTGGCTAAAACATGTTTAAGCTTTGTTCCGTCCGACGGAACAGATGCACACGAAGACAAGATAACAAACAACAATAGAGACTGCGCTTTGAAAAGCGCGGTGCGGAATAGTCGTCCTGTTATAGCTATCCTCATATAGTCCTATTCAGTTTGTCCCGGCCGATAGTCCCTCTCCGCCAGCGGCAGGACGCTTTCCAGTGTCATCGGCATAGCTTTATACTCCCCCTCTGAGAAAAGCGGGGCTTGGTCTGCATAGTGCGGATTGTCTGCGTCCAATGTCGCAGCGCCGTATTGATGGATGGAGACCAAATCAAGCTCGCCCGCCTCGTCCCAATCTGCCACCATGATATGCGTATCTCCCGCAAAGGCATTCATGGACCCGCTATCGGCCACTCCGTCCCGATTGGCATAAATCGCACGCAGGACATCCGGCGCGCCGTCCAGCGGCAGATCCGTTTCGCCGCGCTGCAAGCGGTTCACCTCGCCCCATTCCGGGTCAAGCCGACCAAACGCCAAACGCAAATCTTCGGCGCTTTGCCGAAACGCCTCCACCGGATCCATTTCATTTTCTTTATATTCATAGCCAAGCGCCCGCGTGCCGGTGATAACGGCCAGAGCCGCTCCCCGCGAACTCCTATCCGTATCGCCATCCCAGTTCCGAAGCACCTCTTTTGCATCCTCCAAAATGGGTTCGTCATAGGAACGGGAGACCAAATCCACGACAAGCCGCATCAAATCCGATTGAGGATCATACCGCGTATCGGCGCGGTAGCGGAGAAGCTCCTCGCGCGAAATGGACTCGTCATTTGTCAAAAGCTCGAGAGCCCGGCGGGAGCGGTTGGTAATCCGGTCTTCAATTCCGAAAGTCTCGGAGAAATCCTCACGGTTATTATTGCACGCCGGGTCTGTGACATTGAAAGGCGTTGCATTGGCCGAAAAGACCCAGCCGCATTCCGGATTCCAGATTTGCGGCATATCACTCAGGGGCCGGAAATCTGTCCAGATAAGCTCTGATTGATCGCCGGGCAGGATATCTTCCCAATCCGGCCCTTCGATACGGTTTGGCATTTTGGCATTATAGACCTCGCCAATATTGCCGTCTTTATCGCCGTAAACGATATTAAAGGAGAGCACATTGTTCTGCGCCACAGCGTCCCGCCACTCGGTCATGTTTGTCGCTTTGCCCATGTCGAACCATTGCTGCAAAGCGCCCACGCCTTGGAGACCTGAGAAGCGTATAGCGTAATGTCCTGTCGGCGTTGACAAAACAGGGCCATGTTCGGACCAGAGCACATCGCGTTTGACCGGCAGAGAAAACGGGCCAAAGAGATTCACCCGAAATTCCGATTCTGTTTTCTCAAAATCTTGCCATTCGTCGTCTAATTTGTATTGCGCCGGATTATCAAAATCATCGACTTCGAGCGCGTAAATATCAATCAGGTCAGGCCGGTTGACCGTCTGCGCCCATCCCAGATTAGGGTTTACGCCCTGCGCGATTATCGGAACGCCGGGGAATGTTGCTCCGGCTATGTTCATGCCTTCCTTGGACACCATATGCGCCTCATACCAAGCGTAAGGTCCGGTCATGGGCTGATGCGAATTTAGAATAAGCCGCGTGTGACCGTCCGCGCTCCGGGACGGCGCGACGGCAAAGGCGTTAGACCCCCTCACCGCGTCGGGCAAATCTAATTCCGCAGTCTGCTGCCATGGCGATACATTGGGTTTATCTTCTGCCGTGAACAGCTCCTCTAAATACCCATCAAGACGATAAAAGAACGGTGTTGCCCAAGTAAACCCGGCTAGAACATCTTGTTCTGTAATCGGCAAAACGGCTGGTAGAACCGCTTCTGGGTGCTCAACAGCATAAAGGTTCAGAGCGTCTGCATAGCCTTTCGCCACCGCTTTCACGTCATCACGAACCTCCGTGTCATATTTCTCGGAAACAGCCTCATGGACCTTAAACAAATCATAAAGGTAATCCTGCGGCGCAACTGACTTACCCTTATACTGCGCGCTCATTCCGCGGGCCGCGATGACAACGTCCTGAATAGTTGTCCAGTCATCTTCGGCATGGGCATAGCCAAAGCCAAAGCTGGCATCCGCATCCGTCTGGCCAAAGACATGCGCAACACCGAAATTGTCCCGAATGATACGGGCATCATATTCAGACGCGACCGCCTTGATTTCGTCTTCGTTATATTCAGCGCCTGACGGGGTCCATAAATAGACCCCACCCGTGATAAGGACGACTAAGATAAGAACTGCGAGAATCTTTAGGACTGTTTTCATAAAACCTTTGTGCCGTCTGCAGGGCCGAAGGGAAAGATGAAATTTACGTATAGCATTTGTGCGGCGCCTGATGATACCCTAACAGGAAGGAATAAATTGTTCAGACTGGAGTTCACCGTGATGAAAAAAATATTCCTTTTGTTATCCATTACCGCACTGTGTGCCTGCGCCGCGCCCAACACTAATGGTCCAGCTGACCCGCCGCCTCCCGGAACAAAGAATCAGCCCCATCTTTCCCCGCCGGATTTGACCGAGTCCGAAACCGATGACGAAAGTGTCAAATATTGCGGCGGCATGGTTCAGGGCGAAGGCCCCCAATGCGGACCAGAAGAGTTTTGCAAACGGACTATTGGCGACATGTGCGGGGCAGCGGATGCGCCAGGTCAGTGCACTACGGTTCCGGAAATTTGTACGCAGGAATATCGCCCGGTTTGCGGCTGTGACGGCAACACCTATTCCAACGAATGCGCGGCCAATGCCAAAGGCATCAGCGCGTCATATGAAGGTGAATGTAAGTAAAAACTGGCTCTGTTGTTCTCTACCATAAGCTTGAGATAATCATGACACGTGCGGCGCGAATGGCAGACCTTTAGAATTTGTTGTTTTCATATACCCTGCGCGTGATAGGTCATGCCAACCGATCCTGAACCAACACGTCCTGAAGAGGTAGAAAACTAAGTGTTTCATTCATTTTTCAACGAACTTCGCGCCGCAAAGGTCCCTGTGTCTATCCGGGAATATCTAACCCTGCTGGAAGGCGTTGAAAAAGGGGTCGCGCATGAAAGCTTGGACGGGTTTTATTATCTGTCGCGCACGGCCCTCGTAAAGGATGAGCGAAATCTGGATAAGTTCGATCAGGTCTTCTCTCATGTTTTCAGAGGGCTGGATTATGTCGGTGATATCTTTGGTCAAGATGAGCACCAGATACCGGAAGATTGGCTTCGGAAGATGGCCGAGCTTCACCTCTCCCCCGAAGAAATGGCGGAGATTGAAAAACTTGGTGACTTCGACAAAATTATGGAAGCTCTGAAAGAGCGCCTTGAAAACCAAGACAAACGCCATGAAGGCGGCAATAAAAATATCGGCACGGCCGGGCGCTCGCCCTTTGGCGCCTATGGCTATAACCCCGAAGGCGTCCGTATTGGCCAGAAAGAAGGCCGCCACGGGAAAGCCGTAAAAGTATGGGATAAACGTCAGTTCAAAAACCTCGACGGGGATAAAGAGATCGGCACGCGTAACATTAAAGTCGCGCTTCGCAGACTTCGTAAGTTTGCCCGTGAAGGCGCGGCGGAAGAATTGGATTTGAACGGCACGATAAAAGGTACAGCCAAACAGGGCTGGCTCGATATTAAAATGCGGCCCGAACGGCGCAACGCCGTTAAAGTCCTAGCCTTTTTCGACATCGGCGGCTCAATGGACGCCCATATTCAGCAGGTAGAAGACTTATTCTCGGCCGCCCGCAGCGAGTTCAAACGCCTAGAATACTTTTACTTTCATAACTGTCTGTATGAGCAAGTCTGGACAGATAATGTTCGGCGAATGAACAACGTCACACCAACTTGGGATATTTTACATAAATTTGGGTCTGATCACCGCGTTGTTATCGTTGGCGACGCAGCGATGAGCCCCTATGAAATCGCCATGCGCGGCGGCTCGGTTGAGCATTGGAATGAAGAAGCCGGCGGCGTCTGGCTCAAAAGGCTCGCCGATATCTATCCCCATATTGTCTGGATAAACCCGACCTCAGAAAAATATTGGGATTATTCTCAAAGTACAAAAATGATTCAGGACATTATTGGCAAAGACCGGATGTTTCCTATGACTCTTTCTGGATTAGAAGACGCCATGAGGGAACTTGCGCGCTAGTCAGTCGTATGGCTCTTTGATATCCGTTTTTACGAGTTTAATGCATAGAAAGGTTTTTTACATGCGCTCACTTAAAACAATTGCCCTCGCAGGCTTTTCGGCCCTCGCTTTCACAGCCTGTAATTCTGGCGGCGACGGAAGTAGCGAAATGGTCTATACATGCCCCGTTGATCAAGTCTTTACCGCCAATGACGCCTACGGTGATGACGCGAACGCCCCTGCCCTCGAAGGCACAGATTACGCCGCTTACCACACCGCCAATGACGAACGTGATGACGTCACCACAACAACCAGTGGTCTGCAGTATAAAGTCGTCCAAGAAGGTCTTGATGACGGCGCCTCCCCTGAGGGCAGCGAGATGGTGACGGTCCATTATCACGGCTATTTTCCGGATGGATCCGTTTTTGATAGCTCCTATGAGCGCGGCGAAACCATTGAGTTCCCGGCTGACGGCGTCATTAAAGGCTGGATTGAGTCCCTTCAGGATATGAAGGTTTGCGAAGCCCGCACGCTCTATATCCCAGGTGACTTGGCTTATGGCCCTCAAGGACGCCCGGGCATCCCGGCAAATGCGACGCTTCTGTTTAATGTACAACTTGTCGGCGTCGAAGAACCCGCAGGTGTCACAGCCCCAGCTGAATAAATCGGACTACCATACATCAAATTAGAAAGCCGCCCATCCGGGCGGCTTTTTTATTGATGAACTCGCTTCGTTACGCCGTTAACCGGAGCTGTATGAGACTTCCCGCGATGGAATTATAAGCCTCCCTCACGACAGCTCCGCTCCTAGCTGTGAAGAAATTATCATTTGAGGTCGCAGACTCAGCTTCGAAAAGATTTTCTCCATCCTAAGAAGGTCCCTTGGAGCAAAGCTCCCACAGTCCGCCCGACCAGGAATTTTCACCGTTAGATCGCGTCTCTAAAGCCTAATTTTATGGTAAATATACAATTAAACCCTCAGTAATAGTGAGGATTTAAGGTTAAGAAAATTAAGAAACTCCATATTCGGCAACGATTAGGTCTCGGGCAAAATCTGTACGCGAAAGGCTGAACCGGGCTCAAACACAGTTTTAGCACGGGCCCGAAGATCTTCTACTTTCATATTTTGATACGCCTCGGATCGCGAGCGGTGACGAGCAAGACGCTCTTTATCCGTTTGCGCTTCAGAAATTACACTCATCCAATACCCATTGCTTTCCAAAGACGTCTCGATACTTTCCAAAACCGGCTTGATGGCGCGCTCAAAAAGTTCGTCGTCAATTTGTCCGGCTCTAAACTCTGCCGCGATCTCATCCACTCTGGCGCTGACGCGGTCAATATCTTCGGGAGAAACTTCGAGCGACACACCTAAATAGCCATAATCAGGGAAAGTCCGAGACGTGTGGGCAAATGCTGACGGTGAATAGCTTGCCCCCTCCTCTTCCCGCAACACCTCTGTCAGCCGCAATCGAAACAATCTGGAAATCATCGAAATTTCGCGGCTTGTCTTAGCATTGCTTCCATCAGGGGCCGGCCAATATGTCCGAAGCAACGCTGTGCTCGGGTCGCCGGCATGTGTGAGTTTCACCGGACGTTTCTTTCCATCCGGGAATGTGACTTGAACATCTTCTTCAGCGAGTTTCTGAAATGATGTCTGCCGATCAGGCAAAGCGCCAAATGTCCGCGACACAGCTTCTATGGCTCTATCCGGCGTTATATCTCCGACAATGCCGATCTCAACAGCGCTATCCGTAAGAAAGGGGTCCAACCAGTTTTTGACCATATCCGTATTTACCCGAAGCATTTCTTCCTCGCTCGGAAATCCAAATCGGGCATCGCCCGAGCGGATCAATCGATCGACATCGCGCGAAGCGACGCCGCCCGGTGTAGAATCCAAAGTTGGATAAAATGACTTGATATATTTGGCATATTGCGACTTCGCTTCAGGGCGGTAGCCCGGCGCCGTTGCGTAGGCCGCCATCAGGTCCAGCTGTAAATCCAGATCATCAGGCACGGTTGAGCCGTTAATATAAAGACGGTCATCTCCCAGACTTTGGCTCGCCCCGACAGAGCGGCCCGCCATAATTTTCCGAATATCGTCCACTTTGTGGGCCTCCAATCCGCCCAGACTAAGCGCATTAGAGGTAAAAACGCGCAATCCCGGTTCATCTCTAGGCAAAGTGAATTGTCCGCCGCTCATCGCGACCGAGATGGAAATTACGTCTTTCTGATAGGGCGTCTGTTTCACATTTAATTTGACACCATTGTCAAAAACCACGCTCTCGAAGCCTATATCTTCGATTGTTTCCCGGCTGACGACCTCCCCTTTTGGGCCCCAATCCGTATACGCAAATTCAAGTGTTTCCTGCTCGGCTCTCGGTTCAATTTCGACAGAACGGGCCGATTCCAGAGCAGCAATTAATTTTGCATCTGCGTCTTCTATGATTTCAGGTGTCGAAAGATAAAGCTGCGGAGCCTCCATAACGCCGTCCCACTGCGCGCGGAACGCTTCGTTGACCTCTTCCAGAGTAATGTCGTCCACATAGCCATTAAAGCGCTCCAAATTATAGGCGGGGTCCGTCACGACATTTTCACTTGCAAAAGAAGACAAAATTGAACGGGCCAATCCCGGCGTGCGGCGTGTTGGGGAAGTCTGAACTGCCACTTCCAAAGACTTGCGCGTATTGGCAATTTGCTCGTCTAGTTCGGCTTGGGAGAAACCGTATTTCAATGCCTGCCGTAGGAGAGGCTCCGCCCCGCGAAGCGCACTCGCCCATTTTCCCTTTTCCGGCCGGATTGACAACGAACTTAACTCGGTAATGTCGAAAAGATTTGAATTACTGGCAGATGCGCTAATAAAAGGCGCGTCTGTCGTGCGAGAAAGCTCGCCTAATCGCCGAGACAAAATACGATTTCCTAATCCTTCGACAAAATTGTCCCGACGGCTCTGCGCTGTGTCGTCTTTGATTTCGGCCGGACGAAGTGTGGACAGAGTGAGGCTCGTTTGGATTTCCGGATTTACGTAATAGCGGGTACGGGCCTCTCTCGCGGGCAAAGTTTCAGCCTCGTATTTTGCAAGCGCCTGGCCGTCTGCTTCCCAGTCACCGAAATATTCTTCAATCTTCTTCGCTGCATAGTCTGTTTCAATATCCCCCACCAAAACGATGAAGGTGTTTTCAGGACGGTAATAGCCTTCGTAAAACTCTCTGAATTGCTCGGGCGTCACCGAGTCGATCGTTTCAACCGTTCCGATAGGAATGCGGTCCGGAATAGGGCTATCGCCCAGGTAAAATTCAAGATTGTCAAGTGAGGCATCAAAAGCCGGGCTGCTACGGGCCCGTTTTTCCGCCTGGATGATCCCTCGTTCACGGTCAATCGCCTCAGGATCAAGGGTAAGTCGGTCTGCCGTTTCGCGCATAATCATCAACGTTTCATCAAGAATAGCCTCATCTACTTCAGGCAATTCCAACTGATAGGTCGTTTGCTCAAAACTGGTTGAGGCGTTTGTATCTGCGCCAAAAGCCAAACCAAACTTTTCCAACCGTTTGATCATCTCGCCTTCGGGGATATTTTTTGACCCGTTAAAGGCCATGTGCTCCAAGAAATGAGCTAGCCCCCGCGTCTCATCCGTCTCGTTCAGAGATCCTGTATCGACGCGCATTAATAGGGTCGCGGTTTTAGTCGGCGTCGAATTTGACCGCACAGCATATCGCAATCCGTTAGGAAGCATTCCATACTCAACGTTCGGGTCGACGGTAAGGTCGCTATTATCCTGCGCAAATGCCGGCAATGTGCTTATTTTTTCATTTTCCTGATTTCCGGAACAGGCGGAAAGAACCAAAGCGGTTAAAACCAAAGGGTAAGCTATCATTCTGCGCATATTTGTACCTATTTGAGGGTCGAAGACGATATCTTCATGTAAGCTTTGGCGGAAGGTCGCAAGGGTTGTTTCAGCTATTAACCATGGCATCCCACAGTGGCTTGAAATTGCTTTTTTTATGGGGCAATTCCTCCAGGTGGAAAATGATTCGTCAAATAAGCCTGTGCCGCCTTCTGAAAAGCTGAAGGGCGCTAAAAAATCAGGTCAAGCTGACGAAGGCCTGATCGTATTTGATTTTGACGGCACGATTACCACCAAAGACACTTTTGCACTCTTTTTGCGGTATCACGCCGGCTTTTGGCGATGGCTGCTGAATATTACGCTCCTCCTCCCGACCTTCATTGCCTACAAGCTCGGGCGGATTGACCGCCACCAAGTTAAGGCAGCGGTGATAAGACGATTTTTCAAAAATAGCTCCGTCGCCGAAGTCGATGACCGGGCGAAACGATTCGCCCAAGAGGTCATTCCGGGCCTCATTCGCCCTAAAGCTCTGGCTTGCTTTAAGGAAAAAATGGCCGAGGGAGACCACGTCTATATCTGCAGCGCCTCTATTTCGCCCTATCTGCTTCACTGGGCCGAGTCCCACGGTTTCCCGGGAAAAAACGTTCTTTCTGTGGAACTTAGCGAGGCCTCTGGAGTACTTTCCGGAGAGATAGCGGGCTATAATGTATGGGGCCCAAACAAAATTCGACGCCTTAACGACGCGTTACGTTCAGGCAATATTCATATAGCAGAAGCTTATGGAGACAGTGAAGGGGATGGCGAATTGCTTAACGCCGCAAAAGAGTCTTTCTACCGACCTTTTCGCGTCTGACCGTCGTCGACATTGAATTGAAAAATTTTCCTCTTAACAGGGGATTAACGCCTAGTCATATGGTTAACATTTGTTTAGGCTATTGGAGAGTTTGCTATTTGCGGACTGTAGTAATTTAGACTTTTAGGGGTTTTCCGAAATGAAACGTACTCTTTTACTGGCCGCATCGGCTGCCGTGCTTGCTGCACCCACTATTGCCCAGGAATTGCCCCCGGGCAATCCGCTGCCCGGTGAGTGTTTTGCTCGGGTAATCGTCCCCGCGCAATACGAGACATCAACCGAGCAAGTGGTTTTGCGCCAGGCTGGTGAAGAGCTTCGGAAAATTCCAGGCCGCCTAGAAACCGTCACAGAACGAGTTCTTGTTCAAGAAGAAAGCTTTGAACTCGTCGTTGTCGGCTCAGGCGGAACGATTATCCCAGGGCGCGGCGACATTACTGTCACTATTAATCAGACCCCTTACAATATCGACTCCTCCAGAACAGTTACAGACCGCAACGGACGCCGGATCGGCTCTGTTGACAGCGACGGCAATATTGTTGGCGCGAACGGGAATGTGCTTGTTGCCAATGCAGTTGACCCCCTCACACTGATTGGCCGCGGCTCTAACATGACCACTCTCAATCTTGGCTCCAACAGTTATTCCGTCGCGTCTGATCGTAGCGTTCGCAACGCTTCCGGCGCACGCATCGGCATGATCGACTCAAATGGCAATCTTGTTGGAACAAATGGAAATGTTATTTCCCGCAGCGCTGTAAACGCATTTTCTGGGAATACTGGAACAACAGGTCAGCCGACATTCAACACGGTTACTGAAACCATTGTCGCGCAAGAAGCCTCAACTGAACTCGTCGTAATTCCCCCTGTTTATGAAACAGTGACTGAGACGGTCGTAGTGCAACCGCAATCCGTTGAGTATGTCACTGTCCCGCCTGTCTATGAAACATTTGAAGATACTGTTGTAGTTCAAGAAGCCTCAACTGAACTCGTTACCATCCCCCCCGTTTTTGAAACGGTTACTGATACAGTTGTCGTTCAGGAAGCCACAACAGAACTGGTCACTATCCCAGCGACTTATGAAACCGTAACAGATACGGTTGTCGTCCAGCCTGCCGGCGTTGAATATGTTTCTGTTCCTGCAGAATATGAAACAGTGACTGAAACTGTCGTGACGCAAGAAGCGTCCACAGAGCTCGTCACTATCCCTGCCACATTTGAGACTGTCACAGACACAGTCGTCGTGCAGGAAGCCACAACCGAGCTTGTGACGATCCCGCCAGTTTTTGAAACCGTCACAGAGACCGTCGTGGCCCAAGAAGCGTCTACTGAACTCGTCACAGTTCCGCCAGTCTTCGAGACCGTGACAGATACTGTCGTCGTAACGCCTGCCTCTGTCACCTATGAAACTATTCCGGCTGTTTATGAAACCGTCGAAGATGTTGTTACGGTACAAGAAGCTTCTACAGAGCTTGTGACCATTCCGGCAACCTACGAAACCGTCACAGAGACAGTTGTCACACAAGAAGCGTCTACTGAACTCGTGACCGTTCCCGCGGAGTTTGAAACCAAAACAGATACTGTCGTGGTTCAAGAGGCGTCAACTGAACTCGTCACGGTTCCAGCCACTTATGAAACCGTTACTGACACCGTCGTCGTTCAGCCCGCCGGCGTCGAATACGAAGTTGTACCGGCGCAATACGAAAATTACGAAGAGACAGTCGTGGTTCAAGAAGCGTCAACAGAACTCGTCACTATTCCGCCTGTATTTGAAACTGTCACCGACACAGTCGTCGTGCAGCCTCAGTCCGTCGAATATGTCGTCGTTCCGGCTGTCTATGAGACAATTGAAGAGCCTGTCGTCGTTCAGGAAGCCTCAACAGAGCTCGTCACCGTTCCAGCGACTTACGAAACGGTCACTGATACCGTCGTGATGACCCCTGAAACAGTTGAATATGTATCTGTTCCGGCGGTTTATGAGACAATCGAAGAGCCTGTCGTTGTTCAAGAGGCGTCTACAGAACTCGTCACTATTCCGCCTGTATTTGAAACTGTCACAGATACCGTCGTCGTTCAGCCTGCTGGCGTCGAATATGAAACTATTCCTGCCGTTTACGAAACTGTAAACGAAACGGTTGTCGTTCAAGAAGCGTCTACAGAGCTGGTGACGATCCCGGCCACTTTCGAGACCGTCACAGATACAGTCGTTGTACAACCTGCGGGCGTCGAATACGAAACGGTTCCAGCCGTTTATGAAACGATTGAAGAACCCGTTGTCGTGCAAGAGGCGTCAACTGAACTCGTCACTATTCCGCCCACATTTGAAACTGTCACAGACACTGTTGTCGTGACCCCGGCGACTGTAGCTTACGAAACGATCCCGGCTGTTTTTGAAACAATAGAAGAGCCTGTGGTCGTGCAAGAAGCGTCAACTGAACTCGTCACGATCCCTCCAGTGTTTGACACAGTGACGGATACGGTTGTCGTGCAGCCGCAAACCGTAACTTACGAAGTTATTCCGGCGGTTTATGAAACCATCGAAGAACCTGTCGTCGTACAGGAAGCGTCAACAGAACTTGTGACCGTTCCGGCGACTTATGAGACTGTCACCGACACTGTTGTCGTCCAGCCTCAAACCGTTGAATATGTAACAACTCCTGCTGAATTTGAATCCTTTACGGAAACGGTTGTTGTTCAGGAAGCGTCGACAGAGCTCGTAACGGTTCCCGCGACCTATGAAACCGTAACCGACACCATCGTTGTCACACCGGAAACGGTTGAATATGTGTCTGTTCCGGCCGTTTACGAAACTGTCGAAGACACCGTTGTGGTTCAAGAAGCGTCCACAGAACTCGTCACGATCCCGCCTGTGTTCGAAACCGTTACGGATACTGTCGTGGTGACACCTCAAACAGTTGAGTATGTGTCCGTGCCGGCCGTTTACGAGACAATCGAAGAGCCTGTTGTGGTTCAAGAAGCCTCCACAGAACTGGTCACAGTACCGGCCACTTATGAAACTGTGACAGATACTGTCGTTGTTCAGCCCGCCGGCGTTGAGTATGTGACTGTTCCGGCTGAGTATGAGACAGTCACTGAAAATGTTGTGGTACAAGAAGCCTCAACAGAGCTGGTGACTATCCCGCCTGTTTTCGACACAGTCACAGATACTGTTGTCGTTACACCGGCAACGACGACATATGAGTCTGTACCGGCTGTTTATGAAACCATCGAAGAGCCTGTCGTCGTTCAAGAGGCATCAACAGAACTCGTCACGGTTCCAGCCACTTATGAAACCGTAACGGATACCGTTGTCGTGACACCTGCAACAGTCGATTATGAAACTGTTCCGGCTGTTTATGAAACCATCGAAGAGCCTGTCGTCGTCCAAGAAGCGTCTACAGAGCTCGTCACCGTGCCGGCGACCTTCAAAACGGTAACAGAAACCGTTGTCGTTCAAGAAGCGTCCACAGAACTCGTCACAATTCCAGCCGTTTATGAAAATGTCACCGAGACTTATGTGGCTCAGGAAGCCTCGACAGAGCTCGTTACCGTTCCGCCTGTTTTCGAAACAGTCACGGACACCGTTGTGGTACAACCGCAAACTGTTGAATATGTACTTCAGCCTGCTGAATATGAAACTTACGAAGAAACGATTGTTGTCCAGGAAGCCTCAACTGAGCTTGTGACCGTTCCGGCAACTTTTGAAACAGTTACGGAAACAGTCGTCGTTCAGGAAGCTTCAACAGAACTCACAACTATACCGGCCGAATTTGAAACCGTGACAGACACAGTCGTGGTCAAAGAAGCCACGACAGAACTCGTCACGGTTCCGGCAACCTTCAAAAATGTCACCGACACGGTCGTCGTCTCGCCTGAAACTGTTGAATATGTCACTGTTCCGGCTGAATACGAGACATATGAAGAAGCTGTCGTCGTCCAAGAAGCGACGACCGAGCTCGTTGTTGTCCCTGCGACTTATAAAGACGTAACCGAAACCATTGTAGTTCAAGAAGCGTCCACAGAACTCGTCACCGTTCCGGCGACTTACGAAACTGTGACAGACACCGTGGTCGTCACGCCTGAAACCGTTGAATATGTCGCGCAACCCGCAACGTACCGGACAGAGCAAGAAACTTACGTCCAACAAGACGCGGCGCAAGAACTGGTCGTCATTCCAGCCACCTACGAGACTGTCACAGACACAATCGTCACGCAGGAAGCCAGTACACGCGTCGAAGTGGTCCCGCCAACTTATAAAACTGTGACGGAAACCATTACGGTCCAACCTGCCCGCACAGAGCTGGAAGTTATCCCGGCTAAGTATGAAACACGTTCAGAGCGCGTTCTCATCGAACCTGCGCGCGAAGAATGGAAGCCTGGGAGCCAAGCCATCAATTATGGTTCTCTGACAGCCGGCGGACAAATCAATACTAATACGCGCGGTCAATTCACCGTCTTTAACGGTGTTTCCGAGCAAGTAGTTGAATCTACTCAAACAATTGTGAACCAAACCGGAGAAATCCTCTGCCGCGTACTAATCCCGGCCAAATATAAGACAATCACCAAGCAAGTCGTCGCAGAGCCGGCCCGCACGGTTGAGCGTCAAATTCCGGCGGTCACGAAGCAAATCACGAAACGTGTTGTGGACACTCCGGCAACAACACGTGAGGTGGCCATCCCGGCCGTCACTGAAACGGTGACCCGCCGCGTTGTCAAAACTCCGGCCCGCGTAGAAAAGCGCAATGCGACTGATGCGACCTATAGCCAGAAAATCGGCTCGGTTGAGAAACAGGTTCTCGCAGAAGAAGCCCGTATCGTAGAACGCCGTATTCCAGCCGTAACGAAGACAGTTCAGCGGCGCGTAACGAAAACGCCTGCGACAACAACAGAGCGCGTCATTCCGGCTGTGACTGAAACCGTAACGCGCCGCGTTGTGGATCGCCCGGCCTCTACACAAGAACGCGTCATCCCGGCTGTTACCAAAATGGAAACTCGCCGCCGCGTCGTAACTCCGGCTCGGACAGTTGAAAAAGTCGTTCCAGCCGTGACGAAACAAGTCACTCGCCGCGTTGTTGACCGCCCTGCCTCTACGCAAGAGCGCGTCATCCCTGCCGTGACTAAGACAGAGAGCCGCCGCGTTGTTAAAACGCCGGCCCGCACTGTTGAAAAGACGATCCCAGCTGTCACTGAAACTGTTTCTCGCCGCGTCGTGAAAACGCCGGCAGCGACAACAGAGCGTGTCATTCCGGCCGTCACAAAAACGGAAACGCGTCGCCGTATCGTCTCTCCGGCCAAAACCGTTGAGAAAATCATTCCGGCCGTCACGAAATCAGTATCTCGCCGCGTCGTGAAAACGCCGGCTCAAACTGTTGAGAAAGTTATCCCGGCAGTTTCGAAAACACGTCAGCGCCGCGTGGTGAAAACGCCGGCCCGCACGGAAGAGCGCGTTATTCCGGCTGTTACAGAAACTGTCACCCGCCGCGTCGTCGATGTTCCAGCCTCAACCCAAGAACGGGTCATCCCGGCTGTGACGAAGATGGAAACACGTCGCGTCGTGAAAACGCCGGCGAGAACAGTTGAGAAAAAAGTGCCTGCTGTCACCAAAACTGTCTCTCGCCGCGTGGTTAAGACACCTGCCTCGACACAAGAGCGCGTAATCCCGGCTGTTACCAAAATGGAAAGCCGCCGCGTGATCAAAACGCCAGCAAGAACGGTTGAGAAAGCTATTCCGGCTGTCACGAAGACCGTTTCCCGGCGCGTGGTCAAAACGCCGGCTCAGGTCACAGAACGTGTCATTCCTGCTGTCACCAAAGCACAAACCCGCCGCGTGATCAAAACACCAGCAAAAACAGTTGAACGCGCTGTTCCGGCTGTAACGAAAACGGTTTCCCGCCGTGTCGTGAAAACACCGGCGTCTACACAAGAACGCGTCATTCCTGCTGTGACTAAGATGGAAACGCGCCGCGTTGTGAAAACACCGGCCTCTACCGTTGAAAAGGTTATCCCAGCTGTGACAAAACAGGTTGAGAGACGCGTTGTGAAAACACCGGCACAAACCCAAGAACGCGTCATTCCGGCCGTGACTAAGGTCGAAACGCGCCGCGTTGTGAAGACACCGGCGTCTACAGTTGAGAAAGTTATTCCAGCTGTGACGAAAACTGTTTCGCGCCGCGTAGTCAAAACGCCTGCGGCAACGACAGAACGCGTTATTCCAGCTGTTACCAAACAGGAAACACGCCGCCGCATCGTTACGCCTGAAACAACCGTTGCGCGCGTCATTCCGGCTGTCACCAAACAGGTTCAGCGCCGCATTGTGAAATCTCCGGCCTCTACGGTTGAGAAGGTCATACCGGCCGTTACCAAGATGGAAAGCCGCCGCGTTATCAAGACGCCGTCTAAAACAGTAGAGAAGGTTATTCCAGCGGTAACCAAAACGGTTTCCCGCCGCGTGGTCAAAACGCCGGCCCAGACACAAGAACGTGTCATTCCGGCTGTCACGAAAATGGAAAGCCGCCGCGTCGTAAAAACACCAGCGAAAACTGTTGAGCGGGCCGTTCCGGCGGTTACAAAAACGGTTGAACGCCGCGTCGTTAAAACGCCGGCTCAGACGCAAGAGCGGGTCATTCCGGCGGTTACAAAGATGGAAGCTCGCCGCGTGATCAAGACACCGGCAAGAACAGTTGAACGCGCCGTCCCAGCGGTTACAAAAACTGTCTCTCGCCGTGTCGTCAAAACACCGGCCTCTACGCAAGAACGCGTCATTCCGGCGGTTACAAAGGAGCAAAGTCGCCGTGTGATCAAGACACCGGCAAAAACAGTTGAGCGCGCCGTCCCGGCCGTCACAAAAACTGTTTCGCGCCGCGTCGTGAAAACACCGGCCTCTACGCAAGAGCGCGTCATTCCGGCGGTTACAAAGATGGAAACACGCCGCGTTCTAAAAACACCGGCTTCTACAGTTGAGAAAGTTATCCCAGCTGTGACAGCTCAAGTTGAACGCCGCGTTGTGAAAACACCTGCTTCGACTCAAGAGCGGGTTATTCCGGCCGTGACAAAAATGCAGAGCCGTCGCGTCATAAAGACACCGGCTCAAACGGTCGAGAAAGTCATTCCAGCCGTCACTAAGCAGGTTGAGCGCCGCGTCGTCAAAACACCGGCTCAAACACAGGAACGCGTTGTTCCGGTTGTGACCAAGCAGGAAAGTCGTCGACGTCTCGTCTCTCCGGCTCGCACGGTAGAGCGCGCTATTCCAGCTGTGACGAAAACGGTTTCTCGCCGCGTCGTGAAAACGCCAGCGTCTACGCAAGAGCGGGTTATTCCGGCCGTGACCAAGCAGGTTGAGCGCCGCGTCGTCAAGACACCTGCTCGAACTGTTGAGCGCGCCATCCCGGCCGTGACAAACACAGTTGAGCGCCGCGTCGTTAAAACACCGGCCTCTACTCAGGAACGGGTTATCCCCGCGGTCACGAAGGTGGAAACCCGCCGCGTGATCAAGACACCAGCAAGAACGGTTGAGAAACAAGTTCCGGCTGTGACCAAACAGGTCAGCCGACGCGTTGTGAAAACGCCGGCTCAGACGCAAGAACGCGTCATTCCGGCTGTCACGAAAACTGTTGAGCGCCGCGTTATGAAAACGCCGGCTCAGACACAAGAGCGGACCATCCCTGCCGTAACGAAGCAAGTCAGCCGTCAGGTCGTGAAAACGCCGGCTAAGACGCAGGAACGGGTCATCCCGGCGGTCACGAGCACTGTTGAACGCCGCGTCGTCAAGACACCGGCTCGGACTGTAGAGCGTGCGACGCCAGCTGTGACAAAGACTGTTCAGCGCCGCGTCGTAAAAACGCCGGCTCAGACCCAAGAACGGGTTATCCCAGCGGTCACAAAAACTGTCGAACGCCGTGTTATGAAAACGCCTGCGCAGACGCGCGAGCGGGTTATTCCGGCTGTCACTAAGACGGAAACGCGTCGCCGCATCAAAACACCAGCTCAGACACAAGAACGGGTTATCCCGGCTGTTACAAAGCAGGTTACGCGCCGCGTTGTTAAGACGCCAGCGACGACACAAGAGCGTGTCATTCCAGCGGTAACCAAAACAGTGACGCGCCGCGTCCCTGTCGGTGCCCCGAGAATTGAACGCCGCGTGATCCCGGCTCGTTACGAAACGATTGAAGTGCAGCGTGTAGTCGAAGCCCCTCGTACTGAAACGGTCGTTATCCCACCGGAATACGGAACCATTGAACGCCGCACTCAAATCTCAGCTGAAAGGGCCGAGTGGCGTCAAGTTCTCTGTGAGGCCAATGCAAATGTCACCGTGATCTCCGCCATCCAACGGGCTCTTCAAGCTCAGGGCTATTATAGCGGCGCGATTGACGGAGCCTTGGGCCGCGCAACCTATGCTTCTGTTGAGTCCTTCCAGCAAGACAACAACCTTTCAACGGGTGGTTTGACCCTTCGGACAGTTGATGTATTGGGCGTTGACTGGCGCTCAATGGTCGGCGGGGTTTCCGGAACGGAACGCGGCGCATTCCAAAGCGGTCAAGCTTTTGACGGTGGACGTTCTAATAGTTCAAGCACAGGCTTTACGTCCGGCAACACGACTACAACCACGACCACAACCCGCACTGGCTACTCTATCGGAGCAGACAGAACTGTCCGCGACAGCTCCGGCCGCCTCATTGGGCGTCTGGACGGGAACGGCAATGTTGTTGACGCCTCTGGCACCATTATTATCCGCGACTTCGCAACACGCTCCGGCGCGCTCGGATCCGGCGAGATGGGTCTTGGCTCAGTCGGCACAACAACTGGTTCTATCTCCACGACGAACTCTGTTAACGGAACTGTCACCGATAGCCGCACAACAGGCTTCACAGTCCGGAATGACGGATCCGTTGTTAACGCCGAAGGCACTGTTATCGGCCGCGTTGATGGAAACGGAAATATCGTGGATGCAAATGGCCAAGTGATTGGTCGCGTCAACCCGCGCTAAGCCCTGACAAACAGGAATGGCAACGTTCCTTACTAGACTTAGCCCTGCCTCCCTTCTGTGAGGCAGGGCTTTTCATTTCATCCGTCAGAACATTTCACTTTGCCAAAACGCCCTGAAACCTGTAAAAGATGAACCCTGTGCGTTGACAGAGACGGCTCTGACTGTATAAGGCGCAACGAATTGGCCGCCGCCTTTCGTCTGCGATTCCCTTGATAAGGTTCAAAGGATGTCAGACAAGCCCGAGGCGGCTTTTGAATTTTTGGGTGTCCTTCTTGATGTTTGGACGCCTTATTGGAAGGAAAGATCATGTTTGCAGTGATCCAAACCGGCGGTAAACAGTATAAGGTCGCCGAAAACGATATTATTGTTGTTGAGAAACTTGACGGCGAAGCCGGAGACAAAGTCTCTTTCGGCGATGTCCTTATGCATGGAAAAGACGGCGACGTAAAAGTCGGCGCCCCGCTTGTTAAAGGCGCCAGCGTTGCAGGTGAAATTCTAGAGCAGCGCAAAGGCGCAAAAGTTCTTGTCTTCAAAAAGAAGCGCCGTCAGAACTACCGTCGTAAGAAAGGCCATCGTCAAAACGAAACGGCCATCAAAATCACAGGAATTACAGGCTAGGCTTCGCGCCCGCCTTTTGGAACAGGAGTAACTCATGGCTCATAAAAAAGCAGGTGGTTCGTCCAATAACGGTCGCGACAGTGCAGGCCGTCGCCTGGGCATCAAGAAATCAGGTGGCCAAGCGGTCATTCCTGGAAACATTATTTTGCGCCAGCGCGGCACAAAATATTATCCTGGGGCAAATGTAGGCATGGGCAAAGACCACACTCTATTTGCCAAGTCCGAAGGCCGCGTGTCCTTTGAAACCAAACGCAATGCACGCACATTTGTGTCTGTCATGCCGCTGGCCGACGCCGCAGAATAGACCCATTTTAAATTGGGTCCCGCCAAACAGGCGACCCGATAAAGAACAGCAGGGAAATCGGGTCTCCGATTTCCCTTTTTTGTTATTTGCAAGAGTAGTGAAAGAAACAATTCCCCTGCTACGCCCTATGTGAGGAGGCGAGCATGAATGAGACTTTAGAAACCGAAAGATTACTCTTACGCCAACTGCGTGACGAAGACGCTGTGGCGCTATCCAAATATGGGAGCAATTTTGACATTGCCCGTATGACAGGAAGCTTCCCTCACCCCTTCCCTCTCCTTTCTGCCGAATTTAAAATTCTGCACCTAAGAGCTCAGAAACGCCGAAGCCTAGCCTATCCTTATGCGATCACCGCTAAAGGAAATGACGATATGATTGGCATCGTTGATCTGTTTCGACGCACCGAAAAGTCGCCCTTGGAATTTGGATATTGGGTAGGTGATCCATTTTGGGGCAAAGGATATGCCTCCGAGGCGTGCCGTCGCCTCATGGCTGAAGCAGATCGACATTTCGGACCAACGCTACTAACCGCTGGTGTATTCTCGGATAACCCGGCCAGTCTGCGCGTTCTCGAAAAACTCGGCTTTAGGCTCACTGGGGAAAAGGAACAGTATTTCTCGATGGCCAGACTAAAAAAGGCGGAAAGTGTATTATTGGAACGTCCTGCCCGTTCTGCGGCTTCTTTAAGTGAGAGCGAGACCCATTCGTCGCTAGTCATCGAAGCCGAATAGTTTTAGATACGGGCCTGAAAGACAAATTATGAAATTTCTAGATCAAGCTAAAATATTCGTGAAATCCGGCAATGGCGGCGCAGGCAGCGTCTCCTTCCGCCGTGAAAAATATGTTGCTTTCGGCGGACCCAATGGCGGCGATGGGGGTAAGGGCGGTGACGTCTGGGTCGAAGCGACCCGCGACCTCAACACGCTGATTGACTATCGTTACCAACAGCATTTCAAAGCAGATACCGGCGTGCACGGCATGGGCCGGGATAGGACAGGTGCGGCCGGCGAAGACGTTACTCTGAAAGTCCCGGTCGGTACGCAAGTGATTGATGCTGACACGGACGAAGTTCTGGTCGATCTAACCGAAGAAGATCAGCGCGTTTTGCTCGCCAAGGGCGGGAATGGCGGATGGGGAAATGCCCGGTTCAAGTCCTCGACCAATCAAGCGCCCCGCAAGGCCAATCCCGGCGAAGAAGGCGAAGAACGTTGGGTCTGGCTCCGTCTTAAACTCCTTGCCGATGCGGGACTTGTCGGTCTCCCCAATGCCGGAAAATCGACCTTTTTGTCCACAGTCACGGCAGCTTCGCCTAAAACAGCAGATTATCCCTTCACAACGCTTCACCCGCATCTCGGCGTGGTAAATCTTGGGGCGGCGGAACGTTTTGTGCTGGCCGACCTGCCCGGTTTGATTGAAGGCGCGTCTGAAGGCGCAGGCCTTGGACATCGTTTCTTGGGCCATGTAGAACGCTGCGCGGCTGTCCTTCACCTTGTGGATGCGTCCGCCGACGATCCAGCCGAAAACTACCGCATCATCCGTAACGAACTGGTTGAATATGACGGCGGTATTGAAGACAAACCGGAAATCATCGTTCTGACCAAGTGCGATTCTCTAGATGAAGATCTTCTCTCCGAGGTATCAGAGAGCGTTGAAGCGGTATGTGGCCAGACTCCCCTTTTAATTTCCAGTGTGGCTAACCAAGGACTGAAACCTGTGCTTTTTGCCGTCTACGAGCACGTTAAAAAACGCCGCCAAAAAGAAGACGCAAAACGCGAAGAAAAACGTATCGCTCAAGCGGTAAAAGACGGCGAAATGGAAGAGCAAAAAGGCTGGTCTCCCTAAATTTTATGTCGGAGGGGTCAGACATTCCTAATAAGCGCTTAGGCACTTATAAGCGTCTGGTCGTGAAAATAGGCTCAGCCTTGCTCGTGGAAACCGAAACCCATGCGCTGAGGCAGGACTGGCTAACTGATCTCTGTTCAGAGATCGCTAGTCGACACAAAAACGGGCTTGAGACGCTGATCGTCTCCTCCGGAGCTGTCGCTTTGGGTCGCGCTCGACTAGGCCTTATTGGGAAACCCTTGTCTTTGCCAGAAAAACAGGCCTGCGCCGCCGCAGGACAGTCTCATTTGACCCAAGCCTATGATCAAGCTTTGGCACAATTTGGCCTGCACGCCGCGCAAGCCCTCTTAACCCTCACCGATACAGAAGACCGTCGTCATTGGCTCAATGCCCGTTCTACCTTAGAAACCCTTCTCAGCCTGAACACTGTTCCCGTAATTAACGAGAACGACACCGTCGCGACGGACGAGATCCGCTATGGCGATAATGATCGCCTCGCTGCCAGAACAGCGCAAATGGTCGGAGCGGACGGTCTTCTGCTTCTCTCCGATATTGACGGTCTCTACACTTCTGATCCTCGAGTCGATAAATCGGCAAAGCACATCCCGCAAATTGATAGCGTTACGCCGGAGATACTTGCCATGGGCGCGGGCGCAAATACTGACAGAGCGGTCGGGACGGGCGGGATGGCGACCAAACTCGCCGCCGCACAAATTGCCACTCAGGCCGGCTGCGAGATGATTATTATGGACGGCCGCGCGCCCGCCCCCTTCTCGCGTCTAGAAGGCGGGGAGCGGTCAACCTTGTTTTTGGCGGCTACTAATCCGAAAAATGCAAGGGCGCAGTGGATTATTGGCTCTCTCAAGCCAAAAGGAAGCCTTCAGATAGACTCAGGCGCCGTCAAAGCTTTAAACAGTGGGAAAAGCCTGCTGGCGGCAGGTGTGACGAGTTTAAAAGGCAACTTTCAGAAAGGCGAGGCTATCGGGATTTATGATACGTCCGGTGTAGAAGTTGCCAGAGGCCTTTCAAGCTATGACAGCCAGGACATCCAAAAAATTATGGGACATCAAAGCGATAGAATTGAAGGCACATTAGGCTATACAAATGGGCCGGCCCTCATCCATCGCGATAATTTAGTGATGATATCCCATGTATGAGGGCCTTAAAATTGGCCTGTTCGGAGGGTCGTTTAATCCGGCGCATCCGGGCCATCTTCATGTGGCCACGTCGGGGCTTCGGGAGTTAGGTTTGGATCATATCTGGTGGCTCGTTAGTCCGCAGAACCCTCTCAAGCCTGAACAGCCTAGCTATGACAGCCGTGTCGAGACCGTGAAGGCCCTAAACCTGCCCCCGCGTATGGACATCAGCCATGTTGAGAAACAATTCGGCACAAATTATACAATTGATCTGCTCAGACGTTTGAAAAAGCGGTACCCTCGGACTCACTTTGTTTTCATGATGGGGGCAGATAATTTTGCGCAACTCCCGAAATGGCGGAGCTGGCAGGAGATCATGAGCAGTTTTCCCATTGCTGTGATTTCGCGGCCGGGAAACAATATAAAAGCGCGGCTAGGACAGGCCGCCCGTCAATATGCTGACTATCGCCTGCCAGAACAAAGCGCAGCCTCACTAGCAGAAATGACAGCGCCGCGGTGGACTTATCTGACTTTGCCCCTAGATAAGAGGTCTTCCTCAGCCCTTCGGGTCAAACTGGCCAGAGACTGAACTTTATGTTATGTGATTCCCATTAACAGGAAAAATGGGACGCACCGTCCACTGTGAAAATGGAGAGCCTTCTGAGCACCCAAACTGCTGTCAGCACACCCTCACCGTCCAAATCTTCTGCCGCCGATCAAAAGGCGTCGAAACAGCTGTCTGACTTTATACAGCATATTTTGGACGAGAATTCTGCTCAAGACATTATCGAAATTGACGTGCGGGGCAAATCCTCTGTCGCCGATTACATGATCGTGGCCTCTGGTCGCTCCAATCGGCACGTCAGTGCCTTGTCCGATTATGTTCTACGAGCGCTAAAAGACGCCCAGTTCAAAGATATCGGAGTCGAAGGGCAAGAGGGCTGTGACTGGGTTTTGGTGGATGTCGGTGACGTCATTTTGCACATCTTCCGTCCAGAAGTCCGTGTTTTCTATAACCTCGAAAAAATTTGGTCTGTTCCTATGCCGGAAGGCTTGCAGAACGTCGCCGAGGAAGCCCCTGCCGACACCGAGCTCTAAGTGGCAGCTAAAATTATTATCCGCGCCGGTGGGGCCATGCGCGCGGGGCCCGAACGCGACATGGTGGATGATTACATCAACCGCGCTAACCTTCTGGCCCGCCAAACGGGGTTTCTTTCCGTCGAAGAACAGGCCGTGGATGTCCGTAGCTGCAAATCCCGAGAAGAAGAAACATTAAAACTTTTTGAGCCTATCCCGAACACGGCTCTTTGCTTTGCGCTTGATGAGCGCGGCAAAGCGTTTGCATCGCGGCAAATGGTGAAGACACTCTCCCAAGCGCGTGATGACGGGCAGTCTGAAATTTATCTAGTAATTGGGGCCGCCGACGGCTTCGAACCCTCCGCCATTCCCTCAACAGCCCGCAGATGGTCATTGGGCACGCAAACCTGGCCACATAAGCTCGTACGCATCATGATCGCGGAACAAACTTACCGGGCTTTATCCATCATGGCCGGAACCCCGTATCACCGGGATTAGAGACTGAAATCCACTGCCCGTATTAAGGCGGCGTTAAACGGGACTACGCTACGTAAAGCTCATGTTAACCCTGAGGCTCATCTGCTGTTTTACCATTTTGCTATGCCTCTGCCCTCCGGCTTGGGCGCAGTCACAGAATCCAAAAGACTTGGACGCCCTTACCCAAGCCGAAAAGGCCGCACGCGCCGAGGCAAAAGCGCTAGAAGAACGCCGCAAGGTCGTGACAAGCGAAATTTCCGATCTCGAAAACTCGCTTGAAAAACTGAGCCTTGAAATTCGCGGGTTTGAAAAAGACGCTTTGGCCCTGCAAGAGAAAAAAGCAAAAATCGACGTCAATATTTCTGAAATTGAATATGCCATTCGGTTGGACGAAGCGGAGCTATTAAAGCTCTTAGCTGCCTTGCAACGCTTGGAGGCCAATCCGCCGCCGACCCTCGCTTTGCGCCCTGACAACGCTATTGCGACGGCGCAGGCCGGGCAGCTCATGGCGACCCTGTCCAAGCAGCTAGACCAAAGAACAAAAGTTCTAACGGCTCAATTAACCACCTTGGCCGAAGAACAAATGCTCGCAGACGAAACCCAAGCGCAAATTGAAGCCAATCAGAGACAGTTGGAAAGACGGCGGGCTAAAACTGAGGGTCTGGTGAAAGAAAAATCAAGTTTAAGAAAATCCATTGATACGCAGCGCGAAGAAAAACAAGCCTTGGCGAAAAAACTGGCCCGAGAATCAGAGACCTTGCGTGAATTGCTCGAAAAGTTGGAATCAGAGGCTAAGTCCATTCGACCTCGCGTGAAACCGGGGCGCGGCGTCACCCAACCCTCCAAACCCCCGGCCCTGCCGCTTGCCTTGCCAGAAGGCATTGGGCCTTTTGCCAATGCCAAAGGGCGGTTGACGCTCCCCGTCTCAGGGCCTCTTACGAGAGGCTATGGCGGGAATGAACAAGGTCTTACCTTCTCGACCGCCTCTCGCGGGCAGGTCTTAGCCCCCTATGCCGGACGCGTCGAATTTGCGGGACCTTTTAAGAATTACGATAAAGTGATTATCGTTGATGTCGGAGAAGGCTATTATATCCTCATGACAGGACTCGGCGATATTTTTGCAGAGATAGGCGAAACCTTAAAACAAGGAGATCCAGTAGGGTCGATGCCGTCCAGCTCGTCTGGATCGAATGAGCTTTATCTGGAGGTCAGAAAAGATGGACAAACTGTCGACCCCGGTCCTTGGTTGGCTTTATAGGCCTCTGAAGGTCAATATGGGCCATATTGAAATCTTACGCTTTCAAGGTGGAAATTACAGTTTTTTGACTTTCCAGCGGCGTATTGGCGACATAAGTATAGAGTCCGAACTGATTTTGCATGAAAATTGCAACCTGTTTGGCGAATATTCGAAAGGCTGACACGATGAAGTATATTTTACCTGCAATAGGCTCAGTCGCAGCCATAGCGCTCTTTGCTTTCTCTTCGGCAAACCAGACAGCTGTTGCCGTTGAGCCGGCCTCTGAAACTAATACATTTGAGCAGCTGGACCTCTTTGCGGACGTGCTCGCCCGCGTCAGAACCGACTACGTCGTCGAGGTGAACGACGCAGAACTTATCGAAAACGCTCTAAACGGGATGTTGCAGTCACTGGATCCTCATTCGAGCTATGTCACGCCGGAACAATTTAAAGAACTTCAGGTCACAACCAGCGGCGAATATGGCGGGCTCGGCATGGAAGTGACGATGCAAGAGGGCTTTGTAAAAGTTATCGCGCCAATTGACGAAACGCCTGCGAAACGCGCCGGGATCAAAGCGGGTGATTACCTGACCGAAATCAATGGCAAATCAATTCTCGGCCTCTCTCTGACAGAAGCCGTCAAACAAATGCGCGGGAAACCGGGCGAAGACATTACGGTGACGGTGGTCCGGAAAGACGAAGAGCCAAAAGACATCACAATTACGCGTGAAGTTATCAAGCGGGTCGTGGTCAAAAGCGAAGTGAAAGACGGAATTGGGTATATCCGTTTAGCACAGTTTAATGACAAAGCCGAAGAAGGCGTCGTGGATGCGATTAAATCTCTAAAGAAAGAGTTTGGCGGTAAAATTCCCGGCGTCGTGCTTGATTTACGCGCCAACCCTGGCGGGCTTCTGGATCAATCCATAAAAGTTTCCAGTCTGTTTCTGGATGGCGGCGAAATTGTCTCCACCCGCGGACGTGTCGCCTCCGACACTCAACGCTATAACGGCGAAGCCGGAGAATTGGCTAAGGGTGTTCCCTTGATTGTTTTGATTGACGGAGCCTCAGCCTCAGCCTCTGAAATTGTGGCCGGAGCCATTCAAGACCGCGGACGCGGACTGTTGGTTGGTATGCAAACATTTGGCAAAGGCTCTGTTCAGTCCGTTATCCCGCTGCGCGGCGGCCGGGACGGCGGATTGCGGATGACAACGCAGCGTTATTACACACCGTCTGGTAGCTCCATCCAAGGAACAGGCATTACCCCCGACATCGCCGTTGCGGCTGGGCCTGATAACGGCAAAGCTGATCGCATGCGCCGCGAAGCCGATCTCCCTAACGCTATTCTAAACGAAAACTTGGAAGCGGAAGGAGATGAGGAAATGGAAGAATTAGTCATCGATTATCCCGCTGAAGACTTTGATGTCGAACAGGATTATCAACTTCAAAAAGCCATCGCGCTGCTCAAGGGCGGGCAATATGCATCTAAACTCGCAGATTTGCAGGGTTAGGGCTTAGACAGAATGTCCCTCACTCGCACGACAGGCTTTCTAACATCGGTCCTCTTTGTAGGTCTCATGAGCTTTACGGCCCCCTTGGCCCTAGCTCAGGACCTAGCAGAGAGTGAGGATTCGACCAAGAAAACCCAACCGAGCAACGAAGTCATTTTGGACAAAATGGAACTCTTTGCCGATGCGTTGACCCGGGTCAGGGATTATTACGTTGAGCCCAAGGATGAGACAGAACTTATAGAAGCTGCTTTAAACGGCGCGCTTTCTTCCTTGGACCCCCACTCTAATTACTCGCCGCCGGCCGCTTTCACAGATCAAAGGGAAGCAGCGAAACGCGAATATGGCGGCTTAGGCATTGAAGTCAGTATGGAAGGCGGCTTGGTCAAAGTGAACTATGCCATCGAGGAAGGCCCTGCCTACCAGGCTGGAATACGCTCCGGTGATTTTATTTCTGCTGTAGCGGGGGAATCCATCCTTGGAAAAGACCTCAACGACGCCGTTGAAAATATGCGGGGGCCTGTCGGTGAACCCGTTAAAGTGACTATCTTGTCTGGAGAGGATGAACCCCGCGACCTGGAAGTGGTGCGTCAGGTCGTTAGAGGTCGCGCGGTGCGTCACCGCGTAGAACAAGGTCTAGGTTATGTCTTTATCGAAACCTTTAACAATGACCGCCTAACAGAGGATTTAAAGAATGCGCTGAACATTCTCAAAACCGATTTGGATGGTTCTCTGCCGGGACTAATCATTGACATGCGGGGAAATCGAGGCGGACTATTAGACCAATCAGTTTCTGTTTCGGGTCTCTTTCTCGATGGCGGCGAAGTGCTTTCAGCCAGAGGGCGGGACGATTCCGATACGCAACGTTACCATGCTGAACCCGGCGAGCTGTATCCCGACATGCCAATTGTCGTTCTGGTAAATTCCGGGTCAGCCTCAGCGGCGGAAATTGTGGCTGGAGCGCTGCAAGATCGCGGCCGGGCCGTGGTTGTTGGTCGCCGTACCTTTGGCAAAGGCTCCGTCCAATCGGTAATTCCTTTGGTGGAAAATGGCGGCGCTCTGCGCATGACCACGCAACGTTATTTCACGCCTTCGGGCAATTCCATTCAAGGCCGGGGAATCATGCCCGATCTTTTGGTTGCCGCCTTCCCGGATGAAGGAGAGATTCAGGATCGTTTCCGCGAAAATAGTTTGCCTCATTCACTCATCAATCCGGATCATTCGGATTTTGAAGAAAATTATGCAGATATACTCTACCCTTCGGACGACCTGCCCGACACCGTAGATTTCCAACTTCGGAAAGCGGTCGACATTCTGAAAACCTCCCGGTATCGCACCCTTTTACAAGCGCAAAATAATTTGCCCGAAGGCTTCGCTTCAGCAATTCCGACTGTTTCTCAATAGGCTTTGAAACATGCGGAAACGAAGTCGATATAGACCTCAGTTCCAAATCGCCCTAGTCCCCTTCCTATATGAGTGAACCTTCTGGATATCCGCGCCCTGAGTCGGCCACTGCGTCTTCACGCAGACGACGACAGTTAGAGCTTCCGAAGCGGCGTTGGCACATTCTAGGCGCCTTTGCGCTTTTAGCTCTCGTAGCCATTACTAGCGTTATGGTCCTGATAAAACCTGCGCCTGATACCGACCCATACACAAGCGGGCAGTTGGCTCTTGAGCCTCTACCTCAGCCGCTTTTAGCAACAAACTTAAATAGTGATAATGACGCTTTGCCCGACCTATTGGCGGGCGAAGTTCCTGAAGGTGAAAACCCGACTCAAATAGCCCGAAATCAAGGGAAGACGGACGCCCTGGGAAATCCGGTCAAAACAGACATTGAAACACCTGCAAGCCCCCCGAAAGTTGAGCCAAAGGTTGTTCTCGTGGACGGGAAGCCTTTGGATGACGGCTCTGCTAAAACTTACGCCGAACTGACGGTAGAAGGCCCCTTCGGCCCCCTTCCCCAAAAGGCAGAGAATGGAAACACTTCATTCAAGGCTTACCGGAAAACCAATTCTCCTGAAGCTGGACTAAATTCCGTTTCCATCATTATCGGCGGACTTGGCGTGAATAGGAACCTAACCCAAAGAGCGATTGACGCCCTACCTGCCAATGTCACGCTCTCTTTCGCCGCTCATAGCCCAGACCTTCAGAGCTGGGTGGATAAGGCCCGGTCTAACGGCCACGAAGTTTTGCTCGAAATTCCTATGGCGTCGGACAATTCAAATTCTGATGAACCCGGCGCAGATCATATGTTGAAGGCCGGAGAAACAGATAAAAACGAAGAGAATTTAGATTGGCTGTTAAGCCGCGCCCAAGGCTATTATGGCGTCATCAACTACAATGGGGATGCCTTTTTGACCCGCGCCGATGCCGCCGCGACGACCTTGAGCCGTTTGTCAGACAGTGGGTTGGCGTTTATCTCCGACGGATCCTTCGCCGCGCCGTCATTGGACGCCCTCGCCCAGTCAGTCTCCCTCCCTTATGCCTCTGGTCACGGATTGATTGATCCCGAGCCCAAAAGCGCGCTCATCGAAATTGAACTTTCCAGACTCGCCGACCAAAGCGCGAAAGGCCAAACGCCTATAGGCGTCGGGTTTGCCTATCCCGAAACGCTTACATCCGTAAAACGCTGGATTGACGATCTGCCAGGGCAGTCTTTGCAACTCGTCCCCGCCTCCGCTGCCATAAAATAATATAGACCTTAGTATGACCCTACCCTCCGAAGCTTATCGTCCCGAGGACTACCGCCCCAATGTCGGCGCCGCTATTTTTAACGCCCAAGGCCAAATTTGGCTTGGTAAGCGTTTTGGCGAAGACGGCCCCTATGCCTGGCAATGCGCGCAAGGCGGGATAGATGACGGCGAGGACTTTTACGAGGCCGCTTTGCGCGAGCTATGGGAAGAGACAGGTATCCGCAAAGACAAGCTCACTTTGCTCGGGCGCATTGAAGAATGGCTCTATTATGACTTCACCGAAGAGGCCCGGCTAAATCGGCGTAAGCGCGAACATAAGGGGCAAAGGCAGAGATGGTTCGCCTTTCGCTATCACGGCGACGGGTCTGATATAGACCTTTGCGCTCATGGAGAGCAGGAATTTTCAGATTGGAAATGGGCGGATTTAAAAACCATTCACGAGTCTGTGGTGCCTTTTAAACGGGGCGTTTATGAACGACTGATTGCCGAATTTGCAGACTTTGCAAATCCGATGACATAGCGTGAGTCCGCTGGATTATGGCGGGTCAACCTTACGGTAAGAATGCACTTATATTTGTGCTGATCACAGTGATGATCAATTCCGTCGGTTTCGGAATTATGATTCCGGTCTTGCCGGATTTGCTCAAAGAGCTGACGGATCTCCCCAATAATGAAGCGGCCATCCATGGCGGGTGGCTCACCTTTGTTTTCGCCCTGCTTCAATTCATTTGTATGCCCGTTGTCGGCGGTCTTTCAGATCGCTTTGGCCGCCGCCCCATTATGTTGCTATCGCTATTCGGGTTGGCGCTCGATTATTTCATCATGGGCTTTGCCCCGACGATTGCCTTTCTTTATTTCGGGCGCATAATTGCCGGCTCATTCGGGGCGACATTCTCGACCGCAAACGCCTATATCGCGGATATAAGCCCGCCTCAGACGCGTGCGCAAAACTTTGGCCTGGTTGGAGCGGCTTTTGGCGTTGGCTTTATGCTCGGCCCTGTGATCGGAGGATTGATAGGAGACGGATTCGGCCCCCGCGCCCCATTTATCGCAGCAGGTATAATTGCCCTGATCAATGTCGTGTACGGTTTTATCTTTTTGCCCGAAACCCTCGTCCCAGAAAAACGCCGCGCTTTTAGCTGGAGACGTTCTAATCCTCTCGGGTCTTTAGAGTCACTCGGCAAAATTAAAGGCGCTAAAGGCCTCCTTTTTGTTCTTTTTGTTTTGGCAGTGGGTCACACTGTCTATCCTTCAACGTACTCCTTCTCGACGATTGAAGGTCTTGGCTGGGACGCCGGAGATGTAGGCCTCTCACTTGGCGCGTTTGGTATCGCCAGCATTATTGTTCAGGGGGGCTTAATTCGAATTATTATCCCGAAAGTCGGTCTGTTTTGGGCGGGTATTATTGGCATCATCTCTGCCGTAACCGCTTATACGATGATGGGCAGCGCCAATGCGGGATGGATTATCTATGCCGCCGGTCCGTTTGCGGCTTTTGGCGGTCTATACGGCCCTGCTCTGACTAATATGATGAGCTCTCGGATAAGCGACAGTGAACAAGGCGAGCTACAAGGCGCCATTGGCGCGGCTCAAGGACTGGCCATGATGGTTGGGCCGCTTACCATGACCGGAATTTTCGAATATTTCGCTGCCGCCTCCCACAAAGCCAATTACGATCTCGAAGGATTTCCATCTGGAATTTATCACATCTTCCAGCACCTGTTTGTACAAACCCCCGTTCCCTATGTCCCCGGCGCGCCTTTCCTCTTGGCCGCAGGATTAGCCTTTACCGGACTTGTCATCTATCTATTTGTTACAACAAAAGCGGATAGACAGGCCCGCTACTCGCCGACGGCTGTCGCCGAAGCTTCCGATACACTTCACGAACCGCTGACCGAGAATATTTAGTTTGCCTCTGTAAGAGTAATCACAACAATTTCCGGCGGCGCACGAAAGCGAGCCGGGAGCAATGAGGTGCCAATCCCAGAAGTGACATAAACAGGCACGCCGCCTAGCTCTTTCAGCCCATAGGCTAGAGGCTTTCCTGCCTCCGTCGAGGTGACGCGCCGCCCAATAAGCGGCAGATTTATCTGCCCGCCATGAGTATGACCCGCCACAGCCAAGGTCGTATCTGTTCTGAGAAAACGGAAAGCATCCGGCGAGTGTGTCAGAACTATCTTTGCATGGTTTAGTTTGCAGTCTTGGTACCCTGCCGAAGAAGGATAGTCAGTATCAAAATCCGACATACCGATGAGGCAGATCTCTGGTAAATTTACTCCCTCATTCGCAAGGACAGTTGCCCCATTCTCCTCAAGTTGGTTTCTAATCCACGCGCCATCATACCAATTGTCATGATTGCCTATGACGGCATAGGTGCCATGTGAGGCCTTTAGTCCGGCTAAGGCCTCAACCCCCTCCTCTATGGCATTATTCTGTACCAACGAACGATTGGACCGTGGCAAACTGCCATCAACATAGTCTCCGGCCAAAAGAACCACATCAGGCTCTAGACGATTCACAGTGGTAGTCAGAGTAGCGATGCGAGACGCTGGCACGTGACGTCCCCCAATATGAAGATCAGAAAGTAGAACGAGTCGCAACGGCGGCCCTTGATAGCTTGGCGCCGGGAGGGACACTTCCCGGACAACTAGCCTTTTGGGCTCCACGAAGAAGCCATAAAACAGACAAGCGAGCGAGAGCGCGCAAAGTGACAAGAAGATATAAAAAAACCGGACTTTCATAAGCCCGGTTTTTTAGAATAATATGTGCGTATTAAGGCCCTAGAGTGACGCTGCAACGGCATTTAATCCATCTAGATTTTGCTGAACCGCCAAAGCCGCTTCGCCTTCGAGACCCACGAGGGAGTCTTTTGCAGATGCAATATCCTCTTGGATACGTTCGGACGTCAGCTCTGACATAGGCGCTGCGCGCTCGGCCAAAACAGTCAAGCCTGCTGGCGTCACATCAGCGAAACCACCTTGAACGAAAAACTGCTTTTCCGCTCCGTTTTCGTAAACGGTGATCGCGCCCGTACGGATCGCGGCCATAAGTGGCGCATGATCCGGCAGAACACCGAAATTGCCTTCGGTGCCCGGGATATCGACCTGATCGACTTCGCCCGCATAAAGTTCACGTTCAGGCGAAACGAGAGAGAAATGTAGCTTATCAGCCATTCTTTATCCTAACCGCAGTCAATACAGCCTAAGCCGCGTCTTTCGCCGCCATTTTACCGGCTTTTTCGATCACGTCGTCAATGCCGCCAACCATGTAGAACGCTTGTTCCGGTAGGTGGTCATATTCACCTTCGACCAGACCTTTAAAGGAGCGAACTGTGTCCGCAAGATCTGTGAGGATACCCGGAGAGCCGGTAAAGATTTCAGCAACGTGGAAAGGCTGAGACAAGAATTTCTCAACTTTACGCGCACGGGACACAACAAGCTTATCTTCTTCGGACAATTCGTCCATGCCGAGAATAGCAATGATGTCCTGCAAAGATTTATAGCGCTGTAGAATTTCCTGAACCTGACGCGCAACTTCGTAATGTTCCTGACCAACAATACGCGGCTCAAGAATACGGGATGTGGAGTCAAGCGGGTCAACCGCCGGATAAATACCTTTTTCGGAAATCGCGCGGTTCAGAACCGTTGTCGCATCCAAGTGAGCAAAGGAGGTCGCTGGCGCTGGGTCAGTCAAGTCATCGGCCGGGACGTAAATCGCCTGAACGGATGTAATAGACCCTTTATTCGTGGACGTAATACGCTCCTGCATCTGGCCCATTTCAGTGGCCAAGGTCGGCTGATAGCCCACCGCAGATGGAATACGGCCCAATAGCGCGGACACTTCGGAACCGGCTTGAGTAAAGCGGAAGATGTTGTCGACGAAGAACAGAACGTCTTTGCCTTCTTCATCGCGGAAATATTCGGCCTGAGACAAACCGGTCAGCGCGACGCGAGCACGGGCTCCGGGAGGCTCATTCATCTGGCCGTAAACGAGGGTCGCACGGCTTTCACCGTCGAGATCGATAACGTTGGACTCGATCATCTCGTGATAAAGGTCATTTCCTTCACGAGTCCGCTCACCAACACCCGCAAACACAGAGTAGCCACCATAAGCTTTGGCGATGTTGTTGATGAGTTCCATGATGAGAACGGTTTTACCCACACCCGCACCGCCGAAGAGGCCAATTTTACCGCCTTTTGCGTAAGGGCAAAGCAGGTCAATAACTTTAATACCGGTCGCAAGGACTTCGGATTCAGTGGATTGATCCACAAAAGGAGGCGCTTCTTTATGAATAGACGCCTTGGCTTTTGTCTTGAGCGGGCCGCGTTCATCGATCGGGTCACCAATGACGTTCATGATACGGCCAAGTGTTTCCGGTCCAACAGGAACGGTAATTGGCGCGCCGGTATCAGTCACAGATTGACCGCGCACAAGGCCTTCGGTTGCGTCCATAGCGATGGTGCGAACCGTGTTCTGACCCAAATGCTGAGCGACTTCCAAAACCAGACGGTTGCCTTGGTTGTCTGTTTCCAGCGCGTTCAGGATGGCTGGCAAATTGTCTTCGAATGCGACGTCTACAACGGCCCCGATCACCTGAGTGATTTTACCGGCTGACATGGCTTTGCTCACGACCTTTTTAGTGGTTGCGCGCTTGCCTGCCGGCTTTTTGGCGGTTGTTTTCTTAGCGGCCGTTTTTTTGGCGGCTGTCTTTGTTGCTGCTTTCGCCATGAGTGTGTTCCTCTAGCTTTCTTTAAAGCGCTTCCGCGCCTGAAATAATCTCAATCAGTTCAGATGTAATCTGGGCCTGACGTGTTCTGTTGAAGGTCAATGTCAGCTTGTCGATCATCTCGCCGGCATTACGCGTGGCATTATCCATCGCGGTCATTTTAGAGCCCATCTCTCCGGCCTGGTTTTCCAATAACGCCGTAAAGATTTGCGTGTTGATATTGCGCGGCAAGAGGACCCGTAAGATTCCAGCCTCGTCCGGCTCGTATGTATAAATCGCGCCCTTGAGATCGGGCCCGGTATCTTCATTGTCCTCGTCAATAGAGGCGATGGCTGGGATAAGCGTATTGGCCACGGCGTCCTGTGTCATCACATTAACGAATTTTGAATAGACCAGTTTACAAACGTCAAATTCGCCTTCGCGGAACATTTCCGTGATCGTTTCGCCAATATTTTGGGCGATGCCAGCGTGAAGTTTACGCTCTTCTTTCAAAGAGATAAATTTAACAATATTATCGTGATAAAGGCGGTTAAGCTGATCATAGCCCTTTTTCCCGATCAGGAAGAGTTTGACCGTTTTCCCCTGCCCTTCAAGCGCCACGATTTCTTCGCGGGCCTTCCGGACAATATTGGTATTAAAACCGCCGCATAGACCGCGATCGGCTGTCGCCACGACGAGGAGAACTGTGTCTTCCCTGCCGTTTCCGACCAAAAGCTCCGGCGCGTCACCGACACCGACCATGGAACTGGCCAGATTTGTGATGACATTGTTAATGCGCTCCGCATAGGGGCGCGCATTTTCCGCCGCTTCCTGCGCTTTGCGCAGTTTCGCGGCCGCGACCATTTGCATGGCTTTGGTAATCTTCTGTGTGTTTTTCACAGAAGAAATACGGTTTTTAAGATCCTTGAGGCTGGCCATGAGGCGTCCTTAGGCTGCGAAGTTAGACGTGAAGTTTTCCAACACAGACTTGATTGTGTCTTCGATATCGTCCGTCAGTTTCTTTTGGGTAGCAATATCCGACAGCAGAGAGCTGTGCTCGCCTTTCAGATGTGAGAGCAATTCGCGCTCATATTTCTGAACGGATTTAACAGGAACGCTATCGAGATAACCGCGAGTACCAGCGTAAAGCACGATAACCTGCTCTTCCACTTTCAAAGGAGAGAATTGCGGCTGCTTCAAGAGCTCTGTGAGGCGTTCACCGCGGGCCAACAGGGCCTGAGTGGAGGCGTCCAAATCTGAACCGAACTGAGCAAAGGCGGCCATTTCGCGGTACTGAGCGAGTTCGCCTTTAATCGGGCCGGCAACCTGTTTCATCGCCTTAACCTGAGCGGAGGAGCCTACTCGAGACACGGACAGACCGACGTTAAGCGCTGGACGGATGCCCTGGAAGAACAAATCTGTCTCCAAGAAAATCTGACCATCTGTAATCGAAATCACGTTTGTCGGAATAAAGGCCGAAACGTCGTTACCTTGAGTTTCGATAATCGGCAGAGCGGTCAAAGACCCGGAGCCGTTATCTTCGTTTAGCTTCGCCGCACGCTCTAGGAGGCGGGAGTGAAGGTAGAAAACGTCACCAGGATAAGCTTCACGGCCCGGAGGACGGCGAAGAAGAAGTGACATCTGGCGATAAGCCACAGCCTGCTTCGACAGATCATCATAAATGATCAGGCCGTGCATGCCATTATCGCGGAAATATTCGCCCATCGCGCAACCGGCAAACGGTGCGAGGAACTGGAGCGGAGCAGGTTCTGACGCTGTCGCGGCAACGATAATGGAATATTCCATTGCGCCGTTTTCTTCGAGCGTTTTGACAAGCTGCGCCACTGTTGAGCGCTTCTGGCCTACAACAACATAGATGCAGTGAAGTTTGTCATTTTCGCGGTCTTCGTCAAACGCAGCTTTCTGGTTAAGAATAGCGTCAACGGCCACGGCTGTTTTACCTGTCTGGCGGTCACCAATGATAAGTTCGCGCTGACCACGGCCTACGGGGATAAGAGCGTCAATCGCTTTAATACCAGTCTGAACAGGCTCGTGAACACCTTTACGCGGCATGATGCCCGGCGCTTTAACATCCACACGGCGGCGCTCTGTTGATTCGATTGGACCTTTGCCGTCAATTGGCTCGCCGAGCGGGTTTACAACGCGGCCTAAAAGACCTTTACCGACAGGCACGTCAACGATTTCGCCGAGGCGTTTAACCGTGTCGCCTTCTTTAATGCCGCGGTCATCACCAAAGATAACGGCACCGACATTGTCAGATTCTAGGTTGAGGGCCATGCCCTTGATTCCGCCAGGAAATTCGACCATCTCGCCGGCGCGGACATTGTCCAGACCATAGATACGGGCGATACCATCACCGACTGAGAGAACCTGACCGACATCAGAGACTTTGGCTTCTTTACCAAAATCTTTGATCTGCTTTTTCAGGATGCTGGAAATTTCCGCAGCACGAATATCCATTGTATAACCTCTATGCTTCTTTGAGGGTTAAGCGTAAGTCCTCAAGTTTAGTCTTGAGGGAGCTATCATATAGGCGCGAACCAACGCGCACGACGAAACCACCCAAAAGGTCTTCATCCACAGATGTTTCGACCTCTACCGGGCGTCCCAGCGATTTTTTCAAATTTGATTTCAATGACGTGACCTGCGCGGCTGTGAGCTTTTTCGCGCTGGTGACTTTCGCCACTTGTGACCCCTTACGGCGGGCAACCATCTCTTCAAATGCAGACAAGATTCCCGGAAGATCTTCTGCCCGGCGATTCTCTGCAACCAAACCGACAAATTGCACTGTCAAAGGCTTGAGCTTTGCTTTTTTGGCAATCGATGTAAGCGCGGCGACTTTATCTTCAGTGGCAAACACCGGAGAGTTTATCAAGGCGGTCAAATCCGCGCTATCCGTAAACATCACCTTTAGCGATTTCACGTCTTTTTCTATAGCTGACAAGGACTTAGCGTCCTCCGCGAGTTCAAGCAAAGCTTGGGCGTAGCGTGTTGGGGCTTCGCCTGTAATGACTTCTGTCTCTGACACGTATCAGGTCCGCTCTTCGGAATTGGGCTGTAAGACAGCCCCTTTAACATAAATATAGCGGGTCGAACTCTCCCGGGATTTTCACACCCAACAGGCCGCTCCGCCAATCTCGCGCGGGGCTTAGCACGGTCAATTCAATGTGCCAAGTGCGGAATTCCATAAGGTGTCAGTCGTTTTAAGAATATATCAAACTCGCAAAAAAAAGCAGGCCCCGAAAGGCCTGCTAAATTCTAGAACTGTCGTAAAGCTTAGAGTTTTACGTTCAGACCGAAGAATACAAACCGGCCTGTGTCATAAGTAACAGGGTAAGTGTTACCGTTTCCGAGTGGCGGACCAGAGGAAACAGAGACAGGAGGCTGCTCTTCAAAGATGTTGTTCACACCTGCGCGGAATGTAACGCCTTCGACAACTTCGTAGTTACCTGAAAGGTCGAAGTAGTCTTGTGTACCAAGGCGCTGATCAATTGGCGCTGGGTTAGCAGCGATGTTGTCAACACCAGAAAGGTGACGCCAAGTGACTGTCGCTTCCAAACCAAATGGAGCGGCCCAAGTTGTCAACAAACGGTGACGGTAAGTTGGGTTCACTGGCTGTACGCAATCGTTACCATACATACCTGCACACTCGATAGCGTCTCCACCCGGGAATGGTGTGAAGTCGAACTTGTCGAGGTAAGTCGCAGCGTACTGGATACGAAGGTCACCGGAATTGTTCATGCCGAAGTCAGCAAGATCCAGGCTGTAACCAGCTTGCAAGTCAAGACCAGATGTTTCCAATGACGCGATGTTGATGTTTGTCGCCAAGAAACCAACACCAGCTTGGCCTGAGTTCAAGGAACCACGGCTGTCACGAGTGATAAGGTCACAGAAGGCCGCATCACCAGTTGCAAGACACTGATCAAGTGTTGTCTGAGCGCCAATACCCGCGCTGATGAAGTCATCAACAGTGATATCGAAGTAGTCAACAGACGCTGTCAATCCAGGGATTGCGCTTGGAGTGATAACAGCACCGATTGTGTAAGTATCTGAACTCTCAGGGTTCAGGTTCGGGTTACCGCCTGTGATAGACTGAGTTTGACCAGAGAACACGTCAACAATGTTGCCGTACTGAGCCGCTGTAACGCCAGTATTTGCACAAGCTGCAGCAGACGCAGTTGGGTTAGCTGTCGCACATGGATCGTAGGCACCGTTTGAGAGCTGGTTCAGGTTAGGCAAGTTTGTGTCTTGACCTGTGTAAAGCTCGATAACGTTCGGTGCGCGCACTGAGCGCTGATACTGACCACGGAATTTCACATCTTCAACTGGCGCCCATGAAAGCTGAAGGCCGTAAGCGTCTGTGCTGAAGCTGTTTTGCAATCCGTTACCGTTCGTATCGTAATCAGAATAACGGTACTGACCGTTAAAGACCAATTCTTTCGCGAATGGCATGTCTGTGACGAGCGGAACCTGCACCTCGGTGTAAAGTTCGAAGACTTCGACTTCACCTTTAACAGGAAGCGTCGCGCCGCCTACGCCTGTGAAACCACCACCAGGAACCTGGCTGATTTCGTCAGGATTGGATTCAAGCTTGTCTTCACGGTATTCAATACCGCCCAAGAAGCCAACACCGCTGTCAGACCATGGAGACTGGATACCATATTCGCCAAGGTCTGCCTGAGCGTTAGCGCCGTAAACGAGCTGCTCAGTTTCACCATTCACGATACCGATACCTTGAATGTAGTCAGTCTGATCGGTTGTGACCATGCTTTCGCCATTCGGGCCGCGTTGGAAAATGTTGTAAGGAATACAACCAGAGTTTCCGCTTGCGCAAACTGCGGTGCCTGTGCCGTCATCCACGGCAAACAAAGCGTCCTGAAGGTTAGCAATTACGAAGTCGTTTGTTGAGATAGACTGGTCGGTTGTACGAGAATACTGACCGAATAGTTCGTAGTCCCAAACGTCTGCGACAGTACCGCGAAGACCGCCGACCATACGGTAGGCTGAGTTTTCAAGACGGGAGTTACGTGGTCCGCCTTCAACGTTACGGTGAGACATTGATACGTTTTCTTTAATGGCACCAGATGCAATTTCAGCAGCTGAACAGCCATAGACAGCAGACGCGATAGAACCACCGCCAGCGACAACGTCGTCTTGGATCAGTGGGTTGTCACAGTTAATGTCATAAGATCCAAATGACGCAGATGGCGCGATTTGAGCATCAGAAAAGTTGTTTGTGAAAGATGCACTAGCGAAAATCTCGTGACCTTCGGCGATTTCATAGTGACCTTTACCATACATTTGGAAACGCTCGGCAGGGCGTTGGAAGTAGTTGAACGGACCAAAGTTAAATGTTTGGGCCGGGCCGCCTGCGTAAGGAACAAGTGTACCATCTTCTTCCTGGAAGAAAGAACCGCCGTCGCCGCCGAAGAAGCGGAAGTTACCAGAACCGACACAACCAAAGCCGTTTGTATCACCTGCACCCAAAGCACAGCCAGAGAACGAACGGTTATCTTGTGTGATTTCTTCGCGGTTTTGGTAAGATGCAAAGATTGTTGCATTACCTTTACCGTCGGCCGTGTTGGCGCCCAACGCAACAGACGCGTTGAATTCTTCGCCGTCTACACTTCCGTCTGGAACAGGCTGGTTAGCTGAACGAAGAACATCATCAAATCTGTCGATGCCGTTGCCGTTTTGAGCGAAACCGTACTGAACGTCCAGCTCTGCACCTTCGAAATCATCCTTAAGGATAAAGTTAGCAACACCGCCGATAGCGTCAGAACCGTAAACAGCAGACGCGCCGCCCGTCAGGATTTCAACGCGGTCGATCAAAGCTGTTGGAACAAGGTCCAAGTTAGCTGGAGAAAATGTTGATGAACCATAAGGAAGACGACGTCCGTCGATCAAGGTCAAAGTACGTGTCGCGCCCAAACCACGAAGGTTCAAAGTCGCTGTACCAGACGCGCCGTTAGAAACTTCACCGGCTTGACCAGCAAAGACTTGCGGAAGGTTGTTCGTCAGGTCTTCGATGTTAACTGTACCGCGTGCCGCGATTTCTGCATCGTCAACGCGGAGAACCGGGTTGGCAGATGTCAGGTTAGGGTTAACGTTCAAGCGCGAACCAGTAACAATGATCTCGTCACTATTGTCGTCGGCGTCTTGGGCGAATGACGGAACGGCACTTGCCAGCATGGCGCTGGAGAGCAGTGTCCCTATCAACAGATTTCTTTTTGATGATTTCACAGTAAAATCCCTTTATAGATTGTGTTATCAATTAAGCCCTCCCGCGACACGGGAAGATTGGAGCTATGGCTATTGATGATTTTCCCTTAACGCAATATATTTTGTGACACTTTTGTAAGAAGCAGGTCCTTTTTAGACTGACCTGTTGCATAAAGAGCACTAAATAGGGTGATTTCGTTAACGATTAGAAAGTTTTTCCCGTTTAGAAGGTTAACGAGAAATAAATTTTTACTAGTCTGCACTTGGCGAAATTAATTGCTGCACCAGTTTTGTGCATTAAATTTTTAGAGCGGCTAATTACGCAATTTTATTTAATTCAGTTAATCAAACCTCCACGAGATAGAAGCTCAACCTTACAGGCCGGCTTGCACTTACATAAAGCTTTGCGGGTCGATATCGATTTGGATTTTAAACTTTGCCGGCGGACGTATCCTAGCGCGCCACACCGCCATATAACGGGGTAAGTTGACGCCCGGCTCCGCTTGGATAAACAGTCGGCGACGATAAAGCCCCCTTAATCTCCCGATGGGCGGCTCGGACGGTCCGAGAATTTCGATACCCTCTGCGCGCGGTGCGACGCTCACCATTTTTTTAGATAGACTTTCGGTCTTTTTTAGATCAGGGCCAGAAATAATTACCGCCGCCAACTTACCGAAGGGCGGCAGGCCCAGCATCTCGCGCATAGCCAATTCTACGCCTATGAAAAGCTCTCGGTCGCCTGCCGCGAGCGCCAAAAGCGCTTCATGTTCCGGTTGATGAGTTTGAATGAGTGCCCGTCCAGGTTTTTCGGCTCGGCCAGCCCGTCCGGCGACTTGCACCAAGGTTTGATAGGTCCGCTCTCCGGCTCTAGGGTCGCCGCCCGCCAGTCCCAAATCCCCATCGACCACGCCAACAAAAGTCAAATGCGGAAAATTATGGCCTTTGACGACCATTTGCGTCCCGACAAGGATATCAATCTCTCCTGCCGCCATCCTATCCATTCGGTCCCTGATGGCGTTGGGGTTCCCCGCGGTATCTGAACTGAATATCTCAATCTTGGCCCCGGGAAAATGTCGCGCGGCCTCTTCTGCCACGCGCTCGACCCCTGGCCCAACGGCCGTCAGACTATCCTCGGCTTTGCAGTTCGGACAGAGCGTCGGCATCCGCATTGAAAATCCTGTCAAATGGCACATGGCGCGGCCTGTTGCCCGATGCTCAACTAGCCAGCTATCCGTATCAGGACTTTTGAGCTTTTCACCGCAAGACTGGCAAATGATAAGCGGCGCATAGCCTCTACGGTTTAAATAGAGCATAGACTGATCGCCCTGCTCCAGCCCTGCCTTGACCGCCTCAATTAACGGTTGAGAGAGGAAGTCACCTTTTTCAGGCGGATTGTCTTTCAGGTCTACCAATCCAATTTCCGGCAAAATGGCGGCGCCGGGACGCTCCGGAAGGACAATGTGGGCAAACCGTCCGCTACGAGCATTGTGCAAACTTTCCAGAGACGGTGTGGCCGAAGCTAGAATCACGGCGTGCCGCGACAGTTTTGCCCGAACTATCGCCATATCCCGCGCATTATAGATAACGCCTTCTTCCTGCTTATATGACGTATCGTGCTCCTCATCGACGACGATGAGTTTCAAATCCGCAAATGGCAGGTAGAGCGCAGACCTCGCGCCAACGACTAATTTTGCGCGTCCTTGTGCCACCTCCCGCCAAACGCGGCGGCGCGGCGCGTCTCCGACCGCAGAGTGCCACTCGGCGGGTTTGACGCCGAAACGTTTTTCAAACCGGGACATGCCGGCCTGTGTCAGCGCAATTTCCGGAACAAGGATAAGCACCTGCCCGCCTTGGCGTAGGGCTTCCGCCACAGCTTCAAAATAAACCTCCGTTTTGCCTGACCCGGTCACGCCGTCGAGCAAGCTGACCGAAAAGTCCTGCAATTGCATTTGCGCAACGAGCTCTTTTGCAGCGTCCTCCTGCCCTTCCGTTAGCTCCATTCCGGGGTGATCCGGATTAGGCTCCTGGAAAGGCGCATCGACCGGCAATGCCAATTCCTGCATCGCGCCGACTTTGACGAGGCCTTTTACAACGCCCGCACTAACCCCGGCGCGAGCCGCTATTTCGCTGGCGCGCGCCGGAAACGGGCCGCCTTCGCGGAGAACTGCACGCCGCGACGACGTCAATTGGGATGGGGTCACGCCTGTCGGCGAATAATGAGAGACGACAGGGCTGGGATCGAGCGCTTTGTAGGAACGCAAAACCATACGGAAAACCTGCCCGGGCGAGGCGACGTTATATTTGGCTGTCCACTCGATGAACTTTATCATCTCCGGCGAGAGAGGGCGCGTGAGCTTGCGCTCCGCAATTTCTTTCAGCTTCCGCCCCTCCTCCGCCGGCCCTAAACCTGTCACGACCCCGAGCTTCATTTGTTTTCCAATCGGCGCATAGACAAAGTCGCCTACGCCCAATTCCATATCCTTCGGCACAGCGTAATCAAACGCGCCGGGCACATTCACTGGAAAAAGTATTTGAGCGTTTTGCATCGGAATGATTCGTGATAACAGGCCACGAACTTAACCACAGCCCTACGGGACATAAAGCCATGAAATTTTTTGTTGATAGTGCCGATCTGGACGCGATCTCTGCGCTAAACGACATCGGACTTGTTGACGGCGTCACGACCAATCCATCCATTATCGCCAAATCCGGCCGCGACTTCAAAGAGGTCATCGCCGAAATTTGCAAAATTACCGAAGGCCATGTCAGCGCCGAAGTCGTGGCAACAGATGCTGATGATATGATCAAGGAAGGCCGCCACCTACGCAAGATTGCCGACAATGTTTGCGTAAAGCTGCCTCTCACGATGGACGGACTGAAAGCCTGCAATATTCTGTCCAAGGAAGGCACGCCGGTTAATGTCACGCTTTGCTTCTCGCCTAACCAAGCCTTGCTCGCAGCAAAATGCGGCGCGACTTATATTTCGCCCTTTATCGGACGTCTGGACGACATTACACTGGACGGGTTGGAGTTGATTGAGGACATCCGCACAATTTACGACAATTACGGGTTCGAGACAGAAATTCTCGCGGCTTCTATTCGAAACGTAAACCACGTCAAGGAATGCGCCCTAGTCGGTGCCGACGTTATGACCGCCCCGCCAGGCGTAATTGAGAGCCTGTCCAAGCATGTTTTGACTGATAAAGGCTTGGAAGCCTTTCTTAAGGATTGGGAAAAAACGGGTCAGAGCATCCTTTAAGAAACACTCGCTCGAAACAACAAAGCCCGGCAATTTGCCGGGCTTTTTATTTGCCTAGAATTCCGCCGCCTATTCGCCGGGACGGTACGTCCTCACGGCGCGAGCTTCCACGTCGTCGCGGTAATAGGGCACGTCCTTGAACTCGACATTTATATAAGGCTCTATCTGGTCATCAAAATGCGGCGAATCCGGGTCGTTGCTCTGCCCGCCCGCGAGCAGGCTCTTGGCTTGGACTTTCTCGCCAAACTCAACCACGGCGACGAAACTGTTTCCGCGATAGCCGTAAATTTTCTTTGTGTTCTCACCTTGGCTCGCGCCATAAGCGGCGAGCGCGCCCCAACGCCCCGACGCCAACGGCACGGGATAGCTCTTCTGAGCGTCATCAAACTCCAGATCAATATCACCCGAGAGCCGCTGGAACCGATTGATCTCGCCCCATGGCGTTTTCCAGGTCCCGTAGTCAGCCGTCATTTTACCCATTGCTTTGTCTAGGAGCGCCATTTGCTCCTGCGGCGTTCCTCTCTCAAAGAAGTGCATATACGTTTCCATCCGGCTAGCCCCTTTCGGCCTGGCGTCGGATTGCAACATTTCCATGCCGTAAAAATGCGCCAGAGACATGGCGACCGAGTCAGCGGAGACGGTATGATCCCACCCGTCCAAAACCGCAATCGCTTCGGCGTAGCTTGGGTCCTTATTCGTCAGCTCATAGGAATCGACAAGGCTTGGGATAATGAACTCAAACGCGGGAAGCGCCGGGTCATAAGCCAGGTCAATCAAACCATTCAACGTCAGATCGTCCGCCTCATCCAAAAGGCGTATGGCGTGAACGGCTCTGAAATTCTCTTTATCCGGCGCCATATAAGCGGGGTAATCCTCCCGTTTCGGACTATTATCCCCTGCCGCCGTGAACGGCGTCGAATTGGCATTCTGTATCCATCCATTGGGCGGGTTTAGCAATGTAATGGCCTCCTCCACCGGGTGCGTTCCGTCCCAATCGGTTCGCGTGTCCCATCCATTTACCGTACCGGAATAATCGATCATCGGGTCACGCTTGGGAATGAAATTGCCGTGGTAATAAGCAATATTGCCCTGCGCGTCCGCATAGACCGTATTGTTGGAAGAATTTGTACGAATATCCATCATCTCGTTAAACTCGGCATGGCCGTTCGTTTTGGTGCGAAGGAAAGATTGCTTAAGCGCATTGACCGGATCCCAATTAATCTTGGTCGCCACCCATTTATCGCCTTCCATATGTGTCACCGGCCCGTGATGGGTGTGATACATCGGGAACGTCCGCGATTTCAGTCTCTTGCCGTCTTTGTAATCCAGCGTCACCTCAGAGACCTGAACCGGACGCATTTCGTCGCCGTAACGGTAAACCATTTTACCAGCCTGCTCCGAAATATCTTCGCGGAATTTATCGATGAAATCGACATAGGTGGAAGTGTGCATCCAGCCATTCTTTTCGGAAAAGCCCTGATAGACAAAGAATTGCCCCCAGGTCACCGCGCCGTAGGCGTTGAGCCCCTCTTCGCTGACGACATGGACTTCACCGCGAAAATAAAAACTCGTATGCGGATTGATGAGCAACATCGGATTACCGGAGCGGGTTAAATCGCCTGACACCGCAATCCCGTTTGATCCCGCAGGCTCCGGGTCTTCAAAGGGCGCATTGGAGGTGAGCAATAAAGCGTCCCCCGGCTCTTTATCCTGATAAAAGGCTTTGATGCCGGCCAGCGGGATCTGCTCGATATCACCGCCAATGGACCCCTCAGAGAAGAACATCGGCATCCAGGGCTCAAACCGAGTCAGCAGCTCCGGCTCCACCTCAGGATGGGTCGCGAGGTAATAATTCAGCCCGTCCGCAAAAGCGTCACAAAGCGCCTTCACGTCGGCGGGCGCATTTTCATAGGCCGCCTTCGCCTCGTCCATCGTCATATAGAGCCGCGCGCGAAGGTCGCTATAAATAGCCTCTTCGCCTTCTATCTCGGCCAAACGCCCCATCGCCCAGACATAATTGCGTTCGATACGGGGAAAATCATCCTCGGCCTGAGCGTAGAGAAGTCCGAAGACAGCGTCCGCGTCCGTTTTGCCGTAAATATGGGGCACGCCGTAATCATCGCGGATAATCTCGACATTTTGGGCCTGAGCTTCCAGCCGCGCCATTTCAGTGGGGTCAGCGGTCCGCGTCTCCAACGTGGCGCAGCTCGCCAATAAAAATACAGAAACAACAGCCCAGACTCGAAACATAAACCCACCTTTCTGACGCCACGCTATGAGGCAATGACAAAAAGGACAAGCAAGATTCGACCTGAGGCCTTCAGCTTGGTTATTTTTCTTTTACGGCAGCCGAATGAACGCCTGCCGTGAAACTTTTCTAGGCTATTTTTATTTTGTTTTAATCGCCGCCTGCGCCGCAGCGAGTCTCGCGATCGGAACTCGATAAGGCGAGCAAGACACATAGTCGAGGCCGGCCCGGTGGCAGAACTCCACGGAAGCCGGATCGCCCCCATGTTCACCGCAGATGCCGAGTTTGATAGACTCGCGGGTCGTGCGGCCGCGCTCCGCAGCGATGTGGATAAGGTCGCCGACCCCGTCCTGATCGAGCGTCACGAACGGGTCTTTTTCCATAATGCCCTGATTGACGTAATCCGGTAGGAACCGTCCGGCATCATCGCGGGACAAACCAAAGGTCGTCTGCGTTAAATCATTCGTCCCGAAAGAGAAAAACTCGGCATATTCCGCAATATCGGCGGCCCGGAGGGCGGCGCGGGGTAGCTCAATCATAGTCCCGATTGTATACTCTAGAGCGCCAACTTCTTTGGCAATCGCATCAATTTTCCCCTTGAGGATTTCAAGCTCTTTGGCTGAACTCACGAGTGGGACCATGATTTCTGCAACCGGGGTCGCGCCATTTTCTTCCGAGACAAGCTTTTGCGCTTCGAAAATCGCCCGCGCCTGCATTTCGTAAATTTCAGGATAGGAGATTCCGAGGCGGCAACCGCGATGACCGAGCATTGGATTGCTTTCCTGCAAATCATTGGCGCGGTGCATCAATTCTCCGGCGGGAACGCCGAGGGACTTCGCCACGGATTCGATATCGGCCTCACTATGCGGAAGGAATTCATGCAAAGGCGGGTCGAGCAAGCGAATGGTGCAAGGACGGTCTTCCATTATGCGGAAAATCGCGGCGAAGTCATCGCGTTGAACCGGCAGAATTTTGGCTAGAGCCGCTTCGCGGTCTTCTTTGTCCTCGGCCAGAATCATTTCGCGGAAATAGCCGAGACGGTCCGCTTCGAAAAACATGTGTTCCGTGCGGCAAAGACCGATACCTTCGGCGCCGAAATCTTTGGCGGTTTGAACGTCGAGCGGTGTTTCCGCATTAGTTCGAATACCGAGCTTTCTCGCCTCATCCGCCCATTTCATAACCTTGGCAAAATCACCGGACAGCTCTGGCTGCTGCATTTCGACCGCGCCGAGGAAAACCTGGCCGGTTCCACCGTCCACTGTGACCGTCTCGCCTTTTTTGACGGTGCGGCCCATAACGGTGAGGCTCTCGGCCTTGTAGTCAATGCGGATTTCCCCCGCGCCCGACACACAGGGCCGGCCCATACCGCGCGCCACAACGGCGGCGTGAGAGGTCATCCCGCCGCGGGCTGTGACAATGGCTTCGGCGGCATGCATGCCGTGAATGTCTTCCGGTGAAGTTTCAACGCGCACGAGAATGACTTTGTGCCCGGCTTTCTTCAGCGCTTCGGCTTCGTCCGAGTTAAAAACGACTTCGCCAATCGCGGCGCCCGGAGACGCGGGAAGTCCCATCGCGATCATATCGCGTTCAGCGTCTGGCTTGAGCGTCGGATGCAAGAGCTGATCAAGGCTGGCAGGCTCAAGACGCAGAAGGGCTTCGTCCGTCGTGATCTGTCCGTCCTCTGCCATATCAACGGCGATCTTCAGCGCGGCTTTGGCCGTGCGTTTCCCTGTGCGGGTCTGAAGCATCCAGAGCGTGCCTTCTTCGACGGTAAATTCGATATCCTGCATGTCGCGGTAATGCGCCTCCAGTGTCTCGAACGTGTCGGCAAGCTGGGCATAGGCCTCCGGAAGGGCCTCTTCCATGCTCGGCAGGTCTTCTTCCATTTTCTCGCGTGACGCCTTGGTCAGTGTCTGCGGCGTGCGAATACCGGCCACCACATCTTCGCCCTGAGCATTGATCAGAAATTCGCCGTAATAGCGGTTTTCCCCTGTGGACGGGTCGCGGGTAAAGGCCACGCCAGTCGCAGAGGTGTCGCCCATATTGCCAAAGACCATCGCTTGAACATTCACGGCGGTTCCCCAAGCGGCGGGAATATCGTTGAGACGGCGATAGACAATCGCGCGTTCATTCATCCAGGACCCAAACACCGCATCTACCGCGCCGTTGAGCTGCTCCATCGGATCTTGAGGAAAGTCTTTTCCAAGTTCGCGTTTGGTGGCGGCTTTGAATTCCTTGATGACAGAATCCCAATCCATAGCCGTCATTTCGGTATCAAGCATATAGCCTTGGGTGTCTTTATGGTTTTCAAGAATGTCTTCATAGATATGGTGATGCACGCCGAGCACCACATCGGAATACATGGTGATAAAACGGCGATAGCTATCCAGCGCAAAGCGTCGATCGCCGGACAGTTCAGCAAGGCCTTCGACGGTTTCGTCGTTCAATCCGAGGTTCAGGACGGTGTCCATCATGCCAGGCATAGAGGCCCGCGCGCCGGAGCGAACAGACACCAAGAGCGGGTTTGACGCCTCCCCGAATTTTTTGCCTGTGAGCTTTTCGATTTCTTTCAGACCGCCGGCAATTTGGTCATTCATATCCTCGGGATAGGTTTCGCCGTGATCGTAATAATAGGTACAGACATCGGTGGAGAGCGTGAAGCCCGGCGGAACCGGAAGACCCAGAGACGCCATTTCGGCCAGATTGGCCCCCTTTCCGCCTAAAAGGTTTTTCATGGAAGTATCGCCTTCGGCAGAACCCCCGCCGAAATTGTAAACCCATTTTGTCATTTGATTGACCCTCGTTTTTCACCAAATTCTGTCGCTCCGAGCTTTAGAGACACCCGGAATGACGAGGCATAATTACCCATTAATCGCTTCAAAATCCGCAATCTGGCGCGCCGTATCACGGATTAAACCTAAAAGTCGAAGATTGTTTTCTTTGACAGCGTTGTCATCGGAAATAACCTGTACTTCGGTAAAAAAGGCATCAATTGGCGCGCGTAATTCGGCCAAAGACAGCATCGCTTTTTCAAAATTTTCGTCCTTGAGAGCGAAAGAAATCTCAGATGATGCCGTCTGGAGCGCATCGAACAAAGCCGCGCCGTGTTGATCTTCAGGGCGATTCGGTAAACCTTCCGGTAGATCGCCCTTCTTCGCTTCCGCTTTGAGGATATTTGCCGCGCGTTTATATCCTGCGAGCAGGTCTTCACCCTCTTTCGTCTCTAAGAACGATTGAAGTGCTTTCACTCGATTTACGATCGCAACAAGATCATCTTCGCCGAGTGCAAATACAGCGTCAATGAGGTCGTGGCGAATACCCTGGTCGCGGAGATAGACTTTGAGACGGTCGGCGATGAAATCGAGGAGGTCTTCACTCCTTGAAGAGACAGCTCCCACTAAGTTGCCAAACCCCGCAACATCTAACTCAAACACGGTAGAGGATAATTTTTCAATCCTCTCCTGGATTTTTTGTTTTTCGCTGCGAGCTGACGGCAGGTTCAAGCGGCGTACTTCCTCATATATCTCATCCTTTAAGCTTGAAACTTGTTCGTTAGGAACAAATCTCATTGTCCGAACGACTGGAGAAAACATTGCTCTTTGAATTCGGAAAGAAAAAGAACCTTCGCCTTCAACTGATTCAAAACGAACCTCATTCTCCAGAATTATTCTAACAACGCCCAACGCGGCTCGACGCAAAGCAAACGGATCTTTACTACCCGTCGGCTTCTCATCAATCGCCCAGAACCCGACGAGCGTGTCGAGCTTATCCGCCAAAGCCACAGCCACGGCAACCGGATTGGTTGGCACCTCGTCACTCGGCCCTTTGGGTTTGTAATGGTCTTCAATCGCGACCGCGATATCTTTATCGCCGCCTTCGCCTACATACATTAGGCGACCGATTTGGCCTTCAAGCGAGGTGAACTCAATCACCATCTGAGTGACCAGATCATTTTTGGCGAGCTTAGCCGCGGCTTCCGCCTTGTCCGGATCGGCCCCAACTTTGGGCGCGAGTTCACGGGCCAGCGCCGCCACACGTTCGGCCTTATCTTTGATCGTGCCGAGCTTCTTGTGAAAGACTACGGTGTCGAGTTTATCGTAATAGTCGGCGAGTGTTTTCTTCGCGTCTTCGGACTGGAAAAACTCCGCATCAGCGAGGCGCGCAGAGAGCACTCGGGAGTTACCCGCCGCAATCGCTTTACCGCCATCCGGCGCGTCTTGATTGGCGACCACAATAAAGTTTGGCGCCAGCTCTCCGCTCTTTGGATCGCGCACCGCAAAATATTTCTGATGCGTCCGCATAGAGAGGCGAATGACCTCTCCGGGGAGCTCCAGAAAGCTCGGATCCATATCGCCGAGAATGACCACAGGCCATTCGGCGAGACCCGCGACTTCCGAAAGAAGGCCTTCATCCTCGACCAGTTCCAAGCCCTTCTCTGCGCAGGCTTTCCGCGCCTGCTCGATAATTAATTCCTTACGATTATCATGGGAAAGCACGACGTGACCTGCGCCTTCGAGTAATTTAACATAAGAGTCGAAGTCATTGATTTTAAACGGCCCCTTACCATGCTTTCTGTGGCCTTCGGTCATATCGCCAGATTTAATTCCGCCGACTTCAAACGGAACCACTGCCCCGTCGAGCAAACAAATAATGCCTTGCAAAGGCCGCACCCAACGAAAGTTTGAGCTGCCTGACTTCATGGATTTAGGCCATGGGAAATTCCCCATGACTTCCGGCACAAGCTCGCTGACAATCTCTGTCGTATTGCGACCTTCGCTGTTTAGAATAGCAACGTAATACTCGCCCTTTTTCGGGTCGCTGTGAATTTCCGCCTCGGAGACATCCGACAGCCCTGCCCCGCGAAGGAAGCCTTCAATCGCCCGGTCGGGTGAGCCGACTCTCGGTCCCTTGCGCTCTTCGGAAACATCAGGAGAGCGGAGCGGAACTTCGGCGACAAATGTGAGGCGTCGCGGCCCCGAAAAGACCTTTGCGTCCTCGACTGTCAGGCCGGCTTTGATCAGACCGTCTGTCATCATTTTGGACAAATCTTCCGCCGCGCGAACCTGCATCCGCGCCGGAATTTCTTCGGAGAATATTTCGAGAAGTAGCTCAGCCATTATTGCCACGCCCGGTCAGCGACCGCCTCTTCACTTTGAACATGAGCCTCTGCGCAGCCCTTGGCCAGATCGCGAACGCGTTTGATATATTCCTGCCTCTGCGTCGGCGAGACCACGCCCCGCGCATCCAATAGATTGAACAGGTGAGACGCTTTCAAAGCGTGCTCATAAGCCGGAAGCGGAAGCGGTTTTTCAAGCGCTAAAAGGTGCTCACATTCGGCCTCAGCCATTTTGAATTTCTCCAGGATTTTATCCGTGTCGGCATGCTCGAAATTATAGGTCGATTGCTGGACTTCGTTCTGATGAAAGACATCGCCGTAGAGCACTTCGGGCGTGCCGTTTTTTTCATTCGCCTCGGTGAAAACGAGGTCGTAAACATTCTCGACGCCCTGCACATACATGGCGAGACGCTCCAGCCCGTAAGTCAATTCCCCCGATACCTTCTCAACGTCCATGCCGCCGACCTGTTGGAAATAGGTATATTGGCTGACTTCCATCCCGTCGCACCAAACTTCCCAGCCAAGGCCCCAGGCCCCGACCGTCGGGTTTTCCCAGTCATCTTCGACAAAGCGTATATCGTGCAAATCGCGGTTGATACCAATCGCGTCCAGAGAGCCGAGATACAGCTCCTGAAAATTGGCCGGGTTCGGCTTCATGATAACTTGGAATTGGTAATAATGCTGCAAACGGTTCGGGTTGTCGCCATATCGGCCATCGGCCGGGCGGCGCGACGGCTGAACATAGGCTACATTCCACGGTTTCGGGCCAAGGGATCGCAGCACAGTCGCCGGGTGCAAAGTCCCTGCCCCGACCTCAGTGTCAAAGGGTTGCAGTATAACGCAGCCCTGTTTCGCCCAATAATTTTGAAGCGTCAGGATGAGCCCCTGAAATGAAAGCGTTTGAGCAGGTTTATCGGACATAACGAAGCCAGTTTAATTTTTGCGAGACACTATTCATGCGCGGTTGAATTTCAACCCTTTAACGCTATTCCAATCAATTGCTGATACCTTAAGTCACATGAGACTTATAAAAACTATAAAATCTGCTCTCATGGTCCTGATTGGGGGAGTATTCACCCGTAAAAGCAACTGGCCCGTAGAGAGTTTCGAAGACTGGACGATTGAATAGCTTTTCAGCCTTACTGAAGATCAGCTTCTAATCCAGCTAGCGTAAGCGCGCGTCTCGCGGCTTCCACATCTTCCTCAATTACCATGACGCGTTTCGGTATCATTATGCCCGGCTCAATGACCGACATATTCTGATCCATAACGAAGCATTCCATACCAGCTTCTTTTAAAACGGCTTCGGCGAAACTAATAGTCGCCGGATTGTTTGTTTTTATAATGGCGATCATTTCTGCGCTTTCTTCTGCAAAGCTGCCAAGTGCGGCACTAAAACCCTTGTGAGTAGCGCTAGCGCAGACTACATATAACGCCAAACAAAAAAGGCTTTATACGTGTGAGTGCACCCGCCACAGTTCGAAAAACATCCTCAGACAAATCCCCGGCGGAAACGCTTTGGGACTTGGCGCGTGAGGATATGGCTGCCGTTGACGCCTTGATCCTTGAGCGGATGCAGAGTCCTGTCGGGCTCATCCCCAATTTGGCGCAGCATTTGGTCGGCGCAGGCGGAAAGCGTCTTCGCCCTCTTTTGACCGTCTCGACCGCCGCCATGCTCGGCTATAAAGGCACGAGCCACCACAAATTGGCCGCCGCTGTCGAGTTCATCCACTCCGCCACGCTTTTACACGATGATGTCGTGGATGAGAGCAATTTGCGCCGCGGGAAAAAGCCCGCTAATCTGATTTGGGGTAATAGCGCCTCTATTCTAGTGGGTGACTTCTTATTCGCCCGGGCCTTTAACCTCATGGTTGAAACCGATTCCATGGAAGCGCTGGGAATTTTGTCTAATGCGTCTTCTGTGATTGCCGAAGGCGAAGTGCATCAGCTTGCCGCGTTGCGGAACCTGAAAATGACCGAAGCGGATTACATGTCCGTGATTAAAGCAAAAACGGCTGCCCTTTTTGCTGCCGCGACCGAAGTTGCGCCCGTCATTTCAGAACGTCCGGACAAAGAGCGGGCCGCCCTCCGCGATTACGGCCTAAAGATCGGCTTGGCCTTTCAGCTGGTCGATGACGCGCTGGATTATGGCGGGCTCGAAAGCGCGCTCGGCAAATCTGTCGGAGATGACTTCCGCGAAGGCAAAATGACGCTTCCGGTTATTCGGGCGCTAAAGACGGCTTCGGATGAAGAACGCGCCTTTTGGCGCCGCGTTATCGTCGACCAAGATCAAAAGCCGGTAGATCTAGAAACGGCTGTTTCTTACTTACGCTCCGCCGGGGCGCTGCAGAGCACGATGGAGATGGCAAAGCAGTTCTCAGCCGAAGCCCGCGACGCCTTGATGGTTTTTGCGCCGTCGCCTTGGCGGGAAACATTGGCCGATCTCGCCGATTATGTGGTGGAACGCATTAGTTAGCCCGCCTGAGAATCCGGCTCGCCAGAAAATATAGCGCCGAAATAAACACGACATTCAGACTAAAAAATCCTGGCGAAGAAATGCGTTCGGATTGCACGGCGAATATGGATATGTTGGCAAAGACCAAGGCGAGAATGCTGTAAATCCACGTCACCTGTAAATGTGACATCCCCCGCCCAATCAAGCGTTGATACATATGGTCCCGGTGAGCGTGCAACAAATTCTGCCTGCGTTTTGCCCGTGAGGCCAAAGTCAGCAGAACATCAGCGAGTAGCGGCAGAATTAAAAGTGGCCCCAAGAACAATAAAGGTAGGGTGGCGGACGCATTCACCGCCGACAGCGCGGCCAAGGCAAAAGTAAATCCCGCCACCAAAGACCCTGCGTCGCCGAGAAATATCGCTGCGTCCCGTCTTTGGTTATAGGGTAAAAAGCCAAGAAACCCGACAATAGAAACGCCGCAGAAAAACGCCGTTAAAACCGAGCCAAGGCTTAACCCAATCACGCCCAAAGCTACCGAGGCAATGACGAGCGTATTAGTTATCAATCCGTTTGCGCCGTCCATGAAATTCACAGCGTTCACGACGACAAACACCCAGAGCAGAGCTCCAAAAAACCCTATAATAGTTGGGATGGACCACATCTCGCCTCCAAACGGGAAAGCCGCAGGAATGCCTACAGAGAGCACGCCGGCCCCGGCCAATATGATCATTATTCCAAATTTAAGTTTAGCCGACAAAGCAAAGACATCATCGCAAAGGCCCAGCAGTCCCATCGCAAACACAAGGGAAAGAATTTGAGGAAAATTCACCGGAAGAAATCTAAGCAAAAATGGATAAAGCAGAGCCAGGGTTACTCCGCATATTCCAAAAGCAGCTATTAAACCTACCCCTCCCGAGGTCGGCGTAACGCGCCCATGACTACTTCGAGCGTCGGGCTCATCCCCTAATCCCGCCACGACCATGAAGCCCGTGACTGCAAGGCTTGTGAAAAAGCCCAAACCTGCCAGATTAATCACGGGCCATAGGAGGAAATTCCAGAAGTTTTCACTCACGGCGCATCCCCTAACCGACAGGGTCTAACCCACCATTCGGGGTGCGTATTTTTGATTATGTCAGCCGCAGCCACCGCCGCATCATCTGACTTAAAAAGGCCAAAACAGCTGGCGCCGCTCCCGCTCATTCGCGCAAGTCGGCACCCCTGCTGCTGCTCTATCGCGTTAATCACGGATTTGATGTCAGGGACTAACTCGCCCGCTATATGTTGCAAATCATTTTGTCCGTCGAGAGCTCGCTGTAACAATGACCCTTCTCCCGAATTCTGGCGGGGCAACTCTTCACGGGCCTCTGAATCAAAAGCCGTGAATATTGCGGCTGTTGAAACGGGAACAAGCGGATTAACCAGCACCGCAGAAAGCTGCCCTAAATTTGGCAAGACCGTGATTTTCTCGCCAATTCCCTGCATCAAGGTCGTCTGAGACAATCGGCACACAGGAACATCTGCCCCTAGCGGCGCCCCTTCGATGCGTCCGTCAAGATCAAAACATCGCAGAACGGCCGCCGCATTTGCGCTTCCGCCGCCAAGTCCCGCAGAAATCGGGATATTCTTTTCCAATTGCACAGACTGAGACGTTGCTCCGCTCGCCCGCAAGGCGCGGCTCACAAGGTTATCGGAATTTGTTTCCAGCCTATTACCAAACGGGCCCGTAATCTCGAAGTATGGCTCTTCGGCAGGCGTAAACACAAGCCTATCCCCGAAATCCGCAAAAACCACGAGACTATCAACGGGGTGATACCCTTTAAAACGGCCATCAGGAATAGCTCTCCCAACGTGGAGGGTTAGATTAATCTTCGCCCGAGCAATCTCCGTAACAGTTCCCGTTGAGGCAGACATGGACCAGCTTAGGGAGCCGTTTCAGCGCCGGACAGGCCGGACTTCAGCTTCGCCTCAATTGTCTCGCGCTCTTCGTCTGTCGGATTATAGATCAGCGCCCGCTCCCATTGATAGCCGGCTTCGCGGTAACGTCCCAATTTCCAGTAGACATCGCCTAAATGGTCAACGATCGTGGATGAAGACGGCGACAGCTCCACCGCTTTCTCAAGCTGAACTTTAGCCGCTTCATATTGGCCAAGTTTATAATGAGCCCAGCCTAGACTATCAATAATGGCGCCGCTCTGAGGCTCCAGATCAACCGCCTTTCGGATCATCTCAAAAGCTCTTTCCAGGTTCTCTCCCCGGTCAACCCAAGTGTATCCCAAATAGTTGAGGGCGTCAGCGTTTTCGGGCTCTATGTCCAAGACACGCAGAAAATCGGCTTCCGCTTTCTCCCAATCTTTCGTGCGTTCATAGCTTATGCCCCGGAAATATAGGGGCTGCGTATTTTTTGCGACCTCCTCCTCAGACATGGACTCAATAATCGCCGTATAAATAGGTAGTGCATCTTCATAATTTTCGCGAATGAGACGGGCACGGCCCAAAGCTTCCCGCGTTACGAACGTTTCGTGGCGGTTATTTACATCCTCAAGAACCCTCAACGCCTTTTCGTCGTCTTCGCGGTCAAAATATATGTTGGCTTCCGACAGGCGGGCAGAAATCACATAAGGCGAATCTTCTGAAAAGCTTTTGTAAATGCTCATAGCCTCATCAGATCGCTCCGTATTTTCCAAAAGGCTCGCCAGCCAAAGCTCGGCCTTTTCATTTTGAGGATCAACATGAAGTGCTAGGCGGAGATAAACTTCCGCCGCGTCGGCCGCCCGGTTACGCAGGAAAAATTCATATGAAGGGTCCGTCAAGGCACGCGACAACTGCTCTCGGGCGTTCAATGGCGCTTCAATGTCGTCGCCTGCGCGCAAGGCAGCAGCGTAAGCTTGCAGCGGCCCGCTCTCGAGGCCAGTTTCATCAATATAGGCGTCAAGGCGCTCCAAAGCCTTCGCTTCCCGGCCCGTATTGGCGTAATGCCGGGCCGTCGCAAGAGCTGTTTCAACAGTAGATTGAGTGGTCTCTTTGAGCTCTTCAAAACCCTCATCCGCCGCAGCTCTATTCCCCTCAAGGGCTTCCAAATTCGCAATTTGCAACTTGGCTAACTCCCCAAAATAAGGACGAGCGGCTTGTTGCTTAAAGGCCGTTCTAGCGGCCTTTTCTTTTCCCATCGCATATTCGTTCCAGCCATCCGTGAACGCCATGACGATACCCATGGTGATATCTGCCGTATTCGGATCGAGATATTTTTTTGCCTCTTTGTGTTCGCCTTTTGTAAACGCATCTATGGCGAGGACGGCCGACGCCATGCTCTCCGTGTCATCTACGGCGTAGACCTCTTGGGCCAGCTCTGTGGCTTTTTCGAAGTCTCCAGCCGTTAAGGCAGAGGTGACGGCTCGCCGGCCAATATTCACATTTGTCGGCGCCGCCTCAAACGCGCGCGAGTAATATTTTGACCTGGCGTCAGAATCATCCAGAAAATTCGCATAGGTTCCGGCCAGATAATCGCCCAAAAGCGACGCATCTTCCGGCTGGTTCATAAAGGCCATCTCTTCGGCGGCTTGCGCGCCGCCTCCGATCAAAACGCTCATGAGCGCAACCGCTGAAACCGAAGCGGCTTTCAATGGCCGATATAATTCTGAAAATGTCATCAATGTCCGCTTTGCCGTGAGTGTTCAATCAAACTACATATTCGAATAGTTCGGGCCGCCGCCGCCTTCGGGCACGGTCCAAACTATGTTTTTACTCGGGTCTTTCAGATCACAGGTTTTGCAGTGAATGCAATTCTGCGCGTTGATCTGGAACCGGGGATTAGAGCCGTCATCATCGCGAACGACCTCGTAAACTCCCGCCGGGCAATAACGCTGCGCGGGCTCATCAAAAACCGGCAGGTTAATATCAATCGGAACCGACGGATCAATTAGCTTGAGATGCCCCGGCTCATCTTCACGGTGATTTGTCGCCGTGAAGCTCACATTTGTAAGGCGGTCAAAGGTCAATATTCCATCCGGTTTCGGATAGTCGATTGGCTTATGTTTATCTTTTGGCTCGGTCGAGAGCGCGTCGTCCTTGGCATGTTTCAGAGTGCCAAAAATGTTGATCTTCGCGATCGTCGCCGCCCACATATCCATCCCGCCGAGGATCATCCCGCCAAGGAAAGGACCGAATTTCGCATTTAGCGGCGCCACATTTCGGACCGGACGCAAATCATCGCCAATTAACCCGTCATGCAGCTCATCATCATAATCGACAAGTTCGTCTCCCTGACGACCTGTTTGCAAGGCATTATAGGCTGCATCTGCCGCCGCAATTCCTGACAACATGGCATTGTGATTGCCTTTAATCCGCGGAAGATTAACAAGCCCGGCCGTACAGCCCAATAAGGCCCCGCCAGGGAAGCAGACTTTAGGCACGGATTGAATGCCGCCCTTGGTCACGACGCGGCCACCATAGGAGACGCGCTTCCCGCCTTTTAAAAGCTCTGCGACATCAGGATGCGTCTTCCATTTTTGGAATTCCGCATAAGGATAAAGATAAGGATTCTTGTAATTCAGATCGACGATCAACCCCAAAAAGACCTGATTGTTTTCAGCGTGATAAATAAAGGAACCGCCGCCTTGTTTTGCGCCTAGTGGCCAGCCGGCTGTATGAACCACCGTGCCTTCAGAGTGTTTTTCAGGGTCGATATCCCAGATCTCCTTCATGCCGAGACCGAATTTCGGAGGCTGGCAGTCAGCATCGAGGCCAAATTTGGCAATCGCAGCTCTGGAAAGAGAGCCCCGCGCACCCTCGGACAAGAAAACATATTTCCCGTGGAGTTCCATACCCGGTTCATAATTAGGGCCCTTGGAGCCATCTTTTTGGAATCCAAACTCACCGGCGACAACGCCTTTTACAGAGCCGTCTTCTCTGTAAACCAATTCGGAACAAGACATACCCGGGAAGATTTCTACGCCGAGATTCTCGGCTTGCTCAGCCATCCATCGGCAAGTCGCACCCATAGACACGATATAATTCCCATCGTTATGCATGAGAGGCGGAAGAAGAAAATTCGGCAGTCTGAACGATCCCGCCGGACCAAAAACGACCATCTTGTCTTCCTTGACCTTGGACTTCACCGGGCAATCGGGCATCGTTTCGAAGTCGGGGAAGAGTTTTCTCAATCCCACGGGGTCAAGAACAGCGCCAGACAAAATGTGAGCGCCAACTTCGGAGCCTTTTTCCAGCACGACAACCGAAAGGTCTGCATCTAATTGCTTGAGTCGGATCGCCGCAGACAGGCCAGCCGGGCCAGCCCCCACGATAACGACGTCGTATTCCATGCTCTCGCGCTGATTATTGTCTTCTATTTCTGTAGCCGTTTCTGACATTTTATGTTTTACCTTTACTCATAACAGGTCTGAAACCTTTAAGTCTCTTCGATAGTTCCTTAAAGGGATTAAAGAGTATTCACACGCGGGACAAGGACGCGTCTCGTCACAGAGCAAATAATATCAGACTAATTCGGTCATATTGCTCGATTCAGGCAATTAACATCAGGAGATCACCATTCCTTCTACAGACGATAAAAATCCGATTAATCTCCTTTTAGGATGGGAAGAATGGGTGGGACTCCCGGATTTGTCGCTACCTGCGATTAAAGCAAAAGTGGATACGGGCGCGCGTACATCCGCTTTACATGCCGTTGCTATTGAACCCTTTGGTACGGAAGCCAACCCTCAGGTTCGTTTCATCATGCACCCTGACCCGTCTGATCCAGGTGTCGAAGTCGTGTGCTCGGCGAAAGTTATTGACCGCCGAAATGTCACGAGCTCCAATGGCTCCACCGAATTACGCTACGTTATTCGCTCCACTATCCATATTGGCGGAAAAAAATGGCCGATTGATATTTCACTAACTAATCGCGAAACCATGGGATACCGAATGCTTCTGGGCCGCTCAGCGCTTATTGATGAAGTCAGTGTGTCGCCAGGCCAGAGCTTCCAGCAGCCTCAATTGTCATTCTCCGTTTATAAGAAGCCCCAAGGCCGAAAGGCCATACCCCGCCGCCCGCTTCGCATTGGGATACTCACCCAAGAACCGAGAAATTATTCTAACCGCCGCATGATCGAGGCCGGGGAAGCCCGCGGCCACGTTGTAGACTGCATTGAGACGTCGCGCTGCTATATGGCAATCAACGCCCATAAACCCGAGGTTTATTATGACGGCGCGCCGCTGCCGCGTTACGATGCCATCATTCCGCGAATTGGATCGAGAATGACATTTTACGGCATGGCCGTTGTTCGGCAATTTGAAAGCATGGGCGTATACTGCCTGAACAAAAGCAGCTCGATCGGAAATTCCCGCGATAAACTTCTCGCTCATCAGGTTTTGGCCCAGCACGGCCTTGGCATGCCGACAACGGCCTTTGCAAAAAGCTCTCGTGATACGAAAGGAATTATTGACCTCGTGGGAGGCTCCCCGGTGGTCGTCAAGCTGCTTGAGTCTACTCAAGGGAAAGGCGTTGTTTTGGCGGAAACCCGTAAAGCGGCCTCGGCCCTCGTCGACGCTTTCCGGGGCCTCAACGCTCATTTCCTCGTTCAGGAATTTGTCAAAGAGGCCAATGGTTCTGACCTTCGGTGCTTCGTAGTGGACGGTAAGGTCGTCGGCGCCATGATGCGCACGGCGCAAGCGGGCGAATTCCGTTCGAATGTTCATCAAGGCGGAACCGTGAAACGCGTCAAGCTCAAACGCGAAGAAACTCGCATGGCGATCAAGGCGGCCAAGATATTAAAACTAAATGTCGCCGGCGTTGATATTCTGCGCTCCGATACCGGTCCTAAGATTCTCGAAGTCAATTCTTCTCCAGGGCTTGAAGGTATTGAAAACGCTACAAATGGCGATATCGCCGGTGATATTATTCAGTGCATCGAAAATAACGTTCGCACAGTTTTCAGAACCCGTGGAAAATAAGGCAAAACTGAATGGATAAGGCGCTGCGCTCTCTGGTCGATTGGTATGCTAAAGTCGGCGTGGACGTCCCTGACTTGGCCCCAAGCGTCCCGCCGCGTAAAAAACGAAGGACGCTGACGCCGCCTGCCCCTGCGGCGGCAAAACCCACGCGGCCAAAGCCTCAGGAAGACCTCCCTCTCCCCAATTCGGACATAATTGCCAAAGCCGCCAAAACACTGGACGAGCTTCGGGCGGCGATGCAGACATTTGACGCCGGGACATTATCGGACGGGGCGCGCCAAGCCGTCTTTGCCAGAGGAAATCCGGAGGCCGATCTCATGGTTATCGGCGAGGCTCCCGGGCGGGATGAAGATATTCAAGGCAAACCCTTTATTGGTCAATCCGGACAACTTTTAGACCACATGCTCGCCGCCATCGGTTTAGGAAAAGAGAATTTCTACGTCACCAATTTAGTAAATTGGCGCCCCCCCAAAAACCGCAATCCCAAGCCCGAAGAAATAGAAATGTGCCGACCTTTTCTGGATCGGCATGTTGAGCTCGCGAAACCCAAAGTCATTTTATTGGTCGGCGGCGTATCAATGACCGCATTAACCGGAATGACGGGTATCATGAAAAACCACGGCCAATGGCAAGACATTGAAATCGGAGGGGGAACCCTCCCCGCTCTGCCGCTTTATCATCCGGCCTTTTTGCTCCGCCAGCCCGCGCTAAAAAAGGACGCGTGGCGGGACTTGCTAAGCTTGCGGGCAAAACTAGAGACGTTATAAATCGTCTGAATTTCTACAGGAACTGATTATGCGTTTTGCCCTTTGTCTTCTGTCTGCCTCTTTACTTTCTTTGAGCGCTTGCGGAAACTCTCAGTCGACTCCTTCGGATACTTCGTCAGCCGATAGACCGTCTCCGGTCCAAAGCTCCCTCACTGATTTGCAGAAGGCTTACCCGATAACACTCTCTAAAATCGCCGATAATGTCTGGGTTCACACCTCTACTTACACTATTCCCGGCCAGTCCCCCATTCCGGTTAATGGCCTTGTCATTGTGGATGGGGAGGATGTTATCTTAGCCGACGCCGCTTGGGGGGAATTAGCGACACTTTCCTTGCTCGAAACCGTGGAGCAAGAAGTCGGCAAGCCTGTCACAAAACTTATTACGACGCACCATCACGCCGATCGCGTCATGGGCGTTGATGCGGCTGAATGGAAGGGCGTGGAAGTCTTTACCCATCCCGACACTCCCGCCCTGGCGGCGCGCAGCGGATGGCCTGTGCCTAACACCTCTGTCGCGGCGCTAAGACAGCCTGGCTCACGTATCAAAGTCGGAAATGTAGAGGTCGCCTATCCCGGCCCCGGCCACGCGCAGGACAATTTAGTCGTCTATATTCCGTCCGAAAACATTCTCTATGGCGGATGCGCTGTCAGGGGCGCAGAAAGCAAATCCCTCGGCAATGTTTCAGATGCCGACCTCTCAACATGGGCCGAAAGCCTCGCATGGGTGAAGGCCACATATCCAGAGGCTAAACTCGTCGTGCCGGGACACGGAAAAGGGGCGGATCTTAGCTTAATTGACCATTCCCTGAAAATGCTCTCAGCCGAGGTTAATTCCCAAAGCGCGGATTCAACCGGCGATACGCCCTAAGGTCAGAAATTTCGTCAATATCGGTCAGGCAGCGCAGCGTCTCGACACGGCCCTCAACATTACTCATCACATCCTCCAGCGTCCGTTCCGTTGACCAGGCGACATCGTCAAATACACTGTCAGGCAGAGGGCCATTTGCGCCAATGAGCCAAAACCCGCCATCTTTGGCAGGCCCAAAAACCACTTGGCATGATTTCAAAGCTTGCAGCGCCTCCGCAATATCTTGCGACCGAATCTGCGGAGAATCTGTCCCAATGACTATGGTCGGACCTTTGCGAGCGAAACACGCCGCCAAACGAGGAGAAAGCGATCCGGAAACTTGCGCCACTTGTGCGTAACCGTCCCAATCCGGAACCCGTCCTATGGCACTGGGCGGCGAAACAGCCAGTATCGTTTTCCATCTCGGGTCTTTTACCCGACGCAATACGCGGGCCACCATCATCCGGTAGAGACGTTTGGCGTGAACGATGCCTGTAGAAGCCGCCAGCCGTGTTTTCGTGCGACCAAACACCGGGGCCTTGGCAAAAATAAACAAGACTGGCTTAGTCATTATAATATCGCTGCATGAGTTGGGAGACTGAGTCTCCGCGCTGGAAAGCGCGCATTAGCTGGAAGTTTCGCCAGCCGCGTTTCCACCAGCCCTGCGTTTCATATGCGCTGGTGTCTGTGACGACAAAGGCGCCGAGAGGTCTAATATTTGAGCGCCCAAGGCCCGCTTTCAATCGGTTCATTATGTCTACATCTTCAAATAAAGGGAGATCGGAATATCCGCCTATCGCCTCGTAAGCTCTCGCGCTAATCAACAATCCTTGATCACCGTAAGGCAGTTTCCACGCCCAACACCGCAGAGAGACAAGCGTTTTTTGAAGCCAAGGCCAAAATCCGTCGCCCTGACGCCCATATCGAAAATAGCCGACAGAGTCCGGATAGGCAGAAATATGATGTTCGACCTCGCTCTGCCAATTTGAGGAAAGCTGCGCATCGGCGTGTAGGAATAAGAACCAATCGCTCCCGCGCAAATTCGCCAGCGCCGCGCCGCGAGCGAATTGCGGCCCCCGGCCGGCGCTCCCGAAACAAAGAGTCGCATCGGCGTCAATCGCCAGCTCCATCGTGGCATCTTCCGACCCGCTATCACTGACAATCAGCCTGCGCCCCCTCAGACGCGGCAGTGTCTTTTTAAGAGACGCCTCAGCGTTTCGGGTTGGTATGATGAGAGTGAGCATTGGGGGTCATTAAGAGACAGGAAAAGAAGTTCAATCGCAAATCAACATATGGCCATAAAAAAACGGCCATCTAATGATGGCCGTCTCGATTGATTTTAAACCGGAAAGATTAGTCTCTGTCGGTGATTTCGTCTGTCGCGTCTTCATACGCGTCAGCAGCGTCTTCCAAATTTTCAGCCTTATCCTCAGCGGCTTCCTCCATTGCGTCGCCGCGGCCCTCGGCCAATTCTTGATCGGCATCGCTCATGTTTTCAGCAGTTTCTTCCATCGCGTCACCCGCATCATCCGCGATCTTTTCCATTGCATCGCCGGTGTTGTCTGCCGCGTCTTCAACGGCGTCACCGGTCTCCTCGATCATTTCGTCTGAATTGTCGACATTACCCATCATGGCCGGAGCAGAGACAAGCGTGACTTTACAAAAAGCGCCTTCGCTGATTTCTTCGCCGTTGCACTCTTTGACGCCCAATTGCTGACCATCATAAATTTCGTCCATATATTCAGCCGGACGAACAGCGACCACACAGACAGTTGCGCCTTTCACTGAGAAGACCTGCCCGCCTTCATACTCACAATCCGCTTTGGATTCGATAGCAGAGGCAGACGCCGCTGAAAGAGCAGCAAAAGTCAAACCGAGCGCAGCAGCGCCGAAACGAAAATTAGTCATGGAAAACTCCTTAGTAAATCTTTAACGGTCTATATCAGACCTTTTTATGTGCCAAAAGGCTCTATTGTCACAAACTCGTCTTTCGCCTGGACTGTTCCATCAAAAAACCAGATCTGCTCCCAAAAGTCTTTATGTCAAAAACCACTCCGGATTATTCATTTGAGTCCCGATATTCGGGCCTCGTTTGCGGCGTAGATGAGGCCGGGCGCGGGCCTCTGGCAGGGCCTGTCGTCGCTGCGGCGGTCATCCTGACACCTGAATCCGTTCCGAACGGTTTGAATGACAGTAAGGTTTTATCGCAATCCCGACGTGAACTCTTGCTGAACGAAATGCTCACCAGAAATGACATTTTCGTAAGCCTGGGAATCGCTGAGCCTGAAGAAATTGACCGCCTCAACATCCTTCACGCCTCCATGATTGCGATGCGCCGCGCCGTCGAAGGATTACCGCATTTGCCTGAGATGGCCTTGATAGATGGGAACCGAATTCCGCCGAATATGCCCTGCCCTGCGCAATCCATCGTGAAAGGCGACGCCAAAAGCCTGTCTATCGCCGCCGCCTCTATTGCAGCCAAAGTTACGCGAGACCAGTTGATGAAAGAAGCGGATTTACGTTTTCCCGGATATGGCCTGGCCGGACATAAGGGCTATCCTACTACGGCCCATAAAACCGCTTTGCAAAGATTGGGAGCCAGCCCAATTCACCGACATAGTTTCAAACCTGTGGCAGAAGCTCTGAAGGGGAAAAGGTTCTACCTTAAAAATTTGTAACCGTTTTTCGCTGAAAAAGACCCTTCTGAAATCTGGCAACATCTGACAAACGTATTAGTGTTTGAACGATCAAGTGGCTGTGAAGAAGGATATGTAAGGGCTATAAATCCTACCACCCTGCGACGCCATGAAAACTTAACGTCGCTCGTCAGGGCAAAGGAAGCTTAAATTGTCGAATCATTACGGTCATATAGTTTTCTGCGGCATTGCCTTGTCAGTCATGCTAGCAGGATGCGGTGATAATTCGGCTAGCCCTGAGACACAAGCATCGGCGCAGACAGAATCATCTGTTGAGATCATCCCGCACACTGTCGTTTATCAAGAGGATGTTATTAGCGTTGAAGCCATCGGGACAGCGCGCGCTGAAAAATTTGCCGTTATCCGCGCTGACAGCGGCGGTGAAGTCACGCGGGTGAACTTCAAAGCAGGCGACAGGGTTGAGAAAGGCGACGTCCTTTTAACACTCGAATCCGACGAGGAACGGCTTGCCGCAAATCGTGCTGAGGTGGCACTGAAAAACTCCCAGCAGTTAATTGACCGCTATGAGAGGATTGATGTTCCGGGCGCGATTTCGGACAGCCAAATTGACGAAGCCAAAACCGCCGTCGAGGCCGCCCAGATAGATCTGGAATTGGCCGATGTTGCGTTATCCAGACGCGCCGTCAGAGCTCCCTTCTCTGGCACTGTAGGTCTGACAGATATTGATGCCGGGGCGCGTATCACGCCTGAAACCGAGATTACCCGGCTGGATGACCGCTCGACCTTGTTCGTTGACTTTCAAGCGCCGGAGCAAGTTTACAGCTGCATCACTCCTGGTGACACAATCTCAATGGAACCGTTTTCTGGTCAAGGCAGAACTTACGAAGCGACAGTTTTGACAATTGATAGCCGCATTGATCAGGTGAGCCGGAGTTTTACAGTCCGCGCCGCCATCGACAATGAAGACGACACTCTACGCCCGGGCATGAGCTTTAAAATCGGGTTTGATGTTGCGGGGCAAGCCTATCCCGTCGTTCCCGAAGCTGCCATCATTTGGGGGGGAGACGGCGCTTACGTCTGGGCCGTCGAAAAAGGACGGGCCACACGCGTATCCGTCACGATCGTTGACCGCCAAGACGGAAATGTCTTGGTTAGAGCTCCTATCCCTGAGGGGAATACAATTATTTCCGAGGGCGTGCAGAAAGTCAGAGAAGGCACACCTGTCGATTTAACAAGAATAAATCCGACGACCTCCGCCATTGAGAAACAAGGCCCTACGGGTCAGGCTCCAAACATGGTAGAGGGAACATGAGGGCCTCACAAACAGGACTTCCTGAACTCGCCGTTAAACGGCCATTACTGGTAACAGTCCTAAATTTGCTCATTGTAATTGCGGGCCTTGCCGCGTTTCTTGGCTTGGACGTTCGGGAATTACCGGATGTGGACAGGCCCATCGTCTCCGTCAGGGCGAGCTTGCCGGGCGGCGCGCCTGAAACCATTGATGCAGAAGTAACAAGTGTTTTGGAAAGCGCCGTCGCACGCGTTTCCGGCGTAAAAGAAATTCGGTCCGCGAGCGAAGAAAACAGCGGACGCATTCGGGTCGAATTTTCCCCTGGCATTGATTTGGACACTGCAGCTTCAGATGTACGAGAAGCCGTCAACCGGGTCGCGCGACAACTGCCCGACCGGGTGGAAGATATCTTTGTCACCAAGGCCGATGATGACGCCCGGTCTATCATTACCCTTGCCGTTATTAGTGACGTTTACAGCGAAGAAGAACTAACCAGAATAATTGACACAGACATATCGCCTGAAATTCTCACGATTGACGGTGTGGCGGCCTTGCAGGAATACGGAACGCGCTTGCGGCAAATGCGGGTTGTGGTCGATCCTCTGAGGCTCAGCCGCTTTGGTCTGACAATATCAGACGTTAGAGATGCCCTTGCACAGGCGCCCTTTGATGTTCCTGTCGGCAGCTTCCGGTCCGCAGACCAAGAACTGATTGTGCGGGCCCAAGCCACGGCGGCAACCCCTGCTCTTATCAAAGATGTCGTTATTTCCGGTGCAACGAAGATAGGTGATATCGCAGATGTGACCTTGGCGCCTGCAGATGCTACCAATCTACTTCGACTTGATGGCCAGCCAGTCATCGGGCTGGGAGTTGTGCGGCAGGCTCAATCAAACACAATCCAAATCTCGAATGAGGTGAAGGTTAAGCTAAAACAGCTTAATGCTCGCCTCAATGATTTGGAAATTAAGGTCACATCAGACGAAGCCGTTTTCATTCGAAACTCGGTTCAAGAGGTTGTCTTCAGCCTCTTCCTAACCGTCTTAATCGTTGTGGCGACTATCTGGATTTTCCTCGGCTCTTGGAAAGCCACCTTAATTCCGGCAACGGTTATTCCCGTGGCCCTCATCGGCACGCTTGCTGGGATTTGGGCGCTTGGCTTTTCTATCAATCTTTTGACCTTGCTGGCCTTGGTCCTTGCGACCGGGCTGATTGTGGACGATGCCATCGTCGTTTTGGAGAATATCCAGCGACAACAGGCTGATGGCATGAAACGCCGCCCTGCCGCCGCCATCGGGGCGAGGCAGGTTTTCTTCGCCGTCGTAGCGACTACAGCTGTCTTGATTGCCGTCTTCGTCCCCATCTCATTTCTGCCCTCGACAACGGGACGCTTGTTTCGCGAGTTCGGGTTTGTTCTGGCCCTCTCGGTCGCAATTTCCTCTTTTGTAGCCTTATCAATGGTCCCGGCTATTTCGGCCCGTATCGATTTTTCAAATCAACACGGATTTAAATTTTTGAACCGTATCGGCGGCAAACTAAACGGCGCTTATGAGAAGATTTTGTCCTCCTGCCTCCGGCATCCGTTTATCACGGTTTCCATCTCACTCATTGCCTTTGCCGGAGCTGCATTTCTCGTGACCGTCGTTGAACAGGAGCTGGTACCAGAGGAAGATCGCGGACGGGTTGAAGTCTTTGCCACAGGACCGGACGGCGTCGGCCTCTCTTATATGGAGCGTCAGGCCGACCAGATTGACGCTGTTTTACAACCATATTTAGACAGCGGTGAAATCAGCTCCCTGTTTACCGTAGTTGGACGATACGATCCAAACCGGATCGGGATTACCGCAACCCTCGCCCCATGGGAGGAGCGCACACGTAGCCAACAAGACATTATTCAGGAACTTACTGAACCCTTGTCCCGTATTCCCGGCTCCCGCGTCTCAGTTTTTGGTCGGGGTAGCTTGTCAGGCGGCGGCAACCGGGATGGATTAGAGGTAGCATTAACAGGTGGTGACTATCCGGCTATCTATGAAGCCACTCGTGAGCTGGCAGAGGCTATTGAGACGCGCTCTGACATTTTGTCCAATGCCGAGATTTCCTATCAGCCAACGCAGCCTCAACTTTCTATTCAGATTGATCGGCGCCGGGCTGCGGATTTGGAAGTCCCACTGGACGAGCTTTCGCTGACCTTACGGACCATGGTGGACGGCGAAGACGTTGTGGACCTAAATGTTCGCGACCAGGCCATACCTATTATTCTTGAAGCGCAGACTACCGCGATTGAATCCCCTTCTGACCTGAGGAACCTATTCGTTCGGTCAAGCAATGGGTCGCTCATTCCCGTTTCCAGCCTTACAACGATTGTCGAAGAAGGCGTCGCCGCTCAGCTAGACCGTTTCGGACAACGGCGGGCGATTGAAGTCGAATCCGACGTCGCGCCCGGAGTTCCGCTGGCAGAAGCTATAGCCGAGATTGACCGCTTGGCAGATGAAACCCTGCCAAGCGGCATCAGCATGATCTTGCAAGGGGAAGCTGCCACGTTGGAAGAATCTTCGCGAGACTTATTAATTACCTATGGATTTGCCGTGTTGATCGTGCTGCTGGTTCTTGTGGCTCAGTTTGAAGGTTTGACCAGCCCGTTTGTTGTTATGTTGAGCGTCCCCTTTGGCCTCGCCGCTGCCGTGTATGCTGTGTTTTTAACAGGCGGATCGCTGAATATTTACTCGCAAATTGGGCTTATTCTGTTGATTGGTCTGATGGCCAAGAACGGTATCTTACTCGTGGAATTTGCTGACCAACTCCGCTCGGAGGGCCGCTCGGTCCGCGACGCCGTCTATGAGGCCGCCATAATCCGGTCGCGCCCCATTGTCATGACGGTGATTTCAACCGCCCTTGGGGCGCTTCCGCTCATCCTCTCTACTGGCGCTGGCGCCGAGGCAAGAGACGCTATCGGCTGGGTGATATTTGGCGGCCTCGGCCTGGCGGCCGCCTTTACTCTGTTCTTAACGCCCGTGATCTATCTGGGAATTTCTCGCTTTAGCGGGTCCACCGGAGAATCTCACAAAGCTCTATCTCAAGAAATGGATGAAGCGAGAGCCCATCTCGCTTCACAGTCTAAATGAACCTACGCCTCCCCTTTCCTGCTCTCTTACTCGGTAGCGGCGCATTACTACTCTCTGCGTGTGCAACCGTCGGCCCGGAGCCGGTCGCACCTATTCTTGAGACCCCGCCCGAATTTGTAAGTTCCGGCTCAGAGGCGCAGGAAAATAAAACCACCGATACTCGTCCCTGGTGGCTGGATATTGAAGATGAAACTCTAACGAAATTGATCTCCACTTCGCTCGAACAAAATTTTGATATAGGCATTGCGGTTTCAAATTTAGTGCAGGCCCGGGCCGGGGTGAATGCTTTTCGCTCTGATTTATCTCCGCAATTTGATGGTTTCGTCGACAGCCAACTCCAAGGTATTTTGGCAGAAACGGGAGATGGGGACGCCGAGGGGTCTTTTAGTGCGGGCGGCGTATTTAGTTACGACGTCGATATAGCGGGACGAAATCGCCGGAGCTTAGAGGCCGCGAAAGCCCGTTTTGAGGCCAGCGCCTTCAATTTATCAGATATACGCCGGCTCACGGCTGCGGCTATCGCGAACCAATATATAGAGCTGCGCCGTGCCGGGGCCCGTCTGGTTTTGCTGGACTCGTCTTTGGACATTCAATCGCGCACAGTCGAAATTGTTCAGGCCCGCTTTGACGCCGGATTAACTCCTGCTCTCGACGTAGATCGAGCCGCCGCAGATCTCGCCCGCACCCAAGCCCAGCGTGGACTTCTAAATTCAAGCCGCGAGACAGCCGGTTTTGCCTTATCCGTTCTGATTGGAGAATTTCCCGGTTCTCTCGACTTAGGCATCCCGGAAGATGATATTATCCCTGACTTCAACCGTGAGCGGCATGTCGGGGTTCCAGCGGACCTATTGCGGCGAAGACCGGATGTGAGGACCGCCGAGAAAACCTTGATTGCCGAGATCGCGGATATCGGTGTGCAAGAAGCAGACCTATATCCATCCCTGACTTTGCCAGGGAGTATCCAAATTGGCGATACCACAGCCGGATCGACTATTGCCGCTCTGACCGCCAATATTGGCGCGATGATTGATATCCCGCTCTTTGACGCAGGGCGCAGACAGGCAGAAGTGCAAATCGAACGGGCTCAGGCCGAAGCAGCTCTGTTCGCCTATCGCCGGAGCCTTCTCGGAGCGGTGAGTGATGTGGAAAGCGCGCTCGTTCAAATCGCGGCCCTGAATGAACGCCGTGTAGAACTTAATAAAGCGGTCGACTCAAGCCAATCCGCGTATGAGCAACTCGACGCGCTCTATAGTGAAGGACTTGCCAGTTTTATCGACGTACTGGACGCTCAACGCACCCTCATATCGAGCCGTGAAGCACTCGTTGAAAACGACGCCAATCTGGCCTTGACCAAGGTCAGTCTTTACACGGCTCTAGGCGACGAAACCTCTGATTTAACTGAGAGTTAAATAAACAAAGGCGGGCCGGTGACGAGGTTAGCAATCACCGACCCTACACTCTCGGACAAGCCTCAAGTGATCCCTATAGAGCAGAGATTTCTCTCTGCCTTAGACTTTAGAAACTAGTGGACAGGGACGCTGAGAAACTGACGCCACGTCTGTAAGTGTTGAACTCGGAACGGCCGGCCTCTTCGCTCGTCTGGAATTCTTCGTGGTCTGTATTCAGAACATTGCGAGCGCTCAGACCGACATTGAATTCTTGCCCCTTAACGTCAACTTTACGCCGATAGACGAGATCCAATTGAGGCCCGGGGCTCTCAACCACATCAGGCACAATACTCAATCCGCGTAATCCGCGGCGAGACACCCGGTCATCTACTATCCCAAACAAAATAGTGAATTGGTCATTGTCTGACTCCCACCCGAATTGTGAGTTGAAAATGTGCTTCGGGGTTCCTTGCAAAGGCTGACCATCAATACCGAACAATTCGGCAGAGATTGGCGTTCCATCAGCTTGAATAATCACGTCCCCCGCCGCCGCATTTACTGTTGCGTCAGTGTAAGTATAGTTGACGGTGAAGAACCAATCACGTGAATCGAGGAACTTGATATTCCCCGGCATATTAAAGTTGGTCCGAGCTTCAGCTTCAAATCCTAACAGTTCAGCAGCAGGCGCGTTGATGAAAGAGGTCTCAAACACGTTCGCCGAAGTCTCAAATGTGGATTCTTCGATAGGGTTTTTGATATTCTTATAGAAACCTGAGAGAGCAATAAATTGGTTGCGACCAAAATAGCGCTCTAGACGCACGTCAAAGTTCTCAAACTCAGAGTCAACCAGGTTAGGGTTGCCTACGAAAGTTCGGTCAGATTCTGGGTCCAAAAACCGTGAGGACGCCAATTCACGGAACTGAGGCCTCGCAATCGTATTGGAATATCCAAGACGTAGTTGCGTATCGTCAATGAAGTTCCATGTGAAGGAAGCTGACGGTAAAACATAGTTATTTTCGAGATTAGACGTAACGCCCAAATTACTGAAACGGTCTAATGTTTGTACATTCAATTTGGACGTTTCATATCTTACGCCATAATCAGCGCGCACTGTTGGCGAAAATTCAATATCTGTTTTCAGATAGGCACCAAATACGTCTAAATCACCAAGATAGTTGTCACTTGGACGCGGCGGGATTTCCTGAATTGTAAAGATCGGCCCAATCGTTGCATCCGAGAACAACAAGTCAACCCGCGCAGCCGCCAGTTGCGGGTCTAGCAGCGTTGAAGTTGTATATTGGAGATTCAAATCGGCAAATTCCCGATCCGTTTCCGCGTAATCCACACCCCCCGCAATTTCGACTTCCCAAGCGCTTGTGCTTGGAACGTAATAACTCAGGTCCAGACCGCCGCTGGTAATCTCATCATTTACTTCCGAGAACGATATGCTGTGGGCGTTATTACCAGGAAATAACAACGCGTCGCCTCGTAGCTGACGCTCAAGTTGGCGCTCATAAGGGGCATCCCGGGACGCCATTGAGTAAGAACCGCGCCAGTTTGCGGTGAAATCCCCTAGCAGATGCTCACCGTTAAGTTGGGTATAGAGAAGCTCACGGTCATAATATCCGCTTTTCTCTAAGAATATACCGTCTGGCTCACTAAAAGTTCTACCTTGGTCAATCTGGGCTTCTTTGGCTGTATCATGAACATAAAAAACGGTGCCTTGAATAGAGTCGCCGGAGTCGAAGTTCAGGGTCGTCGACCCCAAAGCGTTCCACGTCACCTGATAGGTAGATTCAACGGATTCCAAACTGTCTTCAATTCGTCCATTGGCTTGGACTTGTCTTGTGGAACGCTCTGTTGACCAACCATTGTCAAAGCCGGCCGTTCCCACAAATCCAATTTCGCCGAAACCGACCCCAATGGTTTTCGCGACATCAATCGAGACGTTCATGTCCGGGAATGTTTCATCATAGGATTGTAGAACAGTCAGATTCGGATCGACAAGAAGCTGACCAATCAATTCTAAGTCTGCGTCAGACTGATCGGACAATCGTTCGCCGCGCTTAACGACACCGAGCAATGGATCGGGTATATCGCGCGTTCCGTCATCGAAGCCCAGAGCATCATAGTCCCCGCCATGAACGAAAAGACTTTCTTTGCCAGTCGTCTCTGTATTCGCGCCTACACCAATTTTTACTTTAAAAAAGTCGTCGATTGGCGTTTTAAGCGTGTTCAAAGCGATAACGCCGCCGCCAAATTCGCCGGGATAGTTTGGAGAGAATGTTTTCTGAACAGTAATGCCGTTCAATACGCTGGACGGAAACAAGTCCAAGGGCACAGTCCGGCGAAGGGGCTGAGGACTTGGGAGCGGAGATCCATTAAGCAAGGCGGAGGAATAGCGATCTCCGAGCCCGCGAACATAGGCAAACCGTCCGCCCACAATACTCAAGCCGCTGACACGTGTCAGCGCCAAGGCCGCATCTGAGTCGCCCTGACGGATTAGGTCTTCCGCTTGTAAGAATGAGGCAACTTGAGAGGTCGCGCGTTGCGGATCCGGGATGAAGCTACCCGTTACAACCACCTCATCGACGCGTGTCGGGGCGGCCTCAGTGCCTGCATCTTGAGCCATCGCTTGAGTGCTTAATACTGCGGCTGAAAGCGAAAGTACCGCCTTTAAAGAAAATCTGTAATTCATGGGAAACCTTTGATTACAACTTAAAAAAGGGGCGTCTGTATTCGAGAATAAAGACCGACCCCGGGTAATAATTTTATTGAGTCGAAAGTTCAGAGGCCGCGAAAGCCGCGGCCTCTGAATTCATCCTTTGGTTAGCAAGGGCTTGCGTCCTCCAGGCCACATGTCCAACCTTGCCACCAAGTGTCATCGGCGTCTTTAACGGCCCCGACATAGTCGACAGCCTCAAAGAAACCGTTTTCCGGGAGCGGCGTAACCGTCACAGCATTTTCGTTGTCGCCGTTAATAAAGGTATCAACGAGGCTGTTTCCGCCAACCACGTTATTGGCGTCGGCATCAACTGCAGCTTGACCTGTTACGGGGTCTGCATCGTCACCAGATGTCAACAAACCTGCTCCACAGTCAAACAGTACCGATTGAAAAGCTGGGTCTGCACCTGGTGTGAAGCCCGCTGTGCCGTCACCCGCATCATCTTCGTAATCAAGACAAGAGTTTTGCTCAACGATAACGCCGTTTAAGTAGCTTCCGATGGTTCCGGTGTTCATACGAATACCGTTACTGTCAGTATTATTAATCGTCGAATTGTTGACCAAGGTAAAGTTGGAGAAAGTCGCGTTCGACGCAGGAGTGACGCCCGGAGCTACGGAACTTGCTTCGATACCATTATCGGAGGAGTCGCCGCCGCGCTGGATAGCGATGACAAACTGAACATTGCCGTTATAGCCATTATCCGTGTCGAGTTGCTCATCGTCGTTCCCGGTCACAACAACATATTTTGCGTTAACACTGCCACCGAAAAATTCGATGCCGTCATCCGAGTTATTGTGGACTTGGACATTCTCAATAACTGTACCATTGCCGACACCGCCAAGTGTGATGCCGTTAAGCTCCACATCCGTGGCGACTTCAAATCCAGCGTATTTAACTTGAACAAATCGGAGAGAGCCTGAGTTATCCTCGTTATCAGATCCACCGTAAAGGGCGTCTGGCTCTGTCACGCCTTCAATGGCGTTTTCACAGGCATTTGTTCCGCCTGTTGCGCCCGGTACGTTACAACGATTGATCGGTGCGTCTCCGAGGATAACAAGTCCGCCCCACTCGCCGATTGCGTTTTCACGATCGCCGGCTGCGTCTGTCACATCATTTTCAGAGGTGAAGATAACAGGGTTTGAACGCGTTCCGTTTGCAAAAATCTGAGAACCACGGTTTACAACGATATAATCAGAACCACTGCGGCCAAAGACAGTCACACCAGATTCGATTATGAGCGTGCCTTCGTCTCCATCAGGCGCTGCGCCTGCGGCGCCGACATCAACGCCCACATTTACGCGGCCTACAAGTGCATAGATATTGCCGCGAGTAAGACGAAGTGTGTCAGTCACATCTCCGGTCACGTTACATAGGTTTTGACCGTTCAATTGGCCTGCTGCTGTCGTCCCTGTTGGACACTCGGCATCCGGGAAGAGGTCTTGCGTCCAACCGGTCGCCCAGTTGTCTGTCTCAGACTCGTCTGGCCCGAAAGCCCCGATATATTCAACATCATCAAAGAAGTCGTCATCCAGGTTCGTGGCTGTTACGGCCAATTCATTTGGTCCCGGGAAGAACCCGCCGAGAGAGTTTGTTCCTTCGACATTATTGGCGTCTGCATCAACAGCGGCTTGGCCGGTCGCCGGGTCTGTTCCGTCCCCTGTCGTTACAAGACCTGCGCCGCAATCAAAGAAAACAGACTGGAAGGCCGGGTCATTTACCGGATTAAATCCTGGCAAGCCGTCACCGGCATTATCTTCATAATCCAGGCAAGAATTTTCTTCGACGATGATGCCGTTTACGTAAGTGCCTACTGTACCAGTGTTTAAGCGGATACCATTACTGTCCGTATTGCCGTTTCCGATTAGCGAGAAGTTAGCGATTGTCGCATCTGACGCAGGCGTAGCCCCTGGATTTACCGAACTGGCTTCGATGCCGTTATCAGAAGAGTCTCCGCCGCGTTGCGTGGCGATAACAAACTGAACATTTCCTTGATACCCGTTATCGGTATCAAGTTGCTCGTCATCATTACCTGTGAGTGCGATATATTTCGCGTTTACGGTTCCGCCGAAAAATTCCACGCCATCATCCGAGTTATTGTGGACCTGAATGTGATCAACCGTTGTCTCAGAACCGACACCGCCCAAAGTCAGGCCGTTAAGCTCGACATCAGTGGCAATTTCAAAACCTGCGTGGCGAATTTGAATATATTGTAGCGTCCCGCTGTCCGCCAATGGATCGGCGCCGCCATAAAACGCATCTGGTTCAGTCACGCCTTCGATCGCGTTTTCGCAGTCGGCTGTGCCGGGGTTAACACCTGCAACATTACAGCGGTTAATCGGAGCGTTGCCCAGAACAACCAATCCGCCCCATTCGCCGATCGCATTGGCGCGGTCGCCTGTGCCCGTAATATCATTCTTACTTGTCATGATAATAGGCGCAGAAGCTGTCCCCGCGGCCTCAATCTGATGTCCGCGATTAACGACGATATAGTCTTCGCCCGAGTCGCCGACAATTCTAACGCCTGGCTCAATTGTCAGAACAACCGGAGTATCTGTCCCATCGGCGCCAGCGTCATCGCCGATATTAAGACGGCCCGAAAGCTCGTAAACGACGCCTTCGCGAAATTCTAAAGTAGCGCTCTCAGTCAAAGTCCCGTTTAGCGTCGTAAGATTTCCGAGCGGCGCGTCACATAAAGTGAAACTGCCAAGGGAGGATCCGTCCGTCCCGTCAGGACAAGCGCTTGCAGATGGCGGCGGCGGAGGTGGAGGCGGGGGCGGCGCAGGAGTAGCAGGATCTACAACAGTCAGACCGGGAGATATAATGTCACTCCCCTGTTGGCAGCCAACTAAAGCTAAACAGGCCGCAGACGCCAGTAGCAAATTACGCATTGAAAGTGTCATTAGATATCCTTCACCATTAAAAACTTCACGGTGCGGATAGGTGGCTTTAACAAAGACTCAGATCCGCATTTGGGTGCGGATTTGGCAGTCTAATGTGACAGGGAAGTAATGCTATTATGCCAGTTCGGTAAAAGTTTGGTGACGTTTAGGTGACGCTGACTGTCAAATAAAATACACAAAACCAGCCGGTGAACCGGCTGGCTGTAATTTAACTCTCTTTATAATGGGTATTAAATTCAGGCCCTGATGCGGGAGAGCTCTTCCTGTGGCGCCTGCCAGTCAGGTCGTAGCTTGGCCGCTTTAGAATAAGCTTCAAAGGCGCCGGATTTATCTCCGGTAAGTTCTTTTGTCATGCCCAGACCATAATAGGCGAGCGGCGCGGCTTCGTTATGTGTCATGCAATCATTAAAATAAGCGATTGCTGTCGCATAGTCCGCTTGCAACATCGCAGCAAAGCCTTCGCCGAGATACGCAATTTCGTTGACGCTATTGAGCTTAGCGGCGGATTTGAAATCTCGGGAAGCCCGATCATAGTTTTTGGCTGAAAGTTGCAACCAGCCGCGCCGCGTCAGAATATCTGATTTCACATCATAATTCGGAATGGAGGCTTTATATGCCTTCGTGCACGCACGAATGGTTTTACTGGTCGCGGCATCAATGTCCGACCCCATGCATAGCTGCATATTTTGGTCTGCCTGAGAGTTGACGATATTTTGATCGCCAAAATCACTTGCAAATGCGGGGACGGCGCTCATCGACGCCACGAAGAATGTGGATATTAGGATGTTTCTCATGGTGATCTCCTTTTTGAACATCACCAACGTATATTTAGACTGCAAACATGCGCCGTTGGCCTACACATCGTTAGCCTAACCTCTATGACACTTTTATTACACCTTTGTTGCAAAACTGTCAAGAAACTGTTGTGAATGATCGTAAAATTACACAATCTGTTGTTTTTGTTATAGTTTTTTGTTTCTGGCGGGAATTACAGCTATTTACGCCATGATAAAAATAGAGGGGCGGCATGATTTAAGCCGAATCTTCCCTGAAAGTCCGCTTCGCGACGATTAGGATGCGCTTTCTAATTATTCTCCTTATCTTGCAATCATTGAATAAACGCCTGCGAATTACGTAGGCCAAACTGAAAGAGGAATTTTATCATGGCCACTGCCAAGACAAAACCAGCAAAGAAAACGATTGCAAAGAAAAATGCGGCGGCGAAAACGTCTGCGAAGAAAACTGTAAAGTCTGCAAAGAAAACAGCTTCCAAGACAGCTAACGCCGTTGAGTCACGCACTCAACGCACAACAGCCATGCTGCGCAAAGGCGTTTTGGCCTATGTCGGTCTTTACGGCGCTGCTTATGAGCGTGCTAAAATGCGTACAGAGCAAGTCCGTACAGCCGCTGACAAAGCCCGCGCCCAAGGCGAAGAGTTTTTTGGTGATCTCGTTGTAAAAGGCGAAAAAATCGAAAAACAGGCTGGTAAATTGGCCAAAGATGCCCAAGGCACTGTTGTTGAAACTTATGAAGAAACATCCGGAAAAGTCCGTTCTTTCGTTCCTTCAAAAATCCTGCCTTTCTCTGCCAATGATCGCGTAGAAGAACTCGAAGCCGAAATCGCCGCTTTGAATAAGAAAATTTCTGCTTTGTCTACAAAGACGGCTAAGCCGAAGAAGGCTGTCAAAATGAAGACAGAGAAAACAGTTAAAACAACGCCGTCAGAAGACGCTGTCGTCAAGACAGAGACCAAGGAAGTCGAAGTCAAAGCGGATACAAAAGCTGCTTAAGCGCCCCCTTAAGTTGCTTATAAGGCGGTGCATCCCACTCTCTCTCGGGATACACCGTTTTTTTATGCCTTAGGGGATTTTATTGCGTGATTGCCAGATGACATCAGCCTGTCTAGTGTTGATATAAATCATATCGGGGATAATTTTCATGGCACCTAAAAAAGAGAAAATCGGGAAACAGGCGGCTGAGAATACCACGGCTGTGAACTCGCTTGTCGGGTTTCGGCGTAGTGAAGTGGTCAAATCTCTCGGCATGATGGCCGGATATATGGCGAAGCAGCCGAAGCCTTTTGCCAAACACGTCAAAAATTATGCCGGAGAGCTTCTGGATATCGCCAAAGGCTCCTCGGAGCTGACGCCTCACCCCAAAGATCGCCGTTTCCAAGATCCGACATGGCAGACTAATCCGCTTTATAAACGCGGCCTGCAGAGCTGGCTGGCCATGAAGCGCGAGCTTAACGGCTGGATTGACGACTCCCGCATGCACCCGGCCGATCAGACCCGCGCCCGTTTTGTCACGGATATGCTCACCGATGCGCTGGCGCCGACCAATACGCTCCTCGGCAACCCGACAGCGATGAAACGCCTGTTCGAAACAGGCGGCGGATCGCTCTTTAAGGGCTTGCAAAACGCCTATGACGACCTTCGCAATAATGGCGGCATGCCAAGCCAAGTCGATGGCCGTCCGTTCAAGGTCGGTGAAAACCTCGCCAATTCCAAAGGCGCGGTGGTTTATAAAACCGAAATGCTCGAGGTCATTCAGTATCAACCCAAGACCGAACAGGTCCACAAGATACCATTGATGATCATCCCGCCGCAGATCAATAAATTTTACGCGCTCGATCTGGCGCCGGATAAGTCCATGGTGCGGTTTCTGACCTCTCGCGGCTATCAGGTCTTTGCGGTGTCCTGGCGCAATCCGGGACGTCAGCACGCCCATTGGGGTCTCGAAGAATATGTCGCGGCACTTATCGAAGCCTCTGACGCCGTGAAGAAGATCTCCCGCAGCCCGCGCCTGAATGTCAGCGGCGCCTGCTCCGGCGGCATTACCATGGCGCTGTTCCTCTCCGAACTTGCAGCGCGCGGCGATAACCGCGTCAATGCCTTTACGGTCATGGTCAGCGTGCTCGACGGCAAAAAATCGGATTCCGAAATTGGCTTGTTCGTCACGGACGGCGCAATTGAAGCCGCGCGCAAACATTCCAAACGCAAAGGCATATTGACCGGCGAAGAGCTTGGCCGGAGCTTTGCCTGGATGCGCCCCAACGATCTGATCTGGAATTATGTCGTCAATAATTATCTGCTCGGGGAAAGCCCGCCGCCCTTTGACGTGCTGTACTGGAATAATGACGGCACGAACCTGCCGTCGCAGCTTCATTCCGACTATCTGGATATTTTCCAGGACCGCCGTTTCCGGCCCGACAAAGATATCCATTTCCTCGGTCATGAGATCGATCTGGGCGCCGTGTCGCAGGATTGTTTCATGGTGGCCGGAATTACCGACCATATTACGCCGTGGAAGGCCTGTTACCGCAATATCCGCCTGTTTGGCGGCGAAGTAGACTTCGTCCTGTCAAACTCGGGCCATTTGCAGTCTCTGCTTAACCCGCCCGGCAATCCGAAGGCGCAATATTTCATCAATTCGGATCACCCGGCCCGCGCCGACCGCTGGCTGGAGGCCGCGGAATCGGTTTCCGAGAGCTGGTGGCTCCGTTGGGATAAATGGCTGTCAGAGCGCTCCGGCGAGATGAAAGCCGCGCCTAAATCACTCGGAAATAAAGCCTTCCCTCCGCTTAGCCAGGCGCCAGGAGAGTATGTCTTTACTTAATGCATTGGCTGGATAGCGGCCATTCACAGTCAGGCGCTTTACAGAGGGCCTGACCGCCACCACTTTAAAGCATAGAGAATATTAAGAATCAGAATGGAATGTGGGAGCTGATTCGCACCAGATAATTGCAGAGGGCTGAAAACCTACTGCGGGAAAGATGACAGATATGCCAAAGAGCGCTAGCTCCAAAAAGGCCGAGGCGATTAATCCCGGCCCTCCTTCTGTCGCAACGGACTACCATCCGAACTTGCCGCGTATCTTTTATTCAAAAGTCGGCAATCAGACACTTCGTACGGCCATATGGAAGGGAACAGATAAAGGCCGCGGCAAACGCACGCCCCTGCTCTTTTTCAATGGAATCGGTGCCAATCTCGAGATTGCACAAGCTTTTGCCGATACATTTACCGGTCGGGATATCATTACATTCGATATGCCGGGCGTCGGCGGATCGCCTGATCCGAGTTTTCCTTACCGCCCATGGTGGGTAGCCAAGGCTGCCAAGCAAATCCTGATCGAAAACCGTTATACCAAAGTTGATGTGCTAGGCGTCTCCTGGGGCGGCGGTCCGGCCCAGCAATTTGCCTGGCAGTATAAGCGCATGGTTCGAAATCTGGTGCTTTGCGCGACGACGACCGGCTCCACCATGGTGCCGGGCAAACCCAAAGCTTTGTCCAAGATGATTTCGCCCAAGCGTTATATTGACCGCGATTTTCTCGCCAAAAACTTCGAAGCGCTTTACGGCGACGCAGCCGGAGAAGGCGTGCGTGATTTCTCCATCAATATGGTACCGCCCTCCGTTAAAGGTTACCTGTTCCAGCTCAGCGCTATGGCGGGGTGGTCTTCTCTGCCCTTTATTCGCCGCATCCGCGCGCGAACGCTCGTGATTATGGGCGAGAAAGATCATATAGTGCCCGTCGTGAACGGCCATATTTTGAATTACGCCCTGAAAGATTCCCGTCTGAAAATTATTGAAGGCGCAGGACATCTCTTCCTGCTTACCCGCCGGGATGAAACCGTCGAGATGATCCGCGACTTCTTCGGTGAACCCGAAGTGCCCTGCCCGCATGTTAACCCCATGCTCTTGCCGTCCGTCGCCGCAGCGTTTAATCATAAGCACGACGTCAGCCCCGTCCCCGCCACTTAACCGGAGCGCATCATGGTCAAAAAAGAAAAAGACGATAAGAAAACAACGGATACAGCCCGCCGTATCTGGCTGGCCGGTATTGGCGCCTATGGACGCGCACTAACCGAAGCCAAAGGCGCCGTAGGCGAACTCTCCGGCAAATCATCGGAAGTTTTCGAAGACCTCGTTCAAAAAGGCGAAATGCTTGAAAAGGTCGTGGAATATAAAGGCAAGGAAATGGTCGAAAAGTCCGGCCTCCGTGACTTTGATTTAAATGACCGCATCAAATCCATGCGAGAAAGACTCTCCGGCGGAAAATCGGATCGCGTCTCTGATCTGGAAGCGCAAGTCGCCGAGCTCAACGCCAAACTCGACGGCCTGTTGAAGCAACAGCAAAAAACCACGGCCAAGAAAACCACTTCAACTCGCAAGAAAACAACGACCCAGCGCACAAGTGCAAAGAAGCCAGCGGCAAAAAAAGCTAGCCCCAAAACATCAAGTGCCGCAAAAAAGGCTTCGACCAAACCGCGCGCGACAACGAAAAAAGATGCCGCCAAGACAGCTCCGACAAAAAAGTCTGATTAGACTTTTCTTCAAATGGTCGAGCGCAGCGCCACGAAAACAAAAATTCTCGCCACTGCGCTGGAGCTGTTCAACAATGAAGGCGAAAGCTCTATCTCTTCAGTGGATATTGCCTCTGTCATGGGCATCAGCCCGGGCAATCTTTATTATCATTACAAAGGCAAGGACGAAATTATCGTCCAGCTCTTTGCCGATTTCGAGGAAGAAATCCGCCTTGTCCTGAGCGCGCCAATCAATGCGCCCCTCAGCATCGAAGATAATTGGGTCTATCTTTACATCATCTTCGAAGAAATTTTCGACTTCCGCTTTTTCTATCGTAATCAGGCCGAACTGATTGGGCGCATCCCGGAACTCCAGACGAAATTTGCCAATATCCTCGCTCTGAAAGAACGCACCGCTTACTCCCTCCTCTCAAAACTCCACAAGGACGGGCATCTGACCTTTGACGAAGGCGAGAAAAAAGCTCTGTCAGGCCGCATCGCGCAGCATTTTACCTTCTGGCTCCAATATCATGACCTGCGTTTCGGCACCGCCCCGCCAAAATCCCTAATCGACCAAGGCGTCTTCATGACCCTCGTCCAGATCACGCCTTATTGGAAAGAAGGCGAAGGCTACGCGCACCTATTACAAGAGTTCGCGGAAGATAAGGTTTGAGGTCTTAATGAGCTTCAAAAATTCCTTTATATCACTAAGCCTTACCTTTGCCTAGAACTTGACTCTCCCCCTGCTTTCGTAAAGCCTGCTTTTCAAAGTTTACGGAGAGACTCAATGCGTTTTACCCCTCAATTTTCCCCTAAAAAATCGTCCTGCCAATTTCTCATGATGCTCTTGGCGTCCAGCGCCATGGCGGCCTGTTCCCCGTCCTCCCCCGCGCCGGAAGAGCCGCCTGCGGCAGCTGAAACGGCAGAACCAACTGCGGATGAGATCGCGGCCGAAACAGCTCGGTTAAACGCTTGGTTTGAAGAGAAATTTGAAGAAGAGATTGCCTTTAGCCCTATCCAGCAATCTTTCCTCGGGCGGAAAACAAATTACGGCCAAATGGATGATATGTCTCAAGAGGCGGCGGATGAGCAGCTAGCCTGGCGAAAAGCGACGGTTGAAGAAATGAAAAGTGAGTTTGATTATGACAAACTGACGCCTGAGGCGCAAATCTCATGGGATATTTGGGATTATCAATATCAAGCCGCTATGGCCGAAAATGAGTTTCAGACGAATGAGTATATTTTCGAGCAAATGGGCGCAATCCATACCTTCCCTCCGTCATTTTTGATTTCCGTACACCGAGTAGACAACGCCTCTGATATGGAAGCCTATATCAGCCGTATTTCTGAAACAGGCCGCGCTATTGAACAGATGATTGTCCGGTCGAAAGCCAATGCGCAGACAGGTGTTCGCCCTCCTCGCTTTGCGTTTGAATCGGTTATTGATTCCGCGCAAAAGATCATCACGGGCGCGCCCTTTGATGAGGGTGAAGACAGCGCCATTTGGGCCGATGCCCAGTCTAAAATAAGTGCCTTGGTCGAGGCCGGCGAGATTGATGATGCCAAAGCGGAAAGCCTGAGAGAAGCGGCGCAAACAGCCCTTATCGAAGACTGGATGCCGGCCTATGAAAATCTGATCGCGTGGCAGAAAGAGGATATGCCAAACACGCCGGACGTCGGCGCGGGCGTTGGCGCTCTGCCAAACGGCGAAGCCTATTACAATGAGAGACTGGCCAGTCACACAACAACCGACCTGACGGCGGATGAAATCCACCAAATTGGCCTTGATGAAGTCGCGCGTCTGCGCTCCGAAATGATTAAAATTAAAGATGAGGTCGGCTTTACCGGTGACCTTCAAGAGTTTTTCGCCGAACTTCGGGACAATAAAGATAACGAAAAATATTACTATCCGGATACGGATGAAGGCCGCCTCGCCTATATCGCGGACTCGACTGCCGCGATTGAGCGCATTGAAGAGGAACTTCCAAATTATTTTGGAATTCTGCCCAAGGCCAATCTTGAAGTGAAACGCGTCGAGGCGTTCCGCGAGCAAGACGGCGCCGCTCAGCATTACAGACCGGGCACGCCCGATGGCTCACGTCCAGGTATATATTACGCTCATCTCTCCGATATGAAGGCCATGCCAAAAAGAGAGCTTGAAGTGATTGCCTATCACGAAGGACTGCCGGGCCATCATATGCAGATCTCTATCGCGCAGGAATTAACGAGCGTACCGACATTTCGGACACAAGCCGGTTTTAACGCCTATTCCGAAGGATGGGGTTTGTATTCGGAAAAGCTGGCAACAGAATTTGAGGGCACATATGAAGACCCCTATTCTGATTTTGGCCGCTTGGGATCAGAAATCTGGCGCGCTATTCGCCTCGTCGTCGATACTGGCCTACATTCTAAAGGCTGGTCAGAAGAAGAAGCGGTCGCGTATTTCTTGGAAAATTCAGCCATCACTGAAGCGCAGGCGCAATCCGAAGTCCGCCGCTATATGACACTGCCCGGACAGGCGACCGGATATAAAATCGGGATGATCAAAATTCAGGAGCTTCGCCGCAACGCCGAGCAAGAGCTGGGCGATAAATTTAACCTTCCGGGTTTCCATGACGCGATTCTCGGCGGGGGCGCTATGCCGCTGAGCGTATTGGAGCGCCGGGTTGATCAATGGATTGCCGACGTTAAGGCCGGCTAATTTCTATAATAGCGGCGGTGGGGGAACGATTTGTCTCTCGCCGCTTTTGCTAATAGACCGCTATAGCCTCGGCTGTAGCTCATGAACCGCCACCCAAAGTCGACCTTTTAATGACGCCAGATGATTTACAGACTATCGTAGAGGAAATCACCGCCGAGATGGCGCAGGAGCACCGGCGCGGCAAAGTCGCAGATTACATTCCAACCTTAGCGTCGGTTTCGCCGACGCAATTTGGCATGACTATTATAGATCATGAGGGCAAATGCTACACGGCCGGAGACGCCGATACGCCCTTTTCCATACAGAGTATCACGAAGGTTTTCACGCTGACCATGGCGCTTGGCGCGGTCGGCGATACGCTTTGGTCGAGAGTGGGCCGGGAGCCATCCGGCAGTCCGTTTAACTCCATTGTGCAGCTGGAGTCAGAGCAAGGCATTCCGCGCAATCCGTTTATTAATTCCGGCGCGATTATTGTCGCCGATGTCCTGCTGGCGAACTACGAGCCGCGAGAAGCGCTCGGCGAGTTTATCCGTTTTATGCAAATGGTAACGGGGGACGAGAGCATTATGATCGATGAAAAGGTCGCCAAATGCGAACACGATACCGGATTTCGTAATCTGGCCCTCGGCAATTATATGCGCGCTTTTGAAAATATTCATAACCCGGTCGAAGAAACTTTAGGTACATATTTCCACTTCTGCGCGCTTTCTATGAGCTGCCGACAATTGGCTATGGCGGGTCGGTATCTAATGTGCGGCGGGCGGCGTCACCCCAATACAACAGACACGATTATTTCGCGCCAGCGGACGCGGCGTATTCTCGCCCTCATGATGATGTGCGGCCATTATGACGGATCAGGCGAATTCGCCTATCGCGTCGGCCTGCCCGGCAAATCTGGCGTCGGCGGCGGCATTTTGGCCGTGGCGCCGGGCATCGCCTCTATCGCGGTGTGGTCGCCGGGACTAAATGACCAGGGTAATTCACAACTCGGCATGAACGCGCTTGAGCGTCTGGTTCAGAGAACCGGCTGGTCCGTCTTTCGGGTGGATAGATAATATTGGAACTGCTTCCGTTTCAAATCATTCCTTTTCTGGAGTTCATTATATAAAAATGAGAGATGAGTCATGGGCCTATTGGTTGACGGATTTTGGCAGGACAAATGGTACGATACGGAAAAGTCAGGCGGCAAATTTGAACGCGAAGACGCCGTTTTTCGGAACTGGATAACGAAAGACGGCTCGGCGGGGCCAAAGGGCAAGGGCGGTTTCAAGGCCGAGGCCGGCCGTTACCATCTCTATATTAGCCACGCCTGCCCTTGGGCAAATCGCACCATGATTTTCCGCACTCTGAAGGGATTGGAAGAGATGATTTCCGTCTCTGCCGTGCATTGGTTCATGGGCTCGACCGGATGGACCTTTCGGCAGGACGAACACACCCAGCCTGATCCGCTGGGTCACCGTTATCTTCACCAACTTTATACCCGGGCCAAATCCGACTACACTGGACATGTCACGACGCCGACGCTGTGGGACAAGGAAAACGATACGATCGTCTCCAATGAATCCGCAGATATTATCCGCATGTTCAACAGCGCTTTCGACGATATCGGCGCGACGGGACCGGATTTCTATCCTGAAAGGCTTCGCTCTGAAATCGACAAGATAAATGAGCGCGTTTATGAAACCGTCAATAACGGCGTTTACAAGGCGGGCTTTGCAACAACGCAAGATGCGTATGACGAAGCCGTAGAGCCTTTGTTTGAGACATTGGATTGGCTCGACAGCATTCTATCCAGAAACCGCTATCTTTGCGGCGACACAATTACAGAGGCGGATTGGCGGCTCTTCACAACACTCATTCGCTTTGACCGTGTTTACGCCATTCATTTCAAATGTTCCAAACGGCGAATTTCCGACTATCCAAATCTCTGGCCCTATACACGCGAGCTTTATCAGTGGCCCGGCGTCAGCAAAACGATCGTTTTTGATCATATTATGAAGCATTATTACGGCAGTCACGACATGGTCAATCCGAACCGCATCGTGCCGGTGCGCCCGTCCCTCGACCTGAATATTCCTCATGATCGGGAGGCGATGTAAGGGCCGATAGCCCCTAAGACTTATCGCCCAAATCTAAAAGGTCTCCGTCCTCTTTGTAATAGGGCGAGGCCGGCTTGCTTTCGAGGACCTCCAAAACGGCCTCACTGGGGCGGCAGAGTTTCACGCCTTTGGGCGAGCAAACAATAGGGCGATTAACAAGGACGGGATGCTCTAGCATTTGCGCGAGAATTTCCTCTTCATCCACATTTTCTTCGAGCAATCCAAGCTCTTTGGCCGGTGATTTGGTCGTTCGTAGAGCCGTTTTCGGCGTGAGGTCCGCCGCGGCGAAAAGCGCCAAGAGCTGTGGTTTTGTCCACCCCTCTTTCAGATACTCAATGACCACCGGATCATAGCCAGAGGCGCGAATGATGCCGAGAACATTGCGCGAGGTGGCGCAATCCGGGTTATGATGAATAACGATCATGGGCTCTGTCCTTAGGCCGGAAATCTGGATCGGGTTCTGTTGGCAATTGCAACGAGCGACAGCATGACGGGAACCTCGACCAGCACGCCGACCACTGTCGCAAGCGCCGCGCCGGAGGAGAGACCGAACACGCTGATCGCCACCGCAACGGCGAGCTCAAAAAAGTTGGACGTTCCGATTAAAGCGCAGGGCGCCGCAATATTATGAGGCACTTTCCAAAGCCAGGCCGCGCCGTAAGCCACAGCGAAAATGGCGTAGGATTGAATGAGGATTGGCACGGCAATCAGCACAATGATCAAAGGACGCGCGAGAATGGTATTTCCCTGAAACCCAAAGAGCAAAATAACCGTCGCCAAAAGACCCAATATCGAAGCAGGTTTGATTTTCGCGATAAAATCTTCGACCGCTTTCTCGCCGCCTTTGCGCAGCAACACTGCCCTCGCCGCCATTCCGGCGGCCAGAGGGATCGCCACATAAAGTATGGCCGAGAGAACCAGCGTATCCCACGGCACGACAATATCCGTCACGCCGAGCAGAAACGCCACAATCGGCGCAAAGGCAACGACCATGATCGCGTCATTCACGCTCACCTGCGCGAGCGTGTAAGTCGGGTCTCCTTTGGTAAGTTGGGACCAGATAAAGACCATTGCCGTGCAAGGCGCCGCGCCTAGCAAGATCAGCCCCGCGATATAGCCTTCGGCCTCGGCAGGCGGGATTAGATCAGCAAAGACGAACTTGAAAAATAGAACGCCTAGAGCCGCCATCGTGAAAGGCTTTATGAGCCAGTTCACCACAATTGTGATCACGAGGCCCTTCGGCTTGTCTCCCATTTTCTTCAAACTGGCAAAATCGACGCCAATCATCATTGGCCAAACCATAGCCCAAATCAAAATCGCAACGGGAAGGTTCACACTGGCATATTCCATCGCCGCCAAGGCCTGAAACACGCCCGGCAAGACTTTCCCTAGCAGAATGCCTGCCGCGATACACAGCGCCACCCAGACAGACAAATACCGATCAAAAACACTCATGCCGACTCACTTTCATTTGAGAGCCACCTAACCTTAAAACCACTTCATTTCAATAGTTGTCGAAATATCGTAATGATTTTTTAGCAGGTTTTGTCTGAAAGCTTCGCAAGGGTGACGCAGACCTCGGGATGACCATCGCAGCAATCTTCGACGAGGCTTGAGAGCAGATCGTTCACCCCGTCAATTCGGGCCTTATATATGAGCGACCGCCCCTCCCGCGTAACAGTCGTCAAATCTGCGCGGTTTAAAATGGCCAGATGGCTCGACAGCGTATTCGGCGCGACCTTTAGCGTTTCTGCGATTGCCCCGGCCGGAAGCCCAGACTCCCCTGCCCGCATCAGAGTCTGAAACACCGCAAAGCGGGTTTCCTGCGCCAAGGCCGAGAGTTGTTCAATGGTTTTGCGAGTCTCGCTCATGGCTTTTAATACAGAAAATTTTTTCAGATAGCGAGAGATGGCTTTCTTCTTTAATAATGAGCCCTGCGACCTGCCAATCTTCGAAAATCCAATTTTCTACTTGCGAATAAGTCTCAATAGTGTATCTCATATTTGCGAGTTATTCTTAATTGCAGGTCTGTCTATGTCTCCCTTCCTAGAAAACACCTTCATCACCGATCTTGGATTTGGCGGTGGGTTTGCGCTCTGGGGCTTTCGGGCCATGGCGGCGGGGTGCGGAGGATGCCGGACATTACGCGGAGGGTTTCACAAGGCCTTCAACCAAAATGCGGCAGGCCTTAGGTCTCCCGATGAGATGACAGAGGGTTTATTGGCGATGAAAGCGCTAGCGGGCTTTTGCCGAAGCCTTGGCGAGAACGGAAAAAGAAAAATTCTGCTCTCGGAATCCGGAACAATGCGCCTTACGGCCGATGAGGTGAGCCTTGTCGCGGCCCTCTCGGCGGCTCAGGCAAATCAGATATCGCTCTGCCGCGCCCACCTTCTCTGGCTTCAAGGCAATTCGAAAACCAAGGCCGCATGCGAGGCAGCAGCGGAATACGGCCTAATTTGCGCAGAGGCCGAGATATTTATTGAGGCGCCCAGAGTGCAGATTACTCAGCTATCCACAAGCCAAACCGCAGAACATTGCACACCGCTTCACGAGGCCCGTTCCGATAGCGTGCATTAGCTTTCCGGCTGTATTCCCAAACGATCAAATAAAAGACGGTCCTCAGTTTCGCTCGGATTGTCTGTGGTCAGCAGAGTTTCGCCGACAAATATGGAATTTGCTCCGGCAAGGAAACAGAGCGCCTGCGCTTCATCCGTCATGGTCTCCCGTCCTGCGGATAAGCGGACATAGCTTTCCGGCATCATGATGCGGGCGACGGCAATCATGCGGGCGAAATCGATGGGGTGAACGGGTTCGCTATCGCCGAGCGGCGTGTTCGGAACGGGCACAAGCGCATTGATTGGCACGGATTCCGGCGCCGGATCAAGATTGGCAAGCGCCAACAAAAGTCCGACATGATCTTCGGCGGTTTCGCCCATCCCGACAATCCCGCCGCAACAGACCTTCATCCCGCTCTCGCGCACGAGGTTGAGTGTATGGAGACGGTCTTCGAATGTACGGGTCGAAATCACCCGCTCATAATCTTCGGGCGAGGTGTCGATATTGTGATTATAATAGTCGAGACCGGATGTCTTGAGCCGCTCTGCCTGGGCCGGGGATAGCATACCCAGCGTCATACAGGTCTCCATCCCCATGGATTTGACCTCGGACACCATATCGCAGAGCGCGTCCATATCTCGGTCTTTCGGCTCCCGCCAAGCCGCGCCCATGCAGAAACGGCCAGCCCCGCCGGCCTTGGCCTTTTTCGCGGCCTCAATCACGACCTCTGCGTCGATAAGTTTCTCGGCCTTCAGACCCGTGTCGAAATGGGCGGACTGATTGCAATATCCGCAATCCTCGGCGCAGCCGCCTGTCTTGATAGAGAGAAGCTGGGACATCTGGACTTCGTTCGGCGCGTGGTGGGCGCGGTGAACGGTTTGCGCTTCCAATATCAAATCCATGAACGGTTTTGCGAAGAGCGCGTCGACGGCCTCGCGCGTCCAACGCTCAGAGGTTGGATGCGGCGCGTAATTCTCTGGAAGAGACGGAACGGCTTTAGCTTTTCTACGGGGGGCAGTTTGGTCAAACAGCAAAGTCATAATCGGGCACTTCTTTTTCTAATCAGGAGCGCAGTCGATACGGCCATTAACGAGACGGTTCAACGGAAAATCCGGACGCTCTCGGGCTTGTGACCCTGTGGATATTAACCGCTCGGTAAGACCCCCTAACAAAACCTTAAAAACTAAGTTTAATCAATGGTTTAAGAGCTTGGTAACCGAATCAGCAAAAAGGTCTCTTCCAATTCACAAAAGCGGGGATGTGGCCCGCACTAACCAAGAGACCGATTTTAGACATGGCGACTTCCCCGACTTCCGATAATCCGCACCCACATTTGCGACTGGTGTCCGACCTTGATTCTGTGGACATGCCGCCCTTGCCACTTGGCCGCATCATGCAGGGGGACTGTATTGAGGGAATGAATGCCCTGCCCGCAGAATCCGTGGATCTTATTTTCGCCGACCCGCCCTATAATTTGCAGCTTGGCGGCGATCTCTCGCGCCCGGACAATTCTGTCGTTAACGGCGTAACTGAGGACTGGGATCAGTTCGACACGATGGACGCCTATGACTTGTTTACCCATGACTGGCTGAAAGCAGCGCGGCGCATCCTAAAACCGAACGGCGCGCTCTGGGTCATCGGCAGCTATCACAATATTTTCCGCGTCGGCACCGTATTGCAAGACCAGCAATTCTGGGTTCAGAACGATATTATCTGGCGCAAATCCAACCCTATGCCGAATTTTCGCGGCACGCGATTTACCAATGCGACCGAAACCCTCATCTGGGCGACCAAGACCGAGGACGCCAAGCCGACCTTTAACTACGACGCAATGAAAATGCTCAATGACGGCGTTCAAATGCGCAATGACTGGGTTTTGCCGATTTGCACAGGCAAGGAACGCTTGAAGAAAAGCGACGGCAAGAAAGCCCATCCAACGCAAAAGCCGGAAAGCCTGCTTCACCGCGTCCTCCTCTCGACGACCAACCCCGGCGATGTCGTCGTAGATCCGTTCTTTGGCACAGGCACAACGGGCGCGGTTGCGAAAAAGCTTGGGCGTCACTTTATTGGCTTTGAAATGGAAGAAGAATATATTCTCCACGCGCAAAAACGGATCGATAAAATCAAAAAAGGCGCAGGCACGGATATTCAAGTCACAGCCTCAAAGCGCTCCGCGCCGCGCGTCCCGTTTGGCCGCCTGATAGAGCAAGGTTTTCTGTCGCCGGGGATGTTCCTCCACAACAGCACAGGTCATGTTAACGCAAAAATTCGGGCGGACGGCTCGCTTCTGGTCGGTGATTTCTCCGGATCCATCCACCAAGTCGGCGCCCGCGTTCAAAACGCGCCGAGCTGTAATGGCTGGACCTATTGGCATTACCATAGCGAAGAAGGCCTCACCCCGATTGACGCCATTCGCGATGAAATCCGCGCGACAATGGCCGGGACGTTAAAACCAACGCCCGTTTAAGGCTGACGCCATAAACATGGACGGAGCAACATGCCTTTCCAGCGTTGCTCCGCCTCCCCTTGGAAGGGGTCGAAGCTAAGCGCTAGAAACTTTCATAAGAATCAAACCGGAAATGATAAGCAGCGCCGCCAATATCCGCGCCGCATTCACAGGCTCAGACAACAATATAATTCCCAATATAAATGCCCCGACCGCACCGATGCCTGTCCATATGACATAAGCCGTGCCGAGCGGAATTGTCCGCATGGCCAGCGCCAAAAGCCAAAAACTGCCTAACATCGCAATCAGTGTAATGATCGTAGGAATTGTGCGCGTGAAGCCTTCTGACTGCTTCATCGAATAGGCCCAAACGATTTCCAGAAGACCCGCGATAAAAAGATAGAACCAGGGCATAGCCCCTCCTCTTCAAATCAAGCCGGGCCGTCCCGGACATTCTTCTCAAGATGAGGGAGGCCGTCCTCCGTGATTTCCAACATTATAAAAACCCAATGGGGAAAAGCGAATAAAACGCCCTCTTTTCAAACAGTCAGAACTGCACCGTTTTAAGCGCTTTTTTAAACACGGTCGGCAATCCGGCGAGCAGGTAATCATCTGCCCAAGCCTGATTGCTGTCAGGGCGGGTTTCAAACTCGGCTTTATAGACATCGAGCCGTAGCTCAAAATGCGTGAAAACATGTTTCACCTCATTATCTGATTTGACCCAGTCCCCCTCAAAAGGAGCCGCTTCCAGCGGATTCTTCAACGGCTCAGCCGTCCACTCACTGCCCGGCAGACCCGCCATACCGCCAAGAAGGCCTTTGTCCGGACGCGTTTCCAAAAGGACTTCGCCGTCATGGAGCGCGACAAACGCCGCTCCGTATCGAATGGGTTTGGGTTTTTTAACCGACTTTTTGGGATACGCCTCCGGATGGCCGTTTGCCTTGGCCAAACAATAGTTATCCCACGGGCAATCTGGGCAATTAGGAGACCGCGGCGTACAAATGGTGGCGCCGAGATCCATCACGGCCTGCCCGTAATCACCGGCGCGCCGGGGGTCTGCCAGCGTCCCGGCCAAAAGACGCAAAGGCTGCCTTGCTTCTGGCAGAGGTTCTTCGATTTTGAAAATGCGGCTGATGACCCGCTCCACATTCCCGTCGACAATATTGGTCGCTTGATCAAAACATATCGCGGCAATCGTCGCCGCTGTATAGGGACCAATGCCGGGGAGCTTTAACAACGCCGCCTCTGTTTTCGGAAAAGCGCCGTCATAGTCGTCGCGAATAATTTGAGCGCATTTGTGCAGGTTCCTCGCGCGGGCATAATAGCCGAGCCCCGCCCACATGTTTAAAACAGTTTCGCGTTCCGCATTGGCCAGATCGATAACGGTCGGAAACGCCTCAAGAAATTTGTGCCAATAGGGCGTGCCATGCGGAACCGTGGTTTGCTGCAACATGATCTCGGAAAGCCAGACCGCATAAGGGTCAGCCGTTTTTCCGGCCCTGCGGTCTTCGGGCCGAATGCGCCAAGGCAGCGTCCGCCCCTCCTCGTCATACCAGTCGAGAAGCCCCGCCCGCATCTGTTCGATTTCCTGCTCTGACTTATTTTCTGTCCGGCTTTTAATCATAGACCCTGATGTGTGTACTTTACGCCTCGACTTCAATGGGGGAAAAGGGAACTCTTATGACGATCACGCGCGAAGACAGACAAAAAATCAATCGCTGGCTGGAAAGCCAGCGGGCGCGGCCGCAATTTCGCAGCACGCCTTCTGCCGGAATGGCGGTCTCGCGGGTCATGCGTCCTTTATCCAAAAAATATGGCGGCGGCTCCTCGGCTCTGTCCCTCGCCCGCCTCTGGCCTGAAATTGTCGGCGAGCGGTGGAGCAAAATCTCCTCCCCTGTCCGGTTTACAACTGGGCGAAGCGGACGCACGCTAGTTATTTCCGCTCCCGGGGCGGCGGCGTCTCTTATTATGGCGGCAAGTGGGCCAATAATTGACCGGCTCAATACGCATTTAGGGCCGGACCATGTCAAAGCGATTAAAGTCGTTCAAACTAAAATGCGCACAGACGGCGCGAGCGTGAAAACAAAGCGCGGCCTTCGCCCGAGCGAGGCGCTCCGCCTCCGCGAAAGCCTGAACTCCGTTGAAAACGAAAATCTAAAAGCGTCTCTAGAAAGATTAGGGCGCGGAATTCTGACGAAAGACGAAAATTGATATGTCTAAATTATTCTTGACCTCAAGCATTTTGGCTACAGGGCTCTTTGCGCTCACGACTGTTAGCTCATTTGCGCAAACGACTCCAAAATCGACCCCCATTCCAGAAGACCCGATAGAAACCGCCCCAGAAACATTGCCAACAGACGAAGTCGACTTTGTGTTCAGCGAAGCCCCGGGCGATCATGTTATAGGGTCTGACACCGCCCCCATAACTATGATCACTTATGCCTCTGTTACTTGCGGCCATTGCGGCAAGTGGTTCCAGGATGAATGGCCTGTCGTAAAACGTGAACTCATCGAAACGGGGAAAATGCGCTTTGTACTACGTCCCTTACCGACGCCTCCGGCCATGTTGTCCGTCACCGGGTTTTTAATGGCGGAATGCGCGCCGGAAGAGGAGTATTTCTCCTCTATTGAATATCAAATGAATAATCAGGAAACCATTTTCGAGGCAGCGCAAAATGGAACAGTTCAAGAGGAATACAGCAAGGTTGCCGCGCAAGTCGGACTTAATAATGATGAAGAAATCAACGCCTGCCTCAGCATACCGGAAAATATGGCGCGCCTTCAACTAAGCCAAAAACGCGCCGATGCAGCAGAAGTCCAGGGCGTCCCCGCTTTTTATGTTGGTGGCCAAGCCTATAAAGGAAAGCAGGACGGAACGACTCTCGTCTCTCTTATCAGTTCAATGTATGAGTCCGGACAGTCAAACCTGCCTGAAAGCGCTTTGAAAAAAGACGCCGCTCACGAAACCGAAGAAGGGCATCATCACGAGCATGAAGGTTAACGGCCTCACAAGTGCGACATAATGCTTTTAGGGGGAACCAGACACCCAATTGTATCGTAATAAAGTCGTAAGGTCGCCTAAAGGCGGCCGCAAGTTTATAAATATGTACGGAGAGTATTATGCCTAAAGCCTATGTAAACCGCCTTGATGATGAAGCACGCGAAAAATCTATCTCACTCTTGAAGGATAATCTGGCGATTGCGCTGGATTTGAGCTTTGCGACGAAGCAAGCTCATTGGACCCTTAAAGGCCCAAGCTTTATCGGATTGCATGAATTGATGGATCAGGTTGCCATGCACATTCGCGAGGCGTCTGATATGATTGCCGAAAGAATTGTTATTCTTGGCGGACAGCCGCACGGTTCCGTTCAAGCCGTTAGCAAGGACACGAGCCTCGACGCCTACCCTGTCGATATCACTGACCAGAACAAGCATGTCGATGAAGTGACCTCCCGTCTTATGGCGTTTGGCGCTTCGCTCAAAGACGCGCTGGACGCGGCCGGAGAGATTGGCGACGAAGATACGGCAGATTTGTTTACCGAAATAAGCCGCACCGTCGATAAAGACGCCTGGTTCGTAGGAGCCCATAACAAATAGGCCCCACGCCAAAATCCAAAAAATTAGACTTAGAGCGCCCTCTTCTGAAGGGCGTTTTTTTATGTTCAAGACAAATTCGGCCTGTGGATATCACGCAAACGAAACGATTTTTGACCCGCTTTCGAGACAAATATGCGTAAAATGCGTGAATCCTCCACAGTTTCGTCCTAAATCGGCTTATATCCTCCGACTTATCCCCCTAGGCCTTATTGCCATCACACTGAAAATTGCGAGACTTCCCTTATGACCGATTCGTTTACACCTGATTCCCTTCGTCGCTCCGTCCTGACTGCACTCGTCGGGGGGGTCGCCGCTATTTCCCTTATCGCCTGTGGTGGGGGTGACACATCCTCAACAACGGCTGCCAAGGGCGACCCGTCGCAATTTGAATTAGCCAATGATTACGGGATCGGCGCCGAAGACGCCCCGGTGACACTCGTCGAATACGCCTCCGTTACTTGTCCGCATTGTTCTAATTGGAGCAAAACCGTCTATCCCGACCTTAAAAAGAAATATATCGATACGGGTAAGGTTCGTTACATTTTCAGACCCTTCCCAACACCGCCGCAAGATTTGGCGGACGCCGGACACATGATCGCCATGTGCTCAGGCGATGACAAATTCCTGACAAACATCAAATATCAATTTGAAAACCAAGAGCAGATCCTGAATATGGCTCGCGCTGGTGACGCCCGCAAAGCTTATGTCGGGATAGCGAAAAACTCCGGCTTGTCGGAAGACGAATTTGCAGAGTGCATCACGAACCCTGACATTCAAAAAGAATATCAGGCTATCGTTCAGAGCGGGATTGATGCAGGCGTAACAGGCACACCAGCCTTTATCGTCAACGGCGAATATACCAAAAAAGCGCCAAGCGGCGATGCGTTCTACACGCTCGAATCCATCGAAGAAGTAATCCTTCCGCTCCTCGGTGAGTCCGCTCCGGCAACAGACTCGGCGGAAACAGAAGAAGCTCCTGAGTAACTTTCATGGGGTCTTTGGTCTTCAATCAGATAAAGCTCGCGGGGTTTAAATCCTTCGTCGAGCCGACTGATTTCCACATTGAGCCCGGCCTAACCGGGATTGTGGGGCCAAATGGCTGCGGAAAATCCAACCTGTTGGAAGCTATACGCTGGGTGATGGGGGCCAATTCCGCCAAAGCCATGCGCGCGGCGGGCATGGATGACGTTATCTTTAACGGTACCAAAACCCGCCCCGGCCGTAACCAAGCCCATGTCACACTTACTATCGACAATAGCGCGCGGATTGCTCCGCCCGCTTTCAATGACGACGACATACTCGAAGTTATGCGCGTCATTACCAAAGGCAGCGGCTCGAAATATAAAATCAATGGCAAGACGGTTCGCGCCAAAGATGTTCAGCTTCTCTTCGCCGATGCCTCTACCGGGGCCAACTCTCCGGCCCTTGTTCGTCAGGGACAAATCAGCGAGTTGATCGCCGCCAAGCCGTCCAATCGCCGCCGCATCCTCGAAGAGGCCGCCGGGATTTCTGGTCTTCACACACGTCGTCACGAGGCCGAACTGCGCCTTCGCGCGGCGGAAACCAACCTTAATCGGCTCGACGACATTATTGGCCAGATTGAAGGGCAGCTCTTATCGCTTCGGCGTCAGTCCCGTCAGGCGACACGCTATAAGCGCCTCGCCGGAGAGATAAACGAATATAAGGCCCTACTCTGGCTAAAACGCTGGATCAGCGCGATCGATACGCTCGCCGCCGCGACGGAAGCCTCGACGGAATGTGAAAACCGCGTCGCCGATACGGCAACCAAAGCCACGACGCTGACCCGTCAGGCGACAGAACTCGCAGGTTTGCTGGAGCCGAAACGCGAAGAGCAAATCATTGCCGCCGCCGTATTGGGGCGTTTGAACGCGGCCAAAGAAGCGCTCGAGGCCGATGAAGAAGCCGCGAGTTCCGAAATCCAAAAACTGGAAGCCCAGATTAAAGACCTAGCCTCTGATCTGGAACGCGAAACCGGAATTGTGCAGGACGCGGAAGAAGCCGAAAAGTTGTTGAAAGAGGAATTTGATCGCTTGTCCGCCGTGGCAGATACGTCTGCCGCCTTGGACGCCGCCGCCGACGCAGCTTCCGAAGCCATTAAGACTCGCTCCGCCCTTGAAGCCGATTATAACGAATTAACCCGTCAGGCCGCGGATCAAAACGCCCGCCGGGAATCCGCTGAACGCGAACTTTCCCAGGCGGAAAGCCGTCTGCAACGCGTCACGCTTGAACGGGACAATACGCAGGACCGTCTTGCGGGCATGAGCAAGGACGGCGGATCATCAGGTAATCTGTTTGCCGCTGGCTCCAAAGACGCTCTCGCCGCATTAGAGGCTGCCCGCGCCGAAGAACAAAACCTCGCCAAGGCGCTGACTGCCGCCGAAGAAACCGATCAGGCCGCGCGCGACGCCCTCTCCAAATCCCGGCAGGCGCTATCAGGACTTTCCGGAGAGCGGACGGCGCTGGAACGTATGCTCGCCCGCGCCCAGGCCGGAACCTTTGAGCCTGCCCTCAATCAATGCCAGGCCAAACCCGGATATGAAACAGCCCTCGCCGCCGCGCTCGGCGAAGATCTCGACGCCGCCGTTGGGGGAGACGCCGCGCTACGCTGGAGCGGCGCGTCCGTTTCCGATCAGGCGCTGCCGGGCGGAGCGAACCCGCTCAGCGACTATGTCTCTGCGCCAAGCGAATTGGCCGCAAGGCTCTCTCAAATCGGAGTCGTCGACAGCGCGGATATTTCGACGCTGGCCCCGCAGCTCAAACCTGGACAGCGCCTCGTCACGCAAAACGGACAACTCAGCCGTTGGGACGGTTTTGAAATGGCCGCCGGCGCAGAGACTTCTGCTGCCGTCAAACTAAAGCAACAAAACCGTCTGACCGAAATCACGGCCGAAATTGAAAGCGCGGAGCAAAAGGTCGAAACAGACCAAAGCGCATTCGAAATTGCCCGCGCCGCCCGCAACGAGGCGCAGGAGTCTGTCCGGACTGCACGGCGGGCCCTACCCGATCTTGAGCGAGCTGAACGCGCGGCGCAAGCGGCGTTATCGCAATATGAAACCGATGTCGCCCGCGCCAATGCTGAACGCCGCAATCTGGAAGACCGGATAGAACGGCTCGACTCAGAGCTTAAAGAGCTGACCGCGCAGCGCGACGCGGCCCAAGCCAATCTGGACGGTCTCGGCGCGGTCGAAGACGTTTCCGAACAACAAGAGGCGTTATCCGAAAAACTGAGCGACGCCCGCGCCGCCGCGGACGAAGCCGGGGCGACTTACCGTAGCCTGAAAAACGAAACCGAGGCCCGCGCCGCCCGCCTGAAAGCCGTGGAAAAAGAGCGCGCCGATTGGGCGAAACGGTCCGCAACCGCGGCGCAGCGCGTCTCTCAGCTGGAAGCCCGGGCAACTGCCGCCAAAACCACTTTGAGCGCCGCCACAGATGGGCCGGATAAATTTGCAGATCGCCGCGCGCGTCTGTTCTCTGAACTTGAAAGCGCGGAAACGCGCCGCAGCACCGCGGCAGACGCTTTGGCCACAGCCGAGACTCAATTGAAAGAAGCCGAGAGCGCTGCCCGCGAGGCGGAACAAGCCCATTCCGCCGCCCGCGAAGCCCGCGCCGGCGCCGAAGCCCGCAAAACGGCGGCGCAGGAACGCATCGCAGAAACCAAGGCGCGCATTAACGAAACCCTATCCTGTGAGCCATCAGAGCTGAAACAACATCTCGGCGACCTCTCCCCTGAATCCGGCCTGTCCGAAAATGACATCGAGAAAAAACTCGACCGCCTCTCCGTCGAACGCGAAAAAATGGGCGGCGTTAACCTGCGCGCCGACGAAGAAGCGGCAGAGCAAGAAGAACGCCTCTCGGCTATGAATGAAGAGCGGCAGGATTTGATCGCCGCCATCGCCCGCCTGCGAGAAGGCATTGATGAGCTAAACCAGGAAGGCCGCGAACGCCTCTTGAAAGCCTTCGATGTCGTCAATGGTCACTTCGGACGTTTGTTCACGACTTTGTTTGGCGGCGGCGAAGCCTCGCTCGCTTTGACCGAATCGGACGACCCGCTCGAAGCCGGCCTTGAAGTCATGGCCCGTCCGCCCGGCAAATCCCTGAAAGCGATGTCGCTCCTCTCCGGCGGCGAACAGGCTCTGACGGCGACCGCCCTTATCTTTGCGGTCTTCCTGTCCAATCCGGCCCCGGTCTGCGTCCTCGACGAAGTCGATGCGCCGCTCGACGATGCCAATGTGTCCCGCTATTGCGACCTTCTCGACGACATGAAGAAACACACCGACACCAAATTCATCGCGATTACCCATAACCCGGTGACAATGAGCCGGATGGACCGCCTCTTCGGCGTGACCATGGCCGAACAGGGCGTCTCTCAACTCCTCTCTATCGAATTGAACGCGGCGGAGCAGCTTGTCGCGGCGGAATAAGACACCAGCACACTCTTCTTTCCATGAGTCTAAGGAAGATAAGATGCGACATATGAGACGCTCTGCACATTTCTTGGAAAATCGTTTTTTTACAATGCCTTACAACCTCTCAACTGCGGTTGACTTAATTAGGCCCCTTGGGTAGGTTCCGCGCGCTTTCGGAAGGGAGAGTTGGAGTGTCATTGGGGCATTTCGGGTCGAATAGATGGGGGCAAAGAACGAACGTCATGACAGAAGGTCAAAACCGCCAGACACAAGAGGCAGACAAAGCCGCGCTTAGCGCTCTCGGTGACAAGCTGAGAACCAAAAAGCCGCAGCCGGACCAGCCCAAACTTGTCGAAGGCACTTCCAACCTGGCGGTCGGTCTCAAATATGCCAGCGAATTTACCGCGGCAGTCCTGGTCGGTGCAGCCTTTGGCTATTTTGCCGATAAATTATCAGGATGGTCGCCATTCGGTTTGCTGGTCGGGTTATTTTTAGGGCTGTGCGCCGGCGTTATGAATGTCGTGCGGGCCGCCAAAGATGGTATGGACGCTCCGGTTGAAAACACCGAAGCGGATTAGGAAAGCAAGATGATTTTTGCCCTAGATCCGATTAAACAGTTTGAGATCCACAAAATGGGTCCGACTCTGAAAATCGGCAATTTCGACCTCAGCTTCACCAATGCGTCCCTGATGATGCTGGTTACAGTTGGCCTAGTTGTGCTGTGGCTTCTTCTGTCCACGAATAAGCGTTCTTTAGTTCCGACGCGGGCGCAGTCTGTCGCTGAAGTCACTTATGAATTTGTCGCCGATATGATCCGCTCTGCCTCCGGAAAAGACGGTCTGCGGTTCTTCCCCTTCGTCTTTACGCTCTTTATCTTTATTCTCTTTGCCAACTTGCTTGGAATGGTTCCGTTCTTTTTTACAACGACCAGCCACATTATCGTGACCTTTACCCTCGCCATGATGGTGATGACGCTTGTGATTGGGTATGGCGTATATAAAAACGGCTTTAAATTCCTCAAAATCTTCTGGCCGTCAGGCATTCCGATAGCCATCCTGCCATTCGTATCGCTGCTAGAGATTATTTCCTTCTTCTCTCGCCCGATCAGCCTTTCTGTTCGTCTTTGGGCCAATATGCTCGCGGGACATATCCTGCTAAAACTCTTTGCCGGCTTCTCCATTATGATGGTGACGGCCTTTGGCATGTTCCCCGGATTACTTGGCGCTCTTGTCCCGTTCACGCTGACACTGGCGCTGACCCCCCTTGAATTTCTCGTGGCCTTCGTTCAGGCTTACGTTTTCGCTCTTTTGACCTGTGTGTATCTTTCAGATGCGCTTCACCCCGGTCATTAAAAACACTGCAAATTAACCGCTTTTCCTAAGGAGATCATCATGGAAGCAGAAGCAGCAAAATACATCGGTGCAGGAATTGCCTGTCTCGGAATGGCCGGCGCCGGTATCGGTCTTGGCCACATCTTTGGTAACTACCTGTCAGGCGCTTTGCGTAACCCGTCTGCCGCTCAAGGTCAGTTCTCGAACCTCATCTTCGGCTTCGCCGTGACAGAAGCCCTCGGCATTTTCTCATTCGCCGTTGCTCTAATCTTGATGTTCGTACTTTAAGTTACGACTTTTAACGTTGTTTGAAAGCTCGCTATGACAGCCAGTGTTATCGGTATTGGAATGATGCTCGCAGCAGCTCCGGCAGGAGCCGCTGACAGCGCAGGAGAAGCGGCCTTCCCGCCGTTTGATCCGACCTATTTCGCCACCCAGATTTTCTGGCTGTTACTCAGCTTTGCGCTTCTTTACTTTCTCCTTTCGCGGATTTTCCTTCCGCGTATTGGCGAAACCATCGAAGAGCGTAGCTCCCGCATAGCGGATGATCTGGATACGGCGTCCCGTATGCAGGCCGACGCGGAGCAGGCTGAAAGAAATTACGAAAAGGCTTTGTCCGACGCCCGCGCCAAGGCGCATAATGTCGCTGAAGCCACGCGCCAATCCGTTGATGCGGAAATTCAGGCGGAATTGGACGCAGCAGACAAAGAGGCTGAGAAGCAAGCGGAATCAGCTGAGAAGCATATTCGCGACGTTCGAAACAAGGCTCTGTCTAATATCGAATCCGTAGCGGCCGAAGCGGCGCAGGCCACTGTCGAAGCCCTCACCGGTAAGAAGCCGACTTTGGCTTCCGTTAAATCCGCTCTGAACTAGGAAGGGTCAGACCATGCATTTTGATTTTGATCCCGGCAGTCCAACCATCTGGGTTTTCCTGGCCGTCATTCTATTTTTTATCGCGCTGGGATATTTCGGCGTTCACAAAAAAATTGCTTCGGCTCTGGATACTCGCGCAGATAAAATTCGCGTTGAACTCGAAGAAGCCCGCCGCCTCCGCGAAGAAGCTCAGACCCTTCTCGCCTCTTTCCAGCGTAAGCAAAAAGAAGCCGAGAAACAGGCCGAGTCTATCGTCAAGCAGGCCCGTATAGACGCCGAGAACATGGCGGCTCAGTCACGCAAGGATTTGGCGGATCGTCTTGAGCGCCGCGCTCAACAGGCCGAAGCTAAAATTCAAAACGCCGAAGCCCAAGCGATGGCGGATGTGAAGTCCAAAGCCGCCGATATGGCTGTGAATACAGCTGAAGCTCTAATGCGTAAAAATATGAAACCCGCCGATCATTCCGCGCTCATCAAAGACGGAATTACGCAAATGGGCAAAGTCATGAATTAGGCGTAACACCAATTTGAATAGAATAAGCCGTCCTTCGGGGCGGCTTTTTTATTGGGTTTTTTGTTTTATAGGTAGCAACTAGACAGGTGATAAAGGACGTGACAACTTAGACAGGCAAAATCACTTGTCTGATATTCTATACAATGGAAACAAATATATGCCTAAAATTGCCAATGGTCGACCTAATCTTTTTGATTTTGCGACAAGTGAATTATCACAAGATGCATTCATATGTTGGTTAGTGAGCTGGGCAGATGCCAAATTTGAAAAAACTAATGCTGATTTGTACAATGTTTCGCGAAAGTTCTTGGCTAGGTTAGCCGATTTAGAAGATATCTCCAAACACGCTAAGATTGAGGTGATGCGTCAATATAAAAATATTGATATTTTAGTTTCAGTTGAGAACATTTCAGATGAAAAGAATTATCTTATTTTAATAGAAGATAAGACATCTACCCGCGACCATGGAGGACAGCTAAACAGATATTATTCCAAAATTTTTAAAGAAACCCAAGGGGACGACCAGAAACACTTAGATTGGAGGGTGAAGCCTATATATTTCTTCACTGGCGACGAAGGAAATGCAAATCGTGTAAAACAATCTGGATATACGCCGTTTAATCGAAAAAAATTTCTAAAAATTCTGCGACAAGGAAAAAATATAAAAAATGAAATTTTTAGAGATTTCACCGATCGGTTAGAAATAATCGAAAGTCGAACTTTAGCTTACAAAACTACTCCCCTAAAAGAATGGACATATCACAACTGGCAAGGTTTTTTCTGGGCCTTATGCGAGAATCTAAACGAAACTAACAAATTCAATGAGACTGGAGAAGGAGCCGATTTTTTTCATGTTCCAAATCAAGGCGGTGGCTTTCTAGCCTGTGTATTTCCATTGATTCCGAAAACGTGGTCGCTGAACCGAGGTGACGAGAGCAAGCGAGATATTTACTGCCAACTTGAGGCAAGAAGAAGTAGTAACGCAGACACCTATTTTCCTAACTTCACTGTGCGATTAGCCACTGATAGTAAAAATGAAACGCAAGCTTTCCGCGGAGAAATCAGACCGGAGTTAAGAAAGGTATTTAACGGTCACTCTTACAAGCAGGCAAACCGTCTCGGCAAAAGCACTTGCGTTCTGATATTTGATGATATTTTTCAAATCAAAGATGACGGAAAAATTGATTTTGACAAAACCATGGACTCAATTACAAATCTTAGGAGCACAGCCAAACAGTTAAGTGAGTTCGAACCAAGCCACTAAATTACAACTATGAATCAAGATTCGATACCCAGAAAAGTACCTATTATATTTTTAACTGAAGTCTTAGATGACGAATTGTTAGAGTTAAAGCTTCGGATCTCAAAACTTCATAATTGCTTCCCAAAATTTTTATTATCTAGCACGTCTGCTGAGAGTGACACCCAAGAAGAAACTACAAATCATACCGATGAAAGTCACTATTTCTCAGATATTCTTCAAGACCCATCCCCAGAAAATTTTTTAGGGGCTGATATTTCTCGGGTCTCAACTTCTCCTGCTTCTGTCATAATCGTTATTCCGGCAAGACAGTTTTTGAAAGTTCAAAACGACTTGGGGCTTATTCTATTGCAATTAAGAGAAGCTAAAATACTCACGACTCTTGTGATGTATGATTTTTTTGTTGCAGGGCTGAACAGACCTCACATAGCATTTAAAAAGTTTATAGAAGCGGAAAGCCCCACCTTCTTCAATCAGTACTATTTGAGGCTAAAAGACTTCATGAATACATTGGAGCATTCACCATTTTACAACAGCGACATGAAAATGGAGGTGCTGTGGCCAACTTTCTTGGACGTGATAGAACAGACAATCAAACAAGCTATACAATCAAGCTTGCTCGTAGAAACTTATGCCGAACGGCTATTCGCTTATGCTACACAGAATAATAGCTTTTGAATAGAGGACGCTGCTATATGATCCAAATTTCAAAAAGAGACATCCTAATAGGCGCCGGCGCGCTTGGACTAGCCGGATTGCTCCCTTCACAACGGGCTTTTGCGCAATCTCCGAAAGTAGACAACGCACTTCCCAACCTCGCCGCCAACGTAAACCCCATCACAGCAGCTGAGCACCAATCTCGCATTGAGAAGGCCCAACGCCTGATGCAGGAACAAGGCGTCGGCGCTCTGGTCGTCGAGGCGGGCTCGGCCCTCACCTATTTCACGGGCATTCGCTGGTGGCGCTCTGAACGCTTCACCGGCGTCGTCATTCCGGCGCAAGGCGAGTTTACGGTTATCACGCCGTTTTTCGAAGAGCCGTCCATTCGGGAATCCATGAAAATCGGAGATGACGTCCGCACTTGGCACGAAGATGCCTCGCCGTTCAAATTGATTGTCGACGTCCTTCGGGAAAACAAAGCTCTGAAAAAACCTGTCGCGATTGAAGAAACCACGCGGAATTTCATTTCGACCGGAATTAATGCGCAAAAAGCGGGCGTGAAGCTCGTTTCCGGTCAGCCGATTACGCGCGGCTGCCGGATGTTCAAATCCGCGGCAGAACTCGCCCTCATGCAAACGGCAAATGACATCACCTTGACCGCCTATCGTGACATCTATCCGAAAATCGAGGCCGGTATGACCCGCCACGACATTTCCGCTTTGATGAACAAGGCCACGACAGCCCTCGGCGGATCTGTCGAATTCTCGCTCGTGCTGGTCGGGCCGTCCAGCGCCTATCCGCATGGCAGCGACATTGAGTATGAAGTGAAAGAAGGACAGGTCATCCTCATGGATTGCGGCTGTAGCGTGCATGATTATGAATCCGATATTTCCCGCACATGGGTTATGGGCGAGGCGAGCAAAGAGCAACGCGATGTCTGGAATACAGTCAAGCGCGGACAAGAATTAGCGCTTGAAACCGCCACACTTGGCGTACCTGCCGGGCGCGTGGATGACGTGGTGCGTAAATATTATGACAGCCTTGGATACGGACCCGATTATGCCGCCCCCGGCCTGACTCACCGCCTCGGCCACGGCATTGGCATGGACGGGCATGAACCTGTTAACTTCGTGCGCGGCGAGACAACTAAGCTCGCCCCCGGCATGTGTTTTTCAAATGAACCGGGGCTTTACCTACCCGGCAAATTCGGCGTCCGCCTGGAAGACTGTCTTTATATGGGTGAGGACGGACCGGTGCTCTTCTCCCCGCTTTCCAAATCTATTGACGATCCATTTGGTGTTTAAATCACGGCTTTCGCCGACGACATTCTCAGGAACTCGGCTCTTTAATTTCTTTTTCGTCAAGCTTTAGGGCTTTCCCTAACAGCCCCGCTGAAAATCCCTGAACAATCAGGGAGACGACGACGATGACGAAGACGGTGTTAAAGAATGTTGGGGTCACAGGCCCCGGCGTCACAACCGGATAGATTGCGAGCAAAATCGGCACCGCGCCTCTCAGGCCAACCCAACTGAGAAAGACTAATTCGCGAACCTTAAAATTGAGGGCGCCAACGCCTAGGAAAACAGCGATTGGCCGGGCGACGAAGGTCAATACAGCCGCGCAAATTAAGGCGGGGACCAATGTACCCGGTAGATCGCTCGGGGTTACAAGTAATCCCAAAATCAAAAACAACAAAATCTGGCTGAGCCACTGCATACCCTCACTGAAATTGGCAATGCGAACCAAAGGTATTTTCAAAGTATTTCGAAGGACGATACCCGCAATATAAATGGCGAGGAACCCGGACCCTCCGGCCAGGCTTGTCAGAGAGAAGGTCAGCATGCCGCCAGCGAGCGCCAAAATAGGGTAAGTCCCTGTCGGCATTCTCAGCCGGTTGAGCAATTCACTAAGCAAACGTCCGCCGATCAGGCCCCCGATAGCGCCAACCCCGACCTGCGCAATGATTAACCCCATATAAGGCAACCAGTCGATCGACTGATCTTGCATTGTGGTGTTGACGATGGCCGTCATAATCACCGTCAAAAAAATCGCCGCCGGATCATTGAAACCAGATTCCAGCAAAAGTGTGTTTTTAACCCGGGACGGAATTTTTAATCCCCCTTGCTTTATCAACATAAAGGTCGCGGCAGCATCCGTCGGCGCCAACACAGCGCCGAGCAAAAAGGCCAGCATTAAAGGCAAATCGAGAAAGTAATGCGCTGCGCCGCCGACAATGGCGGCTGTTATCAAAACGCCGGGAAAGGCTAGAATCAAGGCTGGAATACCGGAGGATCGGAAGACACCCTTATTGGTCTCAATACCCCCCGCGAATAGAATTACGGCCAACGCAATACTTCCCATGTCATAGGCGAGATTGAAGTTGTCAAACATTAGACCGCCTATACCCTCGTCTCCTGCCAACATTCCGACGCCGAGCACGACGACCAAAAGAGGCGTGCCTGACTTCCGAGCCAACGGGAACAAGGCAAGGCAAATAAGAACTGAGAAGCTTATGAGCGCGATGAGAGGGTACATAGGTCTTTCATTTCATAGATATCGCAAATTCCCGAGTCCAATTATAATATATCTGCCTACTTTCTACACTCTCAGCCGTAGGAAAGTCATGGCACACAAAAAACCGACCCTCCCTTCGAAAGTTTGCGCCGTATGTGGCCGGCCATTTAGCTGGCGGAAAAAATGGGAGAGGGATTGGGAATTTGTTCGGTTCTGTTCCGAACGATGCCGACGAAATAAATCAACCGACTAAATTCAAAAGTGAGGGCTTAGAATGATTTTATCGAGTATGAGCGAAAATTTACGTGTGATCGTCATTGGATCAAGCGGCGGAATTGGCGGGGCGTTTATTGACGCGCTTAGTCAATCCGATCAGGTCTCAAAAATCTACGCTTTGTCCCGTCAGGGGAGTTCTCACACCTCGCCGAAAGTCGACACCCTTACATTTGATTTAACCTCTGAAGAAAGCCTCCAAGCTGCCGCGGAAAGCTTGCGAGAATTGGACAAGTTTGATCTGATTATTATCGCGACGGGACTTCTGCAAGGAGACGGAATCGCGCCGGAGAAATCTATTCGGGATTTGTCTTATGAGGGGCTGGAAAAAAGCTTTCTCGTGAACACTATTGGCCCTGCCATGACCGCCCGCTATTTCCTCCCTTTACTTCGCGACGACCGAAAATCCGTTTTCACCGCCCTTTCGGCCCGCGTGGGGAGCATCTCCGACAACCGCATCGGCGGATGGTACGGTTATCGCGCCTCAAAAGCCGCGCTCAATATGATTTTAAAGACGCTCTCCATCGAGTTTGGACGTCGGCATAAACAGGCCGTCATACTGGGGCTTCACCCCGGAACAGTCGATACGAGTCTGTCCGAACCGTTTCAGGGAAACGTCCCCGAAGGAAAGCTCTTTACGCCGGACTATTCCGTGGCAAAACTTCTCGCCGTAATCGACAAGGTGGACGCGACCGACAGCGGAAAACTATTCGATTGGGCCGGAGAAGAGATCGCGTTCTAGGCGTCCGGACAGATATTGCGCTGCGAAATATTTCGTCAAATCGGCCTTTTCCTCAAGCGCCGTTTCGTCCAACGCCCGGACAAGGTTTCGCAACGCGCCCACTTCGCGGTCTTCATACCGCAAAAGATAGTCCACTAAGTCCTTTGTCACGACCCGTCCGCGATTTTGAAATAACTGCCGCAGTAAGGGCTCTAACACCTCTTCATCATAATCATCCATAACCATGACGGGCGTATTTGAAAGCCGCGACCGCAAATCAGGCATTTCAATTTCCCACTCAGCTATGGGTTTTCGAGAAGTCAGTAGAAGTCCGGAAACGTCCCCATTGAGCGCTAAGTTCATCTGCGCGAAAAGATCGGTTTCTTCCCGCTTATCTGCATCGTCAATCAACACGCCGCAGCTAAGGGTCTGCCAAGCCTCGCCTAGATGAGTCTTGCCCGTGCCTTCCGGCCCCAAAAGCAGCAATATCGGCGCAGGCCAATCCGGCCACGCCCGCAAGGCGGTCACGGCGATACGGTTGCTATCGGTAATGATAAAGCTCTCAAACCCGCTTGCAGGTTCGGGGCTTAGCTCGAGAGGTATCTGGGTTTCGGGTTTGCCGATCACCTTCTAACGACCAGACCGTGTCAGAACGACGCCCATCTCTCTGTCTTCACGAATATCCACACCCTTAAAGGAAAGCTCGCGTGTCAGACGGTCCATATCTCCGGCATAGGTCAGAGTCATTAAGGCCCCGTCTTTGGACATCGCATCCAAACGGGCATCTTGAATTTGCGCGGAGCCATCAATGGCGGTCTTCAAAGCCTGCCAGTCAGACAGAGAGTCATAGAGGACAGACACAGACATGGTCTCCGCCTGCCCGGCTAAGACGGCCGTATCGGCCTTCCACTCACGTTCCAAACGGGTCACGAGTTGATACTCAGGGTTTGACCCGGAGACAACGAACTCATCTGTTTCACCGCTATCCAGGGCAATATCGGTGACGCGAATACCACCGCCCGCATAATTCGCGATGAGGATTTGATCTACGCCCGCGATTTGTCCTAAATTCCGAAGGCGATCAATATCGCCAGCAATAGAGGGGGTCAGCCCCGACAGGCCGAGCGACGAAATCTGATCGGCCGGCAAAGCCCGGATCGGCGTCAACGCATTTGCATACCGGTTCTCGCCCCAGGCTTCATAAACATCGCCTTTGGGATTGAGTCCGCCGCCCAGAAAGGGAAGAACCAATCTCTCTCTCGATTGAGACGTGATCATGGTCAGACCGGCGCTATTTAAGTATGTCTGCACGTCCCGGGGTTTGAATGCGACGGTAATATCGCCGAGATAACGGTTGGACGAGCGTCTCTCATTAGAAATCTCCAGCGCGCGAATCATGCGGGCCGCGCTGTCTGCGCTTAGCGGCGGTAAAGGATTAGTCTGTCTTTCACTTTGCAGTGTCAAACGCTCGATCAGACGTCTCGCTGCTTCGGATTGCCCGTCCCGTATGGCCTTGGTCTGGGCTTCAATAGCGCTGCTGCCCCTGGCATCAACAGGCACGCCGGCAATGGTAAACGGGTCTGCCGCTCGGGCCGACAAAACCAGCCCGAAAAATAGAAAAAGCGATAGCAAAAAGCGTGTCATAATAATCCTCTCGGGGTCTATCGGGAGATACCGTGCTTTTTCCCACTTTAAAAGCCATGATATGCACTCTCTGTCTATGTCCTTTAAGGCAAAATTAAGTTACAGACCCTTGAATTTTTAATGAGAATCCGTTTCTTAGCGGCAAACCAGACAGAGCTTACCCATGCCAGATAGCAATTCCGATACTCAAAAAGGCCTCAGCTATTCCGATGCTGGCGTAAATATCGATGAAGGCGATCGCCTCGTTGATGCCATCAAGCCCCTGGCGAAATCCACCCGCCGTGCAGGCGCGGACGCGGCTCTCGGCGGATTTGGCGGCGCCTTCGATTTAAAAGCCGCCGGGTTCAAAGACCCTGTCTTGATTTCAGGAACGGACGGCGTCGGGACAAAGCTCCGTATCGCGATTGATACGGGCAAGCTCGATACGGTCGGCATTGATCTCGTGGCCATGTGCGTCAATGACGTGTTGGCGCAAGGCGCGGAACCTCTCTTTTTTCTCGATTATTTTGCGACGGGCCGCCTGGATACGTCCAAAGCCAAAGACGTTGTATCAGGAATTGCCGAAGGCTGCCGCCAAGCAGGCGCGGCCTTGATTGGGGGCGAAACAGCCGAAATGCCCGGTATGTATGCCGGCGATGATTTCGATTTGGCCGGTTTTGTTGTTGGCGCCGTAGAACGCGACGCAATTTTGCCGCGCCATCAAGATATGGCCGCCGGAGACATTTTGATCGGCGTCGCCTCTTCAGGCCCGCATTCCAATGGTTACTCCCTCATTCGTAAAGTCGTTGAGGTTTCGGGCCTGTCTTGGGACGCGCCCTCTCCTTTTGCCGAAGGTCAAAGCCTTGGCGAATCGCTTATGTCGCCCACGAAGATTTACATTAAATCTATCCTTCCCTTGATTAAGGACGGACTGGTCAGCGGCTTGGCTCACATTACAGGCGGCGGACTAACCGATAACACGCCGCGTATGCTGCCCGGCACTCTCACCCCTGAATTTGATTTTGGCGCTTGGCCGCGACCCGACGTCTTTAAGTGGCTCAAGGAAACAGGCCAAATTGCCGAAGAGGAAATGCGGCGGGCCTTTAATTGCGGAATTGGTCTCGTCATATGCGTGAAACCCGATAACGAAGCCAAGGTTCTGTCTGCCTTGAAAGAGAGCGGCGAAACAGCCTGGACCATCGGAACGCTCAAAGCGACCTGAACATGGCGGCCCAAAAAGTCAAAACAGCTATTCTGATTTCGGGCCGTGGCTCCAATATGGTTGCGCTCGTCGAAGCGGCGCAGCTCGAAACCTTTCCGGCGGAAATTGTCGGCGTTATTTCCAATAGGCCCGGAGCGGCAGGACTTGAGAAAGCCCAAGCTCTAAAGGTGCCGACCGCGGTTGTTGATCATAAAAATTACAAAACGCGAGAAGCATTTGAGCACGCTTTGCACGAGCAATTGCTTTCGATGGAAGCGGAACTTGTCTGCTGCGCGGGGTTTATGCGCATTCTGACGCCTTGGTTTGTTTCGAATTGGCAGGACCGGCTCATTAACATTCACCCCTCCCTTCTGCCGAAATACAAAGGGCTCAATACACATCAACGCGCAATTGACGCCGGCGACAGTGAAACGGGATGCTCCGTACATTGGGTGACAGAGGATCTGGATGCGGGCGCGGTCATCTTGCAAGATTCGGTGACAATATCGCCGAATGATACCGCCGATCTCCTAGCGGCACGTTTACTTCCGATTGAGCTATCACTTTATCCCAAAGCCCTCAGCAAAGTTGCGAAACAGATACAAAGCCGCGTCTGACCGAATGCTCAAAGACTTAACCTAAAATTGACCTTTTTCACGATTTGGGCGGCTCCATACTTTGTTAATCATAAACCCTAAGTCCCTCTAAACCCCTGCCATGCTATGCCCTATCCTCGTGTAGGGGGTATTGCGACTTTCGCGCCCCATTACACAAGAAACTTAGGATGTGGATTATGGGGACTGAAAACAAAATGAATGCTCTCTTCCGCCGGTTTAACCGGGATGAGAAAGGGAATATGGCCCTGATGATGGCGTTGAGCACGGTGGTCATTTTGGGCGCCGTCGGCGCGGCGGTCGACTTTTCTGTCGTTGCAAACGCAGATTCGAAGGCGCAATCTATCGCCGACAGCAGCGCCTTGGCTGCCGCGATCCATGTTAAAAACCACGGGAGCCAACCTTCCAGCAAGTCTGAAGGTCCATACGGGACCTACACTGCGAAAGAGCTGGGCTATGAAGTACCGGGATGGGTTATTGACGGCGCCGAAGGCATGAGAGTCGACGTCACTTATGACGATAATGCTAAGGAGGCCAAAGTGAAGGTAAGCGGCAAAACGCTTCCGACTTTCGCCCAGCTTATGGGGCATGACTCGCTACCCTTTAGTGCGGAAACCACTGTGAAATATTATGATGTCGAATTGAAAGATCCGGCTTCCATTGCGCTTGTTCTGGACAACTCCGGATCAATGGCGTGGGACGATAAACCCGTTGTTTTCCGAAATAATGGGTCACATTACACGCCGTCCGATGCTATTCCTAGAATCGATGCGTTGAAGACAAGTGCCAAAAACTTCATGACGAGCTTAGACAATCTCGTCGGCGATCAGGGCCTCACGCAAATTGGCAACCGCGTTTTACGAACCGGTATGCTCGCCTATAACTATCAAACCATCAATACTCGGACCGTCCACATGAAATGGGGGACTCTGAGTGACGGGAACATCAACTCAATGAAGGCCTCAGGCGGAACGAATTCGGCCCCGCCTATGGATACCGCGAGTACTTGGATGAGCCTAGAAGAGGCAGTCCACAAACTCGAACATGGTAAGGATCCGCTCAAATTCGTGATATTTATGACTGACGGTGTGAATACCTCCGGTAATACGGGGTGGGTCCCGGATGATACGACCGGATATTGGCGTAAATGGAGCTGTAGCTGGTGGAGTTGTCGCTATAATTATTATTCCGAAAGTGACTACCCGACCTATAACTTTGCTGCAAACGGCTTCGAAGAAGGCGAAAACAGACTTCTGTCGAACGACGAAACCCTCGCGGATTGCCAAAGAATGAAAGATGCCGGCGTGAAAGTTTACACAATCGGTTTCGCGCTTGAATCGGGATGGTATGAAGAAAACACCTATTCCAAAGGCAAAATGCAATATGAATTTATTGACGAGGATACGACCAATAGCGCTTACGCCTTTTTACAAGGCTGCGCCTCCAGTCCGAAGGAATTCGTGAAAGCGGAAAACGCTGAAAGCCTGGAAAAAGCGTTCGAAACAATCGGCAATGATATCGTTCAGGAAATCATCCGTATTTCAAACTAGGAATTTGCTCACGCAGTGCAAAGAAAAAGGCCGGGTCAAAAACCCGGCCTTTTTTATTTTTAAATTGTCTCGAAAGACTTAGCCAACGATTTCATCGTCAGAGAAGAAGAACGGAATTTCTTCTGCAGCTGTTTCAGGCGCGTCAGAGCCGTGGACCGTATTTGCGTCAATGCTTTCAGCAAATTCTGCGCGAATAGTACCAGCGTCAGCTTCTTTCGGGTTTGTTGCACCCATGACTTCGCGGTATTTTGCAATCGCGTCTTCGCCTTCGAGAACCTGAACGACAACAGGGCCGGAGGTCATGAACTCGACAAGGTCGTTATAGAATGGACGTTCTTTATGGATGCCGTAAAATTCGCCGGCTTGCTCTTTAGAAAGCTGAATACGTTTCTGGGCGATAATGCGAAGACCGGCGTCTTCGATTTTAGCATTTACCTTACCGGTGATGTTGCGTTTTGTGGCGTCAGGTTTGACGATTGAGAATGTACGTTGGACGGCCATAGGGGCGCTCCTTTATGGGATTAATCTTGGCGCACCCGTTAATGCGCGTTTCCCTTTATGTAAAGCCGTGTTAGCTGTGGCCCAGCTTTTTAAGTCTTAGTTCAAACCCGATTCATGCTCCATATTAACGATCTCACTTACCGCATAGAAGGCCGCCCGCTCTTTCAGCAAGCGACTTTGGCCATCAATGAGGGCGACAAAGTCGGGTTGGTCGGCCGGAACGGAACCGGGAAATCGACCCTTTTCCGGCTTATCAAAGGCGAAATCAGTCTGGATGACGGGAGCATTTCCCTACGCCGCAATATGAAGCTCGGCGTCGTCGATCAAGAAGTGCCCAGCGGGCCGCAGACTCTCTTACAAACGGTGCTAGACGCTGACAAAGAACGTTCCGACCTGCTCGCCGAGGCCGAAACCGCAAAAGACCCTCTGCGAATTGCCGCCATTCATACGCGGCTCGGCGATATCGAAGCGTATTCCGCCGAAGCGCGCGCCGGCGCTATTCTGTCGGGTTTAGGCTTTGACGGGGAGGATCAGCTCCGCCCCTGTTCCGACTTTTCCGGCGGCTGGCGAATGCGCGTGGCGCTCGCGGCCATGCTCTTCGCCCGGCCCGATATGCTTCTCCTCGATGAGCCGACCAACTACCTAGACGTCGAAGGGGCGGTCTGGCTAGAATCGCATATCCGCAAATATCCAGGCACGGCATTCATAATTTCCCATGACAGGGACTTTTTAAATCGGGCCGTGACCCATATTGCCCATTTGCGCGGCGGAAAGCTCTTTTCTTATTCCGGCGGCTATGACGAATTTGAGCGCCAGCTCGCCGAGCAGAACCGTCTGAATATGGCGATGATGGCCAAACAAGAAGATGAACGCCGCCACCTCGAAGCCTTCGTCAATCGTTTCAGGGCGCAAGCCTCGAAAGCCAAACAGGCCCAGAGCCGGATGAAACGGCTCGAAAAGATGCAGCCTATCGCCACGATCATCAGCGACCCGATTGCCCCGATCAGCCTGCCGGGGCCGGAACGCGCGCTCTCCCCGCCCATCATAAAGTTCAACGAGGTGAAGCTGGGTTATGATGACGTCACCGTCCTTCGCGGTCTAAATCAGCGTATCGACCATGATGACCGGATCGGGCTACTCGGTAAGAACGGTCAGGGGAAATCCACCTTCGCCAAAGCCGTGATGGGCCATTTGGAGGCGCAAGAAGGCTATATCAAACGCCATAAGAAGCTAGAAATCGGCTATTTCGCCCAGCATCAGGTCGACGCCCTCAACCCCAACCACTCCGCCTATGATCATGTTCTGGAGTTGATGCCGGATCACACCGAAGCCGAGCGGCGCGCGCGCCTCGCCTCTTTCGGCCTGGGCTTTGAAAAATCAGAGACAAAAGCCGGAGACCTCTCCGGCGGCGAAAAAGCGCGCCTCCTCTTTTCCCTCATCGGGTTTCACAACCCGCATTTGTTGGTTTTGGACGAGCCGACAAACAATCTCGACATTGACAGCCGCGCCGAGCTGATGCGCTCGCTGAACGCCTATAACGGCGCCGTTCTGCTGATTTCCCACGATAGGTCATTGCTGGAAACCGTCGTCGACCGGCTCTGGCTCGTGGACAAAGGAACTGTCACCACGTTTGAGGGGTCGTTGGAGGACTACCGCGCGCTCCAACTCGAAAAAGAACGCAAAGACAAAAACGCTTCATCCGGCGAGGATGAACGGAAAATCGCCCGCCGACGCGCCGCCGAGGCGAGAGCTAAAATTGCCCCGCTGAAAAAGGCCGCAGAGGCCCTCGAAAAACAAATCGAGGCCACCCAATCCAAGATGAAAGCCACGGACAAAGCGCTTTCGGTGGAGGGTCTTTATAACAAAGACCCTGAAATGGCGGTGCAGCTCTCCCAGAACCGCTCTGATCTAGAACGCACGCTCGAATCTCTCGAAACGGACTGGCTCGATGCGTTGGAAAGCTATGAAAAGGCGCACCGCGCCGAAGGCCTCGGCGACCTCGAATAATCCGGCGAGCGCCCCTCCCCACTCTGTAAAGGCGATATAAACCAATCTCTGTTACGGAAGGGAGTCTCTGAAACCTAATTCGAGATATTTACGTGATCCTTTTGAAAAAGACCATAATGCGGGAGGCAGAGGCACGCGGCCTAGTGACCCTCATGACCGGGCTTATCAAAAGCTATGGCCCGCCCAAAGCGCCAAAGGTTCCCTCGCCATTACGGGCCGCGCCGCAACTCTCCGATATTTTCAAATCCGACTTTAATTCCCAACCGATTGCGGACTGGGCCGAAGGCGTGTTCACGCAAATTAAATTTGACCTCGGGATGGAGAACTGGCCGGTCACACTGAAAAACGGCTCCGGCGCGCCAACTTCTCATAGGAATATAGCGCCCAAAAGTCCGGCGCAGTACAGCCTCATCCAGCCCTATTATGAGAGCCGCGCCCCAGGGGCGACAATGGAATTTGACCCGGAGCGATGCCACATACCGGGATATTTCGCCGTCGCCAGCATATTGACCCTCTCTGAAATAAAGTGGAGAGCGAGCGGCGGCGCCAAGCTGACCTCCGCGCAAGAGGCAATCATGACGCTGACGAGCGCCGCCTATAGCGGCCAAGGGTTTCTCCTCCTGCCCCTCAAAAGGCGCGTCCGAAATCACCTCGCAAGCCAAACATCCCATTCACCGCTCAATAAGGCGAAAGTTCAAAACACGCTCCTATTCACCGCCTGTCTGGGCCTTCGCGCGCTTAACCGCTCGCCTGAACAAATCATTGCGGCCTATGGCTGTCTGGTGTCGCCCAAGGTAAGACAGAAAATCAGGTTGACCTGTCAACAGATTGACGGCTTTGAGGCCGAGTTGGATTTATTGCAAAAGCTTTCCGCCCCGAGGCGGCAAAGTCCTCTTGGAATGAGACACGCAAACGTCGCTTGAGGGACGGCCTAACCGCAGTTTATCGTTTGCACATACCCTTCTTCGTCCAGCTCTATCGTCAGGCGGTCCTCATCCGGCGGGCCCAATGCAATCCGGTTATCGACGGTTCGAATGGACGGCGCGTAGAGAGATTGCTGCGGTAGGTAATCCCGAACTTCCAGAAAAGGCGGGTCCTCATCAATCCCCGGGACAAAGCTGTCATCAGTATATTCCAGGGTCGCGGGTTTTATCACGCGCTTAGTGCCTGGCAGGCCGGCAATGAAAATCGCGCCTTCATGCTGACCCAAAAGCCTCTGAAACAGTTGGGACTGACAGGCATCCACCGCCTGAATACGAGGCGTCGGAGACGGATTGAGATAGGCCGGGCGAACATATTGCCCCTGCCCCGGACGAGGCTGTTGCACCGGATAAGCATTATAGGGTGTGCCCAGAGGGCCAGACGCACAGGCGGATAGGCCGGTAAGAACCCCGATAAGGGCGGAGGAGATTATGAGAGTACGGAGAATCACGCGAGCATCGTGCCGGATAAGCCTTTACGCTTGGTTAACCATAATGGGGTGGGTAGAGATTTTACACATTGAGAGTTAAATTAGACTTTGGCATTGTAGTTACCGTTCGAACTATCCACAGGAATTGAATGTTCTTTGTTTGTGCTAATCACCAAACTAGCGCAGTGTTTTAAAATAGATATGAAAGTGCTTTCTTAGAGGCAACGAATTTGGGACAAGGCTATGTCAGGTAAAGACGGTAAAGATTTACAAACATCCGAAAGCCCCGAAAAGTCCATGAAGAAGTCTACTAAACTTGTTAAAAAGAATGTAACAAAAAGAACACAACAGAACCAATTGGAGGGCTTCTATTCGGCTTACTTTTCTGGAACCGCAGGAAATTCCTTTGGCGTCTTCGTTTTCAAGGATGGATTAATTAGGGGAGCAGATGCTGGCGGCGGAATATACAAAGGGTCATACGAAACAGTTGAAAATGAGGACTCGTTTAAAGGGAACATCATATTTCTCCTCTCTCCGGGGAGTTATACAATTACTGGGATGGAAAATGGAAGTGAGCCAGTAATTCTCGAAGTCCCAATAAAACTACCAGTCATTTTAAGAAAAACCGATGTTCATAGAATTGAGACACCTAATGGACCGATTAATGCAAAATTCGATAAAATTTCTGGGTTTTGATTATGACCGATGCTGAAAAAATCAACGTCACGATACTAGTTGTTACAATAATCGCAATTATTTTGGGTCCAGTTTTAGCTGTTTGGGTTACACGGATAATAGACCATAAGAGAGAAAAAACCAGTCGAAAGTTGAATGTGTTCAGAGCATTAATGAGAACAAGACAAGCGAGATTATCTGAAGAACATGTTTTAGCTTTAAATCTAATAGAATTAGAATTTTATGGCGACAAGGAGGTTATAAAAAGAAACCGAAATTACATAAAGCATCTTTCATCCCCACTTCCAGCCATTGAGGAACAAGACCGATATTATAATCAAAGGGGTGATTTGTTCATTGAACTAATGAAAGAACTGGGAAGTAATTTGGGGTATGATTTCGATACTGGTGATTTAGACAGATTGGGGTACGCACCAAAAGGCTGGATAAACGAACGACTAATTCAACAGCGGAATGCAAATTTGCTTACAGAGGTGCTTGAAGGGAGACGACCTCTACCAGTAGCAAACATTGCGCTTCCCCCTGACAATCCGTTTCCCCCAACTCCAAAAATTGAAAAATAAATGTCATAGCCTCCTCCTATTTTCCGCTATGGGATGAAACACAAACTTTTCCTCCCGTCATTGCAAGACCCCGTTCTTGCAATCCATCTCCTACTATTGCGTCTAGGGGATTGGGGTTAGTAGGGTTTTGCTGAGTTGGTTTAGTGCCCGTTGCGATGATCACTTGATGATATTGACGGGAGATGGATTACAAGGACAAGCCTTGTAATGACGAGGGAGGGTTGAGCCAAAGCGAGATGGGCGGTGTGCCTCCCCCCCTCTATACCCGCACACCC
>NZ_CBCSCO010000006.1:0-141914 GCF_965138505.1 Litorimonas haliclonae | reverse complement strand
CTGGCGGCTTCGGAAATGGGCCTGCGAGGCCTGTATCATCCCGCGGACATGCCGCCGTAATTGGCGGGCAAGAGCAAGGGCAGCGTCCGGATGAATAATCGCGGCGAGGAGCTGCGCACAGAGAAGTGCATATTGCGCCCGTAGCGGTGCAAGGTCGGGAAGCGGCTCCCCTTGCGATATGCGGTCCTCAAACGTCACATGGTGAGTATAGGTGAGATTTGGGATGTAGGGACGAGGTTACTGGAAAGCCGTAAAATCAGGAGGTTAAGGGAAAATAATGTTGTAGGCTTTTCCCCGCCTCCTGAAGAAAACACAAAAAACGGGCCCTTTGGCCCGCCTTTGGTTTGTTTATCCTCGTCCGCGGTAAGGTGGGACGCCTTGATCCGGTATCCAGACGCCTTCTGGCGCTTTGCCGTGTTGATAAAAAACATCAATCGGAATTCCGCCGCGCGGATACCAATAGCCGCCAATACGGAGCCAGGTCGGCTCGATTTCTTTGACGAGGCGGCGGCCAATTCCCGTTGTGCAGGCTTCATGAAAATCGCCGTGATTTCGGAAGCTTCCAAGGAAAAGTTTGAAAGCCTTACTCTCTACGATCCAGTCTTTGGGGCAATAGTCGACGACCAAATGGGCGAAGTCGGGTTGGCCTGTGACCGGGCAAATGGAAGTGAATTCAGGCGCGACCAGACGCACCATATATGGTTCGGGACAAGGGTTTTTAACCCGTTCCAAAACAGCCTCGTCCGGCGATTGCGGCAGGCCGTTGTTTTGTCCCAACTGGTCCAGGTCATTATAGCGGTCAGAAGCCATTGCGTCGTCCTTTTAAAGTCGGCAAGCGGTTAGACCAGCCCGGCTTTAAACTCAAGTCCGGGCTGCGTTTTGCACCGATGTCTTTCGGGCTTTGAGGCGATTGCCGATCCATTTTCCGCCGGGAACTTCGATGTAGTGATATGTCAAATGGGACATAACAATGACGACCGCCAGGTAAGGAATGAGGTAAAGATCGCCGGCTAGGCCTGCCCCGTCTCCGCCGCTGACAATTCCCGGGAACAGGCGCGTGCCGACGACGCCGAAGATTATCGCCAAGAAGAAATGGTTCATATAAACCGAGTAGGAAATTTTTGCGAGATAGCGAAAGACGGGCAATCCCATAAATTTCGAGATATATCCGCCGTCCAAAGCGAACAGCACAACGAAGCCGAAAATTAACGGCGCTGCAAAAAATTGGAGTATTCCGCCTGAGAAATAGATGAAGACTGAGCAAACCACTAAGTAAGTCACCTCTAAAGCCGAGGCCGTCTTGAGCGTCATAGGTTTTGGACTTGCCTCTTGATGGGCTTTGACTTTCGCAAAGGCCCAAGCGCCGAGGACGCCCGTGAAAAATCCACCCAAGCAGCGCAGAAACCCATAGTCATAGGTAATGTCCATATTGGGCTTGAGGTTGTATAAAGCGGCGTAAGCCCCGGCAACGCCCAGAGCCATGAGTCCGAAATGCCAGAGCTTTTTCGGCGGCGCCCAGAGCATCATACCGGCAAATACGAAATAGGCAAAAAACTCGACACTGATTGTCCAGCTCGGGGCATTGAAACTCAGCGAATCGTTCAGCCCCATAGAATGCGTGAGGGTCAGATTGGTGAAAGCGGACCACCAATTATCCGCGGCCTCCGGTGAAAAGGGCAAGACCTCCCCAGGTTCATGCGTCGCAAGTCCCACTTTATGCGCCCAGAGCCTGAAAACGGCGAAAGCAAAAAATAATCCGAAGGTGAATAAATGAAGCGGGTAGAGACGCGCAAAGCGTTTGCCGATGAAAGACTTGGCCTGCGCCGACCCGCTTAAATGATTGCGGTATAGAGTGAACATTAAAAAGCCGGAAAAAGCGAAAAACATATCCAGCATGAAAAAGGCATCATCGATAAATGTGCGGTAGTTTAAGTAGGAAAACCAGTTCGTGTGATGCACCGCGATTAATATCGCAAACAAGCCTCTGAACCCGTCCAGCGCCGCAAAATAGGGGCGAGACGCCATTTTGGCTTTAACTTTAGCGGGTTTGGCCGGCGAAATCATGCTTTCCCTTACACTTTGGACACAAAAATAGTCTTAACGGAACGAGAGCAAGGGCTAGCACGTAGTATAGGTGTCTAATGAAAGGAGACATCACAATGGAAGAAGAACATGTAAAATCCGCCGGAAACAAAGCCGCTGGTAAAGCTAAGGAAGCAGCCGGTAAAGCGACTGACGACAAAAGCTTGGAAGCCAAAGGCAAATATCAGCAAGCTAAAGGGAAAGCTCAGGAAGCTGTTGGCGACGCCAAAGACGCTCTGGACTGAAACCCAGCTAGGACTGATGTAATGACTGATGAATTTGATGACCATGAGAAGGCGAAAGCCAATCGGCAAGACGGTAAAATAAAAGAAAAAATCGGTGACGCCACTGATGACCCGTCAATGAAAGCCAAAGGCAAACTTCAAAAGGCCAAAGGTGACCTCCAAGAAATTATTGGAGATGCCAAAGATGCCTTGAAAGTTGACGTCAGCTCTTAGCTCAATCTTCAGTCAGACTTTTTAAAGCGCGCTCATTTCACTCCGAAATGGGGCGCTTTTTTGTATGGCTAGTCCGAGATATAGCGCGAAGACCAGGCGGCCAAAACCCGTCCGACATAATCGGCGTCTTTCTTGTTTCGCAGTAACAGGTGATCAGCGCCGTCTAGGCTAACGAAGCTCTTTGGATGCTTTGCCTTAGTATAAATATGCGCCGCATTTTCGATGCCGACAACAGCGTCCTGCGGCGAATGAAAGATGAGGAGCGCTTGCGGCAGGTCGCCAATTTCCATCGCGATGTCGTGGTTTTCGATATCATCTAAAAACTGCTCTTTAATGATGAAAGGCCGTCCGCCGAGCAAAACTTTCGCCTCCCCCTCTTCCTCAATTTCCTCAATCTGATCCGCGAATTGGTGAACGATATGTGTGGTGTCGCAAGGCGCGCCGATTGTCGCGACCGCTTTACATTCCGGAATCTCATCCGCGACCTTGAGCGACGCCGTGCCGCCAAAACTATGGCCGATAAGAATACAGGGCGGCATTTCATTTTCGCGGAGGTATTTCGCCGCGGCTAATATGTCGGCGACATTCGAGGAAAAATTCGTATCAGAAAAGTTGCCCCCGGATTGTCCCAGCCCGGTAAAATCAAACCGTAACATTCCGTATCCCTCTTCGACCAAGGCCTTGGAAATTGTCCGGATAGGTTTGAGGTCTTTGCCAATGGAAAAGCCGTGAGCAAACAATACCCAGCCTTTGATCTCGTTGCCGTCGGGTCGGTCAAGCCTCGCGGAGAGCTCGTCGCCAAAGGCGCCTTTAAATGATATGTTCTCACTTTGCATGGCTCACCCTCTCTGTTTAGACGGCCAAGCGCAAGTCACGTTTTGTTTAAAACGCGCCTTGAAAGGCTTTGAGGAAAGTGTCTAGATCACCTTCTGGCAGATGATTGATCCCGGCCGCCGCAGAACGTCCGCCGCCCGTTTCAAATTGCATAGCCAGATCATCCGCGCCCTGTCTGTTGGAGAGAGGCGCACGCAGGCTGACGAGAAAACCGCCGGATTTTTGCGTAAGAACCGCGTGGGCTCTCTCAGGGTTTGTCTGCGCCAGCTCATTGCCGTGGAGTCCGGACATCCGGCGCGATGACGCCGCATCCGGGAGGATAACGGCGTAGTGACTTTCCGTTTCCAGAACCACGGAACCCTCCGCCATAGCTCCGAGATCCGCCTCATAGCCCGCTTCGAGCTGGGCAAAGATGCCAGTTTTGGCGGATAGGAATTTCATGGGCGTTTCGAACCTGACCAATTCCCGAAACAGAGCCTCGGGGTGGAAATGCAAATCCGACAGATCGGCGCCGTATCCGTTATAATTTATCAGCAGACCAAGGCGCTCTAACGATTCCAGAGGTAAATCGAGATGTGCCGCCTTTTGACGGGCGAGAGCCGGGAAATTATCGCCAAACGCCGCCGTGACTGCCCATGCACGATAAGCTTCCCCGAGATAATCATCGACCAAAAGCGCTGTGCACATTTCCGGCGATGTATCGATGAAGGTTTCCAGATACTCGTGAGACGGAATGGGGTCGGCGTGATGATGATCAAAGTAATAAACCCCCGCGCCAGCGGTCAAAATACGCTCCAGGGAATCCCGATTCCGCGAGAGTGACACGTCCAGAACGGTGACGCGGTCGCCCTGCCCTGCATCGACACGCTTTAGCAGTTCAATGTCGCGCTTGCGCCCTGTGACCAATTGCGCTTCGCGCGGCTCGGCCAGGCGGAGCTGGACAAGCGAAATAATCCCGTCCGCATCTCCGTTGAAGACATCAAAATCCGCCATCGCTAATCCCGCTTAAATTCCGCCGCCATCTGAGAAGTTTTTGGACTGCGTTTCCAGATAAGCGTTATCCAACAAATAATCGACGATCATTTTGGCGGCTTCCTCGGCGCTACTATCAACGGTATTTACCGTAATTTCCGCATTTTTAGGCGGTTGGTATTCTGAGTCAATTCCGGTGAAGTTCTTAATCTCTCCGGCGCGAGCGCGGGCATAAAGCCCTTTCACATCGCGGGATTCGGCGACTTCGAGCGGCGTGTCGACAAAAATCTCTATGAACTCATCACCTGCCAGCATTTCGCGGATAGAATCCCGTTCGGCCCGGTACGGCGAAATGAATGCAGCCATCGTTATCAATCCAGCGTCGAGCATAAGTTTCGAGACTTCCCCAATGCGGCGAATATTCTCAATCCTGTCCGCTTTGGTGAAGCCAAGGTCGCGGTTTAGGCCATGGCGAACATTATCGCCGTCCAGCGTATAGGTGTGTTTCCCAATGGCCTGAAGCTGCTTATCGACCAAATTAGCAATCGTAGACTTCCCAGACCCAGAAAGTCCCGTAAACCAAAGCAGGACAGGTTTTTGACCCTTCTGCCCAGCCCGCGCCGTTTTATCAGTCGCCATATCTTGCCAAACGACGTTTTGCGAACGCCGAAGAGCGAAATTCAACATCCCGGCGCCGACCGTCGCATTGGTCTGGCGATCAATCAGGATGAACGCGCCCGTATGCCGGTTATCTTTATACGGATCGAAAGCGATAGGTTTGGACAGGCTGAGGTTCACAACGCCGATTTCATTAAGCTCGAGCGTTTTGGCTGCAACTTCAGAAAAGTCATTAATATCAATGCGGTGCTTCAAAGTCGTCACGCGCGCCGGCGTGTTAGAGTTCGTTGTTTTCAGCATATATTGGCGGCCCGGGAACAATTTGCTCTCGTCCATCCAGATAATATTGGCTTGAAATTGATCCGCTTGCTCTGCCGGAGCGTCCGTTCGGCAAATCATATCACCGCGTGAAATATCAATCTCGTCTTCCAGCGTCAGAGTGACCGCCATGTCTTCACGGGCGGTTTTCTTATTGCCGTCAAAAGTTACAATCTCTTTGACATGAGAACGTTTGCCGGACGGCGTCACAATAATCTCGTCGCCTTGATTGATGACGCCTGCCGCGATTGTGCCGGAAAATCCTCTGAAGTCTAGATTAGGGCGATTGACCCACTGAACCGGAAGTCGGAAAGGCGCTTCTAAGGACTTCGCTTCAACATCAACATTTTCAAGATAACTCAGAAGAGTCGGTCCCTGATACCAACCAGATCGATCAGAACGTTGAATGACATTATCTCCGTCCAGAGCGGATATCGGAACGCAAATAATGTCTTTAAAATCAAGGTCTTTTGCAAACTTCCGAAAGTCAACCTCGATGTCGTTATAAACAGATTGATCGAATCCATTTAGATCCATTTTATTGATCGCAACGACAACATGACGAATGCCAAGCAAAGACGCGATATAGGCGTGACGACGGGTCTGCTCTTGGACGCCGTAGCGGGCGTCAATTAGCAAGATGGCGACATCGGCGGTGGAGGCCCCGGTTGCCATATTACGCGTATATTGAACATGGCCCGGCGTATCTGCGACAATGAATTTACGCTTATCAGTCGAAAAGAAACGATAGGCGACATCAATGGTAATGCCCTGCTCGCGCTCTGCGGCAAGACCGTCCACTAAAAGGGCAAGATCCATTTTATCGCCCTGAGTGCCGGATTTTTTTGAATCCTTCTCAATGCTGGCAAGCTGATCTTCATAAATGAGTTTTGAGTCGTATAGCAGGCGGCCAATCAGGGTGGATTTCCCGTCATCTACCGATCCGCAAGTGATAAAACGTAAGTAAGACTTGCTTTCCTGCGCCTGAAGGTAAGCTTGGATATCCGTAGCAATCAAATCGTCGAGATGGGCCATTAGAGGTCTCCTCCGAGCGTATTTTCTAAATTTAATCTCTTCTCCCCGCTTGCGGGGGGAAGTGGCCGGAGCGGAGCGGAGGTCGATGGGGGGATATTCGCAAAATATTGACTGGAGTTAAAACTTACCCCCCATCCCCCTGTCGGGGACTTCCCCCCGCAAGCGGGGAGAAGAGATGGAAAAGCAATTTTTGGCGTATATGTCTTGATTAGGTATTTTTGAAGATGGGCCATTAGAAATACCCCTCTTCTTTTTTCTGTTCCATGGAGGCCCCGGCATCAGAATCGATAACCCGGCCTTGGCGTTCTGACGTTGTTGTCAGCAGCATTTCCTGAATGACTTCCGGTAAGGTCGCGGCTTCGCTTTCGACCGCGCCCGTCAAAGGATAGCAGCCCAATGTACGGAAACGGACAGATTTTATATCCGGCGTTTCGCCCTCTTTCAGAGGCATACGATCATCATCCACCATAATTAAGACGCCGTCGCGTTCCACGACTGGGCGAGGCTTAGACAGATATAGATCGGGAATAGGGATCGCTTCGCGGTGGATATACTGCCAAATGTCCAGCTCCGTCCAATTGGAGAGCGGGAAAACACGCATACTCTCGCCTTTTTGGACGCGGGTATTATAAATATTCCAAAGCTCGGGACGTTGATTTTTGGCGTCCCAACGGTGACTTTCAGATCGGAAAGAGAAAATGCGTTCTTTCGCCCGGGATTTTTCTTCGTCCCGGCGCGCCCCGCCAAAGGCCGCATCAAAATTATACTTATCCAAAGCCTGTTTCAGGCCTTGGGTTTTCATGATGTCCGTATGCACCGCAGAACCATGCGTGAAAGGGCCCACATCCTGCTCCACTCCGTCCGGGTTGATATGTACGATGAGTTCCATGCCCACGTCTTTCGCGCGTTGGTCGCGAAAGGCGTACATATCTTTGAATTTCCAGCGCGTATCGACGTGCATGAGCGGGAATGGCGGAGGCGAGGGATAAAACGCCTTCTGCGCCAAATGCAGCATGACAGAGCTGTCCTTACCGACAGAATAAAGCATAACAGGGTTTTCGCATTGGGACGCGACTTCGCGCATAATGTGCATACTCTCGGCTTCCAGACGATCAAGGTGTGTCAGGGACAGTCCAGACTGCGCCGCAACCTCTCTTTCCATTGTTGTAAGTTTCGTCAAAGCCTGATCATGGGTTTTGGTCGTCAGAGATCCGCCGCTTTGTAAACGCGTAAGGGTCTTGCCATCATTGAAAACCTTCCGTGAAATCGTCGTCAGAGACTGCCCTGTCGCTTCAGCCAGGGCCTTACTGCGTTTGATAATATCGTCGTTCATATCGCGCCTTCCATTCCCGTGGGATATTTCCCACGCGTTTCTCAGAGGCGCTATTTAGGAGGTTACAGAAAAATGTAAACCCGTTGTGGGAATTTTCCCACGATAGCAATTTTTTGCATGAGCGCTAATTTCAGACGTTAATTGCGAGATCACTCGCTTTGTGGAAAGATATCGTATGACATCCCCTTCTATTCCAAGAGATAAAACATTCGATTATAGCGCCGAAATGATGGAAAAACGGCGAGCTTTTCTCGAAGCTCAGCGTTCTGTCTCCTTGCCGCATACCGGCCAGACGAGTTTTGATCCCGCCTCTCTTGCCGGGAATATCGAAAATGCGTTTGGCGCGACGCAAGTTCCGATCGGACTTGCCGGGCCGTTGACGATAAATGGCGAGCACGCCACGGGCGACTTTTACGTGCCATTGGCGACAACCGAAGGCACGTTGGTGGCAAGCTATTCCCGCGGAATGGGCGTTTTACGGGCGGCAGGCGGAGTCACAACCACGGTTATTGAACGATATATGCAGCGCGCCCCTGTCTTTCATTTTGAGAGCGCGCGTCGGGCACGGGATTTTGGTCAATGGCTGGCCGATAATTTAGACGGCGTGAAAAAGGCCGCGAATTCAACGAGTTCTGTCGGCAAACTAAGCCATATTGAACAATATGGCGTGTCGAAAATGCGCTATCTGCGGATGAATTTCACAACTGGCGATGCGGCGGGACAAAATATGTCAGGCAAGGCTGCGCAGGCTGCCTGCCAATGGATTATCAAAAATTGCGGTTTCACGACGCGTTATACCCTGTCCGGCGCTATCGACACCGATAAGAAGCACTCCCAAATCAATACGCTCCACTCCCGAGGCGCGCGTGTCGTGGCCGAAGTCACCCTGCCCGCAGATTTAGTGCGGGAGAAGTTACGCGTCGAAACCAAGGATATGTATCGCGCCCGACAAGTCTCGACGCTCGGCGGCATGCTGGCCGGGACAAGCAACAATGGACTACACGCCGCCAATGCGCTTGCCGCGCTCTTTATCGCAACGGGTCAAGACGCCGCCAATGTGGCCGAAAGTCAGGCCGGCCTCACTTATGTGGAGCTGAACGATGACGGCTCGCTTTATTGGTCGATCACTCTGCCCTCGCTCATCGTCGCAACCTATGGCGGCGGCACAGGCCTGGCGACGCAGAGAGAATGCTTGGAAGTTCTGGATTGCTACGGCGCTGGGAAAGCCTTGAAGTTCGTTGAAATTTGCGCGGCCACAGTGCTCGCGGGCGAGTTGTCGCTCGCCTCAGCCGTGGTCGGCGGCGATTGGGTGGAAAGTCACGATTCGCTCGGACGGAACCGGCCTTAGAAAAAAATCGCAAAAAATCAGGCGCCAAACCTGATAAATGACTTGCCCGACTCCCCCCGCTTCCCTAAATCAGCGGTCAGTCAGCGGGCGTGGTGGAATTGGTAGACACGCAAGACTTAAAATCTTGTTCCTGTATAGGAGTGCCGGTTCGATTCCGGCCGCCCGCACCACTTACGCCCCCAAAATCGCAGGCGAGCCAAATGGCTAATCGCAATTTATTCATTGAGTTGGGCAATTAGAGACGTCAGCGCAGCCTCGACCTTTTCCAGCACGTCCTCATCCCGCCCCCGCGCGACAAAATTCACGCCGCGTAGCGCGTCATTGAAAAACGGGTAGCTGCCGAGGCTGACGCCGGGATGAGCTTTTTCGATTTCCGCCAGCCCCTTGGCCGCATCGCCTTCGCCTATTCCTTCCGCCGTGACGTTTATCGAGAAAATCATCGCCCCGCCTTTGATGCGGTGGGGAATGTCTTCGAGCATACCGCGCATGATTTGCGGCACGCCGGCCAACGTAAAGACGTTGTTCGTCTGAAAGCCCGGCGCTTGACTAACCGGGTTTTTGATGAGGCTCGCCCCATCTGGAATGCGCGCCATGCGCCGCCGGGCTTCGTTTAGCTCTTCTAGGGAATAGCGTTCGCGCAACGCCTCAATTGCATCATCGCGTTCACTAATGCCCAGATCAAAAGCTGCGGCGATGCAATCGGCGGTGATATCGTCATGGGTCGGGCCAATTCCGCCAGTCGTGAATACATAGTCAAAACGATCCGAGAACGCCTTTACCGTGTCGCGTATAATTTCCGCCTTATCAGAAATAATGCGCGCTTCTCCGATGCTCACGCCAAGGGGTTCGAGGAATTTCGCGATCGTACCGAGATTCGTATCCTGAGTTCGGCCCGACAATAATTCGTCCCCGATGAGTATCACGCCTGCCGTTACCATTTTTTCCATCACTCACTCCTTTGAAAGCCGCTATTAGGACTGGCCCGTTTGCGCGTCCACTGTTATACGGCGCAAATGAATTATGTAGATGCAAGTGATGCCGACGTTCTTCGTGACGGCGCGATTAAACTCCACGGCCCGGAAGGGTTTGCAGGTATGAGAAAAGCGGGGCAACTCTCCGCCAAATGTCTCGATATGCTCGCGCCTCTGGTGCAGCCGGGAGTTACGACGGCCGCGTTGGATGCGAAAATATTCGAATTTGCGATGGATCACGGCGCCCTGCCCGCCACGCTGGGCTATCGCGGTTATAAACACTCCGTCTGCACCTCTATCAATCATGTCGTCTGTCACGGCATACCAAATGACAAACCCCTTAAAGAGGGCGATAGCGTCAATTGCGATGTCACTCTGATTGTCGATGGATGGCACGGCGATACATCGCGTATGTATGTCGCTGGAGAGCCGGACCGTAAAACAGAGCGCCTCATCAATATTACCTATGACGCCCTCATGATGGGCATTGCAGAGGCCAAACCAGGAAACACGACCGGCGATATTGGCCATGCTATTCAGAAATACGCCGAAGGTGAGCGCTGCTCTGTTGTCACAGATTTCTGCGGCCACGGCATCGGCAAGCTTTTCCATGACGCGCCCAACATCTTGCACTTTGGCCGCAAAGGCGAAGGCGAGGTTCTGCGTGAAGGCATGTTCTTTACGATTGAGCCCATGATCAATCTCGGCAAGCCTGACGTCAAAATCTTGTCCGACGGCTGGACGGCAGTAACGCGGGATCGCAAATTAACCGCGCAGTTTGAACATTCTATCGGCATCACGAAAGACGGCGCCGAAGTCTTCACAGCCTCGCCCAAAGGTCTGAACCGACCGCCTTACGCCTAAAGGCCATTATGTCGGGGGGACAAGACAAGCCGCATTATCTGGCACACCGCGACCGGCAGCGGGCCAAGTTTGCCGCCTCAGGCGGCGATAGCTTTGCGGATTATGAGCTGCTCGAATTGTTTCTCTTCAACTCTATCCCCCGCCGCGACGTTAAACCCGTTGCGAAAGACCTTCTTAAAACTTTTGGAAATCTGGGCGAAGTTTGCGCCGCGCCGCTCCACCGACTGACGGAAGTCAAAGGCATTGGCGAGAAAACGGCGCTTGATCTGAAACTCCTTCATGCCGCCTCCGTTCGTATGGGGCGCGAAAGTGTTTTGGGCCGTCCTGTTTTGTCGTCCTGGACGGCGCTGCTCGACTATTGCCGCTCTGCCATGCAGTTTGAACCTGTCGAGCAATTCCGCGTTTTATTTTTAGACAGGAAAAACCGCCTGATTGCCGATGAAGTTTTGGGTCGAGGCACGATTGACCGCGCCCCGGTCTATCCACGCGAAATCATCAAACGCGCCCTCGCTCTTGAATCGACGGCCATCATCCTCGCCCACAACCACCCCAGCGGCGACCCGACTCCCAGCCAGTCCGACATCACTATGACCAATGAAGTCATTTCAGTCGCCAAGGCAATGAACGTCGTCGTGCATGACCACCTAATTATTGGTCGCGAGAATGTCGTAAGTTTCAAGACATTGGGCCTGATGTGACCCCACGAAATTGAATGGCGGTTAAAACGCTTCTGACTTGACCAAAGCCTCTCTTTCCTTTCAGGTGAAGAAAAACGATTAGGGGATATATATGAGCGACTCGACCGAGGGCTATGTGCCGCCGAAAAAGCCAGGTTACAGAACCGCAGTTCTCTTCCTGCTCACTATTGTTTATGGGTTCAATTTTATTGACCGCCAGATTGTTGGAATTCTAGCTCCTTTTATCCAGGCAGATTTAGAACTAACCAACACACAACTTGGCTTACTTATCGGCCTCGCCTTTGCCGCCTTTTATACCATTATGGGCATTCCCATTGCCTATCTCGCAGACAAGGTGAACCGAGTAGGTCTCTTGTCCATTGCTGTCGCGGTTTGGAGTGGCTTCACCGCTCTCACAGGTTTCGCGCAAAATTTCTGGCAGATTGGATTAGCTCGTATCGGCGTCGGTATCGGCGAAGCAGGCGGCTCTCCCCCTGCGCATTCAATTATTTCTGATTTTTACGAAAAAGAAGAACGATCAGGCGCCCTCGGAGTTTATTCGCTTGGCATCCCACTAGGTATAATGAGCGCCTACTTTATCACCGCAGCGTTGATGGGGGCAGATCCCGACACTGTAAATTGGCGGCGGATATTCATCATCCTGGGTGTCAGCGGTATTCTTTTGGCGATCATAGTGCGTTTAGTTATCCGCGAACCTAAACGCGGCGTCATGGAAGTGGGAGAGAAAAAACTCCGTAAACTATCCTTCAAAGATGGACTAGGACGCCTTTTAACTATCCCGTCTTGGTGGTTCATGTGTTTCGGCATCGCCTTCGCTTCGTTTGCAGCTTACGCTTTCTCCGGTTTCCAAACCAAATTTCTAAGATTACTTGACCCGGAGTATGATTTTCAGAAAATCGTGATCATCATCGGCTTTATTAACGGCATATTCTATGTCGCTGGCACCTATATCGGAGCAAAACTGGTCGATATAAAAGCCAAAAAGGACGTTCGGGCCTATGGCTGGGTACCCGCGCTTTCAATTGTTCTAGCTCTCCCCTTTGGCATCGGGAGTGTATGGGTCGGGAGCGTCGAAGCGCATCTAGCCTTATCCGCCGCTTTCCAAATACTCATTGGTGTTTATTTGGGACCAAGCTTCGCACTTGCCCAGACCCTCGCTCCAATTCAACTTCGAGCGATGTCCACGGCTCTCTTCTTCTTTATCCTCAATATGATTGCTCTAGGCGGCGGCCCAACAGTTGCAGGGATCCTCATTGATGTGTTTGCGTCAGACAATGTCTCCCAGTTGGAGGCTACCAAACTCTCTCTTACATGTGTTTGTGTGGCCTTCTTGATCGCCATTGCCTCGTATTTGATGGTCACACGCACGATCAAGAAAGATTGGACGGACTCGGAATTACGCAATTCCTCCATGGCTGAAGATTGATAGCGCTAAACGCTTGACCTCACGGACGTTCTTTAGTCAAAGGCGCGCAAACCCACATTTGCTGAGTCTGTCCCATGATTGAACGCTACGCCCGTAAGGAAATGACCGAGATCTGGTCTGCCGCGACGAAATACCGGATCTGGTTCGAGATTGAGGCGCATGGGTGTGACGCCCTTGCAGAACTTGGCGTCATTCCAAAATCCGCTGCCAAGAATATCTGGGACAGGGGCGGCTCCGTCGAGTTTGATGTCGCGAAGATCGACGAGATCGAGCGCGAAGTAAAACATGACGTTATTGCCTTTCTGACCCATCTTGCGGAGTTTATCGGCGAAGACGCGCGGTTTGTGCATCAGGGATTCACCTCTTCCGACATTTTGGACACCACCCTTTCTGTTCAGCTCGCCCGCGCGACTGATCTTCTTTTGGTCGGACTGGACCGCGTCCTGGCGGCGCTCAAGAAACGCGCCGAAGAGCATAAATATACAATCACCATTGGTCGTAGCCACGGCATCCACGCCGAGCCAACGACGTTTGGCGTCAAACTCGCGAGATTCCACGCAGAGTTTTCCCGTGCCAAAACCCGTCTCCTGCAAGCGAGGGAAGAGATTGCCGTCTGCGCGATTTCCGGCGCTATCGGAACTTTCGCCAATATCGACCCAAGCGTGGAAGAACATGTCGCCAAGGAAATGGGATTGGCGATTGAGCCTGTCTCCTCCCAAATCATTCCTCGTGATCGCCACGCCGCCTATTTCGCGACGCTCGGAGTGATTGCCTCGTCTATCGAAAATATAGCGGTGGAGATCCGCCACTTGCAACGCACGGAAGTTCTGGAAGCCGAGGAATTTTTCTCCAAGGGACAAAAAGGCTCCTCTGCCATGCCGCATAAACGCAACCCCGTTCTGACGGAAAACCTGAGCGGGCTCGCACGTCTTGTCCGTATGGCGGTTGTCCCGGCCATGGAAAATGTCGCCCTCTGGCATGAACGCGATATTTCGCACAGCTCTGTTGAGCGCGGCATCGGGCCTGACACGACCGTTCATTTGGATTTCGCTCTGCACCGTCTGGCGGGCGTGATCGAAAACCTCGTGGTCTACCCTGAAAAGATGAAAGGCAATATGGACCGTTTGGGCGGACTTCATAACAGCCAGCGTTTCCTACTGGCTCTGACTCAGGCCGGAGAGCAGCGCGAAAGCGCCTACCGCCTCGTTCAGCGTAATGCGATGAAAGTCTGGGAAATGTTCCGTACCGAGGGCAGCGCCGGCGAAGGCAGCTTCTTGAACCTTATCCTGGAAGATAAGGATGTGATGGCGCTTCTCTCCGAAGACCAGGTCCGCGCTATGTTTGACGACGATTACCACCTCAAACATGTCGACACGATCTTTGACCGGGTTTTCGCTTAAGAGCTAACCCCACACCTCACTGCTCTGTGTCCCGCCTAAGGCGGGGCAAACCGCGCAGAAAAAAACATGCTTTTCCTGTCTAACTTCTTTCTTGGCTGTAACGTCTGGGACAGATTCATGGTTAAAAGCGACTTAATTTTCCATGATATTTCAAGCGTTTAGCGTGATTTACAAGCTTTTTTACCTTTGCCTGAATTTTTTTACATAATAAATTCTACTGTAAAATCACTGACTTACGCCAAAAATTAACGATTTCAGAAACCATTGTAAACGCCGCCCTAACGCGTGATTCGGCGTTCATTTACCAATGTTCGTTACACAGAGAACATAACAAAAATAAAAAAATAATCTCAGTGTGAAAAAAGGACCAAGGAAATGAAAAAGATCGTCTCTCTTTTAAGTGCAGCTCTCGTGACATCAGCCTTCGGCGCAACAGCCTACGCTTCGTCGCCGGACGTTTATGTTGTTAACTTTAGAAACAATGCCGACGCGCAGAGCCAGCGCCTCGACAGCGCCCTCGCCTCTGCCGTTCCGATGGCCGGCGTCAATGCTCAGGAAGTTGTTATTGATACTTCTAATGCCGCAAAATGGGAAAAAGGCGCCTATGACGCATTTGATTACGACATCGTCCCTATCTTTAATAAATGGGTGGGTCTGCCTGGCTTCGCGGCAGTCGTCGACGCCCGGACAAAGCGTGTCATTGGGTGCGTAAACCCTTCTTTTGCGCCTCAGGAAATCGCGAAAGAACTTCGGAAAATGACAGCACAGGCTAAAGGACAGGCTTATATGTCTACAGCCTCTGTTGGCGGAAAAACAACGCGCTGCCCGGCTGCACATAACGAAATGCCGACAGGCTAACTTAGCTCTGGCAAACCGTGGGAACATGCCCGGACCTCTGCAGTAGGTCCGGGTTTTTTTATGCGATAGGCGTCGGACAAACCCGTTCAAAGCCTTTAGAAAGACTTTCATGACCTCTCTGATTATAAAACTAATCTCGGCAGCGATTTTGATCGCCGCGTCCCTCTTGGGTTTATCTTCCGTGTCCTCTGCGGCCCAGCCCGCCCTGAAGCCCGAAATTTACGTCGTGATGTTCCGCGCCGATTGGTGCGCGCCGTGCAAAATTGTGGAACCCCGTCTTAGCCAAGCTCTGGCTGGGCTACGTGATCCGGCGATTGAATATGTAAATATTGATATTTCCGGGGGTCAGGGTGAGTGGAATTCTCATGCTGTTTTCGACCGCCAGATCGTGCCGCAATATAACATGTGGCTTGGCGTGACAGGATTTGCCGCTATTATTGATGCGGACACGAAACAGACTTTGGGCTGTGTGAATATGAATTATAATGCCGAAGCGATGCAGATTCACATCCAGAATCTAAAAAGGCTGGCTCTAAAGAACCAGCCTAATTTCGATCTGACCTGCCCGGAGGCCAATAATCCAGTTTAAGGTACTTATGTACCTAATTGAGATATATAAGGTTTATGCCTCGAGGCCGTAAACTTCGGCGCGGGCTTCTTTGAGATAAAAGGCCATTTTCTCTCGAATAGTCGCATCTGACACATCCGCATTCGCCGCGTCGAAATCGCGTCTCAATTTACGGAAGACATCTTCTTCGCCTTTTTCTTCCATATCGGCAGCGATGACTTCCTGAGCGTATTTTTCCTTATCAGAGCGCCCCATAATCTCTGCCGCCCAATGGCCAAGAGCTTTGTTTCGCTTCGCGGCAGCCCGGAATTCTTTGGCCGCTTCCAGAACGAATTTGGTTTCCTGTCCCCGTTCGCGATCTTCAAATTGTGTCATGTCTAAATCCTGTTGAGTATAAGCTCTGTTCCTCTTTATATTTATGGTGGGGGGCGTTAGACTGCAAGTCGCAAAATCCTCATATTTATGCGACAGTGCACATTGCGAAATCCCCCCCTTCCGTCTATGAGGCGAATTCACATGTGCGAGTCGCAAGTCGGCTCACCGCACGACCCGGGAGAGCGACCCATGAGCCGCCGCAAACAAATTTACGAAGGCAAAGCGAAAATCCTTTATGAAGGGCCTGAACCAGGCACGCTTGTGCAATATTTCAAAGACGACGCGACCGCCTTTAACGCCCAGAAAAAAGCCACGCTCGACGGCAAAGGCGTACTGAATAATCGCATCAGCGAATTCGTCATGCTGCGTCTGGGCGAAATCGGCATCCCGACCCACTTCCTCAAACGCCTCAATATGCGTGAGCAATTGATCAAAAAAGTTGAGATTATCCCTCTTGAGGTCATCTGCCGGAACGTTGCCGCCGGAACCATGGCTAAGCGTCTTGGCATGGAAGAAGGCGAAAAACTCCCCCGTTCTGTTGTTGAGTTTTGCCTGAAACGCGATGATCTGGGCGACCCACTTATTGCCGAAGAACATATCCATGCCTTTGGGTGGGCCAGTTCCTCAGAACTGGATGAAATGATTGCCATGACCCTGCGTATCAATGATCACCTGCAAGGTATGTTTGGCGGTATCGGCATCAACCTCATTGATTTCAAAATTGAGTTTGGCCGCCTGCCCCTGTCCAATGAAGACGGCGTTGTAGGCCATCAGGTTATCTTGGCGGATGAAATCAGCCCGGATAGCTGCCGCCTGTGGGACCGCGAGACCAATAAAAAACTCGACAAAGACCGCTTTCGCCGCGATCTCGGCGAAGTCACCGAAGCTTATACCGAAGTTGCAACGCGGCTTGGTATTTTGAAGCCTCAAAGCCAAAATAATGTGACCAATTTATCGGTCGTTAAAAATGACGAAGAATAGTCAGGACTCCCTATGAAAGCCCTCGTTTATATCGGTTTGAAACCCGGCGTTTTAGACCCGCAAGGCCGCGCCATTGCCCGTTCTCTGAACGATCTTGGTTTTGATGAGGTCAACAACGCCTTTCAAGGCAAAGTCATAGAACTTGACCTGTCATCCGAAGACAAGACCGAAGCCAAAGCCCAAGTCGAAAAAATGTGTGAAAAGCTCCTCGCCAATACGGTCATTGAAAGCTACCGCATCGAGTTACGGGATTAGCGCCGTGCAAACTGCCGTTATCGTCTTCCCCGCCTCTAACTGTGATCGCGACGCCGCGACCGCTTTGGAGAAAGTTACGGGCAAAGCCCCCAAAATGATCTGGCACCGGGATAGCGAAATCCCCGCAGATGTGGATTTTGTCTGCATCCCGGGCGGGTTCTCCTATGGCGACTATCTGCGCTCCGGCGCGATGGCGTCTTGCTCCCCCATCGTGGCCGATCTGGTGGAAAAAGCGAATAAAGGCCTACCTGTGGCAGGTTTTTGTAACGGCTTCCAAATCTTGACGGAAACAGGCCTTCTGCCCGGCGCGTTAATGCGGAATAAAAATTTGAAATTCGTCTGCCGTCCAGAGCGCCTCGTTGTGAACAATGCGAATACGCGCTTTACCTCTCAATACGAGGCCAAATCTATTGTGACCTATCCCGTTGCGCATCATGACGGCAGTTACTTTGCGGATGACGCCACGTTGAACAAGCTGGAAAAAGAAGGCCGGGTGGTTTTCAGATATGCCGATAATCCTAACGGTTCCATGCGCGATATCGCGGGCATTGTGAACGAAGCCGGGAATGTCTTTGGCATGATGCCCCACCCCGAACGCGCCGTGGACGAGCTGCACGGCGGCACAGACGGTCTCGGCCTTTTCAAATCTATTATTGAGTCGATCTAATGGCGAAACTTCCTGACATCACGCCGGAAATTGTGGCCGAGCACGGTCTGTCCGAAGACGAATATAAAATTATCCTCAAGCGTTTGGGCCGCGAGCCGAATTTGAACGAGCTTGGGATATTCTCTGTCATGTGGTCAGAGCATTGCTCGTATAAATCCTCGCGCCGTCACCTCGGCAAGTTCCTGACGACAGGCGACCGCGTCATTCAAGGCCCGGGCGAAAATGCCGGCGTCATCGATATTGATGACGGCGACGCGATCATTTTCAAAATGGAAAGTCATAACCACCCGTCTTATATCGAGCCTTATCAAGGTGCGGCGACAGGTGTGGGCGGTATCATGCGCGATGTGTTCACTATGGGCGCGCGTCCGATTGCGCTTATGAATGCGCTCCGTTTCGGCGAGCCTACTCACCCTAAGACCAAAACATTGGTCAACGGCGTTGTCGCCGGGATTGGCGGTTACGGCAATTGCGTCGGCGTTCCGACTGTCGGCGGAGAGACCAATTTTCACAAGGGCTATAATGGCAATATCCTTGTCAATGCGATGTGTGTCGGCCTCGCCCGCACCGATAATGTGTTTTACTCGGCCGCCAAAGGTGTTGGAAATCCGATTTTTTACGTCGGCTCTAAAACCGGCCGGGACGGCATTCACGGCGCGACGATGGCCTCCGCCGAATTTGATGATGAAAGCGATGAAAAACGCCCTACCGTTCAGGTCGGCGATCCGTTCAAGGAAAAACTCCTGATTGAAGCCTGTCTGGAACTCATGGCGACAGACGCTATTATCGCCATTCAGGATATGGGTGCCGCAGGCCTGACCTCCTCCTCCATTGAAATGGCGGATAAGGGCGGCGTCGGGATTGACCTTGATCTCGACAAGGTTCCCCAACGCGAAGAAGGCATGACGCCTTATGAGATGATGCTCTCTGAATCTCAGGAGCGGATGCTCATGGTGATACAGCCAGGTAAAGAGCAGCTCGCTTTTGATGTTTTTGAGAAATGGGAATTGGACGTCGCTAAAATCGGTGTCACGACCGATACAGGGAATTTGGTTCTCAATCACAAAGGTAAAGTCGTCTGCGATATTCCTATTTCGCCTCTAGCGGATGACGCCCCGAATTATGACCGCCCGCATGTGAAGACGGAGCCTCGGCCGGTTCTGACTGCGGAAGAGATTCACGAGACGCAAGATTACAATGACGCCCTCGTTAAAATCATTCAATCACCGGACATTGCGTCCAAGCGCTGGATTTGGGAGCAATATGACCGTCATGTGATGACTGATACAATTGATTCCAGCCAATCTGGCGGCGACGCGGCGATTGTGCGTATACACGGTACAAATAAAGCGGTCGCTATCACGACCGATTGTACGCCGCGTTATGTGCAGGCTGACCCCTATGAAGGCGGCAAGCAATGCGTGGCCGAGACTTGGCGTAACCTTTCCTGCGTTGGCGCAGATCCGATTGCGATTACCGATTGCCTGAATTTCGGCAATCCAGAACGCCCCGAAATTATGGGACAGTTCGTCGGCGCCATTGACGGCATGAACGAAGCCTGCCGCGCCTTTGCCTATCCGGTCGTCTCCGGCAATGTCTCGCTCTATAACGAAACTAATGGTGAGGCGATCCCGCCTACACCTGCGGTCGGCGGCGTGGGTCTCATCCCGAATCTTGATTTCTTCAAGACCTTAAAAGGCGCGAAAGACGGCGATACGCTGATTTTGATTGGAGAGACCACGGGCTGGCTCGGCGCATCCATTTATCTGTCGGAAATTTTGTCTCGCGAAGACGGCGCGCCGCCTCCTGTGGATTTGCAAAAAGAAAAAGCCAATGGCGATTACATCCGCAAGCTTATTCGCAACAAGCGCGTCAATGCTGTGCATGATTGCTCAGATGGCGGCCTCGCAATTGCCGCTTGTGAAATGGCTTTTGCGTCTAATATCGGCGTGAGCCTTCAAGCCGCACCGGACGGCCCGACGCATGGGTGGTTGTTTGGTGAGGATCAGGCGCGTTATCTGGTCTCTGTTGAGAAAAACTCGGTGAACCCCGTGGTCTCAACCGCTCAAGCCAAAGGACTCACCGCGCAAGTCGTTGGCACCGTCGGCGGCGACCGCATTCAGGCCGCAGGCGCATTTGATGTCACTCTGGCGGGTCTGCGTCAGAAACACGAAGAATGGCTCCCTAATCTCCTCACTGGGGCTGAAGCCTAATGGCTATGCGAGGAGAAGACATCGCGGCTATGATACGACAGGCGCTGCCAGACGCCGAAGTTGAAATGATTGATCTGGCCGGGGATAACAACCACTGGAAGGCTGTGATTGTTAGTCCTGCTTTTGAAGGGTTAAACCGCGTCAGACAACATCAACTCGTTTACGCGGCCCTTCAGGGTAAAATGGACGGGGCCGATGGGGAGCTTCACGCTCTGGCGCTGGAAACCCGGACGCCATCTTAGTCCCCTGTTGAGCGCGCCGCCGCTCTTGAGCCCTTGAACTTTGTGAGGGTCTGCTTACATGCAGATCGAACCTCTTAGGAAAGATAAGACCATGGAAGTCAAAGACCGTATTGCCAAAACCGTTTCCGAAAATGACGTTGTCCTTTATATGAAAGGCACGCCCGTTTTCCCACAATGCGGTTTCTCTTCAACCGTCGTCCAAGTGCTGGATTACCTCGGCGTTGAATATGCCAGCGTAAATGTTCTAGAAGACCCCGAAATTCGCCAAGGCATCAAGGACTACAACAATTGGCCGACAATTCCTCAGCTCTTCGTCAAAGGTGAGTTCACCGGCGGCTGCGATATCATCCGCGAAATGTTCGAAAGCGGTGAGCTTCGCGCTCTTCTCGCTGAAAAAGGCGTAAAAACAGCAGCCTAGCTGGATAATAACGTCTTAACGACGTCTTAATTTATCTGAAATGACTTTTCGGTAGTCTACTTCATGGTCTGTGGGGGACCAAGGAGGCAGATTTAAGATGTCAAAATTCGGAATTGCCGAATTATCGGCGCATAAAAAAAACAAAATATCTGGGTTCAATGCAGCTTATTCGTATCGGAAGACAGTAAGCCGCAAGAAATCCATGGGTATAGGCAGAGCCATTGGGTCTGCTTTATCGCTAATCCTAGGCGGCGCGCTCTGCTATGTCAGCCTGCACTATATGCCGGCTTTCGTCAGCGCCCGAGAGGTTATTGCCGACTCCAACCATAATCAATCTTCGGCCCGGTTAAAGGACGAGGACAGCCCATTCATCCTGCAAGCCTATTGGGATGCCTTCAGCGTAAAGCGGACTTACCTGCGAAGCGGGCAGACAATTCAAGCTCAATACGCTCTGCCGCCCGGAGCGGAGTTGGAATTGGAAATAAAACGCTGCCGCCCGGCCTTTGTGATCGAAGTTTTCAACTGCGACGTCATCGGCCATAAAAGCTTTACAATCACCAATGATCAAACCGGCACGCAGCGTTTTCAGTTTCAGGGCAAGGGGTTTTATCTCTTTGATGAAAAGGTCCGCGGATTATCTCCTAACTCCACTCAACAATATCGGGTTGTCTGGAGCCGGGTCTGACCATGGGCACGTGATTTCAAGACATAAAAAAACCCGCCGAATTGGCGGGTTTTCTTTTGAGGTGTCCCTCGCCAATTAGCGAGAGTAGAATTCCACAACGAGGTTAGGTTCCATAACCACTGGGTATGGCACTTCGTCAAAACTTGGGACGCGTGTGAACGTTGCTTGCATCGCTTTCGGATCCACACTGACATAATCAGGAGTTTCGCGCTCGGCGCTTTCCAGAGCTTCGAGAACGAGCGCCATTGTGCGGGACTTTTCGCGCACTTCAATGACGTCACCTACTTGGCAGCGGTAAGACGGGATATTCACTTTCTTGCCGTTTACAAGAATGTGGCCGTGGTTCACGAACTGACGCGCAGAGAAAACTGTTGGGACAAATTTCGCGCGGTAAACAATCGCGTCCAAACGGCGCTCTAGCAAACCGATAAGGTTTTCGGACGCATCGCCCTTCATCCGTGTCGCTTGCTCATATGTACGACGGAACTGCTTTTCCAGAATATTGCCGTAATAGCCTTTAAGCTTTTGCTTGGCGCGAAGCTGCGTACCGAAGTCTGACATTTTACCGCGGCGGTTTTGACCGTGTTGACCGGGACCGTAGGCGCGCTTGTTAACTGGTGATTTGGGACGACCCCAAATGTTTTCGCCCATACGGCGATCAATTTTATATTTAGCTGAATTACGCTTAGACATGCGTTTATACTCTTTCTTTTAGCGTGGCTCGGCTTATCCAACCAATTCGGATAGCAATTTCAACGGCGGCACCACACTCACCCGTAATAAGTCGCGGCTTTTAGCGCCTACCCCGGCCAAGTCAACTGCCCTTTTCAGCCTCTTTGCCTGCAATGATGCCCTCTTAGTCTTGCAAATATAGAGATTGTTTTTCCTTCCCCCGTGTGACAATCGCAACTTATGTCTTATCAGGATAAATCCCCAGCAACAGACTTAGCGCGGCAAGGGCTTCTGGCCGGCATTGCCGCCTACACGATGTGGGGTATGTTCCCGATCTATTTTAAGCTCACGCAATCCGTCCCGCCGGCGGAATTTGTGGCTTATCGCATACTCTTTTCTGTGCCTTTCGGCCTTCTCATTATCCTGTTTCGGAAGCAGGTCGACGACGTTTTAGTTGCCCTGAAAAACCCCAAGACAGTCTTGCTTCTCTTATTTGCGGCTGTGGCTTTGGCGTTTAACTGGGGCGTTTATATCTTCGCGATCCAAGACGGGCAAATCTTTCAAGCAAGTCTCGGATATTACATCAACCCACTTATGTATGTCCTTGTAGGCGTTGTGTTTTTTAGTGAGAAACTGTCTAAACTACAGGGACTAGCTGCGCTTTTGGCCCTCGTGGGCGTTGCCATTTTGACGCTTTACGGCGGCGTCTTCCCAATAATCGCCCTGTGTCTTGCGGTCACCTTCACGCTTTACGGCGTCATCCGTAAATATGTGGAGATCGGCGCAATGCCGGGGCTCTTCATTGAGACGATTTTGCTCATGATTCCGGCTTTGTTTTTCTTACTCTATCTTCGGCAGGCAGGGCCACTTCAGGTCGAAACTGCAGCGTGGGGTCTTAAAACGCTTATCTTCCTCGCTGGACCCGTTACAGTTTTGCCCCTATTGGCGTTCGCCTTTTCCGCTCGGAGGCTCAAATTGGCTACGCTCGGATTTTTGCAATATATTGGCCCGACCCTGCAATTTATGTGCGGGCTTTATTTCGGCGAAGTTTTCACCCTTGCCCATGCAATCTGTTTTGCCTTTATCTGGGTCGGCGTTGCCGTCTTTAGCTATGATGCTTGGGACAATAATCGCCGCATCAAGAAGGTTGGATTGCAGTAATTGTCTGCTATCCCTGCCCGCTGATAAATTTCATGAACAACTCACCGGTTGGCGCCGCGGCAAAAACGCCGAGCAAATAGGCGACGAGCATAATCAGAGTCTGGCCGAAAAACAAAAAGGCCCCGTCGAGAATCATATTCTGATCCGGCGCCATTGGCGTGTTTTTCAGAGCGTCGCGCCTGACTTTGGCAAAAGCAAAGGTCGATACTGCCGCAAACACAAAAATCAAAATCCAAGGCCATTTTAAAAACCCGGCCACCGCCGTGAGGATAATCAATAGATAGCCTAGATATTTCATGATTTGTCTCTTTCCACGCGGGCTTTGCCACGTCCCTCTGCCAGCGCTTTAACAATTCCCCTAAAAGTACGGACTTCTTGCACGGTCATCTTGGCCCGCGTCAACGGGGCGCGTATGTTCTGCGCCATTAAAGCGCGTTTTGACTCGGGGAAGAAAAAGCCAGCCCGTTCCAGCTCTTCTTCGAGATGGTTAAACAGCCCTGTCAGGTCCTGCTTCGGCGCCGCATCACTGATATCGCGGTTGAAAACCTCCGGGATATTTTGATGAACTGAATTGGCCCAAATATAAGCAAAGATATTGACGGCCTGCGCCAGATTAAGCGACTGAAACGCCGGATTCACCGGATAAGTGAGAATCGCATCGGCGAGAACAGTGTCGGCATTGGTCAGCCCGGCTTTCTCCGGCCCGAACATGATACCAGTCGGCAAGCCGGATTCGCTGAGCCCTCTGAGCTTTGGCCCGACATTGTCTGTGCCTATCACCGGTATTTCGAGTTCGCGGCGACGCGCTGTAGCAGCCAGCACAAATTGGAGGTCAGCTACAGCTTCTTCGGTTGTCTCAAAGACGGTCGCATTGTTAAGAACATCAATCGCCCCCGCCGCCATCGGTACTGCCGCCGGATTGGGCCAACCATCTCGCGGGGCAACGAGCCGTAAATCCATCAGTCCAAAATTGAGCATACACCGACACGCCGCGCCGATATTTTCGCCGAGCTGTGGCCGAACGAGAATAACCGAGGGCGGTGGACGGCTTTCATCCCGCTCAATCAAGTTTCCCAACTGGTCTTTGGTGGTTTTACCCATCTAATCACTTTAAACTTTAAGGCGCTGGTGCTAAACGCGGCGCAAATTCACACATTACGAACCGCTTACAGAGGTAATTATGGCTAAAATCAAGGTAAATAATCCCGTTGTCGACATGAATGGCGATGAGATGACACGCATCATCTGGGACATGATCAAAGATCGTCTCATTCACCCTTATCTGGATATTGAACTTCTAGACTATGATTTGTCCATTCAAAGCCGTGACGCAACAGACGACCAGATTACTGTAGATGCCGCCAATGCCATCAAAAAGTATAATGTCGGTGTTAAATGCGCGACAATTACGCCAGACGAACAGCGCGTTGAAGAATTTGACCTCAAGAAAATGTGGGTCTCTCCAAACGGCACAATCCGTAACATCCTTGGCGGCGTTGTCTTCCGCGAGCCGATCATCTGTAGCAACGTCCCTCGCCTCGTCCCTGGCTGGACTCAGCCTATCGTTATTGGCCGTCACGCTTTCGGTGACCAGTATAAAGCCACAGACTTCCTCGTGCCGGGTAAAGGTAAATTGAAAATGACTTGGGAAGGTGAAGATGGCGACAAGATTGAAAAAGAAATCTATGACTTCCCGGAAGCCGGTGTTGCCATGGGGATGTATAACCTGGACGCCTCTATCCGTGATTTTGCCCGCGCTTGCTTTAACTACGGCGTGCAGCGCAAATGGCCTGTCTACATGTCCACAAAGAATACCATCCTGAAAAAATATGACGGACGTTTCAAAGACATCTTCCAAGAAATCTTTGACGCGGAATTTGCGGATAAATTCGCAGAATTCGGCGGCGAATATCAGCATCGCCTCATCGACGATATGGTCGCGGCGGCTATGAAATGGTCCGGCGGTTATATCTGGGCCTGCAAGAACTATGACGGCGACGTACAGTCCGACACAGTGGCACAAGGTTTTGGCTCTCTCGGCCTGATGACATCTTTCCTTCTGACGCCAGACGGAAAGACGATGGAAGCCGAAGCGGCCCACGGGACAGTCACGCGTCACTATCGTAACCACCAGAAAGGTGAAGCGACCTCAACAAACTCCACAGCGTCTATCTTTGCTTGGACACGCGGCCTCGCTCACCGCGGCAAGCTCGATGACAATGAGGCGCTCGTGAAATTTGCGACTAACCTAGAGAAAACCGTAATCGAAACTGTCGAAGGCGGTCAGATGACGAAAGATCTGGCTCTTCTCGTTGGGGATCAGCAAGGCTGGCTCACAACAGAAGGCTATCTCGAAGCTATCGCTGAAAACTTTGAACGGAAAATGACGTAACGACCAATCTAACGGTTTTAGCCACTCCGAAACCGCTTTGTTTATTCAAACATTTTCATTTTTATGAACCCGCCTCCTTGGCGGGTTTTATTTTGCCTGACATTATCAGATGCTTCTCTTTCGATAAGTTCAACCTCTTGACAAGCAACTAAATGGTTGCATATAAAGCTGCATGAGTGATGTGTTCAAAGCCTTGGCGGATGAAGGCCGGCGAGACCTGCTGGACAGCTTGTATGAGAAAAACGGGCAGACATTAGCTGATCTCACCAACCTCCTTGATATGTCGAGACAAGCTGTGTCCAAACATTTGAAGATATTGGAAGACGCCAATTTGATCACCATCCATTGGCGAGGCCGCGAAAAACTTCACTACCTCAACCCCATCCCAATCGCCGAAATCGTGCACCGATGGGTTGGTCGATTTGAGGAGGCGCGACTGGAAAACCTTGTCGATTTAAAACGTGATTCAGAAATCAAAACGGAGAGAAAAAATGGCCTTTAACGACACCCCAAAAGGAGACGCTCCTGATTTCGTTTATACGATTTACATAGCCTCCGACGCGGAGACAGTTTGGAACGGGCTTATCGACAGAGAGAGCACAAAAGAATATTGGGGCCATCATAACGTTTCGGACTGGAAGACTGGCAGTAAATGGGAACATCAAAGAGTAAGCGACACAGATGTCGTAGATATTCACGGCAAGGTCTTGGAAATTCACCCTCCCCAAAAATTGGTGGTCACCTGGAATGCGCCGCAGAGCCACTCTTTTGCCGAACCAGACCCCTCAGTTGTGACCTACGTCCTCACCGCATTGGGACCGGATACAAAATTGACAGTAACACACAGTAAATTGACCAAAAACTCCGAGATGCAAAAAGGTGTTACCGAGGGGTGGCCTGCCGTTCTGTCCAACCTCAAAACCTATCTGGAAACAGGAAAGGTCCTGTCAGAGGAGGAATGGACGTAAATAACGCCCAACCTTTCCATGAGTTTTATCTTGACTGACGGGTAGAAGAGTCTCCGGGCTTCATCACAACGCAAACGCCGCGCCACATTACCGGATTCCGATTGTAGGTTTCAAAGCTGATTTTCTCAGCGGTTTCCAGTGTGCAATCCTCTTTCACGCTCTCTCGTGCCTTGTCAGACAGCGGCGGCACAGCCCCGCCTTCGAACATCCAGACCGAATCCGAGCTGACGCCCGCGCGGTAAGGGGTAGAGAAGAAGCTTCGTAATGCGTCTAACGCGGCTGGATGATAAATACTGGCGTGATCTTCGCTGTTCCGGCGATCCACATAAGTCCATTTTTTATTCGACTGGCTTAACCCCTCCAATACGACATCAAGTCCGGCCTGCATCAAAGCCCCTTCATTTCCCATGGTAACATATAGTTTTGAAGTCGTTTCATCCGAAGTTAGAAAATCATCTCCATAGGACTTGGCCGCGCTAAGGTTATCCCACCAAAGGCTCGGACTCACGCTAATAAAATGCGAAAATAAATCCGGACGTTTTGCGAATGTCTCCATCACAAACAGTCCAGCCAAAGATTCTCCCATCACAATATCACGTTGATCTGTTCGGTACGTGTCCTCCACCCAGGGCATAATTTCCGTCTCGATAAATTGGCGGAAGCTCTCGGCGCCGCCATTTTTCTCAAAAACCTGCTCATAACTTGGGTCAGTCGCAGGTGGTGTGAGCTCAGCCTGCCGATTACGCGTTTCAATACCTACCAATATCATTGGCTCTATCGTCCAGTTGATGTCCGTGGATTGAAGTATTCCGGCGATATGAGGGAAATCCTGCTGAGGTCCTCCGTCAATGAGGTAAAGAACGGGAAAGGTTTTATCAGGCTCCGATACATACCTATCGGGCAACCGAACCGACACCCGGCGACTTTCGCCCAGAACTGACGATTCAAATTCGAAACTTTGCCCCAGCACAATATCTTGCGCGGCTCCAACAAACGTAGAAACGTCCTCAGCCTCTGACGAGCCCGCAGAAAACGAAAGACAGATCGCGCAGCCCAAAGCCGCAGCAAAAATTTTCATTTTATTCCCCTTTTTCAAAGTCAGTTTTAACTTTGGTCACAGATAAATCAATGCCCTTCCCGTGTGCTCCTTGTACCGCTGCGACCAGAACAAAGCTGATAATCATCAGAAGATACCAGGAGCCGAGCTTGGCAAAGCTCACCATTTGCCAGCCCGCATTCTGATTCGGATATGTCCAGGCTTTGGCAAAAGTGCCTAGATTTTCGGCGAACCAGATGAAGAGCGCCACGAGGACGAGGCCTATCAAAAGCGGCATGGGACGGTGGTCCTCATCCGCTCGAAACCAGACCATGGCCGGCCCGTATAGAATTGCTGTGCCTATAAACAAAGCGATGCGGATATCCGGTCCGAAATGATGGGTGAAGAAATTCATATAAATGAGGACTGCCAGCAAACCTTGCCATTTCAAGTTTGGGAATCGATCAAATTTAAAATCGAAAATGCGCCAGACCCGGGCGAGGTAACTTCCGACGCAGGCATACATGAAGCCAGAAAAGAGCGGCACACCCGCAATATTTAAAATGCTCGCCTCAGGATAAAGCCATGATCCCATATGGACTTTGAATATTTCCATGACCGTCCCGACGATATGAAAAACGAAGATCACCCTCGCCTCTTCCCAGCTTTCCAATTTGAGGGTCAGCATGAGGGCTTGAATGGCAATGGCTGCCAAGGTGATAAAGTCATATCGCGAGAGCGCAGCCTCTGCCGGATAGAACAGAAATGTACCGAGCAAGAGGGCCAGCATCAGCCCGCCAAATAAACACGCCCAGGCCTGTTTTATCCCAAAGGTGATAAATTCGAACAGCGCCTGACTTTTCCACCCCGAGACAAATCTGGAGTGAAGGGCGGCGCGCTGCTTGTGAAGAAAGACTTTAGGCTGGAACGACATAGGGCTTTCTCATGTCTCTTGCCGTCTTAAACATGACGAAAGTTGGGTTTTCACAAGGCTATGCTTAAGGTGTCTCTTATGATCCCTGACTTGGACAGTTTTTTGGCCCGATATGACGCCCTGCCCCTTGGCAGCTTTGAAGGTCTTTATCAAAATCTGCGCTACGGCGTGACGCGAACCGCCTCGCCTGATGGAAAACGCGGTTGGCTCTATGCCGAAGAGCTTGGCGGGACCGATCATATCAGTCTCAACCTTTACCGGCTGGAGAGCGGCGCGAAGTTAAACCCCTGTGAGATGCCGAGACAGAAGGTGATTGATTTCGTTCTGGGCTTGGACGTTCAAGACACATAATTTGCATAATCTCTGCGGAGTTTGGTCAGCTTCGGGTCAATATAGGCCTTGCAGAAAGGTCTCTCCGGATCTGTTTTATAGTAATCCTTGAAAACGTCAGGCGACGATTTGAACTCTTTAAGAGGCAAGACATGGGTCACGAGCGGGTTATCAAATTCTGTTTCCTCGTCTTTCAAAATTGCTTCGGCCTCAGTCATTTGCGAATCGTTCGTAACGTAAATCGCGCTACGATATTTGCCGCGAAAGGTGTGGTCTGACTGACTAGAATGTGTGCGCAGGTGAATAGCAACGAGGGCAGTTAGCGGAATAATTTCAGGGTCGAAATTTATGCGAACCGCTTCCGACCAGCTGTCATGGGGCGGATCGCTTTTGATAAAGCCCTGCTCCACCGATTTTACGCCGCGCAATGTTTGAAAGACCGCTTCGGTGCACCAATGGCATCCGCCGCCAAATCCGATAATATTTACGCTGGTGTCCATACTGCCAATTCATTTCCGCTGGGATCTTTAAAATGAAACCGCTGCCCGCCTGGAAAGCTATAGGTATCGACTGAGACATCCCCGCCCGCCGCCAGAACGGCGGATTTCGTGGCGTCTAAATCATTTGAAAATATAACAACGAGCGGCCCGTCCGCAGAGGGGTTTCTATCACTGGCTTGGTCAAATCCGCCTTCAACAGCCGAACCATGAATAGCGACATAGGTGTCGCCCCAGTCCTGAAACGTCCACCCAAACACCGTGCCATAAAATTTTTTCATCGCCGCATTCGACGTCGACGGGAGTTCAATATAATTAAAGCCGTGATGTGGGTTTGTCATTTTCTGTCTCTTATAAGGTTCTCGATTTCCCCGGCTCAATCATGTCCAGCTTGAGCGGCATGAGCGTTTCTTCGCTGACCACAGACCGCGCTTTGGTATAGCGCATAAGCTGTTCGTCCACCACGGCAATCATTTCGCCGCCTGGCGCGAGCTGCTCCAAAAGCATAGGCGGCGCGGCGCGGGTGGCGCAGCCCAGAATGATACGTTCAAAGGGCGCCTGTCCGGCCCAGCCATAACGTCCGTCCCCATGTCGAATGACCGTGTTTCGAACGTCGAGGTTTTTAAAACGCGTTTCGGCTTCGCTGATGAGTTGTTTATACCGCTCAACGGCATAGACCCGTTTGCAAAGCCGCGCGAGAATGGCCGTTTGATAGCCGCTACCAGAGCCAATCTCGAGGACCTTATGCTCTTTCCCGACGCGCAGCATCTGAACCATCAAAGCGGTGATCCAAGGCGCGGAAATTGTTTGACCGCAGGAAATCGGCAGCTTTTGTTCGTCGTAAGCTTTCTCAGCATTTCCCTCCGCGACAAAGCGGATGCGGGGCGTCTGCTCCACGGCGCGTAAGACGTTATTATCGGAAATGCCCTTGCCGCGCAGGCGCATGACCATATCTATTAAACCCGGATCGAACATGCTCAGCCCTGCATCTTCTCAATCGCCAAATTTGCGGGACATATCATCCAAGGCTTCGAAATGGGTCAGGTCGGTATGGAGCGGCGTCACGGAAATATAGCCGTCATAGATCGCCCGAAGGTCCGTCCCGGATGGCGGGTTTGATTTCTTCGCGCCATAGGTCAACCAGAAATAATGTCCGCCGCGAGGATGATCTCTCTTATCGACGCCTGACATTTGAAAGTCCCGATGGCCCTGGCGCGTGATTTGAATGCCTTTCACGTCGTCAATGGCCGTGTCCGGAAAGTTGACGTTTGGAACAACTGCTTTCGGCCATCCGGCGTCGAGGAGTTTTTTCACGACATCAGGCCCGTGGGCTTCCGCGGTTTCCCAAGGCAGGCTCGACGCGCCTTGAAAACCGCGCGCTAGGGATAGGGCTATGGATGGGATACCCATCTGCATGCCTTGAAGCGCACCGGCTACCGTTCCCGAGAATGTCACGTCCTCGGCGAGGTTCTGCCCGCGATTGACCCCGGAAAGAAGCAGGTCAGGCGGGCTGTCCGGCATCAGGTCTTTCATCGCGACAATAACGCTATCGGTCGGTGTGCCGCTGACAGAATAAACGCGGTCTTCGAGTTTTCTCAGGCGGACAGGATTATGGAGCGAAACTCCGCGAGAGGCCGCAGACTGTTCAGTATCCGGCGCGCAGACCCACACATCATCGGAAAGTTTCGCCGCGATTTTGCGGAGTACAGCCAAGCCTTCGGCATGGACGCCGTCATCATTTGTCAGAAGTATTTTCATAGGCCCGTCATAACGGGTTTGAAAGAAAACGGAAATGATTGTTGGTCAGTCGGATAGAAATACTCTCACTTTCGCCGTCATTCCGGGTTCACTTCGCCGGGTGCGGAATGACAGGAAAAATATGACTTGTGCATAAACCACGCCTTTCCCCCTACTCGCAATCCAGTGCAGAGCCTCCTTGAAGGCATCCGAAATTAAGTGGACAGCCCGCAGAGCGTGACGCCTTGTCGGAACAACCGATAAAGACGTCAAAAAGTAATTTTCACAAAGCGTCACGCTCTGCAGCAGCGATTTTATACCCGAGCGGCCTCTTGTTTCTCCCGCAGTCGCACTCACCGGATTTGTTTCAGTCCGACACTGCACGGCAAGGCAGGCTCACACTCGCAGCAGGCCCGGCACAGTTCGCCCTGTCACAAGCGAATGCTCAACCTCGCCGTCCCCTGAACCAAAACCTGACGCGTTCCTGTCCGTGTTCAGAAGAACATCTTCAAAATAGGGGCAAAACGCAAAGTGCGGATCTATCTCTTGATTTCTTTGTAAGAGTTTGAAGGGGTTGAGGTTTTTGGATGGGTAAGTGCGGATCATTCCTTTACGCTCGTCATTCCCCGCCTCCGACGGGGAATCCATGCGGTGTTCTTACGTATTATACGGACTAACGATTGCGTGCGCTGTCGACAAAACAAATTCGCCAACAATCCAATTGAAGTAACCCTAGGCGCATGGATTACCCGATCAAGTCGGGTAATGACGGCAGTAAGAGATATGCCCTTTTACCCAATCGTCTCTAACCCGCCCATATACGGCACGAGAGCCTTTGGCACTGTGATCGTGCCGTCTTCGTTCTGATAGTTTTCCAAGATAGCGACGAGCGTACGGCCAACCGCGAGGCCGGAGCCGTTGAGCGTATGGACGAAACGGTTGTCTTTCTCGGCGAACTTATAGCGCGCCTGCATACGGCGAGCTTGGAAGTCTCCGCAATTACTGATCGAACTAATTTCGCGGTAGGTATTCTGGCTCGGGAGCCACACTTCGATGTCGTAAGTCTTGCGCGCGCCAAATCCGAGATCGCCTGTGCAAAGCTCAACCACGCGGTAAGGCAGCTCCAGTTTCTGCAACACCGCTTCGGCACAACGCAGCATATTTTTATGCTCGTCCTCGCTCTCTTCGGGCTTGCAGATAGAGACCAACTCGACCTTGTTAAACTGATGCTGGCGGATCATACCTTTGGTATCCCGCCCCGCAGAACCTGCTTCGGAGCGGAAGCAGGGGGTATGCGCGGTGAGGCGTTTGGGGAGCGCGTCAGCATCAAGGATGGATTCGCGAACCGTGTTGGTTAGGGAAACCTCGGCGGTAGGAATGAGATAATGGTCTCCGTCCGTTTTATACAAATCCTCTTCAAACTTTGGAAGCTGACCCGTTCCGAACAAAGCTCTATTCCAAACCAGAAACGGCGGAGTCGTCTCCTCAAACCCCTCCTCCGTCTGCATATCGAGCATCAGGCTCGCCAGAGCGCGGTCCATGCGGGAAAGCGCGCCGCTCAGCACCACAAAACGGCTACCGCTCATCTTGGCGGCGGTTTCAAAATTCATCAGGCCGAGCGCGGTTCCGAGGTCATCATGGGATTGCGGCTCGAAGGAAAACTCTTTCGGCTCGCCCCATTTCGCGACTTCGACATTGTCGTCTTCGCTCTCTCCGTCGGGCACATCTTCAAACGGGACATTGGGAAGACTGGCGAGGAGCATATCCAATTGCGCCTTTTCACTTTCGACCTGCTGGCCCATGGCGGCGATGACGTTTTTCGCGCCGGCCACTTCGGTTTTGAGACGTTCGGCTTCTTCTTTGTCGCCCTTTGCCATGGCCTGACCGATAAGCTTGGAGCTTTTATTCCGGGCCGCCTCGGCCTCTTGCATGACCTGAGTCGCTTTACGGATAAGCGCGTCTTGATCCAAAATCTTTTTGGTTTGCGGCTCAAGTCCGCGTTTGGCCCAAAGGGCGTCATACTCGGCGGGGTTTTCGCGAATGGCTTTGATATCGTGCATGTCAGGTCTATTCTATCTCTGGGTCAATCCGACCGAAGTGTCTGAGTTGGCGACGCTATAACGGTCCGCGCGGCTCTCAACAAGTGCGCAAGACCTGTCATCCCGCCTTTAACCGCCGCAAGCGTTCATTTAACCTATGTTCATAAACATTTTTATATAACCCGCGTTTTCCGCCCCGGATGGGCATCCCCTAACACAAGAGATTATTCCCATGTTACGTACACTTTCAATTTCTGCTTTGGTCTGGGCCGGAGCTGCCACAGTATCTCACGCTCAGTTTACCGAAGGCTTTACCGGCGAAGCAGCGCTGAACGGCTCTTTGACAACCGGTAACACCGAAACGACAGATGTCGGGTTTGGTTTGAAGCTGGCCAAAGAAACAGACCAATGGAAACATTCGATCAAGGCGTCTGCCGATTACGGCAAAGCAGACGGCGAAGAGAACAAAAATCGCTACGCACTTGGCTATCAAATTGACCGCGATATCTCTGAGCAGCTCTACGGCTATGCCAATGCCGATTATTTCAGCGATGATTTCGGCGCGTTTAAACAGGGCTATTTCCTCGGCGGGGGTGTCGGTTATCAAATTTTGCTTGATGCGCCTTTGACCTGGAGCGTTGAGGCCGGAGGCGGCTATCGTTCGCAGAAAGCACGTCTGGCGTTGAACAATCCTACAGGAGAACCAAGCCGGACAGAAAGTGAGATTGCCGGACAGTTGGCTTCAGACTTGGATTATGTGTTCAACGACAAAGTGTCTGCTTATAACGATACCGAATTGCTTTATTCCGAATCTGACACATTCCTGACCAATGAAATCGGTGTAACGTCGCAACTCTTTGACAGCTTTGCGCTTCGCGCTTCTTTCCGCGTCGAACACCATACGGACGTTCCGGTCGGGACAGAAAAAACCGACACGATTAGCCGAATCGGTATTGTGTACACTATGAAATAAACAGCATTAAAGTTGGATCCGTTGCAGGCGGTCAATCAAGGCCGACTGCAACTGATTAACGCCAAGTTAACCGCCTTTTCCTATAGGCTTCCACGACTTCTCACATTTCTCTTACCCCTTAAATTCCCTAAGGAGCCCACTATGTACCGCCTCGCCTTTTCAGCTGTTTTCGCCATTTCCCTCAGCTTGGGAGCGGCAGGACAGTCTTGGGCAGAGGAAGACATAGGGTGGACAGGCGAAGCGTCTCTCAACGGGTCGAAAACGACCGGAAATAATGACACGACTGTTCTTGGCTTTGCGACAAAGCTTGAAAATCGCGGGAGCGACTGGCGTCATTCTGCTAAAATCTCTGCCGATTACGGGAAAAACCAAGGCGAAACGAATAAGCGTCGCTATCGGCTGGGCTATAAAATCGGTCGTGATTTCGCCCCTGCCGTTTACGGATACGCAAATGCCGACTATTTCAATGACGCTTTTGGCGCCTATAAAAGCGGATACTTTGCTGGCGGCGGGGTCGGGTATAGCGTTATCGTGGATGACCCTACTCAGTGGCAAATTGAAAGCGGCGCGGGATATCGGTCGCAGAAAGCTCGTCTGGCTCCGAATAATCCGCTCGGCGTGCCAAGCATGAATGAAGATTTTCTGAGTGCCCGGCTCTATTCCGACTTTGAGCACGCGTTCAGCGACCAGGTGACATTTTCAAACGATACAGAAGTGTTGTATTCCGAACAGGACACCTTCCTTGTGAACGAAGCGGGAATTACGTCGGACCTTTTCGACAAGTTTGCGGTTCGCGCCTCGTTCCGTCTCGAAACGCATAGTGACGTTCCAGAGGGGCGAGAAAAGACAGATACGATTAGCCGCGTCGGCATTGTTTATAAGATGAATTAGGCCCGCTGAGCGCTAACAAGTGTCTAGGATAGGATTGGCGCTGGTTTCAGGGTAGACTGTGCCTATGACTAAATCCGATACGTCGCCCTATCTTCTTTTAATGCGCCACGCCAAATCCTCTTGGGCCCAGGCGGGGCTGAGCGACCACCAAAGACCATTAAATGCGCGGGGCGAAAAAGCTGCCACAGATGTTGGCGCGGAACTTTACGCCCGGGGGTATGCGCCGGATATTATTTGGAGCTCTGACTCAAAACGGACGCGCCAGACAGCGATGCGCCTTATCCGCTCTATTCCGGGCGCACAAGAAGTGCATTACAATTCGGACTTATATCACGCGGGACCGGAACAAGTCATTCAAATTTGCCAAAACACGCCCTTCCCGGGTTGCAATCTCATGTTGCTAGGCCACAATCCTGGTTGGGCCGAACTTCATTACTACCTCAGCGGCCAAGACCATAAATTCCCGACGGCAGCGTGCGCCGTTTACAAGGCCAAGACACCGATTACGGATAATTGGTTCTCGCCAAAAACTTGGCGATTGGTTGATCTAATCATTCCTAAGGATTTGAAGTGAAAACCTTTGCGGCGATATTGAAAGTCTACTGGGCGTTTCTCTATTACCCATTGCTTCTCGTGCTCTTTTTCTGGTTATGGCTAAAGGGCGCGCATTGGATGTGGGGTGCGGCTGTCGTTCTTATTATGGTTGTGTTTGACCCGATATGGGTCAGGCTTTTCTTTCGGCGTAAATGAAAGCCTTCGTAAACGCCTCAAAAGACCAGCTTTCAGTGTAAATTTACCATAGAGACGAGAAGCGTGACCTCGCCTGATGACAAAATACAGGATCAGGCGCATAAGGAAAACGTTGTCGGCCTCCCCATCCCACTTCCGACAACCCCGAAGCGCTGTCACTCCCTGTGGCACATGCTAGCAAACGGGCTGGTCTCGAGCCTTTGGTCCCTCATAGCTCAAGGCCAGCCAATTTGTTTGTGGGATTAGCTCCATTTCCCTTTCAGGCTCAATATCGTGTCTTCTCGGCGAAGGATAAAGAGCAATATCATCGCGCCGAGCGTGGGCAGAGCGGCGAGGAAAATAAGAGTGAAGCTGTCGGAAAACGGCACAAGATGTTTGATTGTAAATAGTGTTCCAAGTCCGTGAATGACCATAACAAGGCCGTAGGAAATCCGTTTTTTAAGGCCAATGACAAACGCAAAAATCACGACAAGCAAAAAGACCCCGATGGCTTGGGGCGGAACCGCGGAAAGACTTAGGTCTCCGACTTTATAGAATTTGTTTGCCACATTTTCAGCATGCTCGGCATCTGAAAAGCGGTCCAAAGCCCACATGAGCATGAAATAAGCAATGAACAGTCGTGTCAGTAAAAGAGCGGGTTTAAGGTTTTTTGGCATAGTGGTCTCTCTCTAATTGTTGTGTGTCGAATAACGGCGACTTGCCTGACATCCAACACACAGTTTTGTGAGGCGACCTGGCCTAACCTGCCTTCCCGTTTAGCCGGGCTTTGGCTCTGTCTGCCCCCATCAGCGCCAAAAGCGGGCCCATTTCCGGGCCGTGATCCATGCCTGTCAGAGCGCGGCGAAGCGGCATGAACAGCCCCTTCCCTTTGCGCCCGGTCTCTGTTTTCACCGCAGTGAGCCAAGGGCCCCAACTGTCCTCATCCACTGAGCCGGGCATCAGCGCCGCAGCTTGAGCGCAGAACTCTTTATCCTCTTCTTCAATCTTACCCTCAGATTTTTCAAACAAAATTCGAGACCAGTCCTCGACGTCTGAGAGTTTCTCGACATTAGACCGAACAGCAAGCCAGAGCGCTTCGCCGCCGGAGACGCCGAGAGCGTCCAGACGCTCTTTCACATCCGCGTAAGGTGTTTCGTGGAGCAGACGTCCATTAATGAGCAAAAGCTCTGCTTCGTCAAACCGGGCCGGGGCGCGGCCCACCTTATCAAAACTGAATTCCTCAACTAGCACGTCCATAGACGGGCGCGCCTCAATCGGGTCAGACGTTCCGATTTTACCGAGTAATGAACAAATGGCGAGCGGTTCAATATGCTGATCGCGTAATTCGCCCATAGAGAGCGAGCCAAGCCGTTTGGAAAGACCCTTTCCGTCCGCGCCGACCAAAAGCGGCATATGCGCAAATTTCGGGAGGTGATCTGATAGCGCTTGGAATATCTCAATCTGCGCGCCCGAATTAGTCACATGATCTTCGCCGCGAATAACATGCGTGATTTTGGCGTCGATATCGTCCACGACGCTCGGGAGCGTATAGAGGAAGGAGCCGTCCGCGCGAATAAGCACGGGATCGGATATCGAAGCGGTATCAATGGATTGCTCTCCGCGTACGACATCGTCCCATGTCACGGGATTACCGGAAAGTTTGAAGCGCCAATGCGGCTGGCGGCCCTCGGCTTCCAACGCCTTCTTGTCCTCATCACTCAAGCTCAACGCATGGCGGTTATAAACGGGCGGCTTGCCCTGCACGCGTTGTAGTTTCCGTTGACGGTCAAGCTCATCGGCCGTTTCATAGCAGGGGTAAAGCGTGCCTTCTTTTTTCAGCTTATCCGCCGCGGCTTCGTATTGATCAAAACGGTCGGATTGACTGAACGTCTCATCCCATTTCAGGCCAAGCCAAGTCAGATCTTCGCGAAGGCCGTCCTCATAGGCTTTCGTGCTACGTTCCAGATCAGTGTCGTCAATTCGCAAAATGAAAGCGCCGTCGTTTTTGCGGGCGAACAACCAATTAAGCAGCGCCGTACGGACATTGCCGACATGGAGCTTCCCCGTCGGGGACGGGGCAAATCTAACGCGGGGAGTATTTGAGGCGGACATACATTCTTCTTCTGATTTAGACTTTAAGGTTCTATTTGGGGAACCGCGTCGCGATAACGATTTGTAATCGGATAGCGACGATCCCGGCCAAAGTTTTTAATCCCGATTTTTACGCCGGGCGGCGCCTGTCGGCGTTTATATTCGGCGATATAGAGGAGATTTTGAATGCGGGCTATATCTTTTGGCTTGTGACCGCGTTCCAAAAGCGCCTCGACAGGCCATTCATAATCTATCAGGCCGCGTAGGATGTCGTCCAAAACGTCATATTCCGGCAGGGAGTCGCTGTCTTTCTGATCTTCGCGAAGTTCCGCCGAAGGCGGTTTGGTTATAATACGCCTCGGAATCGGAGCGTCTCCGCCGAGAAGGTCATCCGGCGTATGGGCGTTTCGCCACTCTGCCAGGGCAAAAACTTCGGTTTTATATAGGTCTTTCAAAGGGTTATAGCCACCGGACATATCCCCGTAGAGCGTTGCATAACCCACAGCCATTTCAGATTTATTGCCTGTCGTGAGCAACATCGGTCCAAATTTATTGGACAGGGCCATCAAAGTCAGGGCGCGGGAGCGGGATTGGATGTTTTCTTCTGTCGTGTCGGGTGTCGTCCCGTCGAACAATGGGTCAAGCATTTCATCGAAAGCGTCTATCGCAGGTTTTATCGCAATGACGTCATAACGGCACCCGAGGCGCTGCGCGCAGGCTTTGGCATCTTCCAGACTGTCGGAGCTTGTATATTTGGTCGGCATCATCACGCACCAAACGCGGTCTTTGCCGAGCGCGTCGACGGCAATTGTCGCCGCCATTGCGCTGTCTATGCCGCCGGACATGCCTAAGACAACTTGTTTGAAACCATTCTTATTGACGTAATCGCCGAGCCCTAAACAAGTCGCGCGCCAATCGGCTTCATAGCCTGTGAGCTGCGCTTCGATTTTCGCTTTTTTGCAAACCCATTTGCCGCCTTCTTTTTCCCAGACGGAGACGTCATAATCCGGCACGAAACTTTTGAGAGATTGGACAATGGCGCCTGCCGCGCTCATGGAGAAACTGGAGCCGTCAAAGACCAGCTCGTCCTGTCCGCCGACTTGATTGACGTAAATGAGCGGCAGGCCGGAGGTGTGGACTTTATCTCCGAGCGCTTCGGTGCGTTCGGACAGAGCCGTCCGCCGCCAAGGCGAGCCATTCGGTGAAATCATGATTTCCGCTCCGCGGGCCCGAAGATGGGACGCCACGCCCTCCTGCCACAGGTCTTCACAAATCGGCAGTCCGATCATAACCCCTTTAAATTCAATAGGATCAGGCAGAGGCCCCCGCGTGAAAATACGGGCTTCATCAAAAACGCCATAATTCGGCAGGTGGTGTTTATATCGCGCGTCTGTGATTTCTCCGCCTCGCATAAACAACGCCGCATTATAGAGATGCGCGCCGTCGGCCCAAGGCAGGTTGAACACGACCGCCGGCCCGTCTTTCGTCAATTTCGCAAAGTCTTCGGCGAGCGACCTACAGTCTTCGACAGCAGCCGGTTTCAGCACCAAATCCTCAGCCGGATAGCCGATTATAAGCTGTTCGGGCAGGACTAAAATATCCGCCCCGTCCGCCTTCGCCCGCTCAAAAGCTTCCTTCGCCAGAGCAATATTCCCCTCCAAATCCCCCACGGTCGGATTAAGCTGAGCAGAAGCAATTTTAAGGCGTGTCGTCATGAAAAGGGGTGTAGCGGCGCGGGGGGAAAGCGGCAAGGTTTCTTAATCATCATTTCGCTTATAAACAAATTTACTACAATACATAATTGGTGTAATCTAGCACCACATTTACACCACCTTATAGAGCCCATATTATGACACGTTCCTCAATTTCCATATCGCCCCCCAACGAACAGTGGGTGAAGGATCAGATAAGCAGTCAGGAATTCAATAGCAAAAGTGAGGTTATCAATGACCTAATCCGTAAAGCCCGACGCGATCAGAATGAAATTGAGGCCATCCGTTCTGCTTTAATAGAAGGCGAGAAAAGTGGGATGAGCGAAAGAACTCCGAGGGAAATTATGGCGGATGTCCTGGCCAGAAAAGCACAGAATGGCTAGCTATAGACTCGCGAAGTCCGCCGATCTGGATTTTGAACAAATTTTTGAATATGGCATTGATACGTTTGGTGTGAAGACCGCCGTCTCATATCAAAACAGACTTTTAAAACATTTTGATGAATTGGCTAAACAACCGCTTCTATATCAGGCGGTTAATGATGTTAGACAAGGATACCGACGCAGTGTTTGCGGTGTCCACGCGATATATTATCGTATTGATCCAGAAGAAATTGTCATAGTGCGCATTTTGGGACGCCAAAACCCGAAGTCAGCTTTTCTGTAATCAAATAGCTACCTCATAAAAAGACGGAGATTAATCATTCCACCGCCGTTTTCTGAATTTTCAGATGCGTTTCATTCACCCCCATCAAGGCCGCTGAGCCGTAATATTTCGTGAATTCGGGGACGAAAATACCGGCCTCTACCGCTGGATCAGTTTTGACCAATTCTTTTGCTTCTTCAATCGTCTGCACATTGAAAATATAGAGGCCTCGTTTTTCTTCGTCTTCGACAAACGGCCCCGCCAAGACCAGCTTTTTCTCCTCGGCCAAAGTCTTCATATTGGCGAAGTGTCCTCTGAATATGTGGCTCCGTTCTTCTGGATCCGTAATCTCCGCAGGTCCCGTTTTCAGCACTGTCATTACATAGGACCGCATACCATAATCATCGGCACCTAGCTCCTCGGCGAGCGCCGCGTCATATTTCGGAGGGCCTGAATAATAGGCTGCCAAACTGCGGAACATATCGATGTTGTCATTGATGGAGGTCTGGCCGCTTTTGCCGGCTTGCGCGAAAGTCCTATGGGCGGCGTTTTTGGCGATGACCATATTCGCCTGGGGATTTACGTATATATATTGTCCGTAAATGCCGACGGCGAAAAAATCGCCTTCATTCGGCCCTTCCTGCGGCATAGGCACCCACCATTGATAGCCATAACCTGTGCCGCGGTCGGGGTGGATATTCGGGGAATGGTTTGTCGTCGAATCCGCAACCCAATCTGCGGGGATAAGTTGCTCCCCGTTCCATTCGCCGTCTTGCAGGAAAAGCTGCCCGAACTTGGCGTAATCCCGCGTGGTAAGATTTAACCCGCCCAGCGCGAAAGCCACGTCGTAGCCGTCCGTCAGATAATAAGGCGATATTTCAAAGCCGAGATTCGCTCCGTAAGTTTCCTCAAAGAGCTGATGCAGAGATTTTCCGGTCGCTTTGCGGAGCGCCATCGCCGCGACATGTGTATCAATGGAAACATATTGCCAATTGCTGCCTTGTTCAAATTCGCGCTCTATCAACTCGGCCGCAAACTTATCCATTGATTTGCCCAGACCAAGAACCCGGCCCATTTTGTTAATATCGGAGTCCGGGTCCATATAGTCTTCGTCAAAGCGCACGCCGCTACTCATATTCAGGATGTTGCGGAGGCTGACCCCCTCATAAGCCGAGCCAGCCAGCTCCGGCACATATTTATCCGCCGGGTCGTCCAGACTTTCAATCTCGCCGCTTGCTAGAGCTTGCCCGTAAAGCCCCGACATGAAGGATTTCGCGACCGACCAGCTAATGCGGCGATCCTCGGCGTCTGTGCCTTTATAATAACTTTCGTGTAAGAGCTTGCCATCTTTGATAATTACGAGCGCCGTTGTTTCCAACTCTTCCAGCAACTCTGACAGATCTCTTTCCTCACCCGCAACTGTCACCGACTCCGGGAGCGTTTGCGCTTCTTCGGGCCAGAGGAACGGCGTCTCACCAATTTTTAGGTTATGATGAAGGAACGCCGCATCCATATGGGAGAAGTTTTGGACGATCTTGTCTTCGTCAAACAGGGAGTTAACCGTCGCCAGTCTTTTAATTTTCGTGAAGTTTAGCGCCAATAAAAGCGCGAGTATCGCGACGATACCGACAACAATCCGAATAAACCATTTCATTATATTTCCCCCTTCAAACCCTTTGCGGGCTTATCCATCAATTTGTAACGCGACCCGCGCCGCCGTCAATCCGTCTTGCGCCGAGGCGCTTACGGGAGCGCCATCCAGTATGGCGGCTATGAAGCTGTTCGTTGCCGCGCCAAGACTATCCGCAGCGGACGGAACAGCGCCGAAGTCTGCGTTCAGAGCGAAAGACGTATTGTGCTGTAATGTCTTGGCCGCGAAATCAATCAGGACAGTTCCGCTCGGATATTTAAGAGTCATCTGGCGGCTAACGCCCTCCTCCACGCGGCTGGCCGACAGGATGGCTGTGCCGTTTGCGAAGTTAAGCTCTGCGCGAGCGGTGTCCGGCGTTTTCGATTTAACGGGCTCCGACGCGCCCGAAACAGAGATCGGCGCCTCCCCCATCAGCAGGCAACATAGATCAATATCATGTGTCATGAGATCAAGCGTGACAGAGGTGTCCGTTCCGCGCGGGGAATACCCTGTGTTTCTCACCGCTATAATGTGAGTAGGCGTTTCGCCCGTTTTGTCCAAACCGATTGCTGCGGCAACGAAGCGTTCTTGGTGACCGATTTGTACAATAAGGTTCTTCTCCTCGGCGAGGCTTACAATTTTTTCGGCCTCTTCGAGAGACGTTGCGATCGGCTTTTCTATCAAGGCGTGACAATTTGCTTGCAAAGCGGCGATGGCATTTTCTCCGTGGTAGATTGCCGGACAGGCAATGACAACGGCGTCCACAGCTGAGAATAAATCTGATGGACCTTTATAACTTTTTACGCCGTGCTTTTCGGCCAATGCAGAAGATCTTTCTACGTCGGGGTCAAACAGACCGAGAAAGTCTACCTGTTCATGCGCCGCCAATTTATTGGCGTGATAGCCGCCGAAAACACCGGCTCCGATAAGCCCGATTTTGAGTTTCTTAGGTTCCATAATGCGTCTTTGAAGGGTTTTGTCAGCTCTGTCAGCAGAGAATCACTTTGAGTGGATTCTCTACATTTTTGCGCAATTTGAATGGCGGAAGCTCGCAAACACCCTTTTTTAGGCAATAATCCCCAAAAATTTGCCTGAAAACCCCCATAATACCGTGTTTTTAGTGACAGTCCGTTCAAAATAGTTACGGTATTTCACAAGGAGCCCGTCAAACGAAGCGGGTCCGTTAATTCATAAAGGGAGATCCAAAATGAACAAAAAAGAACTCGTAAGCGCAATCGCAAGCCAAACTGATTCTACTCAGGCAGCTGCTGGTGAATTTCTAAACGCCTTCTGCGAAGTCGTTGTCGCTGAGATGAAAAATGGCGACGGCTCAACTGTTGCTATTCCTGGTTTTGGTCAATTCGTTGCCAAGCATCGCGCCAGCCGCGAGATGCGCAACCCAGCCACAGGCAAAATGATGATGAGCAAAGCGAAAACGTCTGCTCAATTCAAAGCTTCTGCGGCTCTGAAAGACCTCTAGACTTTAACACTATGTTTTAGTTTGAAACCGGCTCGGAGATTTCCAAGCCGGTTTTTTTATGCCCTTAGCTTAGCTCGCCAGACGCGCTGCATCTTCTTTGCGATAACTCCGAAGCTCTTCTGAGATTTGGAAAGCAAGTTCCAAAGCTTGATTTGCGTTCAAGCGCGGGTCGCAATGTGTGTGATAGCGCGACGATAAATCTTCTTCGCGAATCATTTTGGCAGAACCGCCCAAACATTCCGTGACGTCTTGTCCGGTCATTTCGAAATGAACGCCGCCCGGCCAACAACCTTCGGAATGAAGGACTTGCATAAAGGTTTTCACTTCGGACAAGATATTGTCGAAAGGTCGGGTTTTATAACCTGAAGCCGTCTTGATCGTATTGCCGTGCATCGGGTCACTTGACCAAACCACGTGACGTCCGGCCCGTTTCACAGCGCGTGCAAGTGTCGGAAGTCCCTTGGCAACTTTGTCGTGACCATAGCGGGCAATAAGCGTCATGCGTCCGGGCTCGTTTGAGGGGTTCAACACATCGAGAAGTTTCATCAATTCATCCGGCTCAAGCCCCTCACCGACTTTCATCGCGATAGGATTCTCAATACCACGGAAAAACTCGACATGGGCATGGTCGAGTTGACGTGTCCGATTGCCGATCCATAGCATATGGGCAGAGGTATCGTACCAACGCCCGGAGGTGGAATCGATCCGGGTCATGGCTTCTTCGTAGCCGAGCAGTAGACCTTCGTGAGAGGTATAGTAATCCGTCTGCGCCATTTGCGGGATATTTTGAGCTGTCACGCCGCAGGCTGCCATAAAGTCGAGAGCGTCGGAAATCTTATCCGCCATTTTCTTATATTTCTGGTCCGTCTTCGTGCCTTCGACAAATCCCAAATTCCATTTGTGGATGTTTTCGAGATTGGCATAACCGCCTGTTGAAAAGGCGCGAAGCAGGTTGAGCGTCGACGCGCTCTGACCATAAGCCTTCAAAAGCCGTTTCGGATTGGGCGTCCGGCTTTTGGGCGAAAACTCCATGCCGTTAATATTGTCGCCGCGATAGCTTGGCAGAGTGATGCCGTCGCGCTCTTCGATGGGAGAGCTACGCGGCTTACCGAACTGCCCGGCGATCCGGCCAACTTTGACAACGGGTTGCCCTGCCCCGTAAGTCAGCACGACGGCCATCTGCATCATAACACGGAACATATCGCGTAGATTATCAGGATGGAATTCCTTGAAACTTTCAGCGCAATCCCCGCCTTGCAATAGAAAGGCTTTCCCAAGCGCAACATCGCCTAGACGTTGTTTCAAACGGCGGGCTTCCCCGGCAAATACAAGCGGTGGATAGCCCTTAAGTGTGCTTTCAACAGAGGTCAGCGCTTCAGCGTCCGGATAATCATCCGGAATGTGTAAAGCGGGAAGTCCGCGCCAGCTTGAAGGGGTCCATCGTTTCTGCGTCATGGTCATAGCTTTATATTTCTAGGTCGCCTCAATTCCAATTTTGCGCGACTTATCAGTCCTGTCTTAATTTGACTAGAGGGTCTTTATCACGATTGCGACAGGCAAAGAGGCAAAAAATAACATTGAACTGCAAAATTTCCACGGGTCAAAGGAAGTTTATTGCGCAAAATCACTCTTAAGAGGAATATAGGTGTCGCCTTGGAGGTGAACGCGTGTTTTAGCTAGTCTTTCAACGCGGCTCTTAAATATAGAGATCCGGTATAAACTGATAAAATTGCCGCCAGCCACAAAGATGCCAGCCCTGACACTTTAGCCACCATTACAATATCCGGGATAACAGAATCTATGGGCAGGTAGCTTTTGGCTAAAATCCAGACGATCAAAATCGCAATAGCCAACATTTCAAAGGCTGTTTTCCATTTGGCAAGATTGGTCGGCGGCATGGCGCGCCCTGCCAGAGCGGCATGCTCTCTCGCGCCGGAGACCAAGATATCGCGAAAAACAATTGCAAGCGACGGGATTAAAAACCAAGGATTGCCCAGCGCCGCGATAGAGAAGGCAATAACGCAGCCCGCCACCAATAGTTTATCGGCAATCGGGTCGATCATACGACCAAACCCGCTCACGACATTCCATTTACGCGCCAGATAGCCATCAAGGTAATCCGTGAAGGCGGCGAGGATGAACAGCCCCAAAAGAACCCAGGCTTTGGCTAAAAACAGATCCCATTTAAAGGCGAGCGATAATATGCCCGCAATAAAAAGCGGAACGCTCAATATACGCGCAATGGTTAGCGCATTTGGCAACCAATAGAGCGAGTGACGATCAGAAGGGTCCGTAGAATGGGTGTCAGACATTAAGCATCATTCGCTGTAAATTTGGTTCGGAAAATAATAAAGGCCGTCACAATGCTGAGAATAGCGGCGATCCAAAGACAAATAACGCCAAAAAGCCAGACCCAAGGCGAGCCAACATTCAACAGTCTGGACGGATCGTTAGCCTCTCGAAACATATCGGCCATTTGCGAAAGCCAGGGCGTCGCCACGAGTGTACAGACAGCCAAAACAGACATCCCCACTTTTGCATTAGAGAGTTTATTGTCGGGCCAGCCAAATTGGCGAAGCTCCCGCCCTCTAAAAAGGCCGACAGCAATTTCGCGCAAAATAAGAACACAGGCGGGGACGGCGAATGTCCAGATCAGGAGACCTTTAGTGACCATGACGAGAATGAGCGCAATCAGGGTTCCGGTAATCAGAACCGTATCTGCAATATCATCTACCCATCCATATTTTCGATAAACAGAGCGCGAGGCGCCGCCGAGATAGTCGTCAAAGATATCGGTCAGGGCCGCCACTAAAAATAAGATAGACGCAAAGACGGCCATTTTGGTCTCTGGCCACGCCAAAATTATGACCGCCATAATAACAGGCGTCATCAAAATACGGACGAAGGTCAGACCATCGGCAAAAGCGCCGCCCGCCTGCTTCGGGCTCATGGATGAACTATGCTGAGCTGTCACATTATCTGGTCTCGACATGGTTTAATCTCCCTGCCCTGTCTTAACAGCTATCGTTCGTGAAAGTAATCATAAATCGTTTTCGCCATGGCAGAACTCACCCCTTCAACCCGGGAGAGTTCTGCGGCGGAAGCGCCTTTGACTCCCTTAGCTGACCCGTAATGCGCCAAGAGCGCCCTTTTACGCGCCGGCCCGACGCCAGGAATGCCGTCCAGCGGATTCGTTTTCATCTCTTTTTTCCGCCGCGCACGATGTGTGCCAATGGCGAATCTGTGCGCTTCATCGCGTAACCGTTGAAGGTAATACAGAGCCGGCGTCCGGGACGGCAGACTGAAAACTTCCCGCCCATTCATGAAAAAGTTTTCCCGTCCCGCATTTCTATCCGGTCCTTTGGCTATACCGACCAGGGTTGTGCGTTCCAAAACGCCTAGCTCCCTTAAGGTCTCGGTGACCACCGAAAGCTGCCCTTTACCGCCATCAATCAAGACGAGATCAGGCCATTGCAAAGTATTGTCCTTCGCCAGCCTAGAGAATCTGCGGCGAAAAACTTCACGCATCATGGCGTAATCATCGCCCGGCTCGGTATCGGTATCCTTGATATTGAACGTTCGATAATCGCGCTTCTGGAACCCTTCTGGTCCGGCCACAATAAAAGCTCCGATCGCGTTGGTACCTTGAATATGACTGTTATCATAAACCTCGATGCGCTCCGGCGGCACTTCCATTCCGAAGATTTCCTGTAGGTCTGCCAGTAATTTGGTTTGCGAGGCGGTTTCTGCCAGCTTCCTGCCAAGGGCTTCTTGCGCATTGGTCACCGCCTGCCCGACGAGCAATTTTTTTTCGCCTCTCTGGGGCTTGATAACTTCAATATTACGGCCGGATTGCGCGGTCAGCGCGCGTTCGACAAGATTGTGATTGGGAAGATCTTCACTCACAAAAATTTTCTTGGGAATAGGTTTGTTATTGTAAAATTGAGCGATGAAGGCTTCCATGACCTCCGCATTGCTTTGTTCTTTGGCGTGGCGCGGGAAATGACAGCTATTCCCCCAATTCTGTCCTGCGCGGAAAAAGAAGACCTGTATACAGCTCTGCCCGCCGCCGGAATGCAATCCGATAACGTCTCCATCTGAAAACGTGGTCGGGTTGATGCCGCTGGAATTCGTCGTAACCTTGGACATTGCCTGAATCCGGTCCCGGAGCTCGGCCGCTTTTTCAAAGTCCAGTTCTTTTGCGGCGGCGTTCATTTCCTTTGACAGACGTTTTTGCAGGCTGTCGGACTTTCCTTTCAGAAAATCTTCGGCATCAGAAATCAAGTCGCCGTAGTCTTTTAGAGAAATCTCCCCTGTACAGGGGGCGGAGCAGCGCTTTATCTGATGCTGGAGACAGGGCCGCGTCCGGCCCTCATAAATACTGTCGGAACAATTGCGGAGGCGAAAGGCTCTTTGTAATGTATCCAAGGTCCGGTTTACGGCGCCTGCACTGGCAAAAGGACCGTAATAATCGCCTTTGATATTTCGCGCGCCACGATGTTTGTTCACCTGCGCGGCGGGATGATCCTTCCGCACCAGAATATAAGGAAAACTCTTATCGTCCCTCAGCAAAATATTATAGCGGGGTTTCAGGCGCTTAATCAGACTCGCTTCGAGCAAAAGCGATTCGGTTTCGGTTTCGCAAATGACAAATTCCATTTCGCTTGTCGCGCGGATCATTCGGCGAATCCGAGTGGGATGACGATCATATTTTGTATATGCGGTGACCCGCTTTTTCAGGTCTTTCGCTTTCCCGACATAAAGCACGCTGCCATGCTCATCCATCATGCGGTAGACGCCGGGCTTGTTCGGCAGGCGCGTTACATAATCGGCAATGCGCTTCGGCCCGATTAGAGGCTTCTCTTTCTTTTCAGAAATATCTGAGTCGGAGGATGACATGCCTCTTAGTTAGGCATTGTCTCCGTCTATCGCAAATTCTTCGAGCACGGAAAGCTGCACGCGCTCAAGCGCAATCTGGTGGGTGGCGGCAAGAACAACCTTCGGCGCTTTCCCAGCTTTATGGGCTTCGCGCCAACGCTCCATACACAGGCACCATTGATCTCCGGCGTTCAAACCCGGAAAGTTGAAATGCGGCATCGGCGTGCTCAAATCATTTCCCTGCGCTTTTGAGTATTCCAAAAAGTCGTCAGTCATGACGGCGCAGACGATATGACGCCCGCGATCACTCGGACCTGTCTCGCAGCACCCATTTCTGAAAAACCCGGTCATAGGATCTGTAGAACAGGACTTAAGCGGCTTACCTAAAACGTTGAGACTATCCGTCATTTCCGACGCCTCAGAATTTCTACGCCCGCCACTTCGGCCTTCAGCAAAGCCTGTGGCTTTGATATTCTTACGGCGCAACTTTGCACCCTTGGGTCATATCCCAATGCCCAGTCGGCAATACGTTCAGCCAAAGTTTCAACCAATTGCACATGAGCTTCAAGCGCTATCTCTTCGGCCTTTTCCGCCACGACGCTATAATCCAATGTTTCATGAAGGCGGTCATCTTTTGGCGCCTCCATACCGGTCATATCCAATTCAATATCCAGAATGATGGGCTGGGTCGCTTCATGTTCGTGCGGGTGAACGCCGATAGACGCCAGAATTTGTAAGCCACGAACAAATATCCGGGTATTTGGCTGGACGGTTTGTCTGTCGCGCAAGCGGCGATAGATAGATTTAGACTTTGACATTTTAATCTTCACCTACCATCATATCCGGTGTTTCCCAGCGTAAATGCTGCCCGCTATCCACCGCAAGAAATTGCCCCGTCACGGAGCGGGCCTCGAGCAGATACCGCACCGCTTGAAGCAATGTGTCTGGCGGGGAGCCATGCTCGAGCAGAGTCTCTGACGCCTCTTTTTCAAATTCTTCTTTGGTTTGGCCGCTATTTTGTAAAACAGGCCCCGGCCCAATGGCGTTCACCCGCACTTTAGGAGCGAAAGCTTGCGCCATCGTTGTCGTCGCCCAATGAAGAGACGCCTTGGACAGAGTGTAGGTGAAGAATTTAGGGTTTGGTTTCAAAACCCGTTGGTCAATCAGATTTATGATCACTCCGCCGTCCACTGCTTGGTCGGCGAAGTGTTGAGACAAAATGAGGGGCGCGCGCAGATTTGCGTCCATGTGAAAATCGAAAGTCGCTCGGGAAAAGTCGTGTGCGCTGTCTTTCTCGAAAGTCGAGGCATTATTAATGAGAGCCGAAATTGGCCCTCCGGCCACATCCGACGCTCTTTCAATCAAAGTGTCGCATTCCTGCGGCACAGATAGATTTCCCTGAACAGTAAAAGCCTCTCCGCCTGACTCTGTTATTTCTGCGGCCAGCTTGTCGGCTTTGTCAGCGCTTCGGAAATAGTGGATTATGACGGCCCATCCGTCTTCGGCCAATCCTTTGGCTAACGCGGCCCCTACTCTCGCGCCGCCGCCCGTTATCAGGACCGTTTTACGCATCTTTGTTGACGACATAGCGCGCCCGTTCTCCGCAGGAGGGGCGCCCGATCTCCACGCAGACTAATCCGCCAAGTTTTGGAGCAAGGCGTTCATAAATCCACATCGCAATTTGTTCGAGGGCAGGCTGTTCTAAGCCTTCAACCTCATTGAGAAGACTGTGATCGAGGGGTTCTACGACCTCTTTAACGATTGTCTCGATTTTCCAGAGATCCCGAATCCAGCCCTTATCGGATTGCGGGTCGCCGCACAGGACGACCTTGCCGTAAAAGCTATGGCCGTGGATATGTTTGAACAGATCATTGGCGTCTGGATGGCCGAAGTAATGGGCCGCTTCGAACTGGAAGTCTTTCTCGATTTCAAGGTAAGCGCTCATAAGTGAGTCCAGACGTCAGCCGCTTAGATCATGTTTCTGGCGATAGCCAAAAGATAGAGAATATACCCGGCATATCCGGCCGTAAAGATAAAACCTGTTTTACGCCCGATCGGTTTGCGCGTCAGGACAAAGCCCAAAAGTGCAAATGTGGCCGCGAGCATTACCCATATATCAACGACAAACAAATTCCGCTCTACTAGCACCTCACCCGACATCGCCGCCGCCCCTGTAACAGCCAAGGAGTTGAATATATTAGAGCCCAGGACGTTGCCGAGCGCGACTTCTGAATGTCCCCGGTACGAGGCGATAACAACCGTTGCGATTTCTGGGAGCGATGTCCCAATCGCCACAATTGTCAGCCCTACAATTGTTTCAGAGACGTTAAACCCAAAGGCAATCTCTTGTGCGTTCTCGACAATTAACCAGCCGCCTAGAACCAAACCGATAAGGCCGAAAAAGACCCAAGCGAGAGACACGAAAAGATTGATGGGGAGACCGCCCTGCCCTTCATCAAGCTCCGCCATTTCTTCGAGTATGGGATCATTTGCGCCGGCTCGGGCCAGAGTAAACATCCAAACCAGATAAATCAAAATGCCCGTAAAGAGCAGAGCGCCTTGCCAAAAAATCAGCGGATTATGAATAAAGGCCAGCGCCACCAGCGCTACGGTTGCCATCAGGCAGAATAAACTATTCCGGGCAACGCCGCTAACGTTTGTCGGGATAGCCATGATAATCGCCGGAAGGCCTAGCGCTAAGAGAATATTGGCAATGTTCGAGCCGACGACATTGCCCATCGCCAGCGTTCCGACGCCGTCCAGAACGGCCTGTACGCCGACAACCATTTCCGGGGCGGACGTCCCAAAAGCCACAATCGTTAAGCCGACAATAAGGGACGGAACGCCCCAATGCCGCGCGAGCGCCGCCGCACCGCGCACCATAAAGTCCCCTGCCACCAGCAGGAGAACAATACCTAACAATAATAATCCGAAAGCCAGAAACATGGTTCAGATCACAGTTTCGGATTTAATCGAAACGTTTATAGTCAAGAAAATTCAATCCGCCGAAAATGATAAAGACGAGAGCAAAGGCAAACAGAGCCGGATTGAGGGTAAACAGACCAAAAATGCTGATACCGGATTGAATAAGTGAAATCATGAGTTTCATCCCTAATTCGAGTCGACCGCCTTGAGGTCTCTCTTACAAACATTGCAGGCTCTATAAACGGGTTAGACTAAAATGCCAACTGCACTATGATAGGTTTACAGTGAAAGAAAGAGAGGTTTTATGGCTAAGGTTTTAGGGGTCGGCGGTGTGTTTTTACGTTGCAAGGATGTGAAAGCTTATCGGACGTGGTGGACTGACGTCATGGGTCTCGACATTACGGATTGGGGAACATTTGAATGGGAACGGAAATCTGAGTCCCGTTCCATGTTCAGCCCCTTCCCTAATGAGTCGGATTACTTCAAACCGTCATCGGAACGCGTCATGATCAACTTGCAGGTTGAGGACGTCCCGGCTCTGATAGAAAGGGCGAAAACCGGCGGCGCTGAAATCCTCGGAGAGATCGAGCCGACAGAATATGGAACTTTTGGCTGGTTTATAGACCCCGAAGGATACAAGATAGAGTTATGGGAAGCGCCTACTGCGATCCCAAAGTAAAAAAGGAAATATTATGTTTGGAATGATTCCGTTTGCAAAAGCTGCCGGTAAAGGTCTCGGCAAGTTATTCGGTAAGGATAAAAAAGAAGCCGAAGAGACTTTAAAGAAAGAAGTCGACAATCACGGTTTGGATAGCTCCGGTATGGATATTCAACTTGGCGAAGACGGCACGGTCGAAATTAAAGGCGAAGCTGTCAGTCAGGAAATGAAAGAAAAAATCATTCTCGCAGTCGGAAACGTAGAAGGCGTTGGCGGCGTGAAAGATGAATCAACGGCTAAAATTGAAGGCCGCGAGTCTCAATTTCACACGGTTGTGAGCGGCGACACATTATCCGCCATTTCTAAAAAATATTATGGAACGTGGAAACTCTATCCGGAAATTTTTGAAGCAAATAAACCTATGTTGTCCGACCCCGACAAAATCTATCCCGGCCAAGTCCTTCGTATCCCAGCCCTCAACACGGCCAGCTCTTAGGCGGTAGATACAAGAGTGAAAAAGCGGGCTTTGGTTAGAAAGCCCGCTTCGTTTATATATCTCCGCCATTGCGCGAAACGGAGACACCCACATTTATAGCAACAGACAGAGTCGCGGGACACCGACAACTCTGCCTGCATGGATATTCGCGCCCACATAATATCCATTTTCAAGGCTGTGTTAAAACACAAAACGACCTCCAACATCCTTACGGACGGGCTTGCCCGAGCCATTGCGTCTCACCTTATTGGAGCAAGACAAGACACACCCACATGGCGTGCAACAGACAAGTTTGGCGATATTTTGTGCCAGCCTCTAACCAATCAAAGCCTGTAAAAAGGACAGCCTTGACCAGTGATTTACTGTTTCGCAGGTTTGGGCCATAAAAGTCCTGTGGCTTCGCTGATATATTTCTTAGGTTTTTCTTAGGTTGCGCCTTTCGGGAGTATTTCGTATAGAAAATAGTCAGTTACGGTCAAAAACCGGATTATTTAATTTCACTTCTTCGAAAAGCCACCTCCCATGAAAACGGCTAAGATTGGAAATGCGCAAGTTGACTTTGACGCGCTCACCATTGAGAGCCCCAAAGGTCGCATCTCCGTCGAACCGAAAATTATGAAACTCCTTGCCGTTCTAGCGGCGCAGCCGCAGACCGTATTTTCCCGGGAAGAATTGATTACGGCCGTGTGGGGTGTGGACTTTGGCGGGGATGAGCGCTTGTCCCGCGCTATTTCTTTGCTCCGAAAAGCCTTGGGCGATAAAAAGGGCAAGCGCCGCTATATCGAAACTATCTCTCGCAAAGGCTATCGTCTGGTTGCCCCTGTCGAAGAGTGGGCGCCTTCTTCTGACGCGCCGCATGATAGCTCAGAGCGCGTTGATGACGCGGTAGTTCGCTCCCCTTCAGCCACTATCAAATCTATCAAGGCCTTTCCAAAAAAACAAAAGCGTTTGGGATGGATCGGGGCCGGAGCCGCAGCGGCAACAGCCGTTTTTATGGTCATGGGCATTCAGGCATCGAAACCGCAAAACCTGCCCGTAAGTGAAAGTATGCGGCAAGGACTTCACGGCATTCACTATTTCTCGCACGCGGGCGCCATTGATGACGCGCAAGAAGCGTTTTCCAGTATTTTAGCGAAGAATGAAGAACATGCAGGGGCCAGCGCCGGTCTCGCCCTTTCGCTTATCCGCAAATATACTGCCGAAGAATCCGATCCTGCCCTGTTGAAACAAGCTGAGGGCGCGGCCCGCCAAGCGTTAGAGTATAATGACCAACTCGCGCTTTCCCACATTTCTCTTGGCTGGGTCAAAGAATTCCAAGGGGATTTGGACACTGCCTCTGAACATTTGGACCGGGCTGATATTTTGGATCCTGACAACCCGCTCGTCTTGGAGAGCCGGTATCGGATTTCTGGGAGAGAAGAAAATTTAGAGGGCGCTGAAGCCACTCTTGAAAAAGGGATGGATTTGTATCCTGACAATCCGATCTTTCCGAGTTATGCCGCTGACCTGTTTGCTCATATGGACAGGCTTGATGAAGCTGAGCACATGGCGAGAAAGTCCATTACTCTTGATGCTGAAAACTCGCGTAGCTATTCGCAACTCGCCCAAATACTTCACCGCCAGGACAAAACAGTCGAAGCGATTAAAGTTTTACAGGACGGGCTGAAAATTCACCAAAACGCCTCGCTCTACAACAACCTCGGGACATACTTATTTTTTCAGGGCCAATATGAGATGTCGGCCAATGCCTTTGAGAAAACTCTTGAGCTTGAAGGAAATTCTCACTTCCCTCTTTATTGGGCAAATCTGGGGGATGCCTATCGCTGGGTTCCGGGAAAGGAAAAAGAGTCTCAAAAGGCCTATACTCGAGCCATCCAGCTATGGGAATCTGATCTGGAAATTGCCCCCGAGGATTTTAATACAAAAAGCCGCATGGCGCTGTATAGTGCAAAACTAGGTCACTTGGACAAAGCCTCTGCATTTCTTAGCGAGTTAAATGGTAAGGATTCTCTCAATTCAATCTATTACTACCGGGCCATGGCAACGGCCGAGATTATAGGTGACAGAGAGTTTGCTCTTTCAATGCTCGAGAAAACTTTAAAAGCAGGGTATCAAAAAACTGAGATTGAGAATGATCCAGAATTAAAGCTCTTACGGCAAGATACTGATTATCATATGACGATGGCCAGTTTGGAAAACTGACCTCCGCTATAAAATTCACTTCATCACACATTTAATATGGGCGCTTATGACTGATTATGTTTTAGAACTCGAATTTGACGTGAACCAAATCACGCGAAGTTTACAATATAAAATTACCTCACCCGAGGGGTCGCCTGAAGTCATAGAGGGCGCCCTTGCCGGAACCTATCACTTCACCGCCGGAGATACGCTCGGTTTTAAAATAACGGCCACGGGAAATGCTTCCGATGATATTGGCGTCTCCGTCACTGACTGCACGATAATTTCAATTGGAACTTCCAGTGTCGGGAAGTATGACCTGTCCCCATTCAGCAAAGAAAGCGCAGCCTCCAGAGTAGACCACTGGGCGCCGCCTACGGCCGCCCAAGCTGGATCCGACCGGATGAAGGTAATTGTCGAAGGAGATATGACCTTGCCGGTTAAGGCGGAGAACGGGCAATGGAAGATATCGGGATATCTGTCCGTCGGTATCCGTCTTGCAGGCAAGACCTATAATCGCCTCTTCTTTTTTGACCCTGAAGGATCAACGGGCAATGGCGGCGGACATACCTTCCCTTAAAAAGACAGAGGCGGCGCTGTTTTCGATGCGGGGGAGAGAGAGAACCACCATACCATCGAAAAGAGCAACCGCCCTGCTACGTGCCCCGATTTGCAAAGTCTCGGATGACGGGGCGAATCAGGGGGGACGCACGCAAGTCTTGTTATAGAGTAACACGGTTGAACAGAAACTGAACGCCCCTGTTGTCAGAGGTTCATCTAGCTGACAGCTCTGTAATTATATTGCGGGCAATGAAAAAGCCTCCGATTTGGAGGCTCCTCGAAAAATATAATTATATGTTCAAAAGTCGTCGCAGAGGGTCAAGACGACTTATTAGACTTGGTTGAGGCAGGCTTCTTTGCACCTGCTCTTGCTGTCGCAGATTTTTTTGCAGATCCTTCTTTCGCGGCAGAAACGGTTTTTTTGGTTGAGGCAGGTTTCTTGGTGGATGCGCTTTTCTTGGCAGCGGGTTTCGGGCTCTTTGCCTTTTTTAACGCTTCGATTTCGGCGAGGGCTTTGTCTAGCCGCGCTTTCAGAACTTCATGTTCATCCCGGCTGACCAAATCCATATCGGCAATGAATTTTTCTGCCTGAGAGCGGGACATGGCTTTGACTTCATCACCGACGCCTTTGAGCGCCCCGGCGGCATTTGTCAGGAAATTTGAAATATCGTCGAGAGGACGGGATTTGCTTTGCATCACTTTGGCCTTTTAAACAGAGTTTGGCTTTGATTCATAGATAGGGACGGGTTAGAGGCTTTTCCAGATGTTTGAGTCCTTATCAAAGGCAAATAATGTCTTGAACACATAATTTGGCAGGGTTTGCATGTTTTTGGCATTGATATCTGACTTTCAGGCAATTGTCTTTCCGACCTGGCTGAGTGACGAGGCTTTTTCTATCGGGCCGCTCTCGGTCAAATGGTACGGCCTCGCCTACCTCGTGGGTGTGTTCGGGGCCTATTATTACGCCAATCGCCTGTGCCAGCGTAAAGATATCTGGATCGCCAATGGGGCCACGCGCCTACCCGAAGTCGTGCCGACCAAAACCATGCTGCAGGATTTGATGTTCTACTGCCTGCTCGGCATTATTGTTGGCGGGCGTCTCGGTTATATACTTTTCTATTCTACCTCCACAATTTGGGAAGCGCCTCTGGATATTTTCAAAGTCTGGACAGGCGGGATGAGTTTTCATGGGGGCTTTCTCGGCGTGGTCGCGGCCTGCGCTTATTCGAGCTGGCGGACAAAGGTTCCCAAGCTCCGCATCGGAGATATGGCAAGCGTCGGCGCGCCGATTGGTTTGGGCTTGGTCAGGCTCACAAATTTCGTCAATGAAGAGCTTTATGGCCGCGTCACAGATGTGCCTTGGGGGTTTATTTTTTCAACCGCTCCGGATTCTCAACCTCGCCATCCGAGCCAGCTTTACGAAGCCTTTCTCGAGGGGTTTGTTCTCTGGCTTATCCTACGTATTCTTTGCACGAGATTTAAAGCGCTGACCAAGCCGGGCGTCGTTTTTGGCGCGCTCATGTTCTTTTATGGTCTGTTCCGTTTCAGCGTTGAGTTTGTCCGGACGCCGGACAATATCCCGCAGTTCGGGACTTACCCTCTTATCGGCGAACTCACGCGCGGCATGGCGTATTCCCTTCCCATGATCGTAATCGGCGCAATCTTGATGATCTGGGCCTGGAAACGTTCCCCTGTTTCGCCGAAACGCGTGGCCGACCCCGAGACAGCTAAACCTAAAAAATGAGTACGAAGCTCGAAGACCGGATTAAGGCGCTTATAAAATCAACTGGCCCCATCAGCGTCGCCGAATATATGACGCTGTGCCTGCTTGATCCGGTGGACGGATTCTATCCCACCCGCGACCCTCTCGGCAGCGCCGGAGATTTTATCACTGCCCCCGAAATCAGCCAGATGTTCGGTGAAGTTCTGGGGCTTTTCGCCCTGCAAAGCTGGATGGATTTAGGAAAGCCCGATCCGTTTTTCCTAATTGAGCTCGGCCCTGGCCGCGGCGTAATGATGGGCGACATGCTTCGCGCGGCGTCTTTGGATAAAGATTTTAAAAAAGCTGTTCAGGTCGTCTTGATCGAAGCCTCCTCCGCCCTCGAAGCCGTGCAAGGGCAGACACTCGGACATCTCGGTTTTCCGGTTCAATGGGTTACAAGTCTTGAGACCGCGCCAGCCGGCCCGTCCTTGGTAGTCGGAAATGAATTTCTCGACTGCCTCCCTATACGGCAATTCGTGCAACGCGATCCCTTTGCTGGAAAAGACGGCTGGCATGAACGCCATGTGGGACTGGATGAAGATGGCCGTCTGCGGTTTGAAATTGGCCCTGAGCCGATAGGTGCAACGGCGAAGAGTTTTATTCCTGACGCCCAAAGCGAGGCCAGAAAGGACGAGTTACTAGAAACCTGCCCTTCCCTTCATCAAATCATAGAGACTCTGAAGACGCGATTTAAAGCGCATCCGGGCCGCGCGCTCTTTATTGATTATGGCCCGGAAGTCACAGAATTTGGCGACACGCTCCAAGCCCTGAAGCGGCATAAGAAAATTGGTGTGTTCGAGCAGCCGGGCGAGAGTGACCTGACCGCGCGGGTTGATTTCCAAACCTTGATCCAGGTGGGAGACTCCGAAGGTTTAACCACGAGTGGCCCCGTGACCCAGAGGGAGTTTCTGTCTAAACTTGGGCTGGAAATGCGCGCCGTGGCCCTCGCTCGAGCTCAACCTGATTCGAAGGCCGTCATAGCGCGGCAACTTCACCGCCTGACGGATGAAGCGGAAATGGGAGAGTTGTTTAAGGCCGTGTGTCTACAATCCCCCGGCCTGCAAACACCGTTAGGATTTCGAGAATGACGCCTCCATTTAAGACCCACTCCTCCCTCACCTCAAGCCACGGTTTCTTTGGTCGGCAAGGCGGCGTGTCTCAAGGGATTTACGAAAGTCTGAACGCCGGAGAACGCTCGGAGGACAGTCCGATGGATGTCGCCGAAAACCGAAAGCGGATATCAGACGCCCTCCAGGCTGATCACCTGGTCAGTCTTCATCAGATCCATTCGGATCAGGTTGAAATCATCTCAGAGCCGCCCTCTTCGCCTTTAAAGGCAGATGGTCTAGTCACGACAACCAAGGGCATTGCTCTCTCCGTTCTTTCCGCCGATTGTGGCCCTGTCCTGTTTGAAGACGCAGAAGCCGGAGTCATCGGCGCGTGCCACGCCGGATGGCGCGGGGCGCTGGGCGGAATTGTCGAGAGCACAGTTGCCGCCATGTGTGAGGCTGGCGCCTCCCCCGCCAATATGTCTGCGGTGCTAGGCGCGTGTATCAGCCAACCCAATTACGAAGTCGGGGACGCGTTCAAATCGGAATTTATGGACATCGACGAGACATTTGAGCGGTTTTTCAAAGATAGCGCAAAAGACATTCCGCATTTTGACCTGCCGGGTTTTATCCTGTCGCGCCTGAGAGCGAGTGGCATTGAAAGCTGCGCCTGGCTTGGCGACTGTACTTATGGCCAAGCCGAGGACTATTTCAGCTATCGCCGCAACACCCATGAGGGGGTGAAAGGCTATGGGCGTAATCTTTCTGTCATAATCCGCAGGTGAATCACCTCTCAGCTCTAGACTCACCTGATTCGCCCCCCTAAGACGCCCCTAACACGACCGAGCCTACCGGCGTTTTGCCAGCGGCTCTTGATACGGATAAAATCGCATGAAACTGATCAGCGGCACGGCCAATGAACCTCTCGCCCGGGGCATCGCCGATGTTCTCGATATTCCGCTCACCTCCGTTGATATAGAACGGTTCCGCGATCAGGAAATTTTCGCCAAAATAAATGAAAATGTGCGCGGTGAGGATATATTCCTTGTTCAGCCGACTTCGGCCCCCGCTAATGATCATTTGATGGAACTCCTCATCCTGATCGACGCGCTTGTCCGGGCTTCGGCGCAGCGCATCACGGCTGTCATTCCTTATTTCGGCTATGCCCGTCAGGACAGAAAAACAGGTGGACGGACCCCGATCTCGGCCAAACTCGTAGCTAATCTGATTTCTAAGGCGGGCGCTCACCGCGTTCTGACCGTTGACCTCCACGCCGGACAAATTCAGGGGTTTTTCGACATCCCAACGGACAATCTTTTCGGACAGCCCGTCTTTGTGAATGACATCAAAGATCGTTTTACGGCGTCGGATCGGGAAAATCTGTTGTTTGTCTCTCCGGACACGGGCGGCGTCGTAAGAACCCGCGCTATCGCGAAAATGTTTAATGCCGATATCGCCATTGTCGATAAACGCCGCCCCAAAGCCGGCGAATCAGAAGTCATGAACATTATCGGCGATGTCGCAGGACGTAGCTGTATCCTCTATGATGATATCATCGATTCCGGTGGGACGCTCTGCAATGCAGCTAAAGCGCTCAAGGATCACGGGGCCAATACCGTTTCTGCCTATATCACCCACGGCGTATTATCCGATCCGGCGGTGGAACGCATTACCAAGTCAGAGCTGACAGAAGTTGTTATCACAGACACCATTGCGCAACCGGACGCCGTCAAAAATTGCCCGAAGATTCGCGAATGCTCCACAGCGACCCTGCTCGGCGAAGCTATCCGCCGTATTGCCAATGACGAAAGCGTCTCCAAACTGTTCAGTTAGGCTTATACATTTGCCTCGATCAGGGCGATTTCCTCCGGGGTGAGATCGAACAGCTCATAGACAATTCGGTTAATCTCGGCCTCGGCGCTGGCAATTTGCCCTTGTAACGCTCCGATGGCGGTGCGTTCCGTTTCCAGCCATGCCTCCCACTCGCTGCGTTCCGAGAGCGGAATATCCGTTTTATAAACGCGCTTGATTTCCTTACGAAACGCGGCGAAGTCGGGTAGTCTGTGCCAGTCTTTCAGCTTGTTGGACAGTTTCGGATCGCGGTCGTCCGGGCAAAGGTCCGGGATACGATTTTGGACACGACGCATAATTAGAAATGTCTTTTCCCAGCTCTGTTGGCAAACTTTTGATAAAGAGTTTACTTCTTTTCGAATAGACGAAGTAATAAACGGAATAGGAATTCGTTCAATGTTCTGAGAGAACATGCGCCAAGTACCACCTCTCATTGCATCAGAGATTCCTCTTAAGAAAAACCAAGTAATGTTAGCATTGAGCAAACCAACGAGTGCTTCGTCATTTTGGGGAATAAAGTATGTTGTGTTGGGAGAATAACATTTAATATTACTGGAGAATTTTGGCCCTTGAGACAAATCAGGATAAATAATCTTCGGTTCTTCAAATTTATCGTAATAATCACACGCCCTTAACTCCCACCAGTAATCCCCTTGATCTGTCCGTTTTCTACACACCTGCGCATATGGGAGAAGGTGTTCACAAATGGCTGGAAAGTCTGTTTCCAACTTTTGCCAAGCTTTGGTTTCCGTAAGCTCGCCATAAGTCTCTTCTGTCCACCCTTTGGGAAAGAAAATCAGATATTGATCTTGCGGCTCGACCCGCCACTTTTTCAAATCTCGTCCGACCAACCAAGGTTTCAATCTTTCAACAGTCCGTCCATCCTCTTTCACCAACCTATCACGCGTGGCGCGGTCAATAACGAAGGCTTCATTTCGGCCTGTCAAAATTCCGCGGTAGGGCGACCCATAAACCTCTTTCAAGGTTTTGCGGCCTTCGGTCAGTTTTCGGCGGAGCGCAATCAGCTCCGGCGCTTCGAATTTCCACGCCGCACTTGACAGATCAGACTGGTCAAATTCCTGCGCCTTATCCTCATAAGCGGCGGCAAAATTATCTCTGGGCAGGTCGTCCAGCACCCAGAATTTGGTATGACGCCCGGGGGCGGGCGTGCCTTTTCTAACTGTCAAAATGGCGGGATAGGTTGTGACCCCTTCAAAGACCTGTAGATCGCCAAAATCCACCATGGTTTCAATCAAGCCGTTCGCGGCGATATAATTCCGAAGCGGCCCGCCGCTATTTGTTTTGAAAAAGGTCGAGGAGCAGATATAGCCGAGGCGTCCGCCCTCTTTTAACTGCCGCATACCGCGTTCAAAGAAATAGACGAACAGATCCGCCACGCCGTGATAGACCTCATAACGTTTCTTTAGCGCCTCTTTGATGTCTTTGAACCGTTCCTGACGCACATAGGGCGGATTGCCGAGAACGATATCAAATAATCCGTCCTCGACCTGTGGAAAGGCCGTGCGCCAGTCAAAACTATGTTCGTGATAAGCGAAATTGGACGTGCCGATCAGGCTGTCCCCGACTTTGATATTCCCATCGAGGCTGTCCAGTACCTTGCCATATTTGGCCGTTTTCAGCCAGAGCGAGAGCTTGGTGATTTCCACGCTTTCCGCATTCACATCCACGCCGTAGAGATTTTTCGTCAGGACTTCGCGGTCAGTATCGAACAAGTCCATTGCGCCTTTCGGGTCGAGCTCGGCTATCTTGTTATTTACCCGGTTATATTCTGTTTTCAGATAGTCGAATGCCGTGACCAGAAAAACGCCCGACCCACAGGCCGGATCGACGACTTTCAACTCTGAAATCAACTCACGATAGGCCCGCCAGGCGTCGATATCAGTGCTGCCATTGACCGACTTACCTTTTTTCCAGATGATATTTTCATAATCTTCAACCTCGCCCTTTTTGGCATATTTGGCGACGCACATGGAAAACAGCTCTTTCAACCGCGTTCCAATGGTCTGATCGACAATGAATTCGGCGATATAATCTGGCGTGTAGATAACCCCTTCACGTTTGCGCCGTCCCGTCGTGCCGAGCGATTTGGGGGCGTCGAAATCAATATCGTTTTGCGCGATGGATTGCAGCTCTTCCAGATCGGTAATGGATTGTTCGAATATCCGCCCCAGCACCGTCACGCGCACCTCGCTGGCAAAATCATAGTCGGCCAGGGCCTTGAACCCGGCCATGAGCGTGTCGCTCAGCTCCAATGACGAAATCAGGTCGTTTTCCTCGAATAGCCCGCCATTGTAACGCGGAATTTTTAGGGCTTCATTTCCCTTATCCACGGCGCGGAACAGGCCCTTGAATTGCTGCCACGCCGGAACCGGATCGCCGTAATCATTTCGAAATTCATAAGCTTTCTTGATCGTGTTTTCCGGTAGGAGCCCCGTATCCTCCGCAAAGGCGATAAAGAGGATGCGGTCAAGAATGGTTTGCGCCGTCTTGATGGCGGTTTCGGCAGGAATATCCTTGCGGGTGCGGCGGATTTCGCCAATCAGGCCAAGCCGCAAATCCTTATAATCGGCATAGAGTTGTTCAGAGATTTCCTGATCAACATCGCGGGATTTGCGGAGCAAACCGCGCGTGACATCCGTGAGCAGGTTCTCCGGGGAGAGTAAAAGCTTGAACCGGGCATATTCATAGGGGTCGGTCAGGCGGTAAAGCTCCCACCGCTCATACTCGTTTATGCCCCGATCGTAAGAATAAAGCCGCAGCTCTGTCATGTTACAGACCAATATCCACTTTGTGCCGGAATTGGCGACAGCATATTGCCAGGCCTGCTGCACTGGCGTGATATTACGTCCGGACATGATGGCGTCGAGGTCAGAAGTTCTTGCGCCCTTCAATTCGAAAGGAACCTTTACATCCTTACGTCCCGACTTATCAAAATCCCCCAGCGCCAGATCGACAATGCCCGTGCCGATATTGACTTTCGGTTCGCTTTGGAATGTTTCGGCAGCCCCTTCCCCGCTATAGCCCAGAACGGACTTGACGATTTCTTCGTAGAATCGGCTTTCAATCTGACTTTCGGTGACTTCCTTGATGCGGTTTGTTTTTACATCTGCCGACCAGCTTTCAAGGATCGTACGATGCTCCGCCGGAATCGGAGGCGGAGTCTCGCCAATAGTCTTTTTTAGGAATCGGGCATTGAATAGCGGCATATCCCGTCCTATGACCTCCGTTAAAGACGGGCAAGTTGCAGTCTCTAAAATTTTGGGGCTAAAATTGCGCTTAATCGTGTATATTTTCACACCTTACGGACTTGCGCTCCCTCTCGGCTTTGCTTATAGAGCGCGCGACTTTACGCGTGTTTTGCGAGAGACAGATGAATGGGCCGCCCCGATGGCGGCTTTGTCTTTTTTAAGCGGCCCGCCGATTGACCATTAAAGGACGAAGACAATGAGTGTTGTTCTGGACGTAGATATCCGTGAAAATTCAGGTTCCGGGAATGCCCGTGCCGCCCGCCGTAACGGCCTTGTGCCCGGTGTTGTATATGGAGGAGACGAAGCGCCTGTTTCTATTTCTTTCAAGTATAACGAGGTTCTGCGAGCGCTCAACTCCGGCCAATTCCTGCAATCCATGATCGAAATTTCGCATGACGGTAAAAAGCAGAAAGTTCTGACCAAGGACGTTCAGTTCCACCCTGTTAGCGACATGCCTGTTCACGTCGACCTATTCCGCGTGACAGACAAGACTATCATTGAAGTTGAAGTTTCTGTGAACTTCATCGGCGAAGAAGAGTCCCCTGGCCTGAAAGAAGGCGGAACGCTCAACGTTGTACGTCACGCTATCGAAGTGAAATGCCCGGCGGGCGAAATTCCGGACTCCATCGAAGCTGACGTATCCAAGTTGGAAATTGGCGATACACTTCACATGTCTGATGTGAGTTTGCCGAAGAACGTCAAGCCATCCATTACGGACCGTGACTTTACTATCGCAACACTTATCGCCTCCCGCGCTCTGATCGAAGAAGACGAGGACGAAGCTGTTGAGGGCGAAGAAGGCGAAAATGTCGCCGCCGACGAAGTCCCTGCCACTGAGCAGACTGACGAAGACTAGACATTTTGTCGTGGTTTGGCAGACTGTTCGCTGGCAAACGGCGAACAGCGGAGCCTGACATGCAAATCTGGGTAGGTCTTGGTAATCCCGGCGGAAAATATGCCGGGAACCGTCATAATGTCGGTTTCATGGCGATAAACGCCATTGGAGATGATCATAATTTTTCCCCGCCTAAAACCCAATTCAAGGGTCTAGTACGCATGGGCCAGTTTGGCTCACAGAAAGTTTTGCTCCTAAAGCCGACGACATTTATGAACGAATCCGGTCAATCCGTTCAACTAGCTATGCAGTTTTATAAAGTTCCTCTGGAAAATGTGACCGTCTTTCATGACGAGCTGGATTTGGACTTCGGCAAAGTCCGCTTAAAAGTTGGCGGCGGCATAGCCGGACATAACGGTCTTCGCTCCATCAAAAAACATTGCGGGAATGAATATCAGCGCGTGCGCATCGGTATCGACCATCCCGGTCACAAAGATAAAGTCCACAGCCACGTTCTCTCCGACTTCCGTAAAGATGAAGAGAATTTGCGAGACGACATCCTAAATGCGTTCGGCAAATATGCTGATCTACTCGCCAGCGGACAGCCCGATCTGTTCCAGACGCGCGTAAGTGAATATATAAAAGGATAAACCCATGGGTTTTAAATGCGGTATTGTTGGACTTCCAAATGTTGGAAAATCCACACTTTTCAATGCACTTACCAAAACGGCCAATGCACAAGCAGCTAACTACCCTTTCTGCACGATCGAGCCTAATGTCGGCGATGTCGCCGTTCCGGAGCCTCGTCTGGACAAAATCGCGAAAATCGGCGGCTCAGCGCAGATCATTCCGGCGCGTATGAATTTCGTCGATATTGCCGGCCTCGTCAAAGGCGCGTCAAAAGGTGAAGGCATGGGCAATCAGTTCCTTGGCAATATCCGCGAAACTGACGCAGTGGTTTATGTCCTGCGCTGTTTCGAAGATGACGACATCACCCATGTCGACGGACGCATTGATCCCATGTCAGACTATGAGACGATTGAAACAGAGCTGATGCTCGCCGATCTGGAAAGCCTTGAAAAACGCAAGCCGGGTCTTGAGAAGAAACTCAAGCAAAATGATAAAGACGCTTTGCAAACGATGCGCCTGATCGAAAAAGCGATTGAAGTTCTGGAAGATGGCAAGCCCGCTCGCACGGCCGAGATTGATGAAGACGACAAGAAAGCCTGGAGAATGCTTCAGCTCTTGACCGCAAAACCTGTTCTATATGTTGCCAATGTCGATGAGGAAAGCGCGGCCACCGGCAATAAGTTTTCCGAAAAGGTCGTCGAACACGCGAAATCCGAAGGCGCTCAGTCAGTTATCATCTCCGCTCAAATCGAATCTGAAATGGCCGTCCTGGACGATGAGGAACAGGCGGAATATTTAGACGCCATCGGATTGGAAGAGCCGGGTTTGAACCGCCTCATCCGCGCAGGCTATAACCTGCTCGACCTTCGAACTTATTTCACGGTCGGCCCGAAAGAGGCCCGTGCTTGGACGTTCAAACATGGCTGGACCGCTCCGAAATGCGCAGGCGTTATCCATGGCGACTTTGAAAAAGGCTTCATCCGCGCTGAAACCACAGCCTATGATGATTTTGTCGATAATAACGGTGAACAAGGCGCAAAGGAAGCCGGCAAAGTCCGCCAGGAAGGCAAGGATTACCTTGTTAAAGACGGCGATATCATGCTGTTCAAATTCAACGTTTAGGCTTTACCGCCTGCCCTAATGCCCGGCATATCCAATCAGGACGGAGACGGGGCATCCCGCCGCTTTCAGCTTGTCAGCCCCACCGAGATCCGGCAGGTCGACAACAAAGGCGGCGCTCACGACCTCCACCTCACAGCGCCGGAGCAATTTTAGCGCGGCCAGAGCCGTCCCGCCCGTCGCAATGAGATCGTCGATCAACATCACGCGCTGTCCTGCTTCTACATCGTCCACGGAGACCTCCAGGCTGTCTTTGCCATATTCGAGGTCATAGTCTTCAGAGATAATCTTTCCCGGCAGTTTGCCTTTCTTACGAACCGGAATGAAGCCTAACCCCAGCGCGGAGGCGACAGCGGCGCCAAATATAAAGCCTCTCGCGTCAATCCCGGCGACGGCGTCCAGTCCTTCATAGGTCACGCCGGAGACCATTTTATCAATGGCCACATTAAAGGCGACCCGGCTGGCCAGAAGCGGCGTAATATCCCGGAACATAATTCCCGGCTTGGGATGATCGGGAATTGTTCGGATATAATCTTCGAGCTTTAACATTATAAATTCACTTTTTCGGTTTCGGGCAGAACGTGCTCTTCCATGAAAGCGCGGCTTTCCCATTCCAGATAATCCTCATCGCTCATTAATTCTGAGATGTAGGTGTCCGAGCGCGTGGTGCGCGGCAGGTCATAGCTCGCAAAACGCGTGGCCACGGGTGTGTAAAACGCGTCCGCAATGGACCATTCATTAAACAGGAACGGACCGTCATGACGGGACAACAGATCATCCCAAAGCTCGCAGATCTTCGCAGCCTCTTTCAAACATTCCTCCGGCATTTTTCCAGAAGTCCGGCGGCGCAAATTCATCGGCGCTTCGCGGCGGATAGCGGCAAATCCTGTATGCATCCGCTCGACCGCGTCGCGGGCGAGTTGTTTCTGGCCCTCATCTTTGGGCCATAAATTCGGCACGGCCTTGGCGGCAAATTCACAAATCGCGAGACTGTCCGGGAGAAAGTCATCGTTTACCTTTAACACAGGCACGGTGCCTTCATCGGACAGCGCCAATAATTTATCTTTATATCCCGGTACATCTAGGTCGATCACCTCTTCTTTGAACGGAAGTTCCGCTTTGCGCAAAACCATCCAAGGCCGCATAGACCAGGATGAGTAATTATAATTGCCGATATAGAGCGTCAGTGATGACATAATTATTTCCCCAATAATTTCAGTGCCGTAAGAAGCTTATCTTTCTCCGCCGTGAACCCGCTTCTAATCCAGAGAGCTTCTAGGGCTTGCAGCGCTTTACCCATTCTTGGCCCGGTTTCAACCCCGGCGGCTTTCAAGTCTTTCCCCGACAAAGGAAATTCAGGGCGTTCCCAATCCGACGCCAAATTTGCAAATGACATCCAATGTGCTGACTTAATAGGGTCGCTTTCCCCCGCAGCGCGCAAGAGCGTGCGGTCCAAAACAGTCTGCTTCCCTGCGCGGTACAGCACTGCCTTTCGATCTCGTTCGGACAAGTCTAGAGATAAAGCTTCGCTGTCTTCGGCCCAGTTTCGCAACCGTTTCGTCTCCGCCCCTGACATTTTAAGACGCTTACACAAAAGCGCCATTTGGAGAGGTTCCCTCGCACTCATCGCCATCAGGCGGAGCAGCGGATCAGGGTCTAAATTTTCTCTGGTTTCTAATTTCAAAAGACGGTCAACCCCGTCGACATTATTGGCTTCAGGGAGGACAAACTCCAAAATGTCATTGGTGAGCATAATATGGAGCGCCCGGGAAGGGTTCCGCGCAAGGAGCAATTTCTTGATTTCCGACCAAACGCGTTCCGCCGAAAGCTCTTTAATGCCGGAGCGATTCTCGCGGCAAGCCTTGAGGGACGCCGCGTCGACTTTCGAGTCGCCGCCATACCACGCGAGGAAACGGAAGAATCGCAAGATGCGAAGGTAATCTTCTTTCACGCGCGCACCAGCTTCGCCGACAAACTGAAGGCGGCGGGCTTTTAAATCCTCCAGGCCCTGTCCAGTTGGATCAAACACACGTCCATCTTGGTTGGCGTAAAGCGTATTAAAGGTAAGGTCTCGCCGCTGCGCGTCCTCGGCCCAGTCTTCTGTAAAAGTGACAACGGCGTGGCGGCCATCCGTTTCAATATCCTGCCGTAAACTGGTGATTTCATACGGCTTTCCTTGAATAATTGCTGTCACTGTGCCGTGAGCAACGCCCGTTTCGATATAGCGGATACCTGCCGATTTGAGCGCGGATATCACCTCATTAGGCTTTAGAGCCACAGCCAAGTCCGTGTCGGTCACAGCTTCGCCCCAGAGAGCATTCCTGACACATCCGCCAACGAAACGAAGGCTATCTTTTGGAAAGGCTTTGAACAAAGCGGTCATAGCTTTGTCCCGCATCCATGGAAACTTCTCTGGCGTAAGGTCTGTCATAAAGACGACCCTAACTTAGAGACCGCGTGCGTCCATGGTTTTTTCACCAAAGCCCCGATAGATGTCTGGAAATCCGGTCTCTAAGAGACCTTTTTCCGCTGCTAATACCGAGAGTAAACTTCTCTCCCGGGTGGGGGCCTTTGGCTCCAACGCAGAAATCGGGTGGCCAACAGTGCGGCGAGGCCAAAATCATATGGCGACGTTCGCGGCGCAAGCCGCTAATCCGCAGGCCGCCGCACCAAAAAGAAACATCTTCCGCTTCAAGCGGTTACAGACTTTCTATAAAGTCGCTCATAGAGCCGGTAAATCATCATGGCCGTCATTCCCCATATATTACGGTGCACTTTGTCAGGCCCGTCATAGGGCATATCTATAAGGCGGTGATCTCTTCCGTCAAAGAAAACCTCTCGCGGTTTATGGGAGGCCGGGTCCATCAAAAAACTCATCGGGACTTCAAAAATATCTTCGACCTCTCCCGGATTGGCCTTCATGACGGCGCTTGGACGAAGTACCCCGACAAACGGCGTCACACGGTAAGAGCTCACCGCGTCAAAAGACGATAGTCGACCAATCAGAGTTATGTCTTTGAAGCCAACCCCTATCTCTTCATCGGTTTCTCGGATCGCAGCGTCTTCGACGGTTTCGTTTGGCTCGCGTTTCCCTCCGGGGAAGCTGATTTGACCGGGATGGGACGGCATGGTTTCGGGGCGCTGAGTGAGCACAACGTGCCAGCCATTTGAGCGCTCGACAAGCAAAGCCAGAACAGCAGCCACTCTCTGTCCCTCCCGTTTCACGGCGTCAGATCCGTCCGTTATTTCGACAGGCAAGAGCACGTCGCTCAAGGCCGAAATAACCTCCTTCTCGCTCGCCTCTCGCCAATCCATAGTTAGACTTTATGCGCGCCTGCCGGGCCGAGCGGGAAAAACGCTCCCCCGGCCCAAATACCTAACTGCTCGCCGTCATCTGTTTTGCGGGGAACAGCCCTGTCTACAAGTTCATAAAAAACAGGCCGGGCCATCGCCGCCTCTAGCCGTCCTCGAACTGTTACGAAAGGAGACGGCTCCATTGTCTTCACGTCAGTCTCGACCCGTATTGGCGTGTCAGGCCCGGCCTCGACTACGTCATCCAGGTTAGTTGTGAAAAAGACGCGTTGGTCTTGCCCCTCACCTTCAATATCGACGCGAACCGCAATAAAATGCGCCCGCTCGACTTTAATCTCTATTTTCTCAACGGGAGTAACGAGGTAAGTCTTTCCGTCCTCATCCTTACGCAAGATTGAGGCGAAGAGTTTAACGAGCGGCAACCGGGTCACCCGCGTGCCTTCATGCCACCAAGACCCATCGGCCTTAATGACCATATCCATTTCCCCGCAATTTTCGGGATTCCATTGTTCAACCGGGCGTTCGCCCTCCTCGGTATTTTTCAGCGCGGCGAGCAGGTCCTGCAAAGAGAACTGCGACTTACCGCCATTTAACGGGATTTCCATAGACTTTCGTCCTAGCGTCATTCAGGGTTTTCTGTGTGAATCACAGCTTTGTCATAGCGGATGATTCCGCAAGACTTAATTGCATTACGCATGATAAGCCCAAACCGTTTCCACTAAGCGCTTCAAATGGGCAGCGGAAACTAAAAATAAGACGTCCTTCAGGACAGAGACATTATTGGATAAGCCAGAGACATATGACCGCAATGAACACATCCCTTCCCGCCGGTAAAAATATTGAAGCTGACGCTGAAAAAGCCATTGGCAAGTTGACCGAGGCCCAGAATGAAATAGGCCGCGTCATTATAGGGCAGCGCAATGTCGTGGATTTATCTCTCATTTCAATCCTTTCGGGAGGCCATGCCCTTCTGGTCGGGGTGCCTGGACTCGCGAAGTCCTTATTGGTTGAAACCCTCGGAACTGTTCTGGGACTGTCTGAAAAACGGGTTCAGTTTACCCCGGATTTAATGCCCGCCGATATTCTTGGCGCAGAAGTGCTGGAACAATCAGAGAGTGGGAAACGCGCCTTTCGCTTTATAAAAGGGCCTGTTTTCAGTCAGTTATTGATGGCGGATGAGATCAACCGCGCTTCGCCTCGCACGCAATCTGCGCTGCTCCAGGCGATGCAGGAAAAGTATGTCACAATTGCGGGCGCGAAACATGTTCTTCCGAAACCGTTTCATGTTTTGGCGACCCAAAACCCGATTGAGCAGGAAGGGACTTACCCCCTCCCCGAAGCGCAGCTCGACCGGTTTCTTTTGCAAATTGATGTGAACTTCCCGACGCTCGACACAGAACGGTCAATCCTTTTGGCAACAACCGGCGCGGCAACGACCAAGGCAGCCAAAGCGTTCACGTCCAAAGACCTTATCGCCATGCAAACTCTGGTTCGAAACTTGCCTGTCGGCGAAAAAGTGGTGGACGCAATTTTGGCGCTTACCCGTAATGCCCGCCCGGATCAGACCGAATTAGGGGGCGTTCGCGAAGCCGTCTCTTGGGGCCCCGGCCCCCGCGCCGGACAGGCGCTCATGCTTGCCACCCGCGCTAAGGCTTTGCTGGACGGGCGATTATCCCCTAGTGTTGATGATGTCCTTGATTTGGCCGGCCCTGTTTTACGCCACCGCATGGCGCTCACCTTCGCGGCGCGGGCCAGCGGCACGAAAATTGACCATGTCATTGATCAATTGAAAGACAGTCTTCGCTAGGAATGTATCAGACGACCTTAAATAATCCGGCCTCTCTGCGCCTGGAAGCGCGGACACTAGCCTCAAATTACCCGGCCCTTCTTGCCGAGGCTGAACGCGTGGCGGCGATTATGGCCTCTGGACTTCACGGACGGCGCAAAGCCGGCCAAGGCGAGACATTCTGGCAATATAGACCTTACGATTCCTCGGACGCAGCCAATCGAATTGACTGGCGGCGCTCTGCACGCGGCGACTCTCTTTTTGTCCGCGATAATGAATGGGAAGCGGCGCATACGGTTTATCTCTGGCAAGACAAACACGCCGGGATGGATTGGACCTCTCACAAAAATCTACCTTTAAAAAGCGAACGGGCCGCCGTCCTCTGCCTCGCGACGAGCCATCTCTTGATGCAAGCGGGTGAGCGATGCGCTATTCTAGGCTCGGAGCATCGCTCCCGCACAGGGCGCAAGGGTCTGGATCGATTATTTGAAGATTTCATCACCACCCCCGGCACGCATTCAGACTTCAAGAGCGATATGCGGCCACATTCCAAAGTGGTTATTGCGTCCGATTTCTTGGGCCCGATAGAAACATGGACAGAAGAGCTGGCAAAAGTCGCCGAGCGCCCAACACAAGGCATTCTGCTCCATATTGTCGATCCCGCTGAACAAGCCTTCCCCTATAAGGGTCGCTTGCAGCTCAAAATGCCAGGCCTGGAGACTGTTAAGTCACTCCTTGTTGGCCGCGCGGAAACGGCGCAAGAGGCTTATCAGGCGCGGTTTGAGCAGCATAAATCAGATATTGACGCTCTGGCCCGCCGACTGGGCTGGGAGGTTATTCGGCATCAAACGGACGAACCCGCGACACTTGCCCTAAACCGGCTTTACGGTCTGCTATCGGGGCAGCCTTCGGATTACCGTTCATGAGCGGATTGTCTTTTCTCGCGCCCTTTGCTTTGCTGGGCTTGCTTGCCTTGCCGCTTGTCTGGTGGATATTGCGAATTGCGCCGCCCAAACCTAAAACACAGAGCTTTCCGCCTTTGCGGCTTTTTGCCGACATTCAGACCGAAGAGGAAACACCCGCCAAGACGCCGTTCTGGCTGCTGCTGTTTCGTTTGTTGATGATTGCACTTATTACCTTTGCATTGGCCGGTCCGATATTTAAGAAATCTGCCGCTGAAACTCAGCGGCCACTTTTGCTCATGATAGATAATAGCTGGCTCTCCGCGCCCTTTTGGTCAGAAATTCTAAATGAAGCCGAAGCGCAAGTGAAAAAAGCCCGACGGGAAAATGTCGAGGTGGCCTTGGTTTTGACAACCGGAGACGAGCAATCGCCCGCCTTCCAACCCGCTCAGTCCGCCCTAGAAACAATAGAGACCCTCAAACCCCAGCCTTGGATAGATGGAGTAAGTAGTTTAATTGCCCTCCTTAACGACCTGAATTTAAACAATAAAGATGGTACATTTCTTTCGTCTGGCCTCACTTTTTCTGATGAATCTTTACCAGATGATCTGCTCAGCCCCCTCACAGATTTGAATGTTTATGTGCCTGTTGGCATTTCCGAAGTGGCGCTCCCGACCTTTACCCGCGAAGTTCCGAACGGATTTGAGAGTGGATGGATGAGACCTGTGTCCGGCGCCGTTCCTGTCGATCTAACAGTTCAAGCTATGAGTAATGACAATGCAGTTCTAGCGAGATCCGACCTTCAATTCGCCCCGGGCGATGCCGAAGCCACAGCACGGTTCGAATTACCCGCCCAGCTTCGCAACCGGGTCACACATATTCAACTTTCCAGTTCAAAATCCGCTGGTGCGGTGAAATTGTTGGATGACAGTTGGGGCCGTCCGCTTATCGGCGTTCTAAGTAGTAGCGGCGATACGGCGAGCCCGCTTCTCTCCGAACCCTTCTATGCCCGCACCGCGCTCGAGCCTTACGCCGATATTTATGACGGCGACCTGGACGCGCTTTTGACGGTTAACCCCAGCGTTATTGTTATGCCCGATAGTCAGAGAACCAGTGATGAAAGACTCGCCGAGTATGTCGAAGAAGGCGGCGTGTTGATCCGTTTTGCCGGACCCAAATTAGCGAAACGAGTGGACGACCTTATTCCTGTCGACTTACGCGGCGGCGGACGGGCCATTGGCGGCGCGCTTAGCTGGGAAACGCCGCAGACGCTTGCGCCTTTTGAAACAGATAGTCCCTTTTTCGGATTGGAAGTCTCTGACGAAGTCACTGTCTCTCAACAAGTTATGGCGCAGCCGGGGATTGAGACAGACACAAGAAGTTGGGCTAGATTGGAAGATGGCTCGCCAGTCGTAACCGCCGGCCCGAAGGGCGAAGGGTTGATAGTGTTGTTTCATGTGACGGCTGGACCGGAATGGTCGAATTTGGCCCTGAGTGGTCTTTATGTCGATATGCTCCGCCGCATCCTGCCACTGGCTAAAAACCGGGCGCAGCCCACCGAGGAAACTGAAGGCGGAAACTGGATCGCCAATCGGGTCTTGGATGGGTTCGGCCGATTTGAGGCGCCAGACGCCAGCGTTGTGACCCTATCAGACTCGCAATTTGAAAAGGCCAAGGCCACGAAGCAGACCCCGCCGGGGTTTTACACGCAGGGCACACGCCGCCGGGCGCTTCAAACCCTTCAAGATGTTAAGAATGTCAGCGTCCTGTCCCTCCCCAGCGGCGCCACCAGAAAGCAGTATGGCAGTACGAAATTACAGAGCTTAGCCGGTATAGGCCTCGCCATTGGCCTAATCGGCTTAGCTTTGGATGCTTTATTTGCGCTTTTGATGTCAGGGCGCCGTCCAAGCTTTCTCAAAAGATCTCCCCAGGTCGCAGGTGTGATCGCGCTTTGTTTCGTAGCAGGCATGTCTGCACCTGAGGCCTTAGCTCAAAGCGGTGACGCTGAAACCTCCAATCAGGAAATCAGCCAGAAAGTCAGCACCGCGGCGACCGGGCTACATTTTGCTTACGTCGAGACAGGGAATGGACGACTGGACCGCCTGACCGAAACAGGTTTGCTTAGCCTTGGAAAACAGTTGCGGGTCAGAACAACCATCGATGTCGAAGGCGTCGACGGAGTTGATCCGGCCACAGACGCTCTGACTCTTTACCCCTTCCTATACTGGGTGGTTTCTCGCGACGCACAGACGCCTTCAGATATGGCTGTCACAGCCTTGAACGCTTATATGGAAAGCGGCGGGACAATTGTTTTTGATACACGCGATTCTGCCGATAGCGCCGTAACAGGAAATTCCGCCCACCCTGGATTAGCTAATCTAACTCAAGCTCTTGATATTCCACGATTAACACCCGTTCCCAATGACCATGTTCTGACCAAAGCCTTTTACCTTCTCCAGTCTTATCCGGGACGGTATGCCAATGGGCAGGTCTGGGTGGACGCGGCGAGCAATGCCGCCGGGCGCGACGGCGTCAGTCCGGTTATTATCGGCGGTCACGACTGGGCGGCCGCTTGGGCTCTGGATGAGGAAAATCGCCCGATTATTGACCTTGATGACACCCTGCCCCGCCAACGCGAATTTGCAGCGCGGTTCGGAGTGAACTTGGCGATGTACACTCTGGCCGGAAATTACAAAGCCGATCAGGTCCACTCCGCCGAACTCGTGCAACGCCTCGGCGAAGAGCGTGCGAGAGACATTGGATTAGAACCGGCTGATCGCGACGATGAAAACACATCGCAAGGAGGTATCGATGACTGACCTCCTCTCCGCCCTGGCTTTTGACCCCATCCTGCCAATGTGGCTCATCATTGGGCTGGGACTTGCGATTTTTGTGACGGCTTTGCTGACTGCCACGTCAGGACTAAAAAGTTACTTCTGGCGCCTAACAGCCGGTCTGTTTTTGATATTGGCTGTTCTGAACCCTCAACAAGTGGATGAAGATAGAGAGCCTCTGCCCGACACAGTCATTGTCCTAAATGATGTGTCCCAATCCATGACCGTCGGTGAGCGCCCACAGGCCCGGCGCGCCATATTAAGCGGCCTGAGAGAAGGTTTGGAGCAAGACGGGTCTCTGGACATTATTCAGGTGGATGTGACAGGCGATGAAACCGGAACAAAGCTTAGTTCGGCTCTTGTCGAAGCCTTGGGAACCGCGGGGAATAACCGCATCGCCGGAGTGATTACCCTCACCGACGGACAAGTTCACGATAATATGGAAACTCTGGAATCCATTTTACCGGAGAATGTGCCTTTGCACTCACTGGTTATAGGTAATCCTGAGGCTAGAGACCGCCGCATACGCGCTATCACAGCCCCGCGATTTGGCCTTGTCGGAGAGATCGCCGAGTTTGACCTCCAAGTCGACGACCCGGGTCATGAGGGCGAACGCGCGCTCATAGAAGTAAAATTGAACGGCGTACCAAAAGCTCGCTTTCCAATCACGATTGGCGACTCTCTTTCCATCCCGCTCGAGATTGAACGACGCGGTTCTAATACGGTAGAAATGAACGTTGTCGCGGCTGAGAATGAGCTGACGCTGAACAATAATGTGTTCGTCAGCGAAATCTCCGGCATTCGCGATCGGATGCGGGTTCTTCTAATCACAGGCGAGCCACACAATGGGGGACGCGCCTGGCGGAACCTCCTCAAGAGCGACCCAGCCATTGATCTGGTTCACTTCACCATTCTGACCATGCCCCGTGTGAATGCGACCAATGCCCGCCAGAGTGAACTCTCCCTCATCCAGTTCCCGACACGGCAGCTATTTGAGGAAAAGCTGGACGAGTTTGATCTTATTATATTTGATCATTATCGCCGACGGTCTTCCCGGGGTCGCGTTGGCGGGGCGCTCTCCATCATCCGGCCAAGTTACTTCAGCAATATCGTTGAGTATGTAGAAGATGGCGGCGCGCTTCTGTTGGGAACAGGGCCGGCTTTTGCCAGTCAGGATAGCCTGTTCCGCTCTCCCCTCGCCTCTATTCTGCCGACGCGGCCGACCGGAGAGGTAACGCTGGAAACGTTTAGGCCGGCGCTCAACAGCAAAGGCCGAAGGCATCCCATCACCTCCTCTTTCAAAGGCCAGGAAGCCGAGAATTGGGGGCGGTGGTTCCGCCTGATCGACAATGTCCCTGTCAGCGGGGATATTCTTATGGAAGGCGACAACGGCGCGCCTCTCTTTGTAATCGATAAGATCGGTAAAGGCCGCGTTGCCATGTTAATGTCTGATCAATCCTGGCTTTGGGCAAAAGGCTATGACGGAGGCGGGCCTTATCGGGAAATGTTCCGCAGAACGGCCCATTGGTTGATGGGCGAGCCGGATTTGGCGGCTGAAACGCTCCGGGCTTCTGCGGATGGAGGCGACATCCTGATTGAGCGCCGTAGTCTCGAAGATGTTCAGGCTCCTGTTTCCGTTATCACGCCTTCCGGCGCGGAACGCAGCGTGTCGCTCTCCGAAGTTTCCGAAGGGCTGTTCCGGGGCCAACTTCCCGCAGAAGGGTTTGGCGCCTATCGGCTCCAACAAGGCGATGTCAGCACCATCACGGCAATTGGGGCGCTCAACCCCGAAGAATATGCGGAGCTGTTTCCAACGACCGAAAATCTCCTGCCTATTGCCGAGAGTTCTGACGGCTTTATCGACCTCGTCGGCCTAGGGCAGGATCCGCTGCCCCAAGTTAGGCGCATCGACCTGGATTCCGACGCCTCCGGCGATAGCTGGCTCGGCCTCCGCGCTTATGAAGATTACACCGTCACCCGAAGTCAAAGACAGCCTCTTGTGCCGCCGCTTTTATTCTTCTCTCTCTTCTTCATCTGTCTTGCGATGGCGTGGTGGCGGGAAGGTTTGTAAGCAACCGCTAACGCTTCCTCAGGCTTAAGCTACTTTAAGGCTTTTTTTCCGAACTTGTCCTAAGCAGACCTTCCAATTTGAAGGGGATTTCATGTTTCGGAAAATCATGTCTTTTACGGCGTTAGCTTTATTGGCGACATCTCTAAGCGGCTGCCTAGTGGCAAAAACCACCGGTAAAGTGGCCTCTTTGCCATTCCACGCGGCTGGAAAGACGGCGGAAGTTGGCGGTAAAACAGTTTACGGCACTGGGAAATTGGCAGGCCAAGCCGTTTACGGAACGGGAAAGCTCGTCGGAAAATCCACCATAGCGACGGGCAAAGGTGTCTATTATGTAGGCTCCATTCCGGTCAAAATCACAGATCGAGCGCTCGACACCACGGCTCAAGTTTTAACGATAACGATTCAAGCCGTCGATTTAACCGGGCGGGTTTACGTCACGTCCCGCCAAATTCAGTCTTATGAGCTTGATCGCGAGCTCTCTACTTTACGCGGTGCGAGCAATATTCTTGGCGTGTTAGTGGATGCAATTTAATCTAAAAGCCGGATATGGCCGCCGCCGAAGATTGAAAAGGCGGGCAATTTGTGTTATATACTTACAAAAGGAGTATATTATGAAACAGTCAATTAAATTAGGGGCCATCTCTCTTCTCGCTGCGACAAGCCTTGCTTTGCCATTCTCTGCATCGGCGGGCGGCTATGGTTATGAGAGCAATTTATCCGCCACCTTGACAACCCCAGTTTCTTTGGACGTTCAACTAAGTGAAGATTTGGCCCATCGTGCCACTAACCTTCCCAAAAAACTGAGTGACCGCGGGTCTGGAGGTAGTTTGAACAGCGGATTTTCTGGAAACGGATTTTACGGTGAAAAGGCTCTGGAGGAATTACGGGAAGATTTGGTTGAGGATATGACAAACCGTCTTGAGAAAGAAGGGTTTCAAGTCGAGGAAAACGCGCCCGCGAAACTGGTTTTAGTTATTGAGGACGCTAAGAATAATCGCCCTACATTTGAACAACTTTCCCGTGAGCCCGGGCTATCCCTTCAAAGTTTTGGTGTCGGCGGAGCAGAGATCAAGGGTGAGCTTTTTGACGCCGACGGAACGTCCCTTGGGACTATGGACTATCGTTCTTACGAGACAAATATCCGGGAAGCCAATTACACGGCCGGCACATGGTCTGACGCTAAACAAGCTTTTGGACGTTTCTCCCGTAAAGCTGCCAAAGATTTAGCCGAATAGGAACTAAAGGCTTCAGACTTTAGGGCACCCCTAAATATTTGTGCGTCTGTACACTCAGGCGCCATTTAGGGTGTTCAAGACAATATTCAAAGGCGGCTTCTGAGTGAGCCGCCTGATTTGTATCATCCAAAGGCTGTAGGCTGAAAACGCCAAAATCCAGATCCGAGAAATCCTCGGGTCTGTTTTCTTTTTGGGGGTAGACAAGTTTCAACTCATGACCTGTTGTCTGCACGAGGTCCGCATTTGCTTTTGGACTGACGCAAATCCAATCGAGGCCTTCGGGCAATGCAATTGTGCCATTTGTTTCAATCGCAATTTTAAACCCCTTCTCATGGAAAGCTTCTATTGCCTCCTTATCAAGTTGGAGCGCGGGTTCACCGCCCGTACAGACAACCCATTTGGGCGCCGCTTGGGCTCGTTCGCTTTGGGGCCAAAATTCTGCGATATGGTCAGCTAAGGCGTTAGCGGTTTTAAATTTTCCGCCGCCCGGGCCGTTCGTTCCGACAAAATCTGTATCGCAAAACTGGCAGACAGCTTTAGCTCGGTCGCGCTCTAACCCGGACCACAGATTACATCCGGCGAAGCGAAGGAACACCGCCGTGATTCCGGCCTGCGCGCCCTCTCCCTGAACAGTCAGGTAACATTCTTTAACGGCGTAGCTCATTTGCCCGATGAGCCTTTCTGCCCTGCTTCATACCCTCTCCACCCTGCGGCGCGAAGCTCGCAAGCAGGACAGGTTCCGCATCCATAGCCCCAATCATTCAAAGTTTCATGATCGCCCTTATAGCAACTATGTGTCTCGCGGTTTACAACTTCGACCAAAGCCTCGCCGCCCAGCTCCCCGCATAGCTCCCACGCCGCAGCCTTTGACAGGAACATCAAAGGTGTTTCTAGCGTCATGGGTTTTGCCAAGCCGAGAGAGAGGGCGTTCATTTGCGCGTCGAGCGTATCTTTGTGGCAATCTGGATAGCCTGAAAAATCAGCTTCACACATGCCGCCAATTAGCGCCGTAATTCCCCGCCGGTAAGCGAGCGCTCCGGCAAAAGTCAGAAAGACTAGATTACGGCCGGGGACAAATGTATTGGGCAGCCCGTCCTCGTTCATTTCGATTTCAACGTCCCGCGTCAAAGCCGTCTCGCTCATTTGTCCTAGAACGGACAAGTCGAGAACATGATCTTGGCCGAGTTTGCCTGCCCATTCAGGTTTCAAATCCGGGATCGTGCGCCTGATCGTTTCGCGGCAGCTCATCTCGACGTCATGGCGCTGCCCGTAGTGAAAGCCGATTGTCTCCACATGGTCGAACTGATCCAGCGCCCAAGCAAGACATGTCGCGGAATCCTGTCCCCCAGAGAACAGTAAGAGAGCTTTGTTTGAGCGTGTCATAATTTGCGCCCCTTAACCAGTTTGAGCCGCTCTTTCCAGTCAAACCGACAGCCGAACCCGTGAACCGGTCCAAAAATGGCACATATCCTGCATTTACGAAGCCGACCCGAATAAAACAGGTGAAATTATGGTTCTCAAATGGCTCAAACGAACAGGCTTCAAGAAACGATATTTCCTATTGGGTCTGCTTTGCCTTGAATTAGCCAGCCTGCCCGCCGCGGCAAAAATCTTAAGCCAAATCTCTGTGACTGAAAAACCAATGGCGAGTGTCGTCCTTATTGACGCCAAAAATGGCCAGAAACGTTATGCCGTCGCGACCAATGCGCCATTTTACATCAGCGCAGAACACACTATGGGTCCTGTCTCAGTGGAAGTTTATAAGAGCGGCGTCATCGGCTCTTCCCGTTTTGGTGATAACGCCCAAATGCCAGGCGTTGCCGTTGCTTGTTCGTCGCCCAGTGGCGAAGAGAGCGTTATCTATCAATCCAAGCGGAAAACGGCCTTAGGTTCGGGAAAAATTTTGAGCCAAGCCGTAATCGTCGCTATTCAGTATTTGGACAAGTTTGAACCAGACTTTAAAATTGATGTTGGAGAGCCCGGCGATCTGAAAGCGCCGAAAGCTAATTGCCCCTCTACTCTCGCTTAAGACGGTCTTCGGCAATACGGTTGGCCACCTGAAGAGTGGTAACACCTTCTTCGTCCGCAACTCTCAAAATTTTAGAAATTGTCGCTTCGAGACCAACCAATTTTTGCTCTACCCATTCCTGACTATAGTTCCCGGCGACTTCCGTGGCGACATTAATAATTCCGCCCGCATTCAACACGAAATCAGGTAAGTAGGTGATCCCGTTTCTTTCCAGAAGCGGCATGATTTCAGCTGACGCCAATTGATTGTTCGCGGCTCCAGCAACCAACTTAGCCTGAATATCCGGAACAGTTTGCGCGTTAAGCGCCCCGCCCAAAGCGCAGGGGCAGTAAATATCCGCCTTTTGTACGTGGACATCTTGGCTTTCAACACGGGTCGCGCCCAGAGACGCCTCTGCCCGCTCCAAAACCCTTTCATTGATATCAGCGACAAGTAGTTTTGCGCCCGCCGCATGAAGCTTTTCACATAGGGCATATCCGACATGACCTAAGCCCTGAACCGCGACAGTTTTTTCCGATAGATCGTCAGATCCCCAAATGTGTCTCACACCTGCTTTCAGGCCTCGGAAAACCCCTTCGGCGGTAACAGGTGACGGATCGCCCGAAGCGGCCGCCCCTTTTGAAAGGCCCGCAACATATTTTGTTTGAGAGTGAATAATATCCATGTCTTCCGGAGACACGCCGACATCTTCTGCCGTGATATATGTGCCGCCAAGCCGATCAATTGCGCGGCCATACGCCTCGAACAGGCTGACCCGATCAAATTCACCTTCTGGATAAATCAACACGGCTTTCCCGCCGCCCAAAGGCAGATCAGCCGCCGCATTTTTATAGCTCATTGCTTTGGACAGACGCAGGGCGTCCGTCAGCGCGGCCTCATCAGACTCATACCGCCAAAACCGTGTCCCTCCGGCAGCTGGCCCCCTTACGGTCGAATGAACCGCAATAATCGCCCGAAGATTAGACTCGGGGTCAGCAGCAAAATAAACGCCTTCATGATCAGCGAAATCAGCATGAGAAAAAACAGCCATATGCGGGCCTCATTTGAAATTATACTGATTGCGCTATATCGGAATTTCAGGGAAATTTCTTGCGTATTTTCGAAGAAAATACAGACGATATACTATAAACTTGTCAATCCAGCAGCACCTGTTTTCAAAACAGATAAAGCGAAAGCGCCGCCGGTCCCGTCCCCGATATTAATTTTCAGATCCATAATCGGCGTCATGTCCAAACGGTCTAGCAACGCCTGATGGGCGGGTTCGATTGTCACTTGCGCGGCTATACAATGATCCAGCGTAGCGGGATTGATACGGTGCAAGACCGCCGCGGCGGCGCAGACCACATAACCATCCAATATCACCGGTATACGTTGATGGCGGGCGGCTAAAATAGCGCCGACAATACCCGCAATGTCTCGTCCGCCGTAATCCCGCAAGATTTCAAGTGGCGATGGCGTATCATCACGGTTATGGCGTTGCGCCCCCTCCTCCACGGCTTTGATACGCGCTTTCGCCCCTTCCTCTGTGCCCCCCGCCCAGTAATCGGCGGCGCCGCCAAACAAAGCTTTTGCAATGGCCGCACCGGCCGTCGCCGCGCCGTATCCCGCATTGCCAAGCACAATGACATCTGCGCCTTCGGCGACAACTTCCATTCCGAAAGCCATTGCGGCCGCGCAATCACGCTCGCTCAAAGAGGGCTCTTTTGTAAAATCGGCGGAAGGGTGTTCTATCCCAAATTCATAAACTTTATACGCCGCGCCCAAATCCGCCGCCATGCCGCGTATGGCGGCTTTCCCTTCGGTCAGGCTTTTAACGCGCGCTTTTGAGGCCTCAATAATATCAGAACCGAAGACATCGCCCGAAATGCCGTGAGTGCCGGCGAACACGGCAATTAAAGGGCGCGAGAGGCTGGGGAATTCGCGCCCCTGCCACGCCGCTATATTGGCCAGGTCCGGACAAAGCCGGCCTAAAGGCGATAACCGTCCGCAAACGTCTTCCATTTTTCTCGACAAGGCGCCTGCCTCCCCATCCCGAAGAGACGGCATCGTGTCGATCAGGCCGAGAATATCATCAAAAGGGCGTTCTTCGTTCATCTTGTTATTTACTATCCTGTTTGCCGTAGACCGCAATTTTCCGCGTTTAGATTCCTTTTGTTAAAACCTTTCAAAGGGTTTTACGATAGGCAGTTTGCATGTTTATGACGACGGACAAATTTAATCCTCTTTCGAAGGCTGACACTGTTGAGCCATTTTGGCGCAAAGCCTTCATATATAGCGACCCGAAAAACTCATTTAAAACTGCCCTGAGACGTCTTGTTATTGGCTTCGCGCTCAGTTTAATCCTTGCCGCCTGCGCTCCCACACAAGAGGAAGAGATTCAAGTCCAGACAGCGTCGCAAACTAAACCAAAAGCTCGTAAATCGGCCTCTGTGGTTACTTTACGCAAAAACCCAAATGACGGTCAATTCTGGACGCAGGCCCGGGTGAATACGGGTTCAGTTCGGTTCCTAGTTGATACAGGTGCGGGTATGGTGGCTTTGACGGAAATGGACGCCAAAAAAGCCGGTATCAAAACCCGTGACCTGGTTTATGACCTGCCCATTCGCACAGCAGGCGGAGAGAATATGGCGGCCCGTATCGTATTGGACCGAGTTTCTGTAGGCGCCATCACCGTGAAAGACGTCGACGCCATGGTTGTTCCTACGGGACTGGATGTCTCTCTGCTCGGTATGACCTATCTCGGAGAGCTGCAATCTATACAGGCTACGCCTGACGCGCTGACATTGCGGTTCTAGAACACGCTTTCGCGTAGCATATTCAACGCCACCAGCATCAAACATATACCGAAAATCTGTTTCAGTTTTTTTCCGTCCAGTGCATGGGCCGATTTCACGCCAAGCGGAACAAAGAAGAGCGACACCCCGGCGATAATAGCGAACCCGGCAAGATTGACATAGCCCAGAGAGAAAGCGGGACGGCCAGAAACCTCCCATCCCGAAAAAATAAATCCTGCCGTCGCCGGGAGCGCAATTGCCAGTCCAAAACCTGACGCGGTTCCTATGGCGCGATGTATCGGCACATTACATAGGCTAAGCAAAGGAACGCTCAGAGATCCGCCGCCAATCCCCATCAGTGCCGACAGGCCGCCGACTGTAGAGCCGACAACCGGCGGCGCTATGCCCCCCGGTACAGACTCTCTCAATGTAAAATCAGGTCGGCCAAAAATAAATTGCAAGGCGACGAAAAAGGCAATGACCGCAAATAAAGCTGTGAGCGCCTCCCCCGAAAGCTTCGGCGCAATCCAACTGGCTGCCAGAAAAGAACCCAGCCCTATCCAAAGCCCATAACTGCGCCAAATTTGGTTCGGCAAAAGGATCTCCATGTCCACAGAGCCGCGGGAGGCATGTTTGCGTACAGAACGCCAGCTATTGACGATGATGACGGCGGCGCTCGTCGCGACAGCCGTGTGCATAACGGCTTGGTCAGGCACGCCAATTGCTTTGAAGGCATAATGGAGCGCCGGCACCATAATCGCGCCGCCGCCAATGCCGAACAACCCCGAGGCAAAGCCAGATACCATGGCGACACCAAGCAGCGTCAAAACGAGCAAGAGCAACGTTATCAGGTCCACTAAGCCGCCGCCCGATCTGAAGCATCCTGTATCGCTTGGTGCGCCTGAGTTAAAACCTCAGAGGGGCTAAGCCCGCTCGCCGCGCCCTCGCTTAGGGTTCGTCTCCACAGCCGAGCGCCGACCTGTCCGCTATAAAGACCCATAACGTGACGCAATAGCGCTTTGGCAGAACGATCTTTTGTCTCTATCGATTGCAAATAGGAAACTAATCGCTCCACAATATCGCTTCGGTCAAATCCCGGAGCGGAGTCGCCATATACCCCACTATCCACTTCGCTGAGTATCCAAGGAGAATGATAAGCCGCCCTTCCCCACATAAATCCGTCCAGAGTCATCGTTTCCGACAGTGAGGTTTCGATGTCCGTTAAGCCGCCATTCAGCTCTATTTTCAGAGTTGGAAATTGCTCTTTCATCGCTCGCACTAAATCATAATCCAAAGGCGGCACGTCTCGGTTTTCCTTCGGACTCAGACCTTGCAACCAAGCTTTGCGAGCATGAATGATAAAAGTGTCACACCCCGCGTTCGAGACGATCTCCAAAAACCTCGGTAGCGTTTCCTCGCAGGCCTGATCGTCAATCCCCAATCGGCATTTCACTGTTACGGGAACAGAAACGGCGGCTTGCATTGCAGTAAAACATTCCGCTACGAGGTCTGGCTCAGCCATTAAACAGGCGCCGAACCGCCCCGATTGAACTCTGTCAGACGGACAGCCAATATTTATATTGATGCCATCATACCCGTAGTCTTCGCCAATTTTTGAGGCCTCCGAGAGCTTATGAGGGTCACTGCCACCGACTTGCAAAATGGCCGGGTGCTCTATGGCGTCAAAACCCAGCAGCCTGTCCCGAGGCCCATGAATAACCGCATCGGCCACTACCATTTCAGTGTAGAGCTCTACCCGCTTTGACAGCTGGCGATGAAACCACCGACAATGCCGATCGGTCCAGTCCATCATGGGCGCAACACTTACTTTAAACTCTTGATATTCATACATTTTTTGTTATACTTCAGACAGTTAGAAAGGATGCGTGCGAACTCTCATTCACTGGGAATAATCCCGATTATCTGCGGCGTCCGTCGTCTTATAAAACGGCACAGGTTATAAGCCAGGCTAAGAGCGACTTTGTTCATTTAATGGGTTGATATTAAGCGACGGCTTTACGGTAATGCAAGCGTCGGTGTTCGCTAGTTTTCTCCTTGATCCTTTCTCTGCGGTTTAGAATAGATTGCGCATGGCCGAGTAGACATTGGATGACGTGGGCTCGCTGGATTCCTAGGACAGCGCAACCCGAGCGGCCCGATTTAAAATCAGATCCGTCTAACTGCGCGCCGCCGCTTATAATGTCAGAAAACGTAAGATGCCAAATGGCGGCGCCATTTATTTGCCGGGTTTTACGACTTTGGACATCGATGTAGGAACCCATTTTTGGCCGATGACAAATCGACGCTTCTTCAACCAACTTACTAGACGAGACCTATTATTACAGCGATAACCTCTTTGTTTTCTCCCTAGGGACCGAAGACCACGTTCTACCAGTCCAGCCCCATACCTTTGGTGTCAGGCTAACCTATAATTTCGGTGAGGGATCGTAATGAGTGGAGGTATTTTTTATCGGGCGATTTGGCGATGGCATTTCTATGCCGGCCTGATCGTCGCGCCGTTTTTCTTCATCGCTGCGGTTAGCGGTATTATTATGGCGCTCAAAAGTCCGATTGAGGGCGCGGTTTATGGAGACCTGCTATTTGTTAGTGAGCAACAAGGCATACTCCCCGCAAGTGATCAGCTTGCTGCGGTATCACATACCTATCCGAACGCGGCGATCAACACTTACATCCCCTCAAACGATCCGGGACTGTCCTCTCAATTTCTTGTTACGCTGGGGGACGTCGACACGACCGTTTTCGTGAATCCGCATTCGGGCGCAATTCTCGGAACGCTTGACCCCGCGACAACCCTTTATAGCTTTGCGAAAACGCTTCATGGAACACTCTTTCTCGGATCATTGGGTGAATATTTGATCGAGATTGCTGCCGGGTTCGGGGTCCTACTTATTGTGACCGGCGTTTTTTTGTGGATGCCAAAGCGAGGGCAATCGCTCGCAAAAGCTCTGACGCCGCGAATACCGCGAGGCGACCGGAGGAGCTGGCGCAGACTACATAGTGCGGTCGGAGTCTGGATTTCGATTTTCCTGCTCTTCTTCCTTATTTCCGGTCTTGCCTGGACCTCGATCTGGGGCGGCAAGTTTGTCCAGCCTTGGAGTTCTTTTCCGGCAGAGCGTTCCTCTCCTCCCAACACGACGTTGACCCATGAACACCTCTTGACCCATGAACACCTCAACCATGAAGGTCATAAATCGGTCAGCTGGGCGCTAGAGCAGACGCCGTTGCCGATTGCAAATAATGCCGAACCGTCAATCGGGCAAATCACGATCGACGAAATTATCGCCTTGGCCGATGCGGCCGGTTTTACGGGTTACCGGGTCCATTTGCCAAAGCCGGAAACCGGGGCCTGGACGGTGGTGGCCGCAACAATAAGCGGTGACATTTCAGACCCGCGACGAGATCGTACAATACACTGGGATTCACAGACCGGCGACGTATTGGCCGATATTGGCTTCTCAGATTATTCGGTGATGGGAAAGGCAATGGCCGCAGGTATCCCGCTGCACCAAGGGGGCCTTGGTTCGTGGAATATCGTCACGAATATTATTTTCTGTCTGGGCGTGATTACAATTATTATTTCGGGTATCGCGATGTGGTGGATACGTCGCCCTACGAAAGGGTTTCACTTGTCACCACCCGACGTAGGGGTAAAGGCCTGGCCCATTGCTTCGGTTGTATTACTAGGGGTATCCTTACTCGTGCCTCTCACGGCCCTTGCGATTCTAATGGTATTGATGGCTGACTACGTGGGGCGATATTTGCAACGCTTTTTTGGGCCGCGTAGCCTGTAATGAATATCACAGGGCGAAATTGTATGCGGGATCGTCCCGTTCGTCCGACAGAGATAGGTGAGGAAATTCAACAAGGCGCACAATTCCAACTTAGTGGAAATCACTAAAATCTCTAAAACAGATACAAGCCACGTATCACAATCTCTGGTGATTACGTAAAGGCGTGAATCCACGATAGGATGTCGCCGCAGCTAAAATATCGGTAAAATCCAAAGACGTATTTAATCACGAAACGCTTGTATTGGCCGCTCAAAAAATGTAACTAAATAACATTGCTAACTTTATCTTGGTTTGTGTGATGAAAAGTGTGTTTCGCGCGAAAACTTGTCTTATTTTGGCTGCGGGATTTATCGTGGCGTGCGACGGCAAACCCGGTCAGGATGAAGTTGTTCTTTCTCCTAACGAACGAGTGCCAGCAAATACAAATGAGACTGCAGATTATCGCACGAACAATGAAAACTCGGCGGGCACTCCGTCCCCTTCTGACAACGGCCGAGCGCAAGTAACTCGTTCCGCTGATAGCCACACACACGGAGATGCAAACCTAGCGGTCGTGGTGGAAGGTAACGTTGTTACGATCGAACTAGATTCTCCGCTTTACAATATTTTAGGGTTTGAAAATGTGCCCGACACTGACCTCCAAAAATCAATCGTTTCCCAAGCAGAGACGCAATTGCGACAAGGATCGAAGCTTTTCACTTTCAATGACGAAGCAAGATGTCAGGTCGGGTCAGAAAATCAAAGCGTACAGCTTTTTGACGAGAATAACGGGGATGAACACGATGATCACAGAGATGACCATAATCACGCCGAAGACGAAGAGCATAGCCATAGCGAAGGTCACGAAGAAAGCACACACAAAGATTTGATTTTACGCTATGAATTCGAGTGTCAAACCCCTTCAAAGATTTCCAATATAAGCGTCAACTTATTCGATTATTTTGAACAATTATCCGAATTAAATGTCACATTTCTGGGCCCGACTACCCAACAACAGATGACGTTAAACCACAGGCACACTCGAATGGATTTATCAAAGTGATTTCATTAAAAAGATCAATCGCCTCTCTCGCATCAGCTATATGTCTGGTCGCTTGTGGGGATCCCGCCAGCGAAACATCTACCGATACTGCGATACCTGCTTCTGTCCCTGCCCCTTCCCCTGCGACTGATGCATCAACCCAGCCACCCAGTTCTGAGACACCCCAAATTGAAGTTGAAACCCTGACGTGGGAGGATCTGATGCCCATAGGGGAGGAGCAAATCCTGTCGGAGCTCTACTCTGAGTTTTATGAAGAGCAGGAAAAAAAATTTCGCGAGCAGCTCACACTTTCACAGGCCGCTGAGGCTGAAGACGATCTAATGAGCATGATTGACGAAGGTAGTGCGCAAGACACTATGGAGCAGATTGGCACTTATAATGTAGTGGAGGACTTAGATGGATCAAATGTGCGTTTACCGGGATATGTTGTCCCCTTAGATTTTAATGCCGCATCTGAGTATACCGAATTTTTGCTAGTACCTTATTTTGGTGCTTGCTTACATACCCCGCCACCGCCCCCAAATCAGATCGTTTTCGTAAAGTCGCCGACCGCTACCAAGATTGCAGATATCTACGAACCTGTTTGGATCGAAGGCGTCATGAAAACAGGTAAATTTGGGTCTGATTTAGGCAATAGCGCCTATGAGCTAACTTTGACCAAACTCGAACCTTATGAGTACTGAGCCAGTCTTAAGACTTGAGAACTTGCAATTTGGCTACGACCCTAAAGAGGTTCTAATTCATATTGAGGAATTCGAAATTAGTCCTGGAGAGAGTGTATTTCTTAAAGGACCAAGCGGGTCTGGCAAAAGCACGCTTTTAGGTTTGATTGGTGGTGTGCTAACGCCGCAATTGGGTGAATTATCTATTTGCGGAACTGAATTAACCAACATTTCATCCGCGCAAAGAGATAAGGTCAGAGCCGATCGCCTTGGAATTATTTTCCAGCAATTCAATCTGCTCCCTTATATTGGCATCACTCAAAACTGTATTTTGCCTTGTCGCTTCTCTTCACGACGGCGTGACCGAGCAATAGCAGCCGGTGGATCTGTCGTATCGGCTGCGGAAATGCTCATTCGGGGGTTGGGATTGACGGATGACCAACTTTCCCGCTCAGTTGGAAAGCTGAGTGTTGGCCAACAACAACGGGTTGCTGTTGCGAGAGCTTTGATTGGCGGGCCAGATCTGATCATTGCAGATGAACCAACCTCGGCTCTTGACCATGACAATAGAGACCGTTTCATCGAACTCCTCAATTTGAGCCGGGAACAATTTGGAAGCGCACTACTTTTTGTAAGTCATGACCAAACCCTAGCCACCTATTTTGATCGGTCTGTCTCACTCACGGATTTGAATCAGAAGGTGCCGATATGAACAATATGGCTATCTTGTCTCTCGCCATTAAATCTTTATGGGCGCGCAAAATCACGGCTATTTTGACCGTTATCTCTATCGCGGCTGCAGTTTTGCTATTCGTCGCAGTTGAGAATTTACGCCAAGGCGCAAGAACCAGTTTTGAACGCACGATCAGCGATACGGATGTGATTGTAGGGGCCCGGTCGAGTCCTATTAATCTCGTGCTATATTCTGTTTTCCAAATAGGTGATCCGACAAACAATGTGACGTGGGAAACTTATCAGGATGTAAAATCCCGCCAAGATGTCGACTGGGTCGTGCCGATTAGTCTAGGTGACTCCCACAGGGGCTTTAGAGTCGTTGGAACAACACCCAGCTATTTCAAACGGTACAAGTATGCGGACTCTCAGACCTTATCTTTTCAAGACGGCATAGTCTTTGAGGGTCTATTTGATGTTGTTCTCGGCGCACAAGTTGCGAGAGAATTGGAATATAGCCTAAACTCGAAATTGACCCTTGCCCACGGGCTTGGCGGGACGAGTTTTGTAAATCATGACGATTTACCGTTTACAGTCACAGGCATTTTGAAACCCACTGGCACACCTGTTGACCGGTCAGTTTTTGTCAGTTTAGGGGCGATAGAGGCCATCCATTTGGGATGGCGCAATGGTATGCCCACCCCCTTAAGTCGCATGAGCACGGCAAACCAATTAGAGGAAAGAACATTTGTACCAGAGAGCATCACAGCCATGCTAATCGGGGCAACTTCACGCGTGCAAATCTTAGGGCTGCAGCGCGACTTGAACACTTATAAAGCTGAGCCTTTGCAAGCTGTTATTCCAGGTGTTGCCCTGAGCCAACTTTGGAATGTGGTTTCACTCGTAGAGCGCGCATTGGCACTCGTTTCTGGTTTCGTCATTGCTGTCGGATTAATTGGGATACTCACGTCAATTCTAACATCCTTAAACGAACGCCGTCGTGAAATGGCCATACTAAGAGCCATGGGAGCCCGAGGGAGACATGTCGTTGGGCTATTGGTGAGTGAGGCGGCACTTTTGGCCTTCACCGGAAGCGTTCTGGGATTAACAGCACTATACGGATTAATGTGGGTACTCCGACCCTTTTTAGAAACACGGTTTAACATCAGCGCTTTAAGCGTCTGGCCAAGTCAATTTGATTTGGGCGTAATAATTTTTGTCACCGCAACGTCAGCTGTTTTAGGGTTGGTCCCTGCTCTAATTGCACTGAAGCGATCTTTGTCAGATGGATTAACGATCCGCGTTTAGGGCTGTTTGTTCAACTTTACCCGTTTGTTCTGATCGTTCAGAACTTTCGTCTTCGTTAGTTTCCTGAAGTTTCGCCTTAGCTTTTGCTGCAGCCAAACTCGCTGCGTTAGAAAAGCTTGGCATGGATTTGTTACGAAGTGCAGCGTCAGTCGGCGATTGCATAACTGACTCATTTAGTGAGGGGTCTGTTTTTGAAACCCTTGGGTTATAACTCTGCCACTGCGCATTTCGAAGCCCAAATCCGCCATACCCGGCGCCGTGCATGTCACACGCATACACTGCACTTCCCAGGACGAAAGATGACAAAATAACTGATGAGCCCAAAAGAATGTTTTTCATAGCGGGAACATCGCACAAAACTCATATTTCGTCAAACCGAGGTAGAAATACTTCAGTGTGTATGGTGTCTGGTAAGAAGCCGCGTGGCATGAGCGCCGCCGAGCATGAAGGCCCCCACAACAGTTACCACGGTTTCAATATCGTGCAATTGAGGAAAAAATGCGCCGCCAATTAAAAATGCGAGCCCTAAGGTGGCGGTGAAACGAACAAAAATTGAGCGTGACGATATGAGAAGGCTGACGCCCACAGGAAACGCCAGCAGGACAAACACTTTGTGCAACCATTCAACTTCAGATATTTCTCCGATAACGGGCAAAGCGATGCCGATCACAGGCAAAAACAGACAGTGGATGATACATAATGCCGACAGGCCAAATCCGGCTTTATCTATGGACGCGTAAGCTTTCATGAAACATTCTTTCTAATCATTCTTAATTTAATTGAGAACCAACTCGCAGTTTAGCGCTGATGCTCTGAGCACAGGCCAAGAATTTCAATTACTGTCTGGTGTTCTTCAAATCCCTTTTCGCGCGCAAAGTTTCCTAGACTGTCAAGAACCGAGGCAGCGTCAAAAAATTCAGCATTTCCGCATGATTCACATAAAAGAAGGGCCATGCGGTTACTGTCATCAAGTGATGTTTTAGCTATATATTTGGAGATGGATTCTATTTTCTTTACCAAGCCCACTCCAATCAACCAATCGAGCGATCGATATACAGTTGGGGGCTTCGACGCGCCGACACCATCGAGCATACCTAGGATTTCGTAGGCCCCAAGAGGAGCGTCAGCTATCAAAAGGCATTTGTATATATGTCGCCGAAGCGGGGTTAAACGTCCTGAACATGCCAAGGCTACACGCTCGGCATGCTGTAGGTGCTCTGATAATTTCAGCCCCTCTGATTTTAAATCGCCTGTCATCTGAAACCTCTTTCCATCCAGATATGGCGCTCACCGAGAGAGGTAATTTCACATCCAATTTCTTGAGCATGAGCAGAATATGTTAGGGCTAATATGCCGGGACCTGGAGAGAACAGGAAAAAAGATTTAAGCGAGCACACGGATATCTCCTTTTACATTTAAAGTTCATTCAATCAGACCACTTACACGTTCAATGCGAGCCGATTGGCCGGCCCTAAAACAGAGCCGTTAATGGTTTTAAATATAAAAGGGTGGCGCCCGCGCTAAGTCGAGCCTGATATCAGGATCAGGCGGAGGGCCAATTGACCGAGCGTCATATGTCATTGATGGCGCCGGCGTTGGAGCTATCAAAGTCAGCTTGGTAAGCTTCAGAAACCAAGCCGTCGTATCCACTATATCGGGGTTTTGATATGCTGCGATTTTGCTGTCTTTATCATCGCTAGCCGCCAAAATACAGACCTCGCAGGGCTCCGGCAATGGGACTTCATGTGCATGTTCATGATTGTGATTGACCGATATCATTTGTCCAAACACGAAAGCAATCAGCATGATAATGCCTATAAGGACCGTAAAGAGGTTCCCTTGCCGATCGAATAGTAATGTATCCGCAGACGTACCCATTGGAAATCAATAACGTAATGCTATAACATAAGCAAACGTTATTCCGAATGATCTGAGATTATAGTGACCCTAGACCTTTCCGGCTTGCTGGCGGCCCGTCCGTTAAAGCTCGGTCTGGTATTCGTTAAGCACCTCATCCATTACCACGACTATACGTGAAAGTCCTGCGCTCTCTATACGAGGCGATCGGTGTAGCAGATACGTCTCAGCCCCTTTGGACCAAAGCCTTCCCTTTAAAAGAACGGGATGGCCTGTATCTGCTTGGTTAATCTGATCTGGTTCAGCCCCAATTCGCGCAACGCCATAAACTGTCCCGGGGCCCTTATAAGTGCAAACAAGGCGAGCTTTGACATTATCTCGATGAAATTTCTTACACGCGTCCGTATCTACGAGCTCAACACGCACCTGAAGTTTTGAGGCTGAAAGTATCGCTCCTAATTTTGTTGCAAGCATTTGTATGTCATTTGCCAACCAGGCCTGCGCCGGGCATTTTGGCAACCCAAACACCTCCAGAGCCTGAGCCGCTCTCTCCGAAATTTTAGAAATAGGAACAAAAAATCGAGCACTGGTTGGGTGATTAAACTCGGTCATCTCAAGGAGGGAACTAACTTTGGAAGGGATCTCTCTATTCCAAACTACGCCATAAACATTTTCGTCATGAATGCGCTCAAAACTATTGAGACAAGACGACTGAACCACGTCAATCGCGGTTTCCCCTATTAAATCTGATTGCAGCTCCATTTTTATTTGCCCTCGCAAATTTACTCTTTACTGACCGGCAAAACGCAAAAAACGATTGCGTAAATCGTTGTCAGTTTTGAACACGCCCGAAAACTGGGTCGTGATGGTTGCCACGTTTTTGTGATGAATGCCGCGTGTGGTCATACATTGATGCTTAGCGTCAATGAGTACGGCAACGCCGGCTGGCTTGAGCGCCCGGCAAATACAGTCCAAAATTTGAGCTGTCATAGTCTCCTGCGTCTGGAGGCGTTTTCCGAATATCTCAACGACACGAGCAATTTTTGAAATTCCGACGACTTTATTTGTCGGCATATAAGCAACATGAGCCCGACCTAAAATTGGAACCATGTGATGTTCACAGTGACTTTCTACATCGATATCTCTGAGCATCACGATATCATCGTAGCCCTCGACTTCTTCGAATGTTCGTGAGAGTTCGGCGGCCGGGTCCATTTCGTAACCCGCGAAAAACTCTTTATAGGCATTCGCCACGCGTTTAGGTGTGTCGATTAAGCCTTCTCTGTTCGGGTCGTCTCCAGCCCATGCAAGCAACGTTCGAACAGCGTCCATGGCCTCATCCATTGTGGGGCGTTGGGTTACATGCTCGCTAACATCACGCTTGAGTTTGGCATTATACATTTTGAACTTTCCTGACCTTAAAAACGACGATCAACGCATTAGACGATCAACGCATTACTGGAATCTAATAACAAACCCGAAGATTGACTTAGCCCTAGACTTTCGGGCACGGCCCAACTCCGAGAGAAAAAATACATATAGCTTATTTTACACTTTTCCAGTAAAAGGTTATAATATATTATAACACTATGTATCAGATGTTGAATTCTTAGTAACCGCGAAAGAAAAAGCTCATGCCGCGCAACATATTACACCGCCGTCAATTCCTCACCCAGACAGGGAGTGCGTTCGCCGCGCTTGTTGCAAGTGGATGCATTACCAAAGGCGTTCCGGCGCCTAGTGGCAAGAAAGCGTTTACCGGATATGGACAATTAAAGCCTGACCCTAATGGGTTGCTAAACTTACCCGAAGGATTCTCTTATCGACTGATATCTAGTTTTGGAGACAAGATGGATGATGGAGGGACGGTTCCAAATAAGGCTGACGGCATGGGCTGTTTTGATCTGGGGAATGGCGAGATCGTTCTAATCCGAAATCATGAACTAGTTGCCGCGGATGGCGCTGGCGGTTCCATAGAAACAGGGTTTGGGACATTTAACGGGAACATCTTGCCAGGCGGAACGACCAATATTGTCTTAGATGCATCCACTCTTGAGGTGAAGCGACAGTTTCGGTCGTTAGGCGGGACGATTCGCAATTGTTCTGGTGGGGTCACACCTTGGAATAGCTGGCTAAGCTGTGAAGAAGCGCCTACTGGACCAGGTCAAAAATATGGTGAAGGGCTTGCCTTAAACCATGGGTGGGTCTTTGAGGTTCCCGCCAATGCAGCAGGTCTGACAGAAGCACTTCCCCTACGCTCCATGGGACGGTTCAATCACGAGGCGGCTTGCGTCGATCCAGAAACAGGCTTTGTGTACATGACCGAAGACCGTGACGAAGGCGTGTTGTACCGCTTTATACCAAACGTACCCGGAAACCTTTCCAATGGGGGGCAATTACAGGCTATGGTAATTGACGGCGTTCCTGACACGCGAAACTGGAACTTTGGAAACATGCCAGTTGGAAAATCTTTTGCAGCCCGTTGGGTCGATCTTGAAGATGTTGAAGCGCCAAAAGATGATTTGCGATTTCGCGCTGGTGATAAAGGGGCGTCACTGATAGCACGCGGCGAAGGAATACATATGGGTCAAGATGATCTTTATTTCTGCTCAACAAGCGGCGGCGCAAAGAAATTGGGTCAGATTTTTCGGTTAAGACCGGGCCGAGGAATTGGTTCTGATCAGGTGGAACTTTTTTTTGAAAGTGAAAGCAAAGAACAATTTAATTATGGTGACAATCTGTGCGTCTCGCCTAATGGACACCTGATTGTGTGCGAAGATCAGTATACGGATCGAGTAGACAATCACATTCGCGGAATCACGCCCGAAGGTGCGCCTTATGATATTGCTCAATTGATGCTCCAGACTGAACTTGCCGGAGGCTGTTTTTCACCTGACGGTAAGTGGCTGTTCGTAAATGCTTATGCGCCAACGAGAACACTCGCAATTACTGGGCCTTGGGCTGTATAGGCTTTGAAGAGGAAATTTTGCCGTATCTTTGCATGAACGAGGGATAGACGCCCTCGTTTCACCGGATTCCCCTCTCGCAATATTATATCATTATAAGTCTAATTTTATATGTACTAACAAAACAAAATGAATGGAGATAACTATGCTTAAATTACCTACGAGAAAAATTTTACTCGCGAGTTCCGCACTCGCACTTGCAACAGCCCCGGCGGCCTATGCCGTCGAAGGCATGTTCACCCCTGATCAACTACCGGAGATTGCCAGTGACCTACGGGCCAAAGGGCTCAAAATGAAAACTGAACAGATTTCCGATCTGACCGGATTTCCCATGGGTGCCGTGGTTTCTCTTGGAGGCTGTACCGCGTCATTTGTCTCACCCCAAGGTCTGGTTGTGACCAATCATCATTGTGCGTACGGATCTATCCAATATAATTCCACAGAAGAACAAAATTATTTGGAAAATGGCTTTCTCGCAACAAACCTCAACGCCGAGTTACCCGCCGCGCCCGGCTCCCGCATCTATGTCACAGTCGATCTAACCGATGTTACAGATCAGGTATCAGGAGACTTATCCGCAGACCTTTCCGGGGAAGAGCGATTTGCAAAGATTGACACTAACCGCAAGGCGCTTGTTGCCGAATGCGAGGAAGATGAAGGTCATCGTTGCAGTGTTGCTTCATTCTATGGCGGGTTACAGTATAAGCTAATAAAGCAACTCGAAATCAAGGATGTCCGTCTTGCCTATGCGCCCGCTGGGTCAATCGGCAAATATGGTGGCGACATTGATAACTGGCAGTGGCCGCGCCATACAGGCGACTTTGCCTTTTACCGAGGCTATGTCTCACCGGAAGGAAAATCAGCCGACTATAGCGAAGAGAACGTCCCGTTCAAACCGGAACATTTTTTGAAAGTTTCAGCGGAAGGATTGGACGATGGCGATTTCGTCATGGTAGCTGGCTATCCGGGCAGCACATCCCGTTATGCGCGTTTAGCAGAAGTCGAAAATACTTTTAATTGGCAATATCCCACGTGGCAGACTTTGCTCAATGACTGGATAGGAGCTATCAATGATGCCTCTGAACCCGGAAGCGATGCGCGAATAAAATATGAATCCCGTCTCGCGGGGCTAAATAACTATAAGAAAAATTTGGGCGGACAAATTGAGGGCGCACGCCGCGTTGGCTTGGTGGATCGCCGGGCGGAGCGCGAAGCAGCGCTCAGTACTTGGATTGCAGAGGAAGCCCCTGATTCCGGATATGCTGAAGCCATCTCTAATCTTGACGCGCTTAGCGAAGAGTCAGCGGCAGCGGCGCGAAGCAATTATTGGTACAATAACGCGACGCGGCCGCAATTGCTAAATGCGGCCCAGCGACTGTACCGCTTGTCACATGAACGCCTGAAGCCGGATGCCGAACGCGAGAGTGGATATCAGGAACGCGACATGAGCCGCATAGAGCAAGGCCTGACAGCCATGGATCGCCGTTACGATCCAGTAGTCGATAAGGCAGAGTGGATAGTCTTCTTACAAGGTTACTTAGACCAGCCTGCAAGTGAGCGAGTTGAGGCGCTAGATGAAGCGCTCGACCTCGAGACCGATATGACTGAAGCGGCGATTTCGGCCAAGCTTGATAGCTATTACGCGCAGACCGCGCTCGGAAATCTCGAGACACGCCTTGAGTTGATGGAGGCCACACCTTCAGAGCTCGAAGAAAGCACTGACCCGTTTATGCAGCTAGCTGTCGCGCTTTACGAAAATGAGCTCGCCATGGAAGCCGCCAGCAAGGACCGCGCGGGGCGGCGAGCGACTTTGCAACCCAAATATATGGAAGCTATTATTGCTTGGCAAAAAGACCGGGGGTTCACAGCCTATCCGGACGCCAACTCGACATTACGTGTGACTTACGGAAATGTTTTAGGCGGCTCGCCCAAAGACGGTATGCGCTATGATCCGTTCACCACTCTGCAAGGCATCGCCGAAAAGGATACAGGTGACGATCCATTTAATTCTCCACAGTCACAACTCGATTTAATTGAAGCTGAGAATTATGGTCGCTACGAGCTGGATTCAATCAATTCGGTCCCGGTCAACTTCCTGACTGATCTTGATTCCACTGGCGGGAATTCAGGCTCCGCGACACTTAACGCGCGTGGAGAACTTGTCGGTCTGTTGTTTGACGGCACTATCGAAAGCGTAAACTCGGATTGGGATTTTGATCCGCGGACCACGCGCTCGATTCATGTCGATAGTCGTTATATGTTGTGGGTCATGGAGAAAGTCGACAATTCTGAAAATCTTATAAATGAGATGGACATTGTTAACGCGCGGGGACGATCCGCTCGATAATTTAGGTATCGGCCCCACGGTCACTATCTACCTAAAAACGTTAGCGTTTTGGTAATTGCGCGCTGTCTGAAAGGCAGCGCGCGACTGTAAAAGAGCCAAGAAAATTAATTGAAAGAAAACGACGTTGAGTGGGGTTTACAGCGAGGTGGCCAACGAGCCGTTCGAAGATAATCGTCAACAGTATGTCCGTCGTGAATGCCTCAAACTTCAATGATTTTCCGGAGTTGCGAGGTTTGCAAAACGTAAGCGTGTGAATGATCAGCTATTCACTAAAACTGTCTAATCTTTACTTGAAGTATCTCCTGAAGGCGCTTCCGACATTTTACAACATATTAAATTGCAATCCTGCTGAGAAATCTAGCTTCACATCCTTGTGTCCTATCAACTTTAATATCTTAATTGCGCCCAGCGGTAATTTTCTCATAGCGGTCGTCACCCTTCTTACAAGAGCCTAGCAAACGACCAAATGTGAAATTGTGTAAGACCCAAACGGCAATCCAAAACGAGAAATGACTGCACTCAGCATCAAGCGCACTCGTTTGCCGGTTTTTCCAACTTTTTTCGTCATTTTGAATAGACACAATCGTATTTGATGTTATTAGGTAACATAAGCGTAATGTTATCTCATACGAATTTACAAGAGCAGAATCATGTCCGACCCCGTAACATCAGTTTTATCTGCCTCTAACCTTACCAAAGCTTTTGGCAGCAACACAGCGTTAGATAACTTCAATCTTTCGGTTGCAAAAGGTGAGATTGTTTGCCTACTCGGCGCGAATGGCGCGGGCAAAACGACGACAATAAATCTTTTCTTAGACTTCTTACAGCCCGATAGCGGAGACGTCAGTGTCTTAGGCCGGAGCGTTTCAGAGGACCCCGCGAAAGCGCGCGCTGCAATCGGTTACGTTGCAGAAATTGTGAGTCTTTATCCCACGCTTTCGGGGCGCGAGAATTTAGACTTTTTTCATGCGCTTTCTGGCAACGCTCCTATAAGCGACCGTGAGCGCGAGACGTTGTTAACGCGGCTTGAGTTTCCAATGCGCGCGATAGACGCGCCAGTTTCGACGTATTCGAAGGGTATGCGACAGAAGCTAGGTCTTGCCATTGCCGTAGCAAAAAAAGCCCGTGCAATCCTGTTAGATGAGCCGCTTTCAGGCCTTGACCCGAAGGCCGCAAACAACCTTGTTACAGTGTTGCGCCAAATTGCGAGCGAAGGCGTGGCCCTTCTCTTGTCCACACATGACATTTTCCGCGCCAAAGAAGTGGCTGACCGTATAGGCATTATGTCTCAGGGACAACTTATCGATCTGGTAGATGCCAACTCTCTGTCGGCAGCTGATTTAGAAGCGCTATACTTGCGTCACATGACGGATGAAGCGGCATGAGCGCAAGCATGTTAAGCGCCAAGTTCATCGCACGTAAAGACCGCACGGAAATAGTGCGCGATAAACGGCTGGTCGTGGCAATTGTTCTTGTTGGGCTTTTGTCACTAGCCGCCATTATGACGAGCTACGCCCGAGTAGATGCCAATGCGCGGGACCGGGCCGCCGCTACCGCTCAAGAGCGCAAAAGTTGGCTAGCGCAAGGCGAGAGAAACCCTCATTCCGCCGCTCACTTTGCGCAATGGACTTTCCGACCCCTAGACGCACCAACTTTGCTTGATCCTGCTGCAACCGATTATGCGGGGTCTGCCATCTGGTTGGAGGCGCACGCGCGCAATTCTGCCGCCTTTCGTCCGATTGAGACGCGGGCCGCTACGCTTGATCTTGGAAGATTAAGCGCGGGTTGGGTTTTGCAAACATTCGGGCCGTTGTTGGCGTTCCTCCTCGGTGCAGGTCTTGTCGCGCGCGAACGTGAACGTGGTACATTACGCCTTATGCTGGCTAGTGGGGCCGCACCACGGCAATTATTGTACGCAAAAACGAGCGGCCTTTTGGTAACGATAGGCCTGGTCAGCATCCCCATCCTGCTTGCGGCAGGCGCGACGGTTATAATGGCACCGGGTGCGGTGACAGCTGACATTATTATCCGCACGATGTTGTGGTCAGTTTTTCATATCGCTTGGCTAGTTTTGGCGGTTTTATTCGCTATTTCTATTTCAACCCTCATAAAGAAAACGGCACGTGTTCTACTTATTCTTGTGGGGCTTTGGGTTTTAGCTGTGCCGGTCATGCCGCGCGCCGTGTCCGGTCTAGCCGAAGTCATTCACCCCACGCCTTCTGCGGCTCAATTCTGGGCGGATGCCCGTTCAGAGATCAGCAACGGGTTTGATGAACGCGGTGATCGCGCGACCCGCGATAAGGCCTTAGAGGCAGGATTGTTAGCCGAATATGGCGTGAAAACCACAGACGATCTTCCGATAAGCTATCGCGGCGCACGGCTCGATGCGAGCGAGCGGTTTGGCAATGAAGTTTACGCGCGGCGATACGCCCTGCTGGAGGAGGTCTATGCCGATCAACGCGAGACGATGCGCCTAGGGGCAATCCTCTCCCCCTTTATTGCAATGCAGAACATCTCTGCCGCGCTCGCAGGAACAGATAACCGTCATTTGCGCCATTTCGAGATGCAAGCCGAAGCAGAACGCCAGACGGTCGTCAATGCACTTAACCGCGATCTGATGATCAATGCTGTGGGGGTTGAGGACTACACTGCTGATGAAGAGTTGTGGAGCTCTTTTGAGGTGTTCGAGCCAACACCATTACCTATCAGCGACGCTGTAAAATCGATTGTTTTGGATATCCTGATTTTGCTCGCGTGGTTAATCGGCGCGTTCTGGCTACTGAGCCGCGCAACACGCGCTCTTCGGCAGGAGATGCTAGGATGATAACACTGATCAAATTTGACGCGCTTCAATTGCTGCGCGACCGTCTGGCTATATTTATTCTTGGCGTCGGGTTTCTAGCGACACTAGTTGCCGTTGTGACAGGCGCTTCGTGGAATAATTATCTGCAAAATGATTATGCGCGGGTCTATGAGGCTTCGCAAGACTATCGGGCTGAGCAGCGTAAAGACTGGGTCAATGCAAGTAATACGGATCGCGCCGCCGCCGTGATTTTGCCCCTTCGTCTTGTTACTACCGTACAATTAGCCCCGCCCCTCATGGCCGACTTCGCTATAGGACGGTCGGCCATCGAACCTGCCTCTGCCGATGTTCGGTCCAGAACGCGGCCTGACATAATGTTTAGGCGCTATCAGATCGACAACCCGGAGCGCCTGCGGCGCGGCGCCCTTGATCTATCATTTGTCGTGATTGTGATTGCACCGCTTCTGCTCATTGCTATTGGATACGGTATCTTCACAAGCGATCGAGAACGCGGCACGGCCCGTCTCTGGGTGGCACAAGCGGGCAATCCGCTACCGCTCATTACGGCGCGCAGTCTTAATCGCTTTAGCATCGTTTTCGTGCCAATCCTTATTGGCGCGCTGATAATGTGGGCGCTTGGCCCGACGGGACGTGGGCTCGATATTCTGCTATGGTTATCCGTCGCCTTTATTGGTTTGCTGTTTTGGTGGGCTGTTATCCTATTGGTCAACACGCTGCCTATTGCGGCGGAGACGGCGGCCATGCTCCTGATAGGTATCTGGACGACATTGGTCTTTGTCGCACCCATGGCGATTTTCGCGGCCAGTTCACTCATCAACCCGCCGCCCTCAAAATTTGAGTCAATTGCCGTAGCCCGCGCCGCAGAAATAAGCTCCGCTAAAATCTATGACGATGATCATCCGGAACTTTCTTCGTCAGCCCTTGAGGTTCGCAAGTCGAGCGTTCAGAAAAGCATTGACGTGCGCGCGGCTGTTGCGGATGCGATTGCGCCAATTCAGGCCAAACAGAAAGCCCACGAAGAAAGTCAGGCCAAATTTGCGTATCGTTTAGCTTATCTATCACCTCCCCTGCTGACATCTGATTTACTTGCGGGGGTTTCTGGCACAGACGGGCCGAGCTACGCCCGCCGAAAAAAGTCTGCGCAAGCCTACCTCCCTACGCTGAGCGGCGCGCTGTCAAGCAAGGTTGTCAATGACGGCGCAATTGACGGGTCGTCTTTTGACGCCCTCCCCGTTTATACTCCGGCGTCCCATTCACGCCCATCATTTGTGCCGCTCGCTTGGATATTATTTCTAACACTCCTAATCGGCGGATGGGCGACAATGCGTTTGCGCCACACCTCTCCTCTTTAACTTCCAATATCTTCTACCCTCTCTCTCAAAGGACTTATTATGTCTCTTAAAATGTCTCTTCTTGCCGGATTATCGATCGCCGCATTTGTAACACCCGCCTATGCGCAGGTCAGTGGTTTGGGCCCGGACGCGACCGCACTTGAGGACGAAGTCGTGGTCACCGGAACACGCTTTGGTCAGCGTATCGCCGTGGACTCGCCATCACCGGTCGACTCTATCTCTAATTCTGAACTGACAAGCGGCGGCGCAACTGAACTACAGGATATGCTACGTATCAAGGTTCCAAGTTTCAATACGGAGCGCCCCGTGACATCGGGCGTCGCAGATTTCTTGAAGTCACCCACCCTGCGGGGCCTTTCTCCAGGACAAACTTTGGTGCTGATTAATGGCAAGCGCCGTCACACCAATAGTGATTTGAATGTCGGTAACCAAGTTGGGCGCGGTGACGTTGCTTATAACTTAAATGCGATCCCAGCCATTGCGCTCAAACGTGTCGAAGTTTTGCGTGACGGCGCCTCTGCGCAATACGGATCGGACGCGGTCGCCGGTATTATGAACCTCATCCTGGATGATTCTGTTGGCGCCTCGCTGACCGCGACGGCAGGGGTAACAACAGAAGGCGACGGCGAGAAAATTGCCCTCGCGGGGGGGTATGGCTGGGAAGTCGGCGACGGCGGTTTTGTGCGTCTTAGCGGTCAATATCAAGCCCAAGATTTTAGTGATCGATCGCGCGATGATACGCGGCAGCAATATTTCGGCATTGGTCCTAACGGGGAACCCGTCGCAATTTCCAACGACTTCGGCTCGGGCACTGGTTTAACCCCGTCTAATGGCAGCCTTGACCCGCGTGAAGCGACAATTGACCGTAATACCTTCATCTTCGGTCAACCAAAATATGATAATATCAGCATGTTCATAAACTCTGCTGTTCCGCTCTCGAATGAGGTCGAACTCTTTGCTTTTGGGGGTTACAGCGACCTATCAGGCACAAACCCGAATTTTTTCCGCCGCGCGGGACAAAACCAAACGGTGCGCTCTATCCATCCCGATGGGTTTATCCCGTTTCAGGAAGTCGACTTGGTTGATTACTCGGGAACAGTCGGCCTTCGCGGAGATGATATTGCGGGCTTTGGCTGGGAAGTCTCGACCGTTTACGGCACGAGTAAAACAGATTTGGGCTACTCCAACTCCAACAATGTCTCCCTCGGCGACGCCAGTCCGACAGAGTTTGACCGTGGCGGCACGCGTCTGTCGCAATGGACAACAAATTTAAACTTTACGCGACAGTTCAATATGGGCGGCGGATCACCTCTTAATTTGGCCTTTGGCGCAGAATATCGCTACGAGACGTTCAAAGCCGTTGCGGGCGAGCCGGCGGTTTATGAATTTGGCGGCGTGCCGATCCTCGACGGCCCGGCCGCAGGCAACACATCCGCCGCAGGCGCTCAACCCGCTGGTGGGGTTGATCCCAATGAAGAGGTTGACGAAAGCCGCGATAATATTGCGTTCTATGCAGAACTCGAAAAAGAATGGGCCGACAAATTTTTAGTCTCGCTCGCGGGTCGATACGAAGACTATTCTGATTTTGGCTCCACAACCGATTTCAAGTTAGCTTCAAGGGTCTCACTCACCGATGCGCTCAATATCCGCGGGTCCGTCGGAACATCATTCGGTGCGCCCGCCTTGCCACAGCAATTTTTCCAGCGTTCCGAAATTAGCTTTGCAGGGGGCGTTCCGACGGCCACACGTATTGTATCCCCTTTAGATGACCTCGCGCCGTTCATCGGCGCAGGCCCGCTTAAAGCGGAAACCTCGACCAATATTTCCGTTGGCGGCACATATAGTGCCGGCCCTCTTTCGGCATCGGTCGATTTTTATCAAATCGATTTGGATGACCGCATTGTATTGTCTTCGCAGTTTAGCAGCGCGGCTCTGACGAATTTGCTTCGCGAAAACGGCTTTGGTGAGACCAGGGCTGTGACATTTGAAACAAATGCTGTGGATACAACAACGCAAGGTATCGATCTCACACTGCGCTACGCTACAGAGCTATTTGGCGGCAATCTAACGTCAACCTTGGCAGCCACTTTCCAAGACACAGAATTTGACCGGATCGCCGATACGCCTGCTGCTTTATCAGATCTTGGTATCACGGCACCGCTCTTCGACCAACGTTCGCAAACGCGCCTCGCAAATGGGACGCCCGACTCGAAAGTCGCTTTGGACTTTAGCTGGAATAAAGGCCCGTGGCTCGTAAACCTGACTAATACGCGCTACGGGGATGTGTCCCAAGCTGACCTCACGAACCGAAGCCAAGCGCAAGTTGATGTCCTCGTCAGCGGCTTTGATACAACGCTCGTCTCACGCGATAATGGGAATTTCGATATTATTGAAACCTTCGGCCCTAAAATCGTTACCGACGTTAGCGTCGCTTATGATTTTACAGATAGCGTCACCTTTAAACTCGGTGCAGATAATATCTTCGATATTTATCCTGATGAACAGGTCGCAACCACAGTGGAAAACACACTTGCAGGGACACGCGGCTCGGATAATCGCGGTATTTTCCCCTATTCGTATCTCTCGCCATTTGGCGTCGCTGGAGCCTATGTGTATGGTGCGGTCAGTGTGAATTTTTAAACGTTTAAGCCTGAGTGATAATTGGGCCTACCTGCTTAATATCGCTCAGGCCCCCTGAAAAAATAGACGGGAGTAGTCGCAATGATACCTTTCAATAGAAGGCAGTTTTTTTCTGGTGCGAGCGGCCTTGCGGTCACCGGAGCCTCTCTTGCTTTAGGAGCATCGGTTTCACATGCGGCGACACCAGATATTGATAAGGCAATGCCAACTGAATTTTGGGATCATATCAGCGCGGGATATGACCGAAATGATAGCATCGTGAACCTTGAGCATGGTTATTGGACGGAGATGCCTATTTCCGTTCGGAAAGCTTTCGAAGCTCATACTATGCGGATCAATCGGGACGGTTCCTATTACGCGCGACGTCAATGGCACGACGACAAAGCTGGTGTAGAAGCCCGGCTGGCAGGCTATCTTGGTTGTAAGCCATCAGAAGTAGCGCTAACTCGCAATGCCTCAGAGGCGCTGCAAGCTCTGATTGGTGGTTATCTTCCGCTCGGCAGCGGCGACGCCGTTCTTTATGCAGATCTAGATTATGGCTCCGTCAAACAGAACTTTGAAACTTTAGCACAGAAGCGCGGGGCAAGGGTTATCAAGATCGACCTGCCCGAACCCGCGACGCATGATAATGTCGTTGCAGCCTATGTGCAGGCAATGAATGATCACCCGAACATCAAATATATGGTGTTGACCCATGTAAGCAATCAAACAGGTCTCGTTGTGCCGGTTAAGGAGATCATCAAAGTTGCAAAATCACGCGGCGTCGATGTCGTTGTCGATGCAGCTCATTCTTGGGGTCAAATAGACTTCGATTTAAAGGATCTTGGTGCTGATTTCGTTGCTTTCAACTTGCATAAATGGATTGAGGCCCCGCTCGGCGTTGGCTTTCTCTATATCAATGAAGACCGTCTAACCGACATTGCCCGAAATATGTCTCAAGGTCCATCTAAGACGCCTAAGACCTCAGACCGAATTTACTACGGCACGATGAATTTTGCCACAGTTCTAACCGTTCACGATGCGTTGGATTACAATGACCGTGTAGGATGGGGGCGGAAGGCTAAACGTTTGAAAACAATGCGAGACATTTGGGCAGAGCCCGCCCGCGCAATCCAAGGAATTGAGGTTCTGACGCCATCTGACCCACGTATGTCGGCGGGGATAACGTCATTTCGATTAACTGGACAGAAAACGTTTGAAGAGAATGAAGCCACGGTAGAAAGACTACTGAGTGAGTTTGGCATATTCACTGTAGCCAGAAAGGCACCAGCCAAAGGGGCCTGTATCCGCGTCACGCCGTCCCTAAGTAACTCGCCCGAGGACTGTGATCGTTTATACAATGCATTGAGAAATATACTAAGTTAAACGCGTAGTTTTTAAATCAGCAATTTAATAGGTTTTGCCAAATTAACGCCTGCTTTCTGAAATTCCGCTGGGGTCGAAGCGTGAAATTCTCAATCTGCACTCCTTATCTCCACCATCCAAACCTTGTTTGTCGTGGCGCCCGGACGCACCTCATGTTCAATCTATACTTCCGAGACATTCACCAGCCCTTGGTATAGCGCCGCGTTGATACTTTTTTACAAATCAGAAAACGGATGGGGAAAATTGGACTCACCTATGCAAGGCGAATAAAATCGAGAGCAGATAAGCTAACGTGACAAAACCGTTCAGTTAAACTGACAAAGTCTGCAAAGCCCCTCATTTGGAAACCTTCAAGATTAATTAAACTCAAAAAATGCTGAACACAAATGTGTTGAAGTCTCTGTGTTTTATCGCTCGGCTACACCAATCAAGGCCGTTGAAGGAATTGGAAGCACATTTTCTCCAGAGAACATTCTTCGGACCTCTTCTACCACCCTTAATTGGTCTTCATCGGTAAGGCTCGTCCAGTCGGAAGACATTCCGAACATCCGGTTTGGGTGGTCTAAGTCAGAGATATTGAGCAAGAAATCATGCGTCAGAGTGTGAATTTTTGCGTCACGAAATCCCGCACGTTTGAAGGCCTGAACAAAGGCGTCCTGAGAATTTAATGCTTGCATGGCCGCTGGCATGACGATGCTTTGAGAGTCAGGAAAGAGCTTTTCTCGAACTTCATTGAGTAAAAGAAATGTAGCCGCCCCTTTAGTTTTCCACGTCGTGACCACGCAATGGCCGCCTCGTTTTGTTACTCGGCTCATTTCGGCCAAACCCTTTTGCCAATCAGGAAACATGATCACTCCGAAAACTGAAAAAGTTATGTCAAAGCTGTTGTCTGAAAATTTGAGGCTCTGCCCATCCATTTCCAGAGCATCTATATTTTGAACTCCTTCTGATTTCAGACTGGCTACCATGCCGGGAGAGAAATCTATGGCCGTAACTTGTGCCCCGGTTTTCGCAGCTTCTAGCGCCAACGCACCTGTTCCTGCAGCCACATCAAGCACATTAGATTGCGAGTCCAGTGTGACATACTGTAGTGCATCCGCGGCAAAAAGAGACGTGAATTTGTGTGCGCTCTCTTTATAAGCTTGGGCAGCTTTATTCCAATGACCGGCGTTTTCATATTGTTTCATTTCCAAGCTCCATACTTGCATGTGAAATTTTATGTTTTGTAAGTGACACCTCTTGCCGAGAGGGCTCGAAAATCGAATGGTGAAAGGAAAAAAATGAAAACCGCCTTTCCCGAATGTTACATTTTATTTTGTACAATGAGATTCATAGATTTTGAAGAATTTGGGTCAAAGCGACAGTCATGCATCACGATATATAACTATACGTTATAACATAGCCTAATTTACATACCCCACTATGATCTGTCGAGCCTAGATTTTCAAAATATTGGATAGGACTAGCTTTGTTCGCAAAATTGAATGCCTTTTTTGTGAAGGCATCACCATTTTCACAATGCAATAGCTGTAATCTCCTCGGCGGTATTGGCGTTCGCATCTATGCTCGTTGAAAGCATGACCAAATCGGCCCGGACGGTTCCACGACAGAAGTTTTGGGATATATTATGCGGCCAATTAAGCGGACACAGCCTGAGCCTGAAATTTACGGCACGCTGGATCAGACGGCGTTCTCTAGCCTAGTGCAAGGCATCAAGGCGGGGTATGTATCGCGTCGTTCTGGCCGGACGTAATCAACATGCCACAGCAAGGGCGCCATTTCGCTTTTCGCCTAGACGGCAATAAAATCGATATGTCTAAGATTAGACGTCGGGGGAAGTCTTTTAAATTATCCCGTGACTGCCTTCATTGCAGATCACTCGACTACACCCGACACCCCCTACACCTCATCTTTTTGGAGCTGAAATCTTTTTCGTGCTGCAGCGAATTGCCCGTGTATCCCTCGTTAAGCTTGGGTTTGGATAGATTACTGGCCTTGGGTATTGGCGATGATCGCGTCAATGAAGCCATTCGTGATCAATTCCTCGACCTCTTCTGGCGGCGGCGGGGCTTCAGGGGCCGGCGGAGCCGGTTCGAAAATCCCACTTGCAATAGCTTGTGCATTTGCGGACCCATCAGCGCGGCCATCCCTCAAGTCATCGCTTACGTCCTCAGCGGAGGCGTTCCGCCCTAGTCTATCAAGAGTAATCAAAGCATCGACGACCTGATCTTCTGTTTTGTAGGCTTTTTTAATCCTTAAACCGAGCGCTGAGCAGTCGATTTCAGGCGGAGATTCATTGAGGTTTTCAGGCCCGCACCTATCTGCATAGTTTCGCAACTGTTCAATCGTAAGAGATGCGCCTGCCTGGTTTTTTGAAATTTGATAGGCCGCCTCTCTTTGATCCCGGCTCGAGATTTGCGCGATGGAAGACGTTGAGTCCTTATCAATCCGGGGCGCGGCCCTTACTTCATTTCGCGCAGGAATACTCGCTGTCGTCTCGGCAGGGCCCGAGCTCGCGCAACTCGAAAGCAACGTTGTCAAAGCGAGACCCAATACGCCGAAACTAACCGTTAGTGACTTTGTCATAACTCTTCCCTGAATTGAGCAGAGGCAAACCTATCTTAGTTCCCTCGAAACTCTAAACTCTATTTACGGCACTGGCGGGCCAAGTGGCATATTATAAGAATCATATTGTTCAATTGTGATAGTAGCGCCGCCGGTCTGTTCAATCTGCGCTCCTTGGAGGTAAGACAGATTATCACCAAACTGGCGATGTATCACCGTATTGTCATCACCGGTTTGCAAAATATCCGAGACGTTATTATCTCCAACTTGTACCTGCTCCGAGTAGTTATTATCTCCAAATTGAGTAGACGTCGCAAGGTTGTCGTTTCCTTCTTGGGCTATACTCGCAACGTTAGAAAACAATCCTGTCTCTCCAATCAAGGCTGTCTGATTTAAGGCTGCGTAATTGCCAATCCCGGTCTGTGTGATTTCCGCAGAATTGGCCAGACCGTCCGGAAGTCCGTTTGCGTCCTGACTGATCGTTGCATTATTTTGACTGCCAAGTTGAGTGAAGTTTGCGACGTTAGATGCACCGGAACTTTTTTGTTCCACGCTAAATTGGTTGTCGTCACCGTCAACGGTGCCCATAGTCGTATTGTTATCGCCCTCTTGCTCAACCTTCCCAAACAGATCTCCATTCCCTTGCCCTTTAGTTATAAGGGTTGTTGTGTTTCCGCCGCCATTTTGGGCAATATTTGCCGTATTCCGTCCGTCGCTTGAAACAATTGCCAGATTTTCGGGCCCCACTTGTTCGATATTTACCGTACTTCCGTTCCTCGTCACGTTACTCTGAGCGTTGGCCGTAAAAGTACTCCCAGCCAAAAGTCCGGCAAACAAAACGAATTGAAAGGCCTTTGGGCCAATGGTCGTGAAATAATTCTGTCTCATTTGCATCTCCAACATTTGGGTAAAAGACCGCCCAAGAGGGGCGGTCCTGTTCTTAGATTATTGAGCTTACTGATTTACAGTCGCCGCATTGCCAGTGCCCATCTGAATGGTAGTCGCGATGTTACCACTTGTGGCCAGCTGGTTATGAGTGGCGTCGTTTCCGTCACCATCTTGCGTGATGTAGCTCTCATTGTCACTTAAACCTTGAGTGACCCAGGCATCGTTTCCGTCACCGTCTTGAGTAATCTCGCTTAAATTGTCGAAGCCGCCCTGTGTCAACATAGCGAACTGGTTGTCGCCATTTTGTGTAACAACTGAGCTCCCATCGGTGCCATTTTGGTTAACATCGGCATTGCTATTGTCGCCTGATTGATTGACGAGACTATCGTTACCGACGCCGATCTGATCAACAAATGCAATGTTTCCGGTGGCGCCTTGATTCACAGTAGAATCATTATCGTCTCCGTCTTGGACAACGGTTGCGGTGTTCCCACCTGACTCGTTAAATTCGACCGAACCAACGAAAGGGATGGATACAAAAAATCCACTATCTTGCGTTACGGTGGATGTATTAGCGTTACCAACTTGCGTAGTCGTCGCTGTATTGTCATCATCTCGCTGAACGATTGACGCAGTGTTTCCGTTTCCAGAAATCTGATTGATAGTTGCCGCCAACGTATAGTCTACGGCAGAGTCAGATGACTGGTCAATCGTGGCAGACCCATCAGTACCAGCTTGAGTCACGTCAGCTTCGAATGCACCACTTAATAAATTGCTTGCATCCTGAGTGACCAAGGACGTGTTATCAGATCCTGACTGATTCACACTCGCACCCAAGAGACCTGATACATCGCCTGTCGCAGATTGGTTTACGATTGATGTTTCACCCGTCCCGCTCTGAACCACGTCTGCGCCAACTAGGCCAGAAGGATTACCAGTTGCGAGTTGTGTTACGTCTGACTCGTTGTCAGATCCTGACTGAGTGACATTTGCCAAAGTGCCAGCGGCAAAAGACCCTGTTTCCTGATCGATATCGGAGTCGTTGTTTACGCCGTCTTGATTGACGTTCGCAACGTTTAACAAACCGTCTTGCAGAACATCAGAAACGTGGTCTGAACCGTCCTGGGCGACATTTGCAATATTCAAGTCGCCAGCCTGATCTGTCATGGACGTATTGTCGGAACCATTCTGAACGACCGTGACGTAATTGTCCTCACCATCTGACTGAGAGTTATCAGCAGTGTTGCCATCGCCAGTTGTCGCGACACTTAAAAAGTCGTTGTTACCAGTCTGGAAGTTGGCAGAGCTGTTTCCATTGCCGTCTTGTGTCACAAAGGCTTCGTTTCCGCTCACGGCCGCTCCACCGAGTGTACCTTGAGAAATAGAAGCAGTATTACCTACGCCAGTTGCTGGAGCGGCACCTGCATTGCCCTGTGCAATCGACGCATAGTTAGACGCAAAATTGCCGTCGCCATTGCCGTCGTTACCCGTTGCATTCGCATTGTCGCTATTTTGCTCAACTGTCGCTGTGTTTGTACTTGCACCCGCATCGGAGTTTTCCTGAACGACAAAGACTTCGCCATTGTTACCCTCTTGAGTAATATCTGAAGAGTTTGCTGCTGTGTTGAAGCTGTTAGAACCCACTGGGTCTTCAGACTGGGTCACATCAGCCAAGTTTTCGTCACCGTCTTGATCGATCACCGACATACCTTCTTGGCCACCAGTTTGGTTAACAGCCGCGATGTTTCCGGTACCGTCTTGATCAATATCAGATGTTTGAACCATCTGCGCGTAAGCGCCGCTGGTCGATAGCGCCAAGATGGACGCTGTTGTAATAAATAATTTTTTCATTGTTTTAATTTCCTTTTGCACCCCGAAAGGTTGTTGCATTTAATGAATGCGCCAACGCGCGTAATATTCGGCAGGCCGAATTTGGCCTGCCGAACTGGAACTTACTGATTGGTTGTGGCTGAGTTGCCGGAACCGCTCTGAGAAATGTTAGAAACATTTCCGCTAGTCACAGTCTGGTTAATGGTCGCGGTGTTATCGCTTCCTTCTTGCATAATATCGGCAACGTTGTTGTCCGTTGTTTGCAAGACGGTGGCAAGACTATCCGAGGCAGCGAAGCCTGGGTTCCCTTGGCGAATTTTACTGCTGTTTCCAACACCAGTTTGCAGCACCTCAGCCATATTGAATGACCCTACACGCTGATCTATGCGGCTGGTGTTGTCTGATCCAGATTGGTCAACATTGGCTTCATTATCAGAACCACGTTGAATAATACCGGAGTCATTATTCGACCCAATTTGGTCTACAAACGCGACGAGTCGGCTTCCGCCCTGATCAATCGTGCTGTCATTGCTGAAGCCGCCTTGATTGACAGTCGCTTCATCATACTGCGATTGCTTGACGCTGCTTGTACCGTCTTGGCCAGTCTGAGTGACCAAAGCCAGGTTGTTGCTACGGTGCTGGCTCACATAAGAGTCGTTTCCGGCTCCTGACTGATCAACAATTGTGCTGTTCGCCTGGCGAGTTTGCAACACTTCAGATGTGTTATCCATACCAGATTGGAAAACGTCTACACGTGATGCCGGGTCGAATTCAGTATCACCTGACACTTCGTATTGAGTGATTGTAGAACGATGACCACTTCCTTCTTGCGAGTTGTAAGCAGCCGCCCCGGTCAAACCGACGCCGTTAAGGCTATTGTCTGTCTGAGAAATGCTTGACTGGTTGTCTTCACCGTCTTGGATGATACGGCCGTTATTCGCAAAGCCAGAAGGTACAGTGCTGTCCGTATCTGTGTCGGTTGGATCATAGCTTGAAACCTGATCGATTGAGGCAACGTTGGTGTCTCCGCCAGGGTTCGTGCTGTTTTGCTCGATACGCGCACGGCTCTGATTTCCGACTTGGCTAATCGTGGCTGAGTTAGCGGCAGTCCCAAAGGCATTAGAGCCAATTGTCGGATCTTCAGTTTGGGTAACTTCTGCTAGGTTGTCATCGCCGTTCTGGTCAATGTCTGACAGCCCTTCTTCACCACCAGTTTGGTCAACGTTTGCTTCGTTATTCATTCCGTTTTGTAGAATGTCTGATGTCTGCACCTGCGCATATGCGCCACCTGCAGAAAGCGCCAACATTGACGCCGTAAGAACAAATAGTTTTTTCATGGTTTCAGTCTCCTGTTTTGCCCCACTTTAAGAGCGTTTTGCGCCGGAATGGCGCGTTCGAGTGTTTTCGTCACAAGGAGAGCGGAAATTTTCGAGGAGCCACTGGAGGCCGGTTCAACACATTCTGAAAGCTTGCTGCCACCCAGCAGGGCGTTTGCCTGTAAACAGGCTGGAATCCGGCTCCACTCTGTGGTACGCACAGGTTGACGGTTTCCAAGGGTGGCAAAAACCACCGCAGCATGTGTTGTCCAACTTGCATCCATGTCTCTCGGCAAATTCTGCCGCTGTCCTTGGACAAATTTTGAACGGAACTGCAATTCCATTCAAAATCCGCGGAAATCGTCACTTTCCTTTTTAAATTTTGGCAACTGGCCAACATTTACAGGATAGTGACATTTTCCTTTTTCACCGCATCATAGCTGGCGCGATGAAAATTCTTAAATGACGCTAAATAAATTAAGCGTCTATCAGGCTGACCTGGACTCAGGTCGGCGTGTCTTGTTTCAAAGCCTTGAGAGTTGGCTGATCCGGCCGAGAGTTAATCGGCTGGGGAGAATTCGAATTTGCTGCAACGGGTTCTGGTTTCAAGGTTTTTACTTGACTTCCAGACTGCGCTGTTAATTGGGCCTTGGGTGCCTTCTCTGTCTTAGCGGCAGTTCGCGGAGTCATTTGCGGTATCAAATGGCTCTGCGCGGTTTGCTTTTGTTTCGAGGACTTATTCATTTTAGACGATGCCAGCTTCGCAGCTTTATAAGATCCATCTCGCTCATATTGATACTGATGAAGCAATTTTGTCCCGGCTGCACGGTCTTTGAAATCCCAAAGCCCAGTTTCTACGCCCTCCATTATCAAAGCATAAACGGACTTTTCTACGGCTTGGCGCAAAGCAAGTAAGCCAGGTTCATTTGATGTGATGCCGGCATCCGCTTCGAGAAGGTTATCGAAGGAAACAAATCTGAAAGCGTTCGCGGCAATACCCACCGAAGCGATTGTTTTTTCCGTAGTAACAGAAGCTAGCACCTCACCCGTCTTAACGCTCACAGCTCGCAAGTGCACAGAAACAACATTCTGGCGATAGTCCGTTTGTCCGCCCACTCCCAGATAACGAGCGGCGACGCCACCTGTTACCGTATTGGTGTCATAACCAACGATCCCGCCTTCTAAAATAATACCTGCAAAGAGAAGAGGAGGGAGCGCGTTAGAATTTATCTGGGTCTCGCCCAGATAACGCGCCCGCATTTCGGTAATAATTTGGCGTTCTTTCAGGAGGTTATTTAAATTAGAGCGTTCAATAACTGTAAACCAACTTCTTGTCCCTGCATCATGGAGAGCTTTTATGAGAAGTTCATCCCCCCCTTGAGTGACAGCACGCGAGAGCGTCTGTCCCGCATCTGTAGGTTTGAACTGCCCGGTCTTATCTTCAAAATTATATACAGCAACCGTTACTTTAGAACTTGGATCGCCCAATTCTTGCAAGGCGGCCTGCGTTTTTGTTACCTTCGACAAACCTGCTTCTTTTGAAAGCCAGGATTGGGAGGCTGGCACAGTCGTACAGCCGCCAAACACCAGACATGTCGCGATCGCGGTCGCTGTAAGATAACGCTTAGTAATATGTCGTTTGACGATTTTCAAAACTTTGCCCCAGTTTAGTTTTTAATCTGTTTTATTGGATAGGTTGGTCGGTCGCGCTCGTTGCTAATGTCGGAGATGACAAGGTCGGCTGAGCCAGTGAACTGGGCGCAGATAAACTATCTCGCCCAATTGGATCTAGATTTGCGACTTTATTCGCAGATAGCGGACCTTCAAGCGCTCCGGTTGCTTCGTTCGGGTCATTAACTAATAGCGTTGGAATAGTGATTACAGTGGTATTGCCATCAGCATCCGTGATGGTGAGTTGAATACCGTCAAGCGTTCTCTCAAATGAGATTGTCTGATCACCAAAAACAATGGTTCCGCTTTCCTGAGCATCTTCGCCGAAAATTGCTTCTGCAACTTGTCCTGACAGAGAAGATAAAAGACGGCTTTGCAGAGATCTTACAAACCGATCCAAATCAGTATTTTCTGTTTCGTCGACTTCTTGCTCATAATCGTTCTGAGCATTCGCGATTGCCAACAGATGGGCCGAATTAAAGGAATTCCCCCCAAAGGATGGATTTACTGGTTCATAAACCAAGTCTTGAGCAAATGCATTTGTGGCTGAAAATGCCACAAGCAGAACTGCGATTTTAAGCTTCATATGATCCCCCGATGACCAATTTGAGCTTGAGAGTATATTTGAAAAATGCGCCCCCAAGTATGGGTTAACTTATTCTCCCCTTTGAACGGAAGGGCACCCCCCAGATGGGTTGACTTTTATAAATTAATTGTTAATTTTCTAGATAGTTAAGGTGTTTTAAATTTCTATATTCACCGGTAACGCGAAATGTGGGCGCATTTATGAACAGTACCTGGTCGTTAAGATCCTATTGGCGCTTAGCTCATTTTCAATGGGCTATTGGGACCGAAAATCGAGCCTCATTTTATCTTTTGTTTTTGAGAGCCCCTCAGTGATGAAGGGAGCACGCCTCGAAGATTTACAAGCTCAATGCTGTTCTGCCGCTTTGGGTGATATTGAGTGGCAAACACTACTCCAAAATATCTGTCAGTGGATCCAAGGTGACCGCGCCATGTTTCTGAGAGCCGATCATAGCGGTTCTTATCAGGTCCCCTATTCCTATGGGCTCAACTATTTGAATGTTGAAAAATACAATAAGGGATTAGATAGAAGTGATCCGCATTTAAAGTTTTCAAAGCGGATTATTGAGGAAATGGTAAAGAGTGGACAAAATCCTGCCTCTAATGAAAATCTAAAAAACACTCCTCTTTATAACGAAATCGGGAACAGCCTTCACCTTGTGATTCTTGACACCGTGCAATTCGGTCGAATAGCTCTCAGTATATATAGAGATACTCAAAAAGAGCCTTTTTCGGCAAAAGAGGTTGAAAAGTTGAAATCCTTGCAACCTCACTTGGTGAACGCATTCCATTACTCGGTATCAGTATTAGGCTTCTGTGGAGACATTCCGTCCAGCGATACTGCCACGGCTCTCATAAACAACGATTTACTGGTAGTTTCTCTGACCGGCAATTTACGTCATATTTTAGAGAGTTGTGAGACTCTAAAATATACTGGCAATTTCCTTCGCTCTGAATATTCAACGGTAACAGAGTACCTTCACCTTGCCATCTCTCATGCCATTAAGGGGAAATGTTCATCGGCTAAGTTGGGTTTTGGAAAGAAAAAGGCAATCGACCAAACTCGATGCGTTAAACTCGGTATTCAGAAAGTCCCTAACAGTATCCTTTGGACCAGCCCTGGATGCAATTTCACCTTGGCTCGGATATCCATCGAGTCAAATTCGCCGCCCTCGGTAAATACAGAAATTTTTGCAAAAACATTTAAGCTGACTTTAGCGGAGCAACGGCTGATCAAACATCTTCAATCTGACGATAATCTTCGTGAGGCGGCGAACCAGTGCAATATCAACTACGAAACGGCGCGATGGCACGTGAAGAATATTTTGCAGAAAACGCTATATCCGAAACGTCAAGATTTGGTTCAAGCCGTCCGAGAGCTGGATTTATCCAGTGCGAGGGAATGAAACTCGATTTCAATTAAAAGGAGTACGACACCCCATTCAACCATTCGAGGGGTTAATTTGTCGCGAAGCTGTAGTCCTTTCAATCCCCCACAGCGCGGCCTATCTGCGCCATATCATAACTCGGCCCCTAGAGAGCGACTTGACAAAAAATGGATTCAGCAGATAATTCTTCTTGCTAACGCGTTAAAACGCGCGGCTGCAGTTTTGTCGCGGCAAAAGACTCTGGGCGGCTACTATAGCTGTAAATGCTGTACAGCTCGCATCGTCTTTGATTGAGGCAAGTTTTATCGGACCCGACTTTGGTCAAGATGTCTTGCTTCAACCGTTGTCACAAGAGGTGATTAATGTTTGGACTTTTTTTTAAATCTAGCGTCGTCTTGGCTGCTCTCGCGGCCGCGTCACCTGCGGTCAGTCATGAAAACAACGCGAAAGCCTGGATAGAGCTAGATAAAAAGGACGGTAAGGCCCAAATGCGAAGCATGGCCGAATGGCCCGTGGATGCCACGCTGAAATACAAACTGACGTTAGAAAAAAAGAGCGCCTCTGGACGCTCGTCAACAAGTCAAGGCGGGTCGGTTCAAAGCTCCGCTGGCGAAGCTGTGCAATTATCACTCAGCTCAGTTGATTATACATCCGGCACAGAAGTGATTGCGATATTAACTGTTAGCGGGCCTGATGGCCACGAAGTGACAGATAAGATTAGTCTGGGCTCTAACTCACCGGAAGAGTGAGCTTAAAGGTCGTCCCGCCGTGAGGGTTATTAGAAAACCCAATATCCCAGCCATGGGCGTCACAAATGACTTTACAAATCGCCAGCCCGAGTCCTGACCCTTTATAGCCACTTTTGGGGTGAAGACGCATAAGAGGCTCGAACACTTTCTCTGCCCCCTCACCTGTAATCCCTATCCCGTTGTCGACGACGTGAATGATAATGTGACTGTCCGTTCTTTCCGACTCAATTGAGACTTTAGGCGAGGTATCAGGCGCCACAAAACGGCATCCATTTTCGATCAAATGCATAAAGAGCAAGGTCATCATACCTTGATCTGCATTGACCGTCGGAAGCGTGTTGTAATCTAAGAAAATAGACTGACCGAAACTTGCGTATATGCGGGTAGAGACGGTCTCTATAACGTCTTCTAAACTGACTTGAGTAAGACTCAGTGTTTCTGTCAAACAACGGATATAGAGCAAAAGGCTATTAACCACGTCGGAGGCTTCTTCTGCTGACTCAGTAAGCGCGTTCAAGTAAATTTCGCCTTCACCGTTTAGGGCGTCTGAGTATTCGAGACTCATGAGTTCAGCGAACTGCCGAATTTTTCGTAACGGGGATTTAAGGTCGTGACCTGCCTTTTTCGACAAGTCGGAAATCTGGCTTTTGGTTTCGATCCCCATAGAGTTCACGCGACTAAAACAGCTAGGTGCTTAAAAGAGGACATCTATCGAGAGGCGGATTTTAAAGCACTCGGTGGCGACGTGTTGAACTTCTTTTGGAAATATTCTTTGAGATAAAACTTTTCGACAATGTCATCGATGTGCTGCCCGACTTCGCTTCGAAGAAATTCTTCATCCACCAAGCTGGAAATAAGAACTATTTCCGCCTCCCCCTTATGCGGCAGCAGCACGGGCAATGTGTTTTTTGCCGACACGCCGCGCGGCATCATATTATCCAGCAAAATCAAATCATATTTTTTCGCCTTTAGGCGATCGACGGCTTCCGCAACCGTTAGGGCAAAATCGAGCTGAAAGCCTTGGCCGATTGATTTTCTCAGCGCCAGGTCAATGAGTTTCGCCTCAATTTTTTCATCATCAAGTAATAAAATATGCATCATATAGCTGTTTCGAATATTTCTTGTGTCTATGCGGCAAGGCGCCATTGCCGCGCAACGTAGGTTATTAGTCGTCTTTCATCGCTTCGTAGCTCACCATCACATTTCGCAATGGACTGCATGGCTCTTATAATTGTAAGTTTGTCTTCCACTTCGTCGAGATGGTTCATGTGTTCGTGTATTTCGCGTTCCTCATGACCCAATTGTACAGTTTGTAAAACCTCTTCCCGATTGAGAACAAACCAATCTTTCAACATATGATCTGTCAAAACCAAATCCGGGCTTAATATCGACTTCACGCGCTTTGTCATGAAGATGAACATGGTCATTTCCTCGTGATAGATGCGCTTTTTCGCCAAAATTACATACATGAATATCTTAAAGATATGCCGCCATTTTGACGCGGCAAGCTCACCAGTTTCAAACTTGTTGGAATTTTGAGACATTTTCGTTGTCCTTATAGTTCCACTTAACTAGCGGGCGTAGCTTAATTAAGGCTTAACCAAACTCTCCTTGGCCGCACCTCCATAAAAAAAACCGCTCCTAGGAGCGGTCAAGTTTGCGCCCTAAGGACTAGGGGAGGTAAGATTTACTAGGGGTCTAGTCGGAATAGAGATTCCGCATCGATGAATTCATACCTCCTTTCTTGTCATAGGGAATAATTTTCACGGCACCTGCCGCGTGATGCGGCGTAACGACCAGGCCGCGCCTACTGGTTTGTCGCAAAACGCGGCTTTGGCGGGGTACTGGTTCCCGAATGACACGAACTTTTCTGGACGAATCGTATTGGGGGACTCTTGTTTGTGTCTTGGCATAGCTCTGGGAGTAGGCTGATTGCGTGGAATTAGGCGGATCACTTTTTAATGTCTGCTCACTCGCGGCGGCATTCATAGTTCCAACGGCCATCAAAGTTGTGACGAATGTAAGTTTGAAAATTTTCATTTTCGCTTCTCCGACGCGTCCGTTCAAATTCAGAAGTGAATATGTATCAGCGCGATGAAATCTACATAGAACAAATCAATTGACCCGAAGCTGAACCAACTGAACAGAATTACTAATTTCGTTTTAACCATAACCGTTCAGGTAGGAGCACTATAAATGCAGGGGCCCTCTATTTTGTTTACGCTCCCTTCGGCCCCTAGCCTCTTTACGTTTAAGCTACCGGACCGCAAAACAATCAAAGGCTGTGTACTCCCGCCCTAGATGGTCCTGTTAGCGCCCCATCCGATAATTCCAAAATAAATGTGTAAACGTAAAATTTACCATGTTTGTTAAGAGGAAGTGTCTAAAATTCTCAAGTTTTACGTCGGTTTACTCACAATCCAGGCGTATAACTTCCCTTCGCCTATGTGCATATTAACCCTAACTCCGCAGTTCTTGTCGGTTTTTGTTCACTTTCGAAATCATATTCAAAAACTGGGCTTGAATACCTCGGGCCGCGACTGAACTTGAAAAAAGAAGCGAAAATTTTGGGAAAGTGACATGACGATATTTCGAATACCGACCACACAACTTATCAGGCCTTTTAAAATCAAGGACCGCGTTCAACGACTCTATGGCTCTAAAGAAATAAAAACCCTCGCCGACGAAATTTTTGAATATGGTCTTCTAAAGCCCCTTCGAGTCATTCGCACTGGTTCGAAATACAAGGTTTTGGACGGCAATAAACGTTTATTAGCGATACATCGGCTCATCAAACTCAATCAACTGCCACGCTCGCTGGAGACTTTGCCCTGTGTTCTGCAGAATGAACCGCCTACCGGTGAAGATCCAATACTCCTCTCGGAGTACGATTTATACGAGCTGATTATGAAGGCTCATTCCAAAGGTCTCGACATCGCTAGTCTTTCGGACCAGTTTGAATGCTCTGAGACCATCATCCGACAAGCACTATCTCTTGAAAATCTCAATCAGAAGATAAAACAACTATTTTCAAAAGGGATGCTTTCTTTGGCACAGGTTTCCGCCTTTTCCACCCTTCCCAATAAAGTTTCGCAATGGCGGCTGCTTCAAGAAATAGGGCCCTTTGCAGGCTACGCAGACATTATTTCAGCTATTTCTTCTGGCGAGTCAGTGGTGAACCTTCCGAATGGTGACATCCTTATTTTACCAAGTCGGTCTCCCCAATCTGAAGAGATTAAATGGAAACAGGTTTCTATCTTCCAGGCAGCTTAAATTTCACAGAAAAAATATAGGCAGGCCTTAAAGTGGACAAGGTAAAATTCACGACCCCGCCGGTGGCAAAATAGATGATAAAACCGCCTTCAAATCATTTTTGTCATAGACTCTGTCCACTCCTGTCTTTCGCGCATCCATAAGGTGCGGGCTGTCCAGAGACGACGATATCGCAAATATTTTTGCGCCCCCTGTATAGGGGTGTATCCGAGGCAATGTTTCTAAAAGGCTTGAATAGGGGCTGAGGCGATCATCCAAGAAGACTAAATCAAACGCCCTTTCGTTTAAAATGTCGATTGCATCGTCTAATTTAGAAACACAGGTAAGTTCGGCGTCAGAGTTCACTCCGTCTTCCAGAAATTTTCTAAAAATTCTGTGCTCAACCAAGTCATCATCGATCAATAAAATTTGAAGATCGCTCATAGCAACGCGCTAACTAAATTCTTTGATTGAAAATTTCAAAGAGGAAAAAATCGGCTTACTCTGGTGGCAGTCTTTCAAACACGGTTTTACAAATGACTTGCGCCAAGTCTCCGTATCCTAAGAACGAGTCGGGTTTGACGAGATAGCCATCGGCGCCAAATTCAGTGGCCATATCTTTGTCACTTGATTCATCAGACCCGGACACCATAATGACCGGGTGAGTGCGGGTTTCGGTCTCTTCTCTGATAGCTTTCAAAACCTGAAATCCGTCTATACCCGGCATGCGGATATCTAATAACGTCGCCAGAGGAGCTTCTGATTTAATCGTTGAAACAGCTTCCCGGCCGCTATCAAGTTCAATAATCTCTATATCGGATCTCACCCTTAGCATTGCTTTTTTGATAAGCAGCCGGTCCGTTTTATCATCATCAATAATGAGAATTTTACTCATGGCTCCTTTACTCCAACGACCGAGCAGCTTTGAGTGTAAACATAAATTCACTCCCCATACCTTGCTTGTCGATCAACGCAATTGTTCCGCCGTGCAAAGTAATGATTCTCTTGCACAAGGCAAGCCCTACACCGGAGCCCTCCCGATGGGAATGTGGTTTTGCGCGCCCAAACAAATCAAAAACATGAGGGGCAAAATTAGAATCCACACCAACGCCGTTATCTGAGACGTAAACTCGCCACTCCCCATGAGACTTCTCCGCCGACACATTAATCTTTATGGGCCGTGTGTGTTCTCTATATTTGATCGCGTTATCAATTAAGTTGGCTACCACCTGCTCCAAGAGGACGTCTTCGCCACGCACTATAATCTCATCCTCAGGGACAGAGATTTCGCCGCCCAGCTCCTTTAAATCTGCCTCTCGAGATTGGCATACTTTGGATATAATATCTGTCAGGTTGACCCGACCAATTTCAACGCCTTCCGGGGAGGCTCGCATAAATTTAAGGAAGCTTTTGATTAGCCCTTTCATATGCTCGACGCCGTCTCTGATTTCGGCAAGATACTGCCTACCATCAGCGCTTACGTTATCGCCACACTCCTCTTGTAAGAGCTCCGCAAAAATTCCGATATGTCTAAGGGGGGCTTGCAAATCGTGAGACGTTAGGGATGCGAAATCATCCAAATTTTTATTGATAGTCTTTAAAAGAGCTTCTTGCTCTTTTAACTCCGTAATATCTGTGGACACTACCAATATGCGCTTGTCGCCTGTCACGGGATGATCGAAGGGGATTTTGTCGGTTTGCACCCATCCCATGGTGCCGTCGTTTGGCGTAAATCGCTCGACATAGCCAAGTAGCGGTTTCCCCGAATTTATGACTTTCAAATCATCGTCGTGATAGGATTTAGCACTATCCCCAAAAAGATCGTAAGTATCAGCGCCTTCAACCGACTTAACATCCATTCCCATAGACTGAGCGGCTTCTTCATTGAGTTTAAGGATGATGTTTTTATCATCCTTATACCAAATTTTATTAGGCATTGCGTCCAAGACCAGCCGCATCTCTGTTTGAAGGACTTCCAGGTCTTGGTTTCGTTGTTCCAGCGCTTTGGTCAGGTTGAATTCAGTTGTGATGTCGCGACCCGCAGATTGGTACTCATATATCTCTCCCGCCTCATCAAATAGGCCGATTAAAGTCCATTTGAAGATAATTTCCTCCCCCGTCTTGGAGACTCTCATACTTCTGATTTCGGTTTGAGGGTGTTCGGGTGTGAGAGAAGCGAGCCTCCTCTTCAACCTTTGTCTCTGCCCTTTCTGAACCACTTCAATCAGATCCTTTCCGATGAAACTGTCAGGCGTACATCCTCCAGGGACTTCATCAGCCCCAAAGAAACTGGCGAAAGTTCGGTTCACAAACCTAATTACGTAATCACAGTCAAAACGGCAGATGAGGTCAGGGTGATTATCGAGTATTGAATGATATTCGCGATGCATAATTTGTTCAGGCATTTTCACCAATTCTCGCCTGTAAAGACGGCTAAACTCGATATTATCAAACATTGGTTTCTGATTTCATAATCTCGATATAGGTTCCCCACGCTAAAGTAATCGCATGAGGGTCTGCGTTCATATCCATCAGTAATGTGTTTAAGGCCTGTTGTTCATCCGTAAAATCAGCTGTGATGCCGAAATGTTTGGCTGTCGCTTTATTGAGGTATTCTACCACAGGCTCACTTGTATTATACTCAAGGTCCTGATGTGTTTCGAGAATATGGCGAATTTTATCTATGCGGCTATATCCGGTCGACGAATCATTACCCGTTGAAGATTCCACTGTTTCATTGCCCAGAAAATCATTTTCATTTTCTATTAAATCCACGATCGCCCACACATGAGAATATTATATTACTAGACTCTCAGGCAATCGATCTGGAGAGAGGAAATGAATCACCCGAAAACCTTTTAAGGTTGTAGGCTGGGCCGTAGTATAAATTTTCTGAACGAAGTGTGAAACAAAACGAAAAAACTACTAATGCGGCGTTAACTATTTTCAAATCGTAACAAACCGCCTCACAAAATAGCGTTTACAGCGCTCCTTCGATCACGACTTTTGTTCCGTCCACACGGCTTTTGACGCCGTAAATCTGGGCGAGACGTTCTTCGGTGAGTGTCTCCTCAGGGGTTCCTTGAGCTTGAATTCGGCCGTCTTTCATCCAAATAAAACGGTCTGCATATTTCGCGGCCAATGCTATATCGTGAAGCACGACTAACGCCCCCTGTCCGTTACGGACATATTTCTTGAGTAAATCCATCACGCGGAATTGGTGACGGGGATCAAGGGCCGCCACAGGCTCATCTGCAATCAGTAGCGGGGCCTGCGCGGCAAAGGCCCGTGCGCAATGAACCCGCGCTAACTCGCCGCCTGAAAGCGTATCCGTTTTTCTATGGCTTAGGGCGGCAATATCACAAGCGTCTATGGCGGCATCCACGGCATCGGCATCTTTCGCTTTCAGCCGCCCTAGACTGGCGCCATGCGAATAACGCCCCAAAGCAACGACATCACGAACCGTGTTAGGCCAAGCTAGGGGCCGAATTTGCGGCAGATAAGACACTCGTCTCGCCCTTTGCATGGGCGACAGAGTCTGAACCTCATCCTTGCCTAGCGTGACATGTCCCTCTGCCGGTTTGGATAGCCCTAAAGACGCCCGCAGCAACGTTGTCTTACCCGCGCCGTTAGGCCCCAGCAAAGCCACCAACTCGCCGGGTTTCAATTTGAAAGACGCATCTTTGACCAAGGTCACGCCCTGCGCCCGCACAGTGATGTTTTCTGCTTTCAAATTCATTACGGCCCTGCCCCTCTCCTTTGCCGCTTCATCGCGATCCAGACAAATGCCGGAGCCCCAAAGAGAGCCGCCACGACGCCGAGCTTTAACTCTGACTGGGTAGGAACAAGCCTGACGCCAATATCGGCGACGACCAGAAAGACGCCCGCCAATAACGCAGATGGGATAAGCGATCGCGCCGGGTCATGACGCACAAAAGGGCGTACGATATGCGGCGCCACAATGCCGACAAAGCCGATAGCCCCCGCCAATGAGACAGCGGCGCCAGTCGCCAGACCAGCTCCAAGCACGACATAGATTCTCTGACTTTTAAGATTCACGCCTAGTCCGCTTGCCGCCTCTTCGCCCAAGGTGAGTGCAGAAAGACCGCGGCGGGATAAGAAAAGTATAAAAAATCCCAAGAATAAAAATGGCGCCGCCAAACCAATATCTTCGAAACTTCGATTGGCGACTGAGCCCAATGTCCAGTTGATCAAATCAAATAGAGAAAACGGATTAGGCGACAAGTTTAGTAGCAAGCTCATGACCGCTCCCGCGAAACTGGAAAGCCCTACCCCGACAAGGATAAGCGTTACGACCGACTTCGTTCGGATAGCAGCCAAAGCAATGATCGCCGTCGCAATCAGCGCCCCAACAATCGCGGCAATGGGAAGGAGCCACGTCTGAGTCCCGATAAGTCCGTAATAAAGCACGAAACTGGCTGTCAGAGAGGCTGTCGCCGAGACCCCTAAGACCCCTGGCTCCGCCAAAGGGTTTCGCAGCAGCCCTTGTAGCGCTGCGCCGCTGGCCCCGAGAGCCGCCCCGACAATGAAAGCCGCAAGCGCACGCGGAAGGCGGATTTGCCAGATAACAAGGCTATCCGTGACGTCTCCTTGACCGACTAAAGCGGCAAGGACCCGGCCCCACGCCATCGGCGTCGTCCCGAGCAGACAGGCCGCAAAAATCGCCATGACTGAAATCAGTATCAGGAATGGACTCAGGTAACGCGCAGAAGTCACAAATCGCCCTCAATATACTGACGCGACGCCAAGGCCTCTATACCGTCTACGGTAAACCATCCGCCGCAAGACATGACTGCTCCGCTTATAGCCACCGTTGGAAGCGTGTTTATTTGAGCCTTCGCAATAGGGTGGCGCATGGCGCTCCATTTATCTCTCGAGCGATCATTAGTATCGAAAAAAGCAGCGGCGACCATATCCGGTTGCTCATAAGCTAATCTTTCGAGAGGTAAAGATCGCCAGCCCGGTTCGGATTGAAAGTTTTCCAAGCCTGCCGCAGTCAACATTTCATCTACCAAGGAACCGGGCCCGCTCGTCACGCCTGAAGGCGTCATATAAAGGGCGCGGTTGCCTTCAATATTGATATCTAGGGCTTTTAGGCGGGCTTCCATATCTGACACTATATCCTCGCCGTGTTGCGGCACGCCGAGTCCTTTTGCCATTTCGCGCGTCACGCGTTTAATCCCGGCCAAATCCCCCGCCCAGCCAACGTTTAGTACAGGGACGCCGGCTTGTTCAAAAAACTTTGCCGCATTGGGGCCGCCGCCATAAGATCTGACGACGAGATCCGGTTTGAGTATGAGAACGTCTTCTGCGCTGGATCTGACGCTTTTAAGGCCTTGCGCCTTTAAAGCCTCAGCCTGCTCTTGCATGTAAGAAAAGGGCTTATCCGCATCAGGCGAAACGGCCAGAATACGATGAGGCTCCACCATTTTCAGCACATATTGATCCGCACAATAATCCAGGCTGACAATACGTTGCGGCTGGGGAGACGGCGTGCCTGAAATCGAAGGCTCTGAGACGTAACTATTGACCGCCCGAGTATTATCGCAACCAGAAAAGGCAAGTCCTATAAATATAATCGATATGACGTATTGGAGGTTCATCTTCGCTGTCATAGCGCAAACGGCATTTAAAGAAACCCAAACTCTTAACACTGAAAAAAGAGATACTTTCTCGGCCGGTTGCTTAAACCTTAAGAAAAAAAAGAATTTGTCTTTGCGCCTAAAGTCAGCTTTACTCAGTTTAAATCCGGCGCATTCAAATTCTTCTACCTTTTAAACTGGCCCCTTATAGATAACCGCAAGATCGGATGAGTGTATTTAGGGCCGTTATGTATTTAGGTGACTGATAATGAATAAACTACTTCCCGCCATATTAGTCGTCTTTGCCATCATACTGGGAAGTATGGCATGGACGACCTTTGAGCTTTCCAAAACCTTTGACAGTGAGGCTCAAGCCAGAGAACAAGCGCTGAAAACCACTGAAATCCTCTACCACCTCCGACGTATTAGAAGGTCGGCGCTAAATGCGGAAACGGGTCAGCGCGGTTATCTCCTTTCGGGCGATGATAGTTACCTAGAGCCTTACAATCAAGGGAGAACAGAATATCAGGAATCGTTTGACGCTCTAAATGATATTTTAGAGGACCAGATGACTCTTCTACAGATGGAACAGATTCCGCTCATTGAGCAAGCCGTCACAACAAAATTTACCATCATGGAAAAAACGATTAATTTGGTAAAAAGCGGTCAGAAAGTCGCCGCCATGGCGGTGGTCAATACAGATCGCGCGGACGAAATTATGACGGAAATGCGAGACGGAATCCAGCTATTGATTGATGAAGAAAGCGAGATTTTGAGAGAAGCCATTGCCACCGCAGACCAACGGGATCGCCGGGCGCAAAGCTACTTAAAATGGATACTTTCCTTGGTGCTGGCCATGTTAACAATCGCCATATTTCTAATATGGCGGGCTGGGAAACTGGTCAGCGCTCAAGCGTATATCGTGGATTTGAAAGAGGCTAATGCCCGAACGGAATTAGTTGCCGGAGAACTTAACCACCGCATTAAAAATCTTTTCGCGATTGTCTTGTCTATCGTTCGGAATACGGGGCGTATGGAAACAGACGTTAAAACGGCCAATGACAAAATTCAGAGCAGAATTATGGCTCTGTCACAAGCTCACGAACTCACGATATCGAGACACGGGACAGATCACGCAGATTTACAAACTCTGATACAAAAAGTCATGGAACCGTATGTTTCTGACAAAAACATCCTCCTCCTGTCCGGCGATTCAGTGGGGATTAAGGCGGACAAAATTACGCCGTTTGGACTTATACTTCACGAACTCACCACAAATGCCGTGAAATACGGCGCGTGGATTGATGACGTGGCCGGGACAATTCAGATTGAAACAAAGCGGCTCTCTCAAGACTCCGCATCCCTCACTTGGACAGAGTCAGGCGGTCCGGAAATCAATAATGACGTGACAAGCAAAAAAGGCTTTGGCTCTCGCATGATTCATTTAAGCGCAAGCCAGCTCGGCGGAACAATAGAAACGCATTACCGGCCTGAAGGGCTTTTTGTTCAAATTGACTTTGAACTATAATCGATGAGCTTGACTTAGGATATGTAAGTCAGAACCCGACGGGCACGTTTTACAACGGGTTCCTCAATGAATTTTCCGTCCAGCAGAACAACATTTCCATTCGCTTCTTCGTAAGCCGCGACAACCCTTTGAGCATATGAGATTTCATCATCCGTAGGCATGAGAGCAGAATGAATGCGCTCTATCTGCGCCGGGTGAATGGCGCTGCGGGCATGGATGCCGAGCGCTTTGGCCTGAAGCGTTGTAGCCTCGCAATCCGCGAGGTCTCGCACATGAATATGCGGCGTATCAAAGAGCTGTACATCATAGGCAGCCGCTGCGGCGACAAGCTTACATCTTGCAAACAGATGGGTCTCCCACGCCAGATCGCAATCGACTTCACCGGCATAATCAATTGCCCCATACATTCCCACTGACACACGTGGATGAGAGAAAATTTCCTCAGCATTGATCAGCCCTAATGCGCTTTCAATAATCGCAAAAAACGGCCCCAGTTTTTCGGGCAGCCTTTTAGACAGGCTGTCCAGCTGTTCTTTTGACGCGACTTTAGGAATCATCACGAAAGGAAGGGTCAATCCGCTCTTAGAAAGGGCGGCAATATCTTTTTCCCCGACCTCTGTATCGAGGCCATTAATGCGAAGACTTACGTTTCTATGTTCGGTCCTTGAAAGCCAGTTCAGAACGCTCTCTCGGGCAGCGTCCTTTTCAGATGGCCCGACAGCGTCTTCCAGATCGATACAGACCAAATCCGCTCCGGCCTGACAGGCTTTTTCAAATCTGTCTTCGCGGTTACCAGGTACGAATAATTGGGATCTATAATAAGTCATATCTAATCGTAGACTACATCCGCTTCGGTTTTGTCTTTGATCTCCGCCAAAGTCACGCCCGGAGCCATCTCTTTTAGGCGGAACCGTCTCTGGTCCCCTTCACGATTGAAGACGCCGAGGTCCGTAATGATCATGTCGATACAGTCTTGGCCCGTTAGGGGCAGAGAGCAACTTTTGAGGAACTTGCTCTCGCCGCGTTTATTGGTGTGATCGAAAAGGGCGATACATTTCTTGACGCCTGCGACGAGGTCCATTGCCCCGCCCATGCCCTTGACCATTTTTCCGGGGATCATCCAGTTTGCGATGTCGCCGTTTTCTGCAACTTCCATCGCGCCCAAGATAGACAAATCGATATGCCCGCCGCGGATCATGGAAAAGCTCGTCGCGCTGTCGAAGAAGCTCGATTTTGGTAGTGTTGTGATGGTCTGTTTCCCGGCATTGATCAGATCTGCATCTACCTCGTCCTCGGTCGGGAACGGGCCCATGCCGAGCATACCATTTTCAGATTGGAGCGTAACATTCACCCCGTCCGGAATGTGGTTTGCCACGAGTGTAGGAATGCCAATGCCGAGATTGACGTAAAATCCGTCTTCGAGCTCTTGAGCCGCCCGCGCGGCCATTTGGTCTCTTGTCCATCCAGTTTTCTGCTCAGTCATTACACGGCCTCCCGCACTGTACGTTGTTCGATACGTTTCTCACATTCTGCTTGCACAATCCGCTGAACGAAAATGCCGGGAGTATGAATGGAATTTGGATCCAAAGATCCGACCGGCACGATTTCATCCACTTCAGCCACCGTCACTTTCCCGGCCGTAGCCATCATGGGTGAGAAGTTGCGCGCTGTGGCTTTGTAAATCAGATTGCCTTCCGCGTCGCCTTTCCAGGCTTTGACAATTGACACGTCGGCTTTCAGCCCCGTCTCCATAATGAAGGTCTCGGTTTCGCCCTCCATATTGGTAAAGTCTTTATGCTCTTTCCCTTCGGCGATCATCGTGCCGACACCGGTTTTAGTATAAAAGCCCGGAATGCCCGCGCCGCCTGCCCGAATGCGTTCAGCCAGTGTGCCTTGGGGGTTGAATTCTAGCTCCAACTCGCCGCCGAGATATTGGCGTTCGAACTCTTTGTTCTCGCCCACATAAGAGCTGACCATTTTCTTGATCTGCTTGGTTTCCAATAGCTGACCGAGACCAAAACCGTCCACACCCGCATTGTTGGAAATAACCGTCAGGTCTTTCGCACCGCTGTCACGGAGCGCCGCGATGAGGTTTTCCGGAATACCGCAAAGACCAAACCCTCCGCTCATGACGGTCATTCCATCTTTGCAGAGGCCTTCCATCGCCTCTTCTGGTGTGTTGAATACCTTATTCATCAATCTCTCCTATATCGGCCGCGATTCCAGACCTAAGCTGTTTCACGAAATGATCGGCAATATCGTCTCCCTTTAACCGACCTTCGCTGTCATACCAAGCGTTGAGCCAGTTAAGTGCCCCCATAAAGAAAAAGACCTGCAAGCGGGCATCACCTCGTTGAATGGAGCCGTCTTTTTGACCGGATTTTACAAGTTTAATAACTCGTCTCTCAATTTTACCCCGCCGCGCCAGAATTTGTTCCCGGCCTTTCCCTGATAGGCTGTCGACGTCGGTCAGCAAGGAAACGCCGGATTGCGTCAACAGACTCACGAACTCCCGAAAGACATTTTCCAGACATTCAAGCCCGTCCTCGCCTGCTTGAGGTCTCTTTAAAATGGCCTCCATCGACTCATAAGCCATAAGATGTGATTCAAACAGGATCTCTTCTTTATTGCGCACGTAGTAATAAAGCGCCGCCTTGGTCAGCCCCAGTGTTTTGGCAATATCGACCATGGAGGTGTTATGATAGCCACGGCGACGAAACGCGCTCGCCGCGGAAAGTATCACCGCCCGTCTCTTGGCCGCAAATTGCTTATCCCGGTCAAATGGAGCTTTTATGGTCGCTGAGGCGTTCATGAAATAAAGCCATATCACTTCAATAAATTTGACTCAAGGTTCAAATTTTAATACACGGGGTCAAACAAATTTACAGGTCACCATGATTCAGTCTAAAATCAACACCGACAGTTCCGACTTCCGCGCCAATTCCGAGCATATGGAAAGCCTCGTCGCCGATCTTAGAGAAAAGGTTGCCAAGATCGCCGAGGGCGGGTCGGAGCGCGCCCGAAAAAAACATCTGGATCGCGGCAAACTCCTTCCGCGGGAACGCGTTGAACGCCTCCTCGATCCCGGGACGCCCTTTCTCGAACTCTCCCAAATGGCCGCCTATGATATGTATGAAGGCCAAGTGCCGAGCGCCGGACTAATTTGCGGCGTGGGCCGCGTGGCCGGCCGCGAAGTCATGATCATTTGTAACGATGCCACAGTGAAAGGCGGCACCTATTACCCTATGACCTGCGCGAAACAGGCGCGCGCGCAGGAAATTGCGAAAGAGAACCGCCTCCCTTGCATCTATCTGGTCGATAGCGGCGGCGGAAACCTGCCTAACCAGGCAGAAATTTTCCCCGGCAAAGACGACTTTGGCGCCTGTTTTAACAATCAGGCCAATATGAGCGCCCAGGGCATTGCTCAGATTGCCGTTGTCATGGGCAGCTGCACCGCCGGCGGCGCCTATGTTCCGGCTATGGCGGATGAGAGCATTATTGTCGCCGATCAGGGCACGATTTTCCTCGCTGGCCCCCCTCTTGTCGAAGCGGCCACGGGCGAAAAAATTGAAGCTGAGGACCTTGGCGGCGGCGCGCTTCACGCCAAAACCTCTGGTGTAGTCGATCACCTCGCCGCAAATGATGCCCACGCGCTCCAGATTGCAAGAGAGAGTATCAAAACGCTTGGCGCAGCGAACCCGAGCTACCTCCCCGACCCCGTCGAACCTCCGGCTTACGACGAAAGCGAACTTAACGGTATTGTGCCCAAAGATGCAAAGCAGCCTTACGACTGCCGAGAGATTATCGCGCGTATTACTGATGGTTCCCGTTTTCACGAATTCAAAAAAGATTTTGGCGAAACGCTGGTTTGCGGTTTTGCAAAAATTCACGGCTATCAGGTCGGCATTCTCGGCAATAACGGTGTTCTTTTCTCGGAAAGCGCTGTTAAAGGCGCGCATTTTGTCGAGCTTTGCTGTCAGCGGAACATCCCCCTCATCTTTCTTCAAAACATTACAGGCTTCATGGTCGGCTCCAAGGCTGAAGCCGGCGGCATCGCCAAACACGGCGCTAAAATGGTCCATGCCGTGGCCTGTGCCAAAGTGCCGAAATTTACGGTCGTGGTCGGCGGATCCTACGGAGCCGGAAATTACGGCATGTGCGGCCGCGCTTACGGCCCCCGCCTCATGTTTATGTGGCCCAATGCGCGGATTTCCATCATGGGCGGCGAACAAGCCGCCAGCGTTCTGGCCACCGTTGCTCGCGGCTCCGAGGGCTGGAGCGAAAAAGAAAAAGAAGACTTCAAGAAACCCATTCGGGAAAGATTTGAAAGAGAAGGTCACCCCTATTTTGCGTCGGCCCGTCTCTGGGATGACGGCATTATCGCGCCGACAGATACGCGCCGCGTTCTGGGCCTCGGCCTCGCAATGGCGGCAAATGGGCCTCAAGAGGAGACACGTTTCGGCGTGTTCCGTATGTAATTATGTCGAAGCAAATCAGAAAAATTCTCATCGCCAATCGCGGCGAAATCGCCTGCCGAGTTATCAAAACCGCCCGCAAGATGGGCCTTGCCACGGTCGCCGTCTATTCCGACGCAGATCGCAGAGCGCTGCATGTTCGCCAAGCCGACGAAGCCGTTCATATTGGCCCGTCCCCGGCGAATGAAAGCTATCTTGTCATCGACAAAATAATTAGCGCCGCTGAAGAAACAGGGGCAGATGCTATCCATCCGGGTTATGGTTTCTTGTCCGAAAACCCTGCTTTTGTTCGGGCTTGTGAAAAAGCCAAACTGACATTTATCGGTCCGAAGGCCGAGAGCATGGAAGCGATGGGCCTCAAAGACGCCGCCAAGAAATTAATGGACGAAGCGGGCGTTCCAACGACCCCCGGCTATCTCGGCGAGGACCAGGACCCGAAAGTGCTGAAATCCAAGGCGGACGAAATCGGCTACCCCGTCCTCATCAAAGCTGTCGCCGGCGGCGGTGGTAAGGGCATGCGTAAGGTTGATGCCTCAAAGGATTTTGACGCTTCCCTCGCCTCCTGCCAGCGCGAAGCCAAATCCTCTTTCGGCAATGATGAAGTCCTGATCGAAAAATATATTCTAAGCCCGCGCCACATAGAGGTGCAGGTTTTTGGCGACACTCACGGGAACGTTGTTCATATGTTTGAGCGCGATTGCTCCCTCCAGCGCCGCCATCAGAAAGTCATCGAAGAAGCCCCTGCCCCCGGCATGACCGAGGACGTTCGAAACGCCATGACCAAGGCGGCAGTCGACGCCGCGAAAGCCGTCAATTATGTCGGGGCCGGCACAGTTGAATTTATCGTGGACGGCTCTGGCGCGCTCAAGACAGACGGCTTCTGGTTTATGGAAATGAATACCCGCCTACAGGTGGAACACCCCGTGACAGAAATGATTACGGGACTTGATCTGGTCGAATGGCAAATCCGCGTTGCGCAGGGCGAAAAACTGCCCAAGCAGGACGAGATTAAAATGGAAGGCCACGCGATTGAAGCACGGCTCTACGCCGAAGATCCGGCGAATGACTTCCTGCCAAGTGTCGGGGATCTCACGATATTAAATATGCCAACCCGTAACCGCGTGGATACAGGCGTTGAACAGGGCGGCGAAGTGTCCCTTCACTATGATCCGATGATTGCCAAAATGATTGCGGCGGCCGACACACGTGCCAATGCGATATCAGCTCTGGAAGATATGTGCCGCGGCACGGGCGTATTCCCGATCAAAACAAACGCGCGTTTCCTGGCAAATTGCTTGGCTCATCCAAGATTTATTGCCGGTCAGCTTTCCACCAATTTTATCGCGGATGAAGGTGACGATCTGTTTTACGACGACACTTTGCAGGAAGATATGGAAAGCCTGTCTTTCGCGATGGCGCCTAAAGCCACAAGTGCCGACTTTGGCGTCACAGATGGCTGGCGTCTCAATCAGCCGCCGCGTGAGACCTTTACCCGTACTCTAAACGGCGAAGACCTGACCTTACGGATTACACCCACAACCCAAACTCTCAAAAGCCACATCAAACGTGTTCCTCTGCCTAAAGGGGATGTGGTATTTGTCGACGGCCTGAGTTACCTATTGGAGAACATGGCGGCAGGCGCTGCAGATGCTGTGGGCGGCAACGCTCTCACCGCCTCTATGCCCGGCAAAATTATCGCTGTGAACACCAAACCCGGCGAGACGGTCTCCGCAGGCGATCCGCTCATCGTGATGGAAGCTATGAAGATGGAAATGACCCTCGAAGCGCCGCGCGACGGCACCGTTGACGAGGTAAAATTCAGCGTCGGAGATTTGGTAAGCGACGGCGAAGTTCTACTGACGCTTGAGGACGAAGAGTGAGGCTTTCCTTCAACGAGTTCCTCCACCGCGAAAGCGGGGGAGGTGTCCGACAGGACGGAGGGGGTGCAACGCGTCTGCGTTGCCCAACAAACCTTTGGCCTCAATCGTTTCGCCTAGCCCCTCCGAGCCCTTTGGGCCCACCTCCCCCGCCCCGGCGGTGGAGGAAATTTTAAAGACGTGAGATTTTAATATGACAACCAATTACCCAACGCTCCAATTCGGCCTCTCTGACGAAGCTAAGATGATCCGCGACAGCGTGCATCAATTTGCGCAAGCGGAAATCGCTCCTAGAGCCGCCGAAATTGACGAAACAAATAAATTCCCGCGCGATCTCTGGCCCAAAATGGGCGCGCTTGGCCTCCATGGCATCACCGTCGGCGAAGAAGATGGCGGAACCGGTCTCGGTTATCTAGAGCACACTATTGCCGTTGAGGAAATCAGCCGGGCCTCTGCCTCGGTCGGTCTGTCCTATGGCGCGCATTCTAATCTTTGCATCAACCAGATCCGCCGCTGGGCAAATGAAGAGCAAAAGGCCAAATTCCTGCCTAAACTTATTAGCGGCGAACACCTTGGCTCCCTCGCCATGAGCGAGCCGGGCGCAGGCTCTGACGTGGTTTCCATGAAGCTCAAGGCCGAAAAGCAACAAGGCGGCTATCTGCTCAACGGCAATAAAATGTGGATCACCAACGCGCCGACCGCGGACGCGCTTTTGGTCTATGCCAAAACGGATCCAAATGGTGGCTCCAAAGGCATTACAGCCTTTCTGATCACTCCGGATATGGAAGGCTTTTCGACAGCACAGAAGCTTGACAAGCTTGGTATGCGCGGCTCTGACACCTGCGAACTCGTCTTCGAAGACTGCTTTGTCTCCGAGGAAAACGTCGTCGGCAAAGTCGGACAAGGCGCGGAAATTCTGATGAGCGGTCTGGATTATGAACGCGTTGTTCTGTCCGGTATCGGCGTCGGTATTATGCAGGCCGTGATGGATGTGGTCTTGCCTTATATCCACGAGCGCAAACAATTCGGCAAAGCCATTGGAGAATTCCAGCTTATGCAGGGCAAGCTTGCCGATATGTATGTTTCGCTCTCTACGGCCCGCGCTTATACTTACGCCGTCGCCGCCGCCTGTGACCGCGGCGAAACTACCCGTAAAGACGCGGCTGGCTGCGTGCTTTACGCGTCTGAACGCGCGACGCAGATTGCGTTGGAAGGCATCCAAATGCTGGGCGGTAACGGGTATATCAACGAATATCCTACAGGCCGCCTGCTCCGCGATGCCAAGCTGATGGAAATCGGCGCAGGTACATCCGAAATCCGCCGCTGGCTTATTGGCCGCGAGCTATTCGGAGAAACGAAGTAATGCCAAATCAAATCGTAGGCGGTAAGTGGTTTGATGAGCTTGAAGTTGGTCAGGTATTTAAACACCCGATCCGTCGCACTTTAACAGAGACGGATAATATCCTTTTCACGTCCATGACGCACAACCCGGCTCAGCTCCATCTGGACGCTGATTACTGCGAAAAAGAAACCGAGTTTGGCAAACCTCTCATCAACAGCTTATTCACGCTCGGCCTCGTTATCGGAATTTCGGTACATGAAACCACGATGGGCACGGCTGTTGCGAATTTGGGCATGGACAATGTCAAATTCCCCAACCCTTTATTTGCCGGAGACACAATTCATGTCGAGACGGAAATAACAGGCCTGCGCGAGTCTAAATCACGGCCAACCCAAGGTATCGTTTCATTCGAGCATCGCGCCTATAATCAAAATGACGAGCTTGTCTGCTCTCTAGAGCGCTCCGGCCTTCAGCATAAAAAGCCGAAATCCGATTAAGCAATACTAACGGTTTTGACGTTGCAGAAGGCGCGAATGCCTTCTGCCGCCAATTCACGTCCATAGCCTGAGCGTTTGATTCCGCCAAAGGGAAGACGCGGATCGGACGCGGTCATGGAATTGATGAACGTCGCGCCCGCCTCGATTCGCGTGATGGCTTTTTCCTGTTCGGCCTTGTCTGTGGTCCAAACCGACGAGCCCAACCCAAACGGGGACTCATTGGCAATACTAATGGCCTCGTCCAAGCTCTTCACCTTGAACAGCAACATCACCGGGCCAAAGATTTCTTCGTGGTAAGCGTCAGAGCTTTCCGGAATGTCTTCAATTATGCCGGGCTTGAAGTAATACCCGTCTCCATCAATGGCTTCCGCGCCTGTGACACGTTTGGCCCCGTCCTTAATCGCGTTTTCGACCTGTTTTGCAATCGTATCGCGGCCGTCTTTATTGACCAGCGGTCCAATATCCGTGTCCTCCTTCATCGGGTCGCCAATATTGAGCGCTTCGAACGCTTCGACAAAACGGGACTTCACATCGTCATAGATATCCGCGTGGACAAAGAATCGTTTCGCCGCGATGCAGCTCTGACCATTATTTTGGGTCCGCGCCGTCGTCCCGACTTTTACAGCCTCTTCCAGATCCGCGCTCGGCATGATGATGAAGGGATCAGACCCACCCAGTTCCAGGACGGTGGGTTTGATTTCTTCCCCGCAAATGGACGCCACTGACGCGCCCGCAGGTTCGGAACCCGTCAATGTCGCCGCTCTGACCCGGTCATCCCGCAGGACACGTTCTACCTTGGAGCCGCCGATAAGGAGAGCTGAAAAGGCCCCGTCCGGAAATTCGGCGCGTTTGAAGATATCTTCTATCGCCAGAGCGCATTGCGGGACATTTGACGCATGTTTTAAAAGCCCTGTATTCCCCGCCATTAAAGCGGGGGCGGCAAAACGCATGACTTGCCAGAACGGATAATTCCACGGCATTACAGCCAAGACAGGACCAAGCGGCAAATATTTCCGGTAAGATTTGGACGCGCCGCTCTCTATCATCTCGTCGGCCAGGTAGTCCTCCGCCGTATCAGCGTAATGCCGACAGACCCAGGCGCATTTCTTAGCCTCGGCTTTCGCGCCCTTGAGCGTTTTACCCATTTCCAGCGTCATGATTTCACCTAAGCGCTCGGCTTCGTCTTCTAAAATATCCGCCGCTTTATTCATCGCCTTGGCGCGTTTTTCGAACGACCAATCCCGTAAAACTTTATGCGCTGCGAGTGAAGCCTTTATCGCCTCGTCCACCTGAGCGTCAGTGTGAGCCTCAAAAGTTTTCACGACTTTACCAGTTGCCGGGTTTTGCGTCTTAATAGTCATAATTGCCTCACTTTATTGGATGGCGCTAAGTCTTATAGGTTAGCTTACGTCAGCCCGTCAGATTTGTTGCAAAGTCGAGGCGGTGTCGAGGGACATAAAGTGCACAGGTCTCAAACAAAGCTGACCGATATAATGGACGCCCTATTTCCAAGTCCACATCCAGCCAGTTTAACGCCCCGAATGTCATAAACAGGCTCCAAAGCCGCAATAAGCTTCAAAACTAGCCCAAGGCAAATTTCATCTGGAAAGCAGTCCTTGGTTTTATTTTTTGCCAATTTTCTGCGGAATTTTTGAAACTTTTTCCTCTGAAGCGCTTTTATTACAGGAATAAGACAGTTTTATTACAGAGGAGCTACACATTTCGATTGCAAGTGCGACGCTATTGTGATAGTTTTATGACAACATGATAACAGATTTATTACATATCCCATTGGTTAACACCTCCGAGTCCCACAAAATTAAAACCGTGGAAGAACTCTCACCCCTAGAATTATTTGCTATGGGTGTTGCCGCTGCGCTGATCTCCAGTACGGCTGCTATCCTCATCGGTGTTACCTAAGTAGAGACTTCTGCCACGCTGACATTAGCCAGCAACGTTGACGCATGTCACGTTGCCTAGAGCCGTTTTGATGTAGGCCTGATTTCTTTCGAATAGGTTTTTTCAGGCATACCGCTAAATTTGGGTGCCTGGTTAGCATTTAATGCTACCGACCGATCGGCCTGAAACGGCTGGCCGGTTTTTGCGTTTTCCTTCCCCCTTCAAAGTTGAAACGCGCAAGCGTGGCCCAGCAGCAATAAGCGCTCTTGAGCCGTACAGATTTCAACGATTGGAAAATGGTGGGCGGTAACGGGTTCGAACCGCTGACCCTCTCGGTGTAAACGAGATGCTCTACCAGCTGAGCTAACCGCCCTCTTCAGGAGCGGCTAGATAGGCCAATCTATAGGGTGACCGCAAGGGAAGACTTCACATTTATGCAAAAAATTCTTAGATTCGAATCATGGCCTTGTTTGACGCGATATCCGACTTCGCCCTCTCCCTGCCCGGCGCCTATATGACGGAACAATGGATGGGCTCACATGTGTTCAAAATATCGGATGACAAAATGTTTTGCGTCCTTCGGCCCGGCAAACCGAACATGCTTATCAAGCTCGGCAGTATAGAGAGTCGGGAGCTTTTGATCGAAGCTGGCGTAGCTGAGATTCACACGCATATGAAACGCGGAAGCTGGGCGGATTTACTGACAGATAAATTGGAAAAAGACGACATTCTTGCCCGTGTGGAAGAAAGTTACGCCCTTGTTCGCTTTGGGCTGACAAAGGCCCGACAGGCCGCCCTGCCGCCCTATCCCGGATAAAACGAAAATAACTGCAAAACACATAAAACAAGCGTTGACGCATTCGGTCTCGATAGCTAAAGCCCCTCTCACATCTTAGCGGGTGTAGCTCAGTTGGTTAGAGCGCCGGCCTGTCACGCCGGAGGCCGCGGGTTCGAGTCCCGTCACTCGCGCCATTTCCCCGGAAATGGAAGATAAAAACAGCCCGGCCCATGGCCGGGTTTTTTGTTTTCCGGTAATCTTTATTCGTTCTGCGACCCCATAAACTGAGTTATCAGGGCAAAATACTCCGGCAACACTGTTTCAAATTTAACCGCCACTATTTTGAAGGATCAAACTACCCAACATTTAGATCTTTCGACTTTGGCGCGGTCAAAGAAACTGGCTCGAATACGTTAGAATTTTTCAGCACTTCCTTACCTAGAATAAATTTCATTTTATTATAATTACAGTGGCTAAATGGCGGGAGTAGTAATAGAGATTTTAACATTTCCTTGACTATTTAATTTTTATTTTCCTTGACTCACCTCCTACCAACCGCAATCCCTCACGTATAAATACAATCTATAGTAACAGGCAAACAATGAATATATTAGGTAAAGCTTTATTAACAACAACCTTTCTTTTGGTTCCTTTCACGGCTAGTTCGCAAACTGGCGGAGGTACTACTGGAGGGACGGATGGGTTGAACGGCGCAGATAATTATGTGGTAGATAACTTTTCTAGAACTCGTTTTGATTATACTAATGCCACGCATTTGGGAGGCGGAATGTGGAGTGGTATCGATCAAGTTATTGTGGTCGCGACTATAATAAGACCGCATGAAGCTCCGTCATACGAAGACTATCTATTTGAAAATTGGGATGATCTAGCGGATCTCAACGTACTGGCTTAGATTCAGGATGAGATAACGGATTTCGAAAACCCTGAAGATTGCAGCCAAACATTAGGCCTCATTGATTTCTTTCGAGATATTTTGAACGAAATGGAATTCCAAATGGGTGAAGACCTAGAAAACGAGTATGGCACTCTTTTAGTTCAGGATAACGGCAATACTATTTTTTATAAGAACGGCTTCTATACTAACAATGATCCCTACGGCGTCGCGCATCCTATAACTTCTGTAAATGCTCCGAGTGTCGTTTCTGTAGTTCATAACCATCCGCGCCAAGGGTCAATATATGCCGATATAAACCTAGAATATAGATATCCTTCTGTAGATGATTGGGCAGCAGCAGATGCAACGGTCGCCTTAGGTGCTGACCCAAATGTTCTTACTATGACGGTTATAGATCCTTGGGGAGATGCAAGGGTATTTGAATATTCAGATAGGAACTTTTACCTTAACCAAGGCGTAAGTTCTCGGGAAAATGGTGACAGTTTGCCGCCAAAAGTTCCTGAGGATGCCGACTTGGGCGAATGTGTAAAATTATAAAGAAGTGACTATGATAGACAAAATTTTATTGGCTTGCGCTGCTGCCCTATTGATTTCCGGTTGTGCCTCCGCAGGTTCTGAACGCCCAACGTCAAGAAGTTCTGCATTAGAGAGAATGGACACCTCACCTTTAAATTTTGTGGATAGGTCTTCCAAATTAAGCCTTTTCACCGACGCTATAATTGGTGGCGGTAGCAGTGGCGGTTTCTTTGCCGTTAACCCACACACTATATCCTATGCCTTTGATTGTTCCGGAAATGATTATTTACTTAATTTCTCCTCTGCACCTGAAGGAAAAGAATTCGGTACCCGACTGACAGAGATGTTGAAAAACAACAAAAATCTTAGTGCGGAAAAAGCTGATGAGATCAATCAAAGTTTGTCGCGTGCAGAATTGGTTGGACCTGTTGGCTTAAGGTGCTCAGTGAAGGAAAGCAGCGGTCAAATAAGATTAACTATAGGTTTGGCCTTGAGGGATACCGAAACCTATACTTATAAATTTACTAAAGAGAATCATGTCTTGAATGCAGAAGACTTTAGCTAAACACCCTCTAGTTTTCTCCAAATTTTAACCGCTAAAGCACCGCTTTCAAAGTTTTCTGATACAAATGTTTCGTGCAGCTAGCTTCGATTGATTAATCGTAAAAGGATGGCGATCCACAACGAGGCTGAGCAAGGCGTTCAAACATGCGGGATTTTTATGGCGACTGCGGAGTAGAGCTTGTTCAAATTGTTCAGCATGACAGGCGATAAATTAGGCCATGAACGCAATCAGTTGGCCGCAAATAAGGGCCCCTGCCCAGCAGAAAATGGAGACGGCACCCATGACCATTTGTTGTCGTCTATCGTCATTGTGCAGGCTCCCTCTCGCATGCGCCAGAAGCGCCGCCAAGAACCCGAGACTAACTAAAGCCAGTTTTACACGAAATATGCCCAGTGCAACGTATTCATTGGGACGGACAGAAAACAATAAAATACCCGTAATTACCGCAAGGGCGAGCCCGACAGCGGCAATTCGCGGTAGAGCATAACTGAACGGAGCGATAGGAACTTTCCGCCAGAGTCCCATGAGCCGTAGGTCGAGAGTAAGAACACTTCCGAAGAGAATGGAAATGCCGAATATATGTGCCGTGTTAACGGCCGCAAACCCCCATCGGGAATTGCGTAAATAAGTCGCTATATCGGTTTGCGCGAGCGATTCCAGAATGGGCTGCATGACAGAACGAAACGGCCGCCTTGTTAATCTCTATCTGGATAAAGCTCGTATTCGCGATCATCAATATAGACACGTTCGGCTTTGAGAAGGCGCTCGCTCTCATCGGAAGACGGCTCCCCAATGAACCGGATTTCCTTTCCTGGAGCATAATCCTCATCGGTCAGCCCCGCCCGCTCATTGCGCCAGGGTTGGCCCACCTCTACCGTCCAGATTTCACCATTAACCTCCACCTTCAAAATCCCATGCGGATTGCCGAGTTTTGATTCCGTAATGGTCCCGGTGAGTTCAATATTACCGCCAGTGCTCCAGGCCCATCCATGATGCGCAGAAGCCGAGAGCGGAAGAGAGCTCACGAGAACAGCAAACAGTCCAATTATCATGGTTTTGGAAAATAAATTTTTCATACTGTCCTCCTGACGCTGTCTTCACTGAGATTGTCGCCTTAGTCTTAATTATTACAATCACAGTTATAGATTGTTGATCATACGTCTTTAACCCCTTTGCGTTCCGATGCCTCTAACATCGCTCTCTTCGCATGAGAAATTCACTCCACGGGGAGGCAAATAAGGGGAGGCAAATAAAAAGCCCGCCGAAAGGCGGGCTAGAGGTAGGTGTCCAGAGAGATTAGTGGGTGGCCCCACCGCCCAAAGCGGGATCGGTAGCCTGCGTGCCCATGATAATTCCGGCGAGCGCCGCCTTATCGCTGGCGGTCCATTCAATCTTGGTCGGCTCACGCGTTAAGGCATGTTCGAGGACTTCATCCACCAGGCTGACAGGAATAATTTCCAAGGCAGATTTTACTGACTCTGGGATGTCGGCCAGGTCTTTTTCATTTTCCTGCGGGATGAGAACGGTTTTGATACCGCCGCGCAATGCCGCCAAGAGCTTTTCTTTCAAGCCGCCAATCGGCAGAACGCGGCCGCGAAGGGTCACCTCACCCGTCATGGCAATATCACTGCGCACGGGAATTTGCGTCAGCACGCTCACCATGGCGGTCACCATGCCGATACCGGCTGACGGGCCGTCCTTGGGCGTGGCGGCTTCGGGGACATGGACGTGGATATCTGTGCTGCGGAAGACGCGCGGACTGATGCCCAGCTCGGGCGCCCTCGCCTGCACATAGGAGTTGGCGGCCGAGATGGATTCTTTCATCACGTCTTTCAAATTCCCTGTGATCTTGACGCCGCCTTTACCCGGCATGGACAAGGCCTCAATCGTAAGAATGTCGCCTCCTGTTTCCGTCCAGGCCAAGCCGGTCACCGTCCCGACCTGATCCGTTTCATCAGCACGCCCATAGCGGAATTTTTTCACGCCCAGTAAGTCGCCGATATTCTCTGACGTCACATCTACAGATGTCGCTTCATTGGAAACAATTTTCTTTAGGGATTTACGTGCCAATCTAGCGACTTCGCGTTTCAGGCTCCGCACACCGGCTTCCCGCGTATAGTAACGGACGATATCT
>NZ_CBCSCO010000005.1:0-244628 GCF_965138505.1 Litorimonas haliclonae | reverse complement strand
AGGCGGAGGCGGCGGGGGCACTTCACCTGTCGGTGGGGGCGTAAAATCATTACCTCCTCCACCACAGGCCGCAAGCGCGAACGCCGCAACGCTCGCCGTCAAAACCAATTTAATAGAATTTGTTGGCGTTTTCATCTAGCCCTCCCCTCCTGCATCGGTTGGAGATCCTGGATAAGGTGTATTCAGGTATGGGAATTCATTTTGAACATCCATAGCTGTCACGGGAGCGCCGTCTGTAAAGGGCTCGTCCCCTACTGGCGCATCTTCCGGCATACAATAGCCAAGATTTGTTGGCGTTCCATTGACCGGAATTTCGTAGCATAAGGCGCCCATTGCGACGCGAAGTTCGATATCGACGACATCATCGCCTGGACGACGTCCATTCGGGAAGCCTGCCAAGTCATCGCCGGCAACGCCGAGATTGCTCTGAGCAGCTTGTGGGGTCGCGGCGATAGCTGTGTTTAGTCGCATCATTTCAGACGCTGTCACAGTGGCCTGTTGGTTCACATTTGGGAAACCCGTTAGGAACGCAGCAACCAAGTCAGTCCGGGGTATGTTTGACGGTGCAATGTTTCCGTCAGCACCTAGGGCATCACGGAACAAAATATCAATCAAAGCCGGGAATGTCGGATTGGTGACAAATACGGCAGCTTGAGCATCATCTTTAGGCTCTGACGCATTAAAGAGATCTTTTGTCGGCAAGCCAATTACAATTTCATTGACTAGCGGAGCAGAAAGACGTGACACCTGAACATAGGCGCCGCCTTGCAACGAAGGATCCTCATAAGTTGGCGTTGGGTCTTTTAAGGACGCTTGCGGCAGGCTTGCTGTTGTCCATGCCCCAATGACGCCATTGCCGTTTCCGGTAACGCATTCGATTGGGACTTCCAGAGCAAAGGTCGTAACATTAGAATCTGATAGTTCGTTATTGGCTTCGCTTTGCTCAATAGAACCTTCCAGAGGCACTAGATTGACGAGATCGAAGACTTCGCCCAGATTCACAGCAAATGCATCAGCACGTTGACCAACAAACACCCGGCCCGCTGTTGAACAGCCCGGTAACGTTACATCATACATGTATTGATCGGCATATGCTTCATAATCAGGCAATGTCTTGTTGCCGACATTATCGAGCGGCTTGACGAACGTTTGGTCGATCGTTGTCCGCGTGCCGGATTTACGGTCTCCTTCAATCACAGTGAGTTGGTAAGTCTCATTTTCCGCAAGATTAGAACTGTCACCCGCTGTTACTGGGCCAGCATAACGCAAGGGAATGGGGACCGTCTCGTCGCCGATATCAAGGGTCACGCCTTGACCGTCATTGACCAGGCTATTGTCGAAATCAAAAGAATAAGTGATATCTTCGACGGCGTCGCCATCGCTATCAATATGAATTTCATAGATCGCGTCTGGATCCATTGTGAAGTAGTTCGGCCCGCCATAAGGCGCTTGAAGTGGCTGATAGTTGGCAATGAACGTCACGAAACCTTCGCGGCCGGGCTCATAGCTTCGGAACATATAGAAGTCTGTCCCGTCTACTTTAGGCGTTTCTGTAATAGCAGGGGCCTCTCTATGGCTTGAAGCCCAACTAGGGGCTACGCCAGCACCGGCTACAGCCATCATACTTCCTGCTAAGAGCAGGTTCCGAAAGGCTTTGGAGTTTGTTTTTATAAGTTTTGGCATTCTTCGTCCTCAATTTCTTTTACAGCTGCCATTTTTAGCGAACACACAGGATCACAAGATAAACTGTAAGCGGTTAGTGGTGCTTCAGTTACGCCCCGGTTGTATTATTTGGTGCAGTAACGCTGACCTTTTTTGGAGAAATCGACAAAAAAGTTACAAAACATACAAGATTCGTCGTGAAATCATGGAACCTATGTTACTGTAAGGCTTAGTATATTTAAATCTGACCAAAGGATCGGGGCCTTGGACTCTCTCAGCGAAGAAAATATGATTTTGGCAGATTGCTTGTCGAAGTGCGCTTTGGGAGATCATCAAGCATTTGAAAAAATTTACACCCTTACATCCGGGAAACTCAACGCTATTATTTGTGGCATGGTGAAGGATGAAGCCCTAGCTCATGACATTTTACAACAGGCCTATATTTCTATCTGGAGAAATTCCGGCTCTTTCAATCCCGAAAAAGGCAAAGCTTTCACTTGGATACTCGTGGTCACACGCAACCGCGCTATTGACCAATTGAGGAAGTTGAAAAGACGCCCTAACACTACGGAATTGATCGACACCCTACCGGACGAAACAGCCAAAGCGGATGCGGGTGCCAAAGCTATGCTGCTCAAGAGATTCTTAGACCCTTACCTTGAGAGCCTGCCTTCGGATATGTCCAAAGCGATCATGTTGAATGTCGTTCATGGCCTCAGCTCTCGCGAAATCGCTGAAACGATTGGGGTTTCCCCCAACACCGTCAAAAGCTGGGTCAGGCGCGGATTGAAAAAATTGCGCACTCAGATAGATTCAACTAAACTGGAAACACTTCTCTAAAATTGTTTTAAAAGTTTACTGAACCCCTCCAAACATCTTTCAGTATATTTTAAATTGTGCCGATAGCGCCTGTGTAAAGAACCGGCCCTTCAGGTCCTGCAGACGGCGAGCCGCCTTTTCGTTCAAGACTAATCGCCAGAACATCTGTTCCGGTTTGGAGAGTCTCAGGCACGGAGAAAGCAACTGGCTTATCGTCTACAGCCTGATCCATTACACCCAATGAAATCGGGCCTTCTTCTCCTTCACGTATCAACCAGAGTTGCAAATCGCCATCTTCGGGAATATTCACGTTAGATAATTTCGCCACGACTTCATTTGTCACAGGATTGTAAATAATAGCGACCAGGGGCGGACTTTCTTCGCCAGACAATAAAGCCATCATCTGTTCTTGGTTCGTTAAAGGCGCTTCCGGGGCCGTGCCAATGAAATGAGAGCCAATAGCCAGGACAGCAATAACTGAAGCCGCAGCCGCAATGGCCTTCCACCTGCCGGAATGATTGTCGTTCATCGCCTGAATAATTTTCTGAGCCGAGTCAGCGTCATCTGACCCGATTTCGGACATTATATTATCAAAAACATACGGGGGAGGCACCCGGTCTTCCGTGCCGCTATTGAGCGGAGCCAGCCAGACCTCAATATCGCGAACAACCTCCCGAAAGCTTTCGTCTTCGGTATAAGCTTTCCGGTAAGCCTCGACCTCCTTTTGATCCGCCTGCCCTGTCAGATAGGCGATCGCTAACGCTTCATTATGTTTACGTGTATCGGTCATTGGCCAAACCGTTTAATTTTCTGATTAATGAGCTCAAGCTTCCCCGCAATACGCTCTTCGCTATTGTTAAATCTCGCAGATAAGTCTGCAAGAGATTCGGTCTCAAGGTATGCATGCTTTAAGAGCATTTTCTCTTCCTCGGACAAATCCAATTTTTGTTGTTGTGACGCCCCATCAGACTTTTTCTGGGAAATCGCTGGCGTATCGCAAATAATGGATTTTGCTGTTTTATAATCCATTGCATAGCGATGCGCCGTCGCTCTCAACCAATCCAAAGGCTCGAGGCTCTTTCGTTCAAATTCATGACGCTGTTCCCAGAGACGTCGATAGACTGCCTTCAAAACACGCGTTGCCCCATTTTCATTATCGACAACGCGATAAATCAATCCGTAAATATGCGAGGATGTCAGATCATATATGCCTGACATGGCCATCTTCCCTTCCGTCCGAAGTCGGACAATTAATGTAGCTAGCTCTTCACGCATTATGATTTAAAAGCTCTGTCTCTCTTTATTGAACCGAATCATCATATCACATTAAACTGAGTTAAACTATAAACAGTTACGCGCTGACTCCGGCCTTAGGTGCAATTACGAGGAGTTTATTGATAAATTACTTGCGCCCAAATTTTGTTTTTTAGCGTATTTCACATAAGCACACCTATTCCTCCTCCAAAACGCATGGATCTGATTTATGATAAAAACTCAAATTACGCCGCTACTTCTCTGCCTTGGAGCTTCAGTCTGGCTTGGATTTTCTGCGCCCGCGAGCGCGCATGACTTCTGGATTGCCCCTGGGAGTTACTCCGCTGAGATCGGAGAAACGACAGATTTATCGATTATGGTAGGCCATCCAGAAGACCAAAACAGTTGGTCAATTAGCCCGCATAGAGTTGTCTCCCTCCGCTCCGTCGGACCGAACGGCATATTAGACCAGCAAAGCCTTATTTCTGGGTCTGACGCAAACGACCCAATGTCACTCTCTTTTGACAGTGAAGGCGTTCACGTTCTGACGATTGAGACAACAAGCGCCTATTCAGAGCTAGAGGCTGAAAAATTTAATGATTATCTTGACGAGGAAGGCCTTACGCCGATCCAGATCGACCGCGTTTCCAAACGTAAAATAAGCGAGCCTGGCACCGAAATTTATTCTCGACGCGGCAAGACGATTGTCAATGTTGGAGAGCCTGGCGACTCAGACCCGTCTTATGTCACATCGCCGCTGGGCCTTACCCTGGAAGTGGTCCCAACGACCAACCCCGTGAGACTTCAAGATGGAGAGAGTTTATCAGCTCATATTTACTACAGAGGGCAAGCTATGCCGGGAGTAAATGTCAAGCTCGTCAGTCTTGATACGAATAAAGGTCAGGTTGATTCTCAAAAGTCAGATGCCGAAGGAAAAGTTTCTTTTCCAAAACCCGACACGGGGGATTGGATGCTGCATGCGATTTGGTCTGACCCCATGGAAGATACGTCCCGCGCAGATTATGATACAATTTTCTCCAGTTTGAGTTTTTCTATTAATTAGATTCAGGTCCCAGATATTTGAGGCTTCTGTTTGGCTTCTATGGTTAGACTTTGCTAACGTCGTTGCAAACAGGAGCTCCTTATTATGACATCTATCGGAACGGCGCATTGTGCTTCGGCCAAAAAAGTTATGCTATTAGGCAGCGGCGAACTCGGGAAAGAAGTGGCGATTGAGTTACAACGTTTCGGTGCTGAAGTGATTGCAGTTGACCGATATTCAAACGCCCCGGCCATGCAGGTCGCACACCGATCCCATGTTATTGATATGACGAACGGGGCAGCGCTGCGGGCGTTAATGGAACAAGAGACGCCAGACCTTGTTGTCCCTGAAATTGAAGCCATCGCGACAGGCACGCTGGCTGACCTGGAAAGCGAAGGATTTAATATAGTTCCGACAGCGAGGGCTACGCAGCTTACCATGAATAGAGAGGGAATTCGGCGTTTGGCAGCTGAAGAATTGGGTTTGAAGACGTCCCCTTATTCTTTCGCGGATAGCGAAACAGAAATGCGCCAGGCGATGAAAGAAATTGGCCTGCCGTGCATCGTTAAACCGGTCATGAGTAGCTCCGGCAAAGGGCAAAGCACCGCCCGCAAAGAAACCGATATGGGCGAGGTTTGGCGTTACTCTCAAGAGGATGGCCGCACGGGGGCATCTCGCGTCATCGTCGAAGGTTTTGTCGATTTCGATTATGAAATTACGCTTCTGACGCTTCGCCACAGCGGCGGCACATCCTTTTGCGCCCCTATCGGCCATTTACAGCAAGACGGGGATTACCGAGAAAGCTGGCAGCCCCAGAAAATGAGCAACGCCGCCTTAAAAGCGGCTCAGCACATGGCAGAGGCTGTCACAGAAGCCTTGGGCGGATATGGTCTTTTCGGTGTTGAATTATTTATCAAAGGGGACGAAGTTATATTCTCTGAGGTTTCCCCCCGACCTCATGATACCGGTCTGGTAACGCTCATAAGTCAGGATCTTTCTGAGTTTGCTTTACATGTTAGAGCGATACTCGGACTGCCAATACCGGCAATCCGTCAGTTTGGGCCTTCGGCCTCCGCCGTTATTATGGGGCAAGGCCAGTCTAGTGATATTCATTATGAAAATCTTGACGAAGCGCTCTCTGAACCTGACACGCAGATTCGGCTTTTCGGAAAACCAGAAATTAACGGTTCCAGACGCCTCGGAGTTACTGTTGCTCGCGCCGATACAATTGAGACTGCTAGACGAAAAGCCCGCGCTTGCGCGCAGGCCGTAAAAATTAATTATAAAAGTTAGAGCGCGCAGCTTTACGGCCAAACTGACTCTAAATCGTCAGACGGGTCATGTTTAGCCTGTCCGCGATATTCTTAAATGCACTTTTGAGTTCTTCAGCATTTTTTGCATCAAAGAAATTGTCCTGTTCTGAGGCGCACGACTTGAGGAGTTTTTCCATGGCACCTCGTCCGGCTCCCATGCGGTATCCCACCGTATATATTTGTATTCCGTCTTTCTTGGCCGACTCGCAAATTCGCTCTGTTCGTTTGTTCGCATCGTCTTCATTCCGGCCATTATGCGTTATCTGACCATTCTGTTGGGATAAAGTATTATGCCCGTCCGTCATGACGACCATTGCATTGATGGGGTCTGTGCTTCTTTTCTTCTTATAGGTCTTTCGTATTTCGGTGAGTGGCGCATCTTTCTGCAACGCACGCCACCCCCAAATCACGCCGGAAGGCATATAAGTCTCCCCCCTGACTTCAAGATCATTAATCTTTCTAGTCACTCGTCGGAGGTTTTTAACGAGAGGAAGCATTTCCGTGCCGCAGCGCTCGTTCATAATGCCAGGAATATGGCGGGACGCGTAAGGGGCCCGCTCATTATCAGGTGATTGGCGTGACCCAACGCATCCATACCAAGTATAGTTCGTTCGGCGCATGTTGCAAATTCGACGTCCCGTAGGTTCGTATTCGCCTGGTGTGCATTCTTTTTCTTCAATGCGTCGTTGACCTCTATATTGTCCGTCGACAATAATGTCTTCGTATCGGTACTGACCCGTACCGCGACACTCTCTCTTTTTAATCGTTCTTTGTTCATTGTAACAATGCTCATACTCTCGGTACGTCCCGTCTTTTGACGTGTCTATCCAATGGGCACGTTTGTTTTTCATTCCCACATTTACGTATTTCCCAAAGGGTATCACGGCCATGCGAACATCAGTTTCGGCGTCTTCCATAACCGATACCATTTCCTTCGCCGCAATTTTCAAATCCCGAATATTGTCGCCATACATTGAATCTGTCGTATCCAAGACCAGCGCCAAATTAATTGGCGTTGATTTTGATAATGGCGCGCCAGCGTCCGCATTTATGTCTACTTTATCCTTCCCGACTATTCCCATTAAGACTGTTTTATATTGCGTAGACGCTTCAACATAAACGACATCGTTCTTTAGCCGCACTTTCGCTTTTATCGGCCAATTTCCGGTATTGTGCTGCGCGATGACCTTATCGACCATGATTTGCATGTCTTTCCGGCGTCCGTCTTTTATCTGGGCCGCCGCCAAAGTGGCATTATCCACCATATCCTGAAGGCTTTGCTGTTTGTTCGTGGCGGAGGTAAAATCGACCGCCGCGCCAATGGCGACAAGCATAACAGATAAACCAATCGCCGCGATTATCGCGAAATTACCTGAGGTTGATTTTTTAAACTGTTTAAACATACCCAATCCCAATATTTTTGGAACTGTGTAGCAAAATTCCCTTAGCAATGACTTTGAAGTCATGGTTAAAATGGCGTTAACCCCGAAACACACCCGGCTTTTCAAGGCTTGTAAATGTTAAAATTGGCTCTTCCCCAGCTCTCGCCCGTTTGGTTAAATCGCGACGAGGGTTTGGCGCAGGTTATTCTAACCATTGAAGCCGCATCCAAAGAAGAAGCAGATCTGATTGTCTTCTCCGAAGGTTTTGTCCCCGGCTATCCTTTCTGGCTAGACGGGACAGGCGGCGCCGCTTTTGATAATCCAAAACAGAAAGAAATTTTCGCGCATTATGCCAATCAGTCCGTCACCATTGAGGACGGACATCTCGACGGGGTCTGCTCGGCTTTGAAAACGGCGGGGATGGCCGCCTATCTTGGTATTATCGAACGCCCTCATGATCGCTCCGGCCATTCGCTTTACTGTAGCTATGTCTATATAAACAAAGAGGGAATTATTTGTTCAGTTCATAGAAAACTTCAACCAACCTACGAAGAAAGACTGGTTTGGAGTCCCGGGGACGGCGCGGGGCTTGTCACTCATAAGCTGGGCGATTTTACGGCCGGCGGCCTGAATTGTTGGGAAAACTGGATGCCGCTCACGCGCGCGGCGCTTTACGGCCAAGGCGAAGACCTTCACATCGCCTGCTGGCCCGGAAATATGAGAAACACCGAGGACTTAACGCCTGTTCTGGCCAAAGAAGGCCGAAGCTATTGCGTCTCTGTTGGCTCAGTCATGACTCCCGATTGTGTCAAAGACGACACGCCCTTTGCGGAAGAAATCAGAGCCTCACTCGGAGACATGCCGGCAGATGGAGGCTCCTGTGTCGCTGCACCTGACGGCAGCTGGGTTTTGCCGCCTCTAAAAGCCGAAACCGGACTTCGTTATTGCAAGCTCGACCCGGCGAAAATTCGGCAGGAGCGCCAGAACTTCGATCCGGCCGGTCATTATTCCCGCCCGGACGTCACCCAATTAAGAGTTAATCGACAGCGTCAATCGACGGTGAGGTTTGAGGACTGAGCGCCTCAAGCTCCGAAAGTTTATTCAATAGTCCGGTTTCCAACGCGTCGATTTTGTCCTGCATTACATCTGTCTTCATGCCCGTTTGAATATCAGCGACATTGGCAGAAAATTCCATCCAAATTCGGTTTTGGTGACGACCCCAGTCCGGCAGATTTTCACTATTAGGATTTCATACTCTGCCTTCTCCAAAAGCCCACGAATTACTTTTCTATGGTTCGCGCGAGCCTAAAGCCATAATCATCATATCTGTAATCGGTTGTATAACGCAGGCGTTTTGAGGCGCGCATCTGATATCCATGGGTAACCCAAGAGCCTCCGCGCATAATCCTGAATTTGCAGTCGCCATCAGTACGGGCGCTACCATTTACCGGAGCCCCGACATGACTTGGATTCCAACAGTCCTGCACCCATTCATAAACATTGCCATGAATATCATAGACGCCGAATTTATTGGCAGCAAAGCTTCCCACCGGCAGTGTCTTTCGGCGATACTGCCCTGTAGGCGCGTCGCCATAAGGGTGTTCGCCGTTGAAGTTCGCTTGCGCGGCTGAAATAGACGTACCGGTCGAAAAGGGTTCTTTCGTTTGCCCGCGTGCCACATATTCCCACTCGGCCTCCGTCGGCAGGCGGTATCTATATCCCGTCGTCCGGTTTAGCCACTTAATATAGCTCTGCGCGTCATTCCAGCTGATATAAATGGCCGGACGATTGCCCCGTCCCCATCCACCGTCCTTTGGGCGATACCCCCGACACCCGCCTCCCGCCACACATTTGCGCCAATCATTGAAGGTGATCTCATATTTTCCGATCTCAAAGGTATAATCTATGTTTACCTTATGACGCGGGCCTTCATTATTATCGCGCCGCACTTCGTCTGCCGGGCTGCCCATCATAAAACTGCCAGGCGGAATGACCGCCATATTGCGCGAGGCCGGGGACGGCTTGGAATGATCAATTATCCGGGGGCGCGGCCGCCTTACGGGTTTGGGCTTCGGCGGCTTGGCGTCAAAAGTTTCGTAATAAACGGCGGTTCGGGAGGCCGGATCAACGGCGCATTCAGTTGGGAGAACAAAACTCGCCCCCGATAAATATAAAGCGCAAATTTCTGAAATCATAAACTTGTCTGTCCCTTTTGGTCATTCCCCCAGACCTGTTTGGTAACCTCTACCATGATTTCACCTAAAGCTCTTAGGCTTAATATGGACTTATTACAGTCTGGTTTCGACGTGTCAGGTCAAACGGACAACATTTTAATCTTGCTAAGCTCTAATGATCATAACCGGGATTTGATCTTTGCAACTTTCGCATAAGCCCCGGCCAGACGAGGTTGTCGCCCATACCTGGAACGAAAGCGGCAGACCCCTGCTGATATACTTTTTGCCCCATCGTTTCAGGCTCTTCATGCAGGGCGTCCTCAGACCCAACGGATTGCGCCAGAATTTGAGTTTTGCAGGCATTTTCCAAAAAATACATGCGCAAAAAGGCGGTGCCGCAGGTTTTGCCCAATGTCAGGGTTCCGTGATTTCGTAAGAGCATAAGAGATTTGTCTCCCAAATCTTTAACGATACGTTCGCGCTCCTCCAGTTCCAGCGCAATGCCTTCATAATCATGATAGGCGAGGTCGTGCTGTACCTGCATGGAAAACTGCGTATAGCGGCGCAGGCCTTTTTTCTGAACGCTTACGGCTATGCCATAAGGTGTGTGGACGTGGATGACGCATCCGGCATCTTCTCGCGCCATGTGAACCGCGGAATGAATTGTAAACCCTGCAGGATTGACAAAATAGGGCGTATCCTGACAGATTTTCCCCTCCAGATCGATTTTAACAAGAGCGCTGGCGGTCATTTCGTCAAACATGACGCCGTAGGGATTAATCAGAAAACGCTCCTCCCCGTCCTCATCTGGAAGGCGAACAGAGATATGGGTAAACACAAGGTCTGACCACCCATGAAGCGCGCAAAGTCGATAGGTCGCCGCCAGTTGCTTTCTAAGCGTCCACTCTGTGTCCGAGACTTTTCCTTCTAATCTTGGAACTTCTGTCGGGTCCGGGATCATGAAACCGGAGCTGGCATTGACGGCGCTTTGCGTATTCATAACTTTGTCCTCACTAAATTAGAATTTAATATGCGGCATTGCCCCCCGCCTTGGCAAGCGACAGCTCGGCGCGTAAGGCAGGCGCATGATACCTATTCAAAGATTTGGCACATTACCGGACGGGGACCACGTAGACAGCTTCACCTTAAAAACGTCGACTGGCCTCTCCGTGACTCTTCTAAGTTATGGCGCGACGTTGCAGTCTTTCTGCCTCCCCGACGGAACAGATATCGTTCTGGGATTCGATAATTTAGACGACTATCTTGCACCTCACCCTTATTTTGGCGCCGCGATTGGACGGGTATCCAACCGCATTGAGAAAGCCAGGTTTCCGCTGGACAGCCAAAACATTTCAGTCAGCGCCAATGAAAACGAAAACGCCCTTCACAGCGGCCCTGTAGGATTTGACCGGGTTAATTGGGAGGGACGGGTTGAAGGGTCTTCTGTTGTTTTTCGTCATATCAGCCCGGACGGATTCCAAGGCTACCCCGGAAATGTGACGGCCGAGTTCCGGTATACTCTGGAAAAAAATAGCCTTCGTCTTGAATTGTTGGCCAAAACAGATGCGCCGACGCCAATCAGCCTGACGGGACACAGCTATTTCAATCTGGGCGGCGGCGGTGTTTCTGAGCACTTCCTAACAACTGAAGCGACGCATTATTTTGAAACAGACGCGCAAGGCATTAATCATGGCAACGCACGTCCAATAGAAGGCTCGGAATTGGAACTCGGGGCTTCAGCAAAAATAGGGTCGACAGAAATTGACCATCATTTTGTGGTGCCGGAAACCGGAATACGCCCGATGGTCACCTTGAGCTCGCCGGACGGCCTGCGGCGTCTAAAAATACTTTCGGACCTTCCCGGACTTCAAATCTATACAGGCCATAAGCTGGGCCAAATCAAGGGAAAGCGGCAAGATCCCTATACAAACGGGGCAGGAATCGCGTTTGAACCGCAATTCCCGCCCAATACTGTTAACCTGCCCGCTCTGGGCGATATAATTTTAGAGCCCGGCCAAAGCTGGGCTTTTACTATTCTCTATAAAATAGAAAATTTAGACGCAGCTTGAGGCCGGAACCCAGTCAAGGCCCTGCGCTTCGGCAACGGCTTCAATTGTCAATTTGCCTTCGCAAACATTCAGGCCATTTAACAAATGCGGGTCAGATGCCAGCGCTTCTTTCCAGCCCAGACGCGCCAGACGCTTGGCATGTACCAAAGTCGCGGCGTTGAGCGCGTAAGTTGACGTGCGGGCCACAGCCCCCGGCATATTGGCCACACAGTAATGCACAACACCATCGACAATATAAGTCGGGTCATCATGGGTCGTGGCGCGAGAGCTTTCAAAACACCCGCCTTGGTCAATCGCCACATCCACGAGAACGGCCCCGTCCAGCATTGTCGACAAATGCTCACGCGTCACGAGTTTGGGCGCGGACGCGCCCGGGATTAAAACAGCGCCAACTACCAAGTCTGCAGTTGTCAAAAGTTCGTCCAGAACAGCGGGTGTCGACCGAACAATTTTTGCCTTATTTCCAAAGTAATAAGACAGCTCCTCCATGCGTGTGTTGCTGCGGTCCAAAATCGTGACGTCCGCTTGCATACCAACGGCCATTTGCGCCGCGTTAAAGCCGACATCACCGCCGCCGATAATCACGACTTTCGCAGGAGCTGTCCCGGGAACGCCGCCGAGCAAAACGCCGCGTCCGCCGCCGTCTTTTTGCAAAGCTTTCGCACCGACCTGAATGGACAAACGGCCCGCGACTTGGCTCATCGGGCGCAAAAGAGGCAAAAAGCCTCGGTCATCCGTAACCGTTTCATAGGCAATACAAACAGAACCACTTTCAATCAGGTCTTTCGTCTGAGGCGCATCAGGTGCCAAGTGAAGGAATGTATAGAGGATTTGGCCTTCACGGAGCATGGCGCGCTCATTGGCTTGCGGCTCCTTGACCTTGATGATCATTTCGGCAGTGTCGAAAATCTCTTTAGCGGTCTGCGCGATAGTAGCGCCTGCTGCTATATATTCTTCATCTGAAGCCCCAATTCCAGCGCCGGCCTGAGTTTCCATGACGACGCTTTGGCCGTCTTGAACTAGTTCAGCCACAGATTCCGGCGTCAGGCCGACGCGGTATTCGTGGTTTTTAATTTCTTTTGGGACACCAATAAGCATTATTAACTCCATTTATGCGTTTAAGGGGGACGTAACAGAGGCTGTTTCGATAAATTGTCTAATTTCATTCGACTTTCATGACAATATTCGAATATTATACATCAAATTTACTGATTATATGGATTATGCTCTATGATTGACGAGATTGATCGAAAGATCCTTACCCTTTTACAAAGTAATTGCCGTCAATCCATTGCAGAAATCGGAGACGCCGTGGGACTTTCGGCGTCAGCTTGTCATCGCCGTATTGGGATATTGGAAAAGGACGGCGTCATTGAACGCTATGCAGCTCGGCTTAACGGAGAAAAGCTTGGGTTCAACATGACTTTTTATGTGGAAGTCACACTTGAAGGGCAAAGCGAAGCGATCCTGTCAGCCTTTGAGAAAGCTGCGCTGGCCAGACCTGAGGTGCTGGAATGCCACCTTATGACCGGCATTGCAGATTATCTTATAAAGGTGGCCGCGCCCGATACGAAAGAATATGAACGATTATATCGCCGCGTCATTGCCGCCCTGCCCCATGTCAGCCGGATTCAATCGGCGCTCGTCATGAAAACCGTGAAACGATGGGGCGGCTATCCCCCCCGGAAAGCATGAACACTGTTGGGCTTTGCGAACGAAGAAAATAATGCCTCTATGGGTCATGGAAATTACATGGCCGAAATTTCACGCCGGAAAGTGAAAAAAGTCAGGCTTTTGCATAGACCGTGACGAGGCGATTAGGTAAGGCCAAGTCTAAAGGAAAATGAAAGGCATACTCATTGCCCTTTCTTTGTATTAAAGTGTACGGGATTATCAGGGGATAGATGACACACCAACTGCCATATACCTCCCGTTTGCGGGCGACGCTCCCCTTGAAAAGCAGCATTTGCGCTTTGGCATTTTGTTTCGCTGGGGCCGTTGCCGCGCCAGCCTATGCCCAAATTGGCGCCCCAGAAACGGCCGCCGGGACGAGCCGCCCCCTGCAACTTGCTCCTGATAGTCCTTACCGGGATCCAAATCTGATTTATTTAGAAGCCAACAGCCTAACGAATGACGAAAAAGCAAATATCCTTACCATTTCTGGAGAGGTTGAAGGACGGTATCAGGACCGAACACTTCGCGCCGAGACAGTCGTGTATGATTTAAATACAGGCGAAATTGTCGCCAATGGTAATGTGGTTCTAATCGACGCGACAGGGTCTACACAATATGCCGACAAGCTAGAGCTGTCTGATGAATTGGAAGCGGGTACAGCGACAAATTATACGGGCCGGATCGAAGGCGGCGGCGTTGTCGGAGCGCGTTTTGTAAATCGCAACACCCAAGAAGAATTCGAATTTTATAACGCCTATTATACTGCCTGCGAACTCTGTCGGGCCGCAGATGGTGACGTGGAAACTCCCTCATGGAGATTAAGGGCCAAACGGGTTCGTCAGGACAAAGATACGCGAACTATACGCTATAACGATGCGGTCTTGGAACTTTTGGGTGTCCCTGTTCTCTACACCCCCTATCTTGCCCATCCAGACCCAAGTGCGGAACGCGCCAGCGGACTACTGACCCCTTTTATTGGGCTGGCCAGCGACAAGGGCTTTACCCTGGAGGCCCCTTATTATTGGGCCATTGACGATCACACAGAGGCCACTTTTACGCCGCGCATTTTCTCTAAGGTAAACCCTTTGATGGAATACCAATTCGCCCGACTATTTAATACAGGGCGTATCGATGTCGAAGGCAGTTTCACCTATGGCAGCATCTTTGATCGAGATGGCAATGCTTTAGACGATCCGAACAGATTTTTCGATCCTAGCACAGCTCCAATTGGTAAACGCCTTCGGTCGCACATTTATGCCGACGGTTATTTTGAACCGACGGATTTCTGGACATATGGTTTCGGTGTTCAGCTCGCGACTGATGACAATTATTTAAACCGCTACGACTTGAACGAGCAGCCCGGCACGCGTGGAGTTTACGATTCCGAGAGCCGCCGCAATACCTCGCAGGCATATCTTGTTGGTCAAGATGACAATACACGGCTCAGCGTCTCAACGGTCGGTTTTCAAGACCTTCGCACCCGCATTGTGGAATTAGGAAACGATCAGCTCCGCGTCTTTGAAGACAATGATGACGCACTCCCAATCATTGCGCCCAAGATCGAACTCCAAAAATATTTTTCCGACCCTGTTCTGGATGGCCGCTTAAAGCTGTTCGGCGATACGACTTGGCTTACACGCCAGGAGGGAACTGATTATGGCCGCGGCACACTGGGCCTGGACTATTCCCGCACTTGGATTGCGCCAGGGGGAATTGAAGTTCAACCCTTTGCCAATGCCCGTTTAGACTATTACGAAATTGAACCCGAGGGTGGCTCTAAAACTGACTTCAGCAGGACTTTAGGACAGGTCGGCGTTGACGCCCGTTATCCCTTTATTCGCTCCGGTGGCGACGTGACCTGGATCCTTGAGCCCCGGGTGCAAGTGACGCAGAATTTTGGCGACGCTAAGTTGGATCAATTTACGGTTATTGACCAAGGCGGGTTTGAAGTCGACTTGGCTCAAGACGGTACGGATATAGACTTGGATCAAGCCCTGTTTTGGCAGTCTAACAAGGCCGCTGGCTATGATCTTTGGGAGGACGGACTTCGCGCTGATGTCGGAGCCTCTGTAAGCGCCAATTGGAACTCAAGCCGTGCTCATCTATTTCTTGGTCAGAGCTATACAACAGACAGGAATACCGAGTTTGAAGCAAATTCTGGCCTGCTAGCCGATAATTCTGACTTAGTTGGCTTATTTGTACTGGATCTAGGAAACCGCTTCACAACCAAAACACGTGTTCGCTACGACGAAGACTCCTCCAGTTTCAGACGAATTGATTCATCACTTCGTTACCGAGACAAAAGGTTTGATCTATCGACGCGATATTATCGGATTGATTCCGAAAGCAATCCCTTACTAGCGATAAATAATGCCCCGTCAGAAGAAGTCTCCGGCGCTCTGGGGGTTAAGATCGCAGACAAATGGAGAGCGAGATATAAAGGGTTTTATGATATCGACAGTAATAATCTTCGCCGTCAAAGCTTATCTTTAACCTATCAGGATGATTGTACGCTCATTGAGCTGACTTACACCAAAGAGAACCTGAGCAATGACGCCATTCGCGACTCCTCTGGTTTTGGGATTCGGATTGCATTATTGACGCTCGGAGATAGCGGAAACTAGGCTAAGAAAGACGGACTTCTTTGCCGCCCCCTCTCAACCTACAAAAGATTTTTCGACGACAAATTCAGCCGGTTGAGAGTTTGACCCTTCTTTCAGACCGAAGCCTTCAACCAACTTTGCGGTATCATCGATCATGTCTTTTGAGCCGCAAATCATAACACGGTCCTCTTCAGGATTGAGCGGCGGAACGCCGGCATTCGTAAATAAATCACCTGATTCTATCAAAGTTGTGATGCGGCCTTTCAAGGGATAGTCCTCGCGGGTAAGTGATGTCAGATGTAAAAGCTTATCCCCGATCATTTCACCGACGAGCGGATCATCTTTCAAACTTTCAACAAGACGCAGCCCATAGGAGAGCTCCGCCTTCTGGCGACAGGTATGTGTCAGAATAACCTGATCATAGCGTTCATAGGTTTCTGGATCGCGGATAAGCGAAGCAAAGGGCGCAATACCTGTACCTGTTGAGAACATGTACAACCGCTTTCCCGGGAGAAGCGCATCCAGCACCAAAGTTCCTACTGGCTTGCGCCCGAGAAGGACCGTATCGCCTTTTTTAATCTTTTGAAGGCGCGAAGTAAGGGGGCCGTCCGGCACCTTAATAGAAAAAAACTCCAGGCTTTCATCCCAGCTGGGGGATGCGACTGAGTAAGCCCGCATGATAGGCCGTTTTTGATCAGGCAAAGCCGGCAAGCCAATCATAATAAACTCACCAGAACGAAACCGGAAAGATTTCGGGCGCGAGATATTGAAGCTAAAAAGACGATCTGTATAATGTTCGACATCAATGACAGTTTCTTCTGTTGGGGCGTTTGACATACATCTTCCAAAACGTGTGTGTGGTGTTCTAGCCGCCATATAGGCGGGGTGGCGCCGAAAGGCAACATTCTATACAGCAAACAATTGTCCTATATAAAGAACGAGTATAATTTTGCATTTTAAGGCTTTATCACAGTTCCACACTGGCCTTGCGCGTCCTCAAACCATAAAGACTGACTGTCCACTAATATAAGATTTTTATGACTGATATTGCTTTAACGAACAAATTTGAAACGCCTTCCCGCGATGAGTGGGCGGAGCAAGTGAAAAAGGGGCTGAAGGACGCCGGTTTCGAGAGCCTCCTCCGGCAAACTGATGATGATTTGGAGCGCGGGCCATTTTTTAGCGCTAAAGACCTACCGGAAACCCTGACCCCGCAATCACGCCTCAAAACACCGCTCTTAGATGAGCGCCCTTGGCACATGTGCACACCCGCCCGGGATCCGGATATTCGATTTGCCAACAAGCAAGTTCTAGCGGATCTGAAAGGCGGCGCGAGCGCATTGGATATTACGCTCTCAACTGACGCCCTTAAACTGACAAGCCGGGCTGATTTAAAACGCCTGCTAGAAGGGGTTTGGATCAACCTTGTGCCTCTCCGATTTAATATCACGTCGGCCCCTATCGAAACAGCGCAGCTTATCAAATCCCATCGACCGCTTGCTGAGTCGGTTGTGGATTTGGGCTTAGATCCCATTAGCCTGCTTCTGTCTGGCGACGCTTCAGAATCCTTTTCCCTCGATGACCTATTGGACGGCTTGCCCGACAACTGGACAGCGCTTTGTGTAAATGCCGCCGCCATTCACGATCAAGGCGGAACAGAGGCTCAAGAACTCAGCGTGATGGCGGCCAGCGCCGCTCACTATTGGCGTCAATACGGCCCGAAGACGAAACTTTCAGTTCGTCTCGCCGCAGATCGTGACGGTCACCTCGGGATTGCCAAAGTCAGGGCAGCCCGGAAAATTATAACACGCATTGCGGAAAGTTTTGGCGTAAGCACAGACATCCCTATTCATAGCGTTTCAAGTCTTCGCATGATGCAAAGCATTGATCCTTGGACGAACCTACTCCGTGTTATGGCCTCCGGTTTTGGGGCGGTTTGCGGCGGCGCCGATTATATCACGTTACGCCCCTTTACAGACGCACCCTCCGATAGCCCCCGCTTAGCCACCCCATTCGGCTACCGAATTGCGCGCAATATGCAATTGATGATGATGGAAGAAAGCCACCTCGGACAGGTCAATGATGCGGCCCATGGCAGTTATTTCCACGAAGCTCTCACGCAAAAAATTGCAGAAGCCGCTTGGACAGAATTTCAGGCGATAGAAACCGGGGGCGGCATTGAAGGTGTCATTGCTTCGGGGGCTCTTCAAAAGTCTATCGCGGCGGCAAAATCCGACCGCGACACAAAAAACGACCCTATTCTGGGCGTCACTTTACACCGCGCCGAAGAAACAAAACCGGCAAAATTACGGGAGGCCGCCAAATGACTTATCCCGATTTCACTAAAATTGATTTAGGCCACACCTTCTCAAAGCCTAGCAGCGGCAAAGACTGGATGTCTCCTGAAGGTATTGCGGTTCAGCCGCATTATTCTGAGCGTGACATTGAAGGATTGCAAAATCTGGACACTATGCCGGGGTCGGAGCCTTATATTCGGGGCCCCTACCCTACCATGTATGTTCAGCGGCCATGGACGATCCGTCAATATGCCGGGTTTTCTACCGCCGAAGACTCTAACGCCTTTTACCGCCGCAATCTGGCCGCCGGACAAAAAGGCCTCTCTGTCGCTTTCGACCTGGCCACCCATCGAGGATATGATTCCGATCACCCGCGCGTGCCGGGCGATGTCGGCATGGCAGGCGTCGCGATTGACAGTCTTTACGACATGCGGGTTTTGTTCGATCAAATCCCGCTTGATAAAATGTCCGTCTCCATGACTATGAACGGCGCGGTATTGCCTGTTTTGGCGCTTTATGTTGCTGCCGCTGAAGAACAAGGCGTCAAGCAGGAGCAGCTCTCCGGCACAATCCAGAATGATATTCTGAAAGAATTTATGGTGCGGAACACATACATTTATCCGCCCAAACCAAGCATGCGGATTATTGGAGACATCTTTTCCCACACCTCAACCCATATGCCGAGATTCAACTCCATCTCAATTTCCGGCTATCACATGCAGGAGGCAGGAGCCTCCGCCGATATTGAGCTGGGTTATACGCTTGCAGATGGTTTAGAATATGTTCGCACGGGTCTAGATGCCGGAATGAAAATTGACCGATTTGCCCCGCGCCTGTCTTTTTTCTGGGCGATCGGGATGAATTATTTCATGGAAGTGGCCAAGATGCGGGCCGCGCGCCTTCTCTGGGCACAATTGATAAGTCCCTTCGGACCGGAGAATCCGAAATCGACAATGCTCCGCACCCACTGCCAGACTTCTGGCTGGTCTTTGACCGCGCAAGACGTATTTAACAATGTCGGGCGCACCGCCATTGAGGCCATGGCCGCAGTAGACGGAGGAACGCAAAGCCTTCATACAAATTCTCTGGATGAGGCTCTGGCCTTGCCGACGGATTTCTCGGCTCGAATCGCCCGAAACACCCAAATTTTCCTCCAGACTGAAGGCGGACATACGCGCCAGATCGACCCTTGGGGCGGAAGTTATTATGTCGAAAAGTTGACTCATGATTTGGCTCAAAAAGCCTTGGGTCATATCCGCGAAGTCGAAGAGCTGGGCGGCATGGCGGCCGCGATTGAGGCCGGAATTCCAAAACTCCGCATCGAAGAATCCGCAGCCCGAACTCAGGCCCGCATTGACAGCGGCGCGCAAACTGTCGTCGGCGTCAATAAATACCTTTCTGATGAGAAAGACGACATTCCGATTTTGAAAGTCGACAACGATACAGTCCGTAAGGGACAGATTGCCCGCTTGAATAAATTAAAAGCTGAGCGTGATACAGAGGCCACGATGGAAGCGCTCGACGCCCTGACACAAGCGGCAGGTAGCGGCAAAGGCAATCTTTTGGAACTCGCCATTGATGCAGCCCGCAAAAAGGCAACAGTTGGGGAAATGTCCTCGGCGCTAGAGAAAGTCTATGGCCGATTTGACGCTAAGCCTGCCGGCGTTACAGGCGTCTATTCATCGTCCTTTGATGAGAGCAACCCCTCTTTTAAAGATGCTAAGTCCAGGATTGACGCTTTCACAGAACTTGAAGGCCGCAAACCTAAAATCCTCATCGCCAAAATGGGGCAAGACGGGCATGATCGCGGCCAAAAGGTTGTCGCGACGGCCTTTTCCGATATGGGGTTTGAAGTTGTTATTGGTCCGCTTTTCCAAACGCCTGAAGAAGCGGCGGAGTTAGGCATAGAATCAGATGTCGATGTTATCGCCGCAAGCTCTTTGGCGGCTGGGCATTTAAGTCTCGTTCCAAAACTGCGAGACGCGCTCAGCGCTCAAAACCGCAAGGACATTATGATAATTGTCGGCGGCGTTATCCCACCCGAAGATGTCGACACGTTGAAGAAAATGGGCGCGAAAGCGGTCTTTCCTCCGGGGACAAATATCCCTGAGGCCATTCTCGAAGTGTTGGAGGTTGTGAACAGACGCGTGAGTCAGGGAAGCTAAACCTAAGAAAACATTAGGGTCCTTCACATTTATTGCGAGCCTGAAACCGCCTCTTCTGAAATGGCGCTCAGAGTCATGTCGATCTTCTGGATGCGCTCGGCTTGATCCGTCAAACTATATTCATCCGACAAGGCCTTTATATCGGTGCGGCGCAACCCAATTTCTCCTTGCTTATTCTCAAAGACCAAAATTTTCATCGGAAGCTCTAATCCCATTTCACGACTTTCCATCATTAACGGGGTGCCTGATTTTGGATTGCCGAAGATAAACAGTTTGGACTGGCCAATATCCATACCAACAGACTTGGCGCCTTCGCCGTGATCTACAACAGTAAACAATTTTAAATTTCGCTTTTGCAAAGCTTGGCGTAGATTTGTCTCTACGGTGTCAAATGACGCATTTGTTGTCATGATATTAGTTGAAGCAGCCGCTAAATTCGTCTGCTGCGCCGTATCAGAAGGCGAGCACGCGGAAACCAGAGCGGCGAGACAAAGTGTGGTATATAAGTATTTCATAAAGCCTCTGTACAGATCCTGCTAAAATTACCCCTCCCTCTCTATTCTGTTCCCAGTAAAAAACCCCGCCGAAGCGGGGCTTGATTTTGTAACTGTGGCTCGGCCTAACCGCGAATGGTTAGCTCCAGACCAATTAAGCGACCTTTTTTCAACGGCGAAAGCGTGCCCACAGCTGGGAATCGATCATATGGGCGGTTTACACCATTTGCGAGGCTTGGTTGTCCAAGTAAGGGAGCTATATTTCCGCCAAAGGGAAGTTGTGTGTCATTGCCGGCCTGAACTTCATCCAGAAGGTTTTTACCGTATAAGGAAAGCGACACGCCTTGGACGGGTGTATCCCATGTAATATTCGCATCCAAAATATCCGCCGCTTGGATCCAACCAAAGTTCGTATCTGTATAGGCGAATTCGTCACGACGTTGGAAATTCACGCGGGTTGTTAGGCCGCCCGACGTTCCTAAATCTAGGTCATGAATGACGCCGGCCCCGAAAGTAATCGGTGAAACACGCGGAATATCCAGCGCCAGATCGGCGTCATCGACCACGCCATCACCTGAAATATCGAATAGGACGGAGTCATAATCCCCATCGAGCAAGCCAATATTACCTGTAAAAAGGATATTGTCGGTCGCTTTCAGGCGCCCTTCTACCTCAAGACCTTTTACCGTCGCGTCAGCCGTGTTGACAATCGTCTGCAAAACACCGGTTACCGGGTCAGACAAATTGAGCTCACGCTGCATATCCGAGATATCTGTCAGGAAGACAGATGCATTAATTTGAGCTCGTCGATCTGCAAAGTCGATTTTGGTGCCCAATTCATAAGAATCGACTTTCTCTTCGTCTGTTGCCCGATCTGATCCCGGCGGGAAAATTGCCTCGAATGGAGCCGGGGCTGTAATCCGGAAGTTATATCCGCCGGAACGATAGCCACGGGTCCAGTTACCAAAAAACTGCGAGTTATCGCTCGGAGTATACTGGAAACCGACTTTCGGAGACCAGTTTGTCCATTTATCGCTATCGGTGAAGCCATTATTCAGGCCTCCGCCCAAGGGGGCGGGGACGTCCATATTGACGCCTGAGACCGGGCAGGTTTTATCTACAACGCTGCACGGAGTTCTGGCCTGGATATATGTAATCCCAGCATCTTTTTCTTCTTCGGAATAGCGGATACCCAGAAGCACTTTCAGTTTGTCAGTCACGCTGTAATCAATCGCGCCAAACACACCTAAGACGGAATGCTCTTGATAACCACCACCGTAAAAAATCGGGAGCGGCGTAGGCGTTAGAGCGCGTTGTAATTCGCGTGTCTCAGTATAAGCGACATCTTGATCAAAGTAGAAAACACCAGTCGTGAGATCAATTTTTCCAAACGTTCCGTTATATCGGAGTTCGTTTGAAATTTGATCCTGGGCATATTCCGTTGTGGAATGGAATAGGTTTAACGGTGTGGAGTCGATATCTCCGTTCGTAGACCCTTCGGTGTCCCGATAGCCGAAAATATTCGTAATCTGTCCGTTACCAAAGGCGACATCAATTTCCGTCTTCAAAGTTCCGGATAGTGCTTCGGACTTATAATCACCTTCATTGTCGATAGAAAAATCAAATGAATCCCGTTCGAAAAGACCGCGGTTCTGGCCGGCTGGGCCTTGGCCGTCACTGTCAAAATATTCACCTTTGGCTAGGAACCGAATATTGTCAGAGGCCATAAATTCCAATGCACCGCGCAAAATATATGTTTCCGCTTTGCCGAAATTGTTACCTGTTGCTAGGTTTTTGAAATACCCATCATCATTGTTGTAATAGGCGGCAATTTTACCGTTGAGCTTATCTTTAACCAATGGGCCAGACACGACACCTTGCGCAAAGGTATTGATTCCGCCGCGCCCTTCATCGACGGGACCTTCCACAGCGAAACGTGCTTTATACTCAAGCTCGTCCGTGGGGTTACCGGTATTGAGCAATATCGCCCCCCCTGTTGTGTTCCGGCCAAAAAGAATACCCTGCGGTCCGCGCAAAACTTCCACACTGTCGAGGTCGAAGACATCAAATACCACTCCGGTATTGGTACCCAGATAAACGCCATCCACAAATACACCTACGGTCGGGTCAATTGACGGAATAGATGAGTTCACACCGAGTCCGCGGATAGAAAAGTTCGCACCGCCGCGGGACGTACCCACATCGTCGAGAGAAACGTTGGGAGCGGAGAAAGTCAAATCTTCAAGCGTTCGGACTTTCAAGGCCTCTAAGCTTCCACTACTAAAAGCAGTAATAGAAATCGGCACATCCTGTGCATTTTCAGCGTCAGATTTTTTTGTTGCCGTTACAACGATTTCGTCTGTTAAAGCGTCAATTGCAGATTGTCTCTCCTGAGCGAGAACAGACTCGCTCATGAATAATGAGATCGCGATTGCAGACAGGCTTGCAGATAAAGCGGCTTGCTTGTTCATAATTTCTTCCCGATTTGATTTGTATTTTTATTATTTTTTATATTGGAAGCGCGTTTATTAACGTCACTTCACTTTACCTATGCGCATTTGAACGGCTCTTGCGAGCAAAAAATCGCCGCTTTACTAAGTTTACAGAGCATATGTGGCAATTTGGCAACGGGTGTCCTACCCCTTGAAGCATGAAGGGCATTCAAATATGAATAAAATGTTATTTATTAGGAGACGTTGTCAGGGATAATAAACCTCATCCCGACGGCTCGAGACGGGATGAGAAAGATTTTTAAAGTTGAGCTCAGCTGTCATCCCGCAAAGACTACATTTGCATCGCCCAGCCTTCGATATCCATAGCTGCCTGCCGAACGGCTTCGGAGACTGTTGGGTGGGCATGGCAGGTTCGAGCAAGGTCTTCTGATGCTGCTTTGAATTCCATCGCTACACAGACTTCGTGGATCATATCTCCCGCCAATGGCCCAATAATATGAGCGCCAAGAATTTCGTCTGTTTCAGCATGGGCGAGTACCTTAGCAAATCCGTCCGTCTCATGATTACAGCGCGCGCGTGAGTTGGCTGTGAAAGGGAATTTACCTTTTTTATAGGGAATACCGGCTTCTTTCAGCTCTTCTTCGGTTTTTCCGACCGTGGCAATTTCCGGATGCGTATAAACAACGCCTGGAATTACGTCGTAATTCACATGCCCAGCTTTGCCTGCAATGAGTTCCGCCACGGCAACGGATTCTTCTTCCGCTTTGTGTGCTAGCATTGGACCTGTTGTGCAGTCTCCAATGGCCCAAACATTTTTGGCTGAAGTTTTGTGACCGTCCGTTTCGACGAAGCCGCGTTTGTCCGTTTTGATATCCAGAGTTTCCAGACCCAATCCTTTAGTAAAGGGACGGCGACCGATAGACACCAGAACGACGTCGGCATCGAAGCTCTTGGCTTTCCCGCCGTCAGAAGCTTCCGTTTCGACTTTCAAACCTGATTTTGACTTTGTGACTTTTGTCACCTTCCGACCGAGCTCAAATTTCATTTTTTGTTTTTTGAACGTGCGTAATGCCTGTTTTTGCAATTCTGAGTCAGATCCCGGCAGTATTACATCAAGAAACTCGATGACGGTCACTTCTGCGCCCAGTCGGCGCCAGACTGAACCGAGCTCAAGACCGATGACACCGCCGCCAATAACGATCATTTTTTTCGGTGTTTCCTGCAGGTCGAGCGCGCCCGTTGAAGAGACAATCTGCTTCTCATCTATTTCGACATTTGGAAGAGTTGCCACCTCCGACCCCGTGGCGATAACAATGTTTTTAGTCTCATAGACTTTGCCATCGACGTCGACTTTGCCCTCGCCCACTATTTTACCAAAACCTTTAATATGTTCCACATTGTTCTTTTTGAACAGGTATTCGATGCCTTGGGTTAGGCCGCCGACAATCTTATTCTTCGCTTCAATCATCGCCGGAACATCAGCTTCAACCGTGGCTTTCATGCCCATAGCAGGGAAGTCTTTCTGCGCGGTTTCGTATAAAGCCGTGGCATGGAGAAGAGATTTAGATGGAATACAACCCACGTTCAGGCACGTCCCGCCGAGTGTCTTCCGACTTTCGATGCAGGCCACTTTCAAGCCAAGCTGTCCGGCGCGAATGGCGCAATTATATCCGCCTGGCCCGCCGCCAATTATAATGACATCATATTTCTCTGACATGGAAAACTCCGCGCTTAAATCTAGTGTCAGAGACTTAGGCGCGCGAAGCTTTGAGGTCAATCAGGCTTAGTGCAATATACCTTTGCTCGCTAAGTTTCTGGAGACAAAATATTGCACGAAACCCATAATTGTGACGAAGATCATAATGCCGAGATAGGCCCCGCCGAGAACGGCGAATGTTCCTCCAATAAAATCTATGATCAAAGACAAAAGAATGAAAACCAAACTGAAAAGAAATACTTTCGTCGCCCAAGATTTTCGAAGTAGGAATAGAATAGCGCCAATCAATCCAGGCCAAACGGCTAAAGCAAATATCGTCATATAATACGAGGGGGCGTCTAGTAGAAAGGCTATCTGATCTTCGGTATAACCTTGCGTCGCAAGGCCTTCCGGCGTTGCCATAACGCCAGATAAATAATTCATCACCCCAAAGAGGTTCCATACGAGAAAGACAATGCCTAGCAGCCAGAACCAGATAGGCGTTTTCACTACAGTTGTCATAAATCCCCCTCGTTTTTATTTAAAGTAGCATAAATTTCGGATTTTCGCAATCTTAGAGATCTCCAATAAAAAAGGCCGCGCAAAGCGGCCTTTTTTTACAAATCAAGAAGAAGTCTCTCCGGGTCTTCCAGACATTCTTTTACCCGAACAAGGAAAGTCACAGCTTCTTTCCCATCCACAATACGGTGATCATAAGACAGAGCAAGATACATCATCGGGCGGATAACGATCTGGTCATCTACCACAACAGGGCGTTTTTCAATCTTGTGCATGCCAAGTATGCCGGACTGCGGCGGGTTGAGAATGGGTGAGCTCATCAGCGAGCCATAGACGCCGCCATTAGAGATCGTAAAGGTGCCGCCGGACATATCATCCATAGACAGTTGCCCATCGCGGGCTTTTTCGCCCAATTTGCCAATGCCTTTTTCAATGCCGCCAAGCGACAGCTCGTCGCAATCGCGCAACACAGGCACAACAAGGCCTTTATCCGTGCCGACCGCAATCGAGATATCATAATAGTTTTTATAAATGATATCTGTGCCGTCAATTTCGGCGTTGACGCTCGGGACGTCTTTCAACGCCTGAACGCAAGCTTTGACGAAGAAGCTCATAAAGCCGAGCTTGATGCCGTGTTTCTTCAAAAACAGTTCTTTATAATCGGATCGCATGGCCATGATATGGCTCATATCCGCTTCGTTATAGGTGGTGAGCATGGCCGCAGTGTTTTGCGCGTCTTTCAACCGACGGGCAATTGTTTGGCGGAGGCGGGACATGCGAACACGCTCTTCACGAGCGCCAAGTTCACGCGGCGCGGACGGCGTTTTAGGCGCCGAATCCGATTTATCAGAAGAAGATTTTTTCACCGGCGGATTATCTTTTGCTTTCAGCGCATCCGCTTTGGTAATACGGCCGTCCTTGCCTGTGCCCTCAACGTCAGCGGCATCGATCCCGCTCTCTTTGAGGATGCGAGCAGCGGATGGCATGGCAACGGCGTCTGATGATCCAGAGTCTTTATTTACAGACGGCGTTCCGCCAACCGCGCCGCCTTCATCCCCCTTAGAAGGCGCGTCAGGCTTGCCTTTGGCAGGCGCGGAATTGCTCTCGCCGAGGCGGGCAATCGTTTGGCCGACTTTCGCCGTATCTCCTTCAGCGACCAAATGCTCGACGATAATGCCGGAGCGAGGCGCGACGAGTTCCTGAGCGGCTTTGTCGGTTTCAAGCTCGACAATAGGTTCGTCTTTTTCAACAGTGTCGCCCACCTGTTTCATCCAGGACGCGATCGTCACTTCTGAAACAGATTCGCCTACATTTGGCACATCAATATCAAGGGCAGAACCTGCGTCGGCGGCTTCATCAGAAGACGGTTCCTCAGTTTGAGATTTTGTTTCCGCGTCACCTTTGTTGGCGTCCTTAGTCTCTTTGGAAGATGTCTTTCCGGAGCCGGAACCCAGTTTGGCAATCACTTTCCCAATTTCAGCGACATCGCCCTCTGCGACCAGAATTTCTTCCAGTACGCCGTCTTCAGGCGAAACAATCTCTTGAGACGCTTTGTCCGTCTCTAGCTCTACAATCGCTTCGTCCTTCTTGACGCTGTCACCGGCTTTTTTCATCCAGCTTGCAATTGTGACTTCCGAAACACTTTCGCCGACATTTGGAATTTTAATATCTGTCATAATTTTCGTCTTACCTTTTAAGGAGCCGCCTATTTGGCGAACGCCCCGTCAAGAATGGCTTGTTGTTCTTTTTTATGTTTAGCGCTGATACCAGTCGCCGTCGAGGCCGCAGCGCCGCGCCCGACATATCGAGGCCGCGTGGTTTTCGCGCCAATCGCTTGAAGGCTCTCCTCAAGGAATTCATGAATGAAGGACCAAGCGCCCATATTTTTCGGCTCTTCCTGACACCAGACGATATCAGCTTTTTTGAATCGGCTTAATTCCTCCTGTACCGCATCATCCGGATAAGGGAAAAGCTGTTCAATACGGAGCAAATAAACATCATTTATGTTTTGCTTTTCGCGTTCTTCAAACAAGTCGAAATAAACTTTGCCGGAGCACAATATCACGCGTTTAATTTTTGCGTCCGGAAGCAGTTTAATTTCAGTTGATTCCGGACGATATTCCGCGTCATCCCACAACAAACGGTGGAATTCCGTATCACTTGCCATCTCTTCCAGTGTTGAAACACAGAGTTTGTGACGCAACAGGCTTTTCGGACTCATATTTATGAGGGGTTTGCGGAATTGACGTTTTACCTGACGGCGCAGCGCATGGAAATAATTGGCCGGCGTCGAAATATTTGTGACCTGCATATTATCTTCGGCGCACATTTGGAGATAGCGTTCCAGACGGGCGGAACTATGTTCTGGACCTTGCCCCTCATAGCCATGTGGCAAGAGCATAACGAGACCCGACATGCGGAGCCATTTTTGCTCGGCGGAAGATATAAACTGGTCCACCATAACTTGAGCGCCATTGGCGAAATCCCCAAACTGGGCCTCCCAAATCGTAAGCGCTTTCGGAGCTGCAGTAGAGAAGCCGTATTCAAATCCCAGCACCGCTTCTTCGGACAGATGCGAATTGAGAACTTGATAATATTCTTGGTCATCAGACAGATTATTTAACGGCGTATATTTATGGCCGTCCGTCTGGTCGATAAAGTGAGATTGGCGCTGTGAAAATGTTCCCCGCTCAGAATCCTGGCCTGATAAACGAACCGGGTGGCCCTCTGTAATCAGCGTCCCGATCGCGAGATGTTCCGCCAGACCCCAGTCAATGTTTTCACCCGTTTCAATTTTCTCGGCGCGGGCTTTGATAATCCGCTTCAGCGTTTTATGAATATTGACACTATTCGGGATCGTCGTGATTTTTTTACCGATTTCTTTTAAGGTCTCGAGATCAACATCCGTATCGCCTCGACGCTTCCCGTCTTTTTCCGTCGGAAGGCTCAGCCCTTGCCAAACTCCCTGCAACCAATCCGGTTGTTTGGTTTCGTAGGTTTTGGCCTTTTCAAACTCTTCATCCAAAAACGCATAGAAGTCTTCGACGCGCTTTTCATGATCTTCTTTCGTCAGATCACCTTGCTCTATCAGCCGTTCAGCATAAATCTCACGCGTGGTCAGGCGGTCAGCAATCGCCTTATACATAAGCGGTTGAGTAAAGGACGGGTCGTCCCCCTCATTGTGACCGTAGCGTCTGTAACAGGTAATATCCAGAACGACATCCTTGCCGAACTTTTGACGGTATTCAGTCGCGATACGTGCTGCATAAACTACCGCTTCGGGGTCATCACCATTTACGTGAAAAACAGGCGCTTCGACCATAAACGCGACGTCCGAACAATATTGGCCGGAGCGATACTCGTCCGGCGTTGTAGTAAAGCCGATCTGATTGTTGACGACAACGTGTATGGTTCCGCCCGTTCTATAGCCCGTAAGCTGCGACATCTGGAAAGTTTCCATGACCACACCCTGGCCAGCAAAAGCCGAATCCCCGTGCAAGATAACCGCCATAACTTCTTCGGGTTTATGAGAGCGGTATGTGCCAGAGGCCATTTGCTGCTTGGCGCGGGTTTTCCCTATCACAACAGGGGCGACCACTTCCAGATGGGACGGGTTGGGGGCGAGCGACAGGTGAACAGAGTTTCCGTCAAATTCACGGTCATCCGAAACGCCCAAATGGTATTTCACATCCCCGGAGCCAAAGTCTTCACCGCCAGCGGCGACGCCGCCTAAAAATTCATAAAAAATCGCGGAATAAGGTTTTTGCATGACGGACGCCATCACGTTCAAACGTCCGCGATGAGGCATGCCGAAGTTAATGTCTTTAAGACCTAATTGACCGCCCCGTTTAATAATTTGCTCTAGAGCGGGGAGTAAACCTTCGGCGCCGTCCAGTCCAAACCGCTTTGTTCCGGGGTAGCGTTTATGCAGGAGCTGCTCAAACGCTTCGCCTTCAATCAGTTTCTGCAAAATCGCCAAGCGGCCCTCTTTAGAGAAGCTGATCTCTTTCTCAGGGCCCTCAAGGCGTTCTTGAATCCAGGCTTTTTCGTCCGGATTGGACACATGGGTAAATTGAACGCCAAGGGTGGAACAATAGGTGCGTTTGACGATGTCGATGATTTCATTCACCGTCGCATAGTCCAGTCCCAACACTCCGTCGATAAAGATGTCTCTATCTCGGTCAGAGTCTGAAAACCCATAAGTCGCAGGATCGAGTTCAGGATGCTCGCCCGGTTCGGCCAAACCCAACGGATCCAGATTGGCAATGCAATGTCCGCGAACGCGGTAAGCCCGGATCATCATTAGCGCGCCAATAGAATCCTTAGCCGCCTGCTGAACTTCGTCTTCGCTCAGATTTGGATTGGCGTGAGCTACTGCTTTTTCGGCGGCTTTTGGATCTGCGCCCCAATCCCCTGTCAGGGCAGAGGTCAGCTCGCCATCTTCCGCAACCGGCCAGTTCTTTTGCTTCCAGGCCGGACCGTCCGCAACGTGGCGGGCATTTTCGGTCTCTTCGCCAAGGTCAGCAAAATAAGACCGCCAACTGGCATCAACACTTCGGGGATCGCGCGTATATTGCGCCTGCATCTGTTCCAGATAGGCGGCGTTTCCGCCGTCCAGGAAAAGTGTGTCCAGGAATTCCTGATTTTGATCAGAACGGCTCTTGTCCGCCATAGGTCGACCTCTGGGTCTAGTGAATACTCAAACGAGCTACGCCTGAGTATTACATATGTATCCGTAACTAACTGTTTAAGACATCCATCATGGTTTCGCCGAGACGCGCTGGCGAGTCAGACACCTTGATGCCTGCCTTTTCCATTGCGGCGATTTTGTCATCTGCGCCGCCTTTACCGCCGGAAACAATCGCGCCGGCATGGCCCATTGTCCGTCCGGGAGGGGCTGTGCGGCCCGCAATGAAACCAACCATCGGTTTCTTAATGCCCTTTTTAGCCATGTGCGCAATATATTCCGCCGCTTCTTCTTCGGCTGAGCCGCCGATTTCGCCAATCATAATGATTTGCTTGGTCTCATCGTCATTCAGGAACAATTCCAAACAATCGATGAAGTTCGTGCCGTTAATCGGGTCGCCGCCAATACCAATCGCCGTCGTCTGGCCAAGGCCGACCTGAGTGGTTTGGAATACAGCTTCGTAAGTCAGTGTACCGGAACGTGAAACCACGCCGCATGTGCCTTTTTTGAAAATTTTGCCGGGCATAATGCCGATTTTGCACTCATCCGGGGTCAGAACGCCGGGGCAGTTCGGGCCGATGAGGCGGGATTTGGAGCCTTGAAGCGCGCGCTTGACCGGGATCATATCTGCAACAGGGATGCCTTCGGTAATCGCAATGATAAGTTCCATCTCGGCGTCAATCGCCTCAAGAATGGAGTCCGCTGCGAAGGGCGGAGGCACGTAAATCACAGAAGCTGTTGCGCCTGTGGAGTGCTTGGCTTCCGCGACCGTGTCGAAATTCGGAAGACCGATGTGCTCGGTGCCGCCTTTACCTGGGGTGACGCCGCCTACCATTTTTGTACCGTAAGCAATCGCCTGTTCCGTATGGAACGTGCCGGTTTTGCCGGTCATGCCCTGCGTAATGACTTTGGTGTCTTTGTTAATTAATACTGACATTTATATATCTCTTTTGAATTATCTTCGGGCTTATGACTTAACGGCAGCAACGATTTTCTTCGCCGCGTCGTCGAGATCATCAGCGGCAATAACGTTTAGGCCGCTCTCATTGATAATCTTTTTACCCGCTTCGACATTTGTGCCTTCGAGGCGGACCACCAGCGGCACTTCGAGGCCAACTTCCTTGACCGCATCGACAGTGCCTTGGGCGATGACGTCACATTTCATGATGCCGCCAAAGATATTGATGAGGATGCCTTCAACTTTGTCGTCCGATGTCAGGATTTTAAACGCGGCAACGATATTTTCTTTCGTCGCTCCGCCGCCCACATCAAGAAAGTTGGCCGGCTCTGCGCCATAGAGCTTGATGATGTCCATGGTCGACATGGCCAGACCTGCACCATTGACCATACAGCCAATATTGCCATCGAGGGCGACGTAGGAGAGATCAAATTTCTTGGCCTGGGTTTCTTTTTCATCTTCTTCGGTGATGTCGCGAAGTTCCTGAATATCAGGATGACGGAAGAGCGCGTTTTCATCAAAGCTGATTTTCGCGTCCAAGCAATGCAGGCGACCATCTTCGGTGACAATGAGCGGATTAATCTCGAGCATGCTCATGTCTTTGGCGAGGAAGCCTTCATAGAGCGTCTTGCCGAGCTTGGAAGCTTGCTTTGCTAAGTCGCCGGAAAGATTGAACGCCTTGGCTAAAGTCCGTCCGTGATGCGGCATAAATCCAGTTGCCGGGTCAACGTCGAAATTGATGACTTTTTCAGGTGTATCATGCGCAACCGCCTCGATGTCCATGCCGCCTTCGGTGGAGACGATGAAAGAGACGCGAGAGGTTTCGCGGTTAATGATAATGGAGAGGTAAAGCTCTGTTTCGATGTCGGAGCCGTCTTCGATATAGAGGCGGTTGACCTGCTTACCGTCTTCATCTGTTTGCGCGGTGACGAGATATTCGCCAAGCATTTCTTCAGCATTTTTTACAACTTCGTCGACGGAGAACGCAAGGCGTACGCCGCCCTTGGCGTCTTCTGGGGCGCCAACGAATTTACCTTTGCCGCGTCCGCCGGCGTGAATTTGGGATTTGACCACCCAGAGCGGGCCGCCCAGGGCCTCGGCTGCTTGTTTCGCCTCGGAGGCGTTGAAGATGGCGATGCCTTTCGAAACAGGCGCGCCAATTTCTTTGAGGACAGCTTTGCCCTGGTATTCGTGAATGTTCATGAAGTCGTGTCCGCTTTAGCTAGGGTTCCTGGACTTGACCCGAAACCGAGCCAAAATTCCTACCCCATATAGGCAGTGCGAGCGGCCCCCGCAACCAAGGAATCAGAATAGCAGACCTGATTTTTGTTAGGGGTGTTTGCCTAAAAAGTTTGCGGCCTTCCCATCCAATCAAAAATCAAGCGCTCTTCCACGCCCCGTGAAAGCCCAGGGGCAAAGCGTAAGGCAATTCGAACACGGCAATCGGACCATTAGCAACCTTATCTGCGCGGAGCACATTCAAGCGGGTCACCTTTGCTTTATAGTCTAGGCTGGTCCCAATAAGATAGCCGCCGTCTTCGAAATCTGATGCTGTAGACGGAATGAACAAATGTTCTTCAACCAGACAGTCAGCTCCATAATCGTAGGATTGTAGCTCGTGAGTCTTAAGGTCGTGCCGCAAAATCGCCGTCTCGCCCGGACGGTTCGCCTCAGATTTACCCACTGTGTAGAGATAGCGCGCGGCCTTTCCGCCAAAAGCAGGATTAAACTGCGGGAAATCGTGGCTGGCTAGAGTTTCCGTAATGGGCGCAATAGAGGCGGCGCCGCCTGCCTTTAACACGACTTCCGATAAAGTGGTCGGCCCGTGATCCGGGAGTTCACCGCGCATCAGGGACTTTGCGCTATGCGAAACAAACTCAGCCCCGTCTGTTTTGCATAGCGTGAAGCGGATATCTCCGGAATCCTCCTGATAAGCATTGCCGAAGTGAAACTGAAAGCCGGGCGAGAGGTCATAATCCTGCCGATTATCCAGATCATCCATATCCAGAACGATGACCCGTTGCGGGGCGTCTTTCTGATATTCAAACTGACTGAGATAATTGTGACCGTTCCGAACGGCGCGAAAGGAATTCGCCACAAAGATCAACTGTCGGTCCGTAATACAGAAGTCATGTATCATGCCGGGCGGCACATCTCTTATCAGCTTTGCTTCGAGCAGCTCTCCCTTCGGGTTCAGCTTGTATAGGATGAGCGCTCTCATATCGACGCTTTGGCCAAAGTTCCAGATATGGCCTTTCCGATCAATTTTCGGATGGGCCGAGAAAGGCATGCCGTGTAATTTGTCTGTCCAGACTTTCGGGCCATAGGTCTCCAGAGTTTCGGGATTCATTCGATAGGCTGAGCCGCCTTCCCAAAGTGCCCAAAGCTCATCGCCAACGGGGAGCACGCTGGTATTCGCCGCATTAGCGCTATCCGGGCCAGTCATTGGATAAGCGTCTTTAACCGTCGTGCCAAATCCGCCCACTGTAAACCGCCCGGCTTTTTCGTTCTGTTTATAGAGCGCGGTCTCGACCGGGCGGCCAATATGAGAGACCTCACCGCCGCCCATCCGGAAGGCCTGAACCATCCCGTCGCCGTCAAACCAATGCGTCATTCGAACTCCGCCGCGTTCGTGAATGGCCGGGCCGTTACGGTAAAAGGTTCCGGCCAAATCAGACGGCAACGCCCCGCTCACGAGCTTTACAGATTCTGTCTGCAATTGACGGCGGACAGAGTTTTGCCATCCAATGTGCCAATCGGGCATGTTTGCCGCTTGAGCGAAAGCGAGTTTTGGCATTGCGGTCGTGGCGGTCAGAGCGCCGAAGGCCTGAAGTATATTGCGTCGATTCAACTGGGTCATAGCGTCCTCCGGGAATTGGGGTCAGTTGGATTAAAAGGTGATGTTCTGGACGGCGCCGTCTCCGGTGACTTCAAACTTGGCTTTGGACCACGGCGCCGGACCCATCGTGCCAGCCGCATTATTTGAGAAGGCATAGGGCTCTGTCGGAATGCCGAAGACATTAGTATTCATTTCTCCGTCACCATTGACGTCATGGAACATACGGATCGCGTAGGTCCCCACGGGCAGCTCTTTGAAGATCAGCTTCACGGTCTCGCCTGTGACAGGTTCAGTGGCGCCGCGCAGCGGCTTTCCGCCATATCCAGCCTCATCGCTCAGGGCGGCCATGACGTTGCCTTCCTGAACTTCAAACCCCGAGACGTTTATGGTTAACGTTGCGGCGCCGGACTTCATTTCAGGAGCGGCGGGTTCTGTGGCAGAGGCGGCCATTGGCTTCGCTTTTGCTTCTGTGGTCGTACAGGCGCTTAGTGCTAAAGCGCCGAGAGCCGCCGTAAGAAGAAAAGAGGTTTTGATAAGGTGTGTCATGTTCAGTCCTTTGAAGTTTTGCGCCGTGACGCGTTTAGGTATGAAGAGATAATGCACGGGGAATTCAGGGATAAAAGCCGGGATACGTGAAGCGGCGCTTTGGCGTCGTGAAAGGACGCGTTTTATCGTTCACGGGCCGTGAATGGTCAGGTTTTACGCTTGAATAACAAGGCTATACCGTTCACGATACGTCAACGGATCCGATTTTTAAGAGAACGCCTTCCCGTGAAGTTCCTAATTAAACTCTTTTTGCCGATGATGGCGACCTCTCTGATTGCAGGAACAATTCTTGCCATATTGGGGCCGCTTGGAACCAGCCGGATGCCGCTTCCAGGGCGGCTGATCTATTGGGTCGGCCTGTGCCTGGCGGGCGGGTTCGGGGCCGGAATGGTCGACCTCGTCGCGGAACGGCTTAACCGAACTTTGAACTTCTGGCAGGGCGTGTTGAGTCAGTCTGCTGGCGCGACCCTTTGCGTGTCGGCTTTCATGTTTCTCCTCTACCCCCCTTATAATTGGCAGAATGTCGTGATGACGATTTTATATGTCTGGCTGATTTCTGCTATTCTCTGTTTTGTCGGCGCGCTGGTTCATAAACGCCGGGCAGAAGCACAAATCCAGGAGCGCGCGGACCGTGCTCCGCTACTGGAGCGCCTGCCGCCGAAACTCCGGGACGCCGAAATTTACGCCATCAGCGCCGAAGATCACTATGTCCGGGTGCACAGCTCGGCCGGAGACGAAATGATTTTGATGCGTCTTTCAGATGCCGTGAAAGAAGCCGCGCCGCTTTTAGGAGTTCAAACGCATCGTTCCTGGTGGGTGGCCGAGAAAGGAATTGAAACCGTCAAAAAAGCGAATGGTAAAATCGAGCTTGTTTTGAAAAACGGCCTGACAGCCCCTGTCAGTCGTTCAGGCCGAGCGCAGGTCAGTGAGGCCGGCTGGATTTAAACCCCTTTTCGCGCTTCCCAATCCGCGCGGTTTTGCGCATAGACCCAGCACAGCTCATCGGTAATGGCGGGGATGCCTTTCAAAGAATAATCGCGTTTAGAGCCCAAGGCCTCGGCAGTTTTCATACTCGCAATATTGCCGTCTTGAATTGTGTGAATGATTCGGTCCCAGCCCAAGGTTTCAAACGCGTAGTCAATACAGGCCGCCGCGGCCTCTTTGGCAAAGCCTTTGCGCCAATGATTTCGATGGATCGTCCATCCGATTTCCGGCTCCGGCCATTCTTCGGGATACCACGGACCGACACGCCCGACCCACTCATTTGAGGATTTCTCAATCACCGAGAAAAAGCTATATCCCCTTATCTGTTGGTGACCGATCGCCGTCGCCATGCTGCGCCAGGATTGCGCGCGATTGTATCCCGGCCCGCCGCCAATATAGGTCATGGTGGATTTGTCCGCGAAACAATCTGCCCACGCCTCAAAATCTTTTTCGGGGTCAATCGGTCGGAGAAGGAGACGGTTCGTTTCGAGGGTCGTTTGGGTCATGAATGCCTCATGCAGGGAAATGTAAAATCTGGCAAGTTTGAGTTTTGGATATGCGAGAGCGCTCCGCCAAGAGGGGCTTGACAGAGGACTGCTTTCAAGGCGCCAGATAAGGGCGAAAGACTAAACGCTTAGTTTCGCGTCAAGGTCACCGGGGCTTTGGCCCCTGCGAAAGCACCATTCATATACCCTTCAAACAAGAGGACTCCCGAGCCGGAATTGGGGCCATTGAATTTCACCAACAACGTCATGACCAGTTCGCCCTCATCAGGCACCAAATCACGTTTCGGACAAAGCTCCCTATACTCCTCGATCACCATGACAGGGGCGTCAGACGTTGTCCGAGCCAACTCCATAGGACCATTTGAATCTCTACAGACCATAAACGCTCCCAAACTCCCTAATATCACTGTAGTTGAGTTTTTGTATAGCCCTTTGACATCGGCTGATAAATCATAGAGATTCGACCCAACCATGAGCGGCAAGGAATACCAATCACACCCCCCCGACGTGTCGATCATACCTTCTGCGTCAGACTCCCGCAACATAGTGTCGATTTCGGCGACGCCATCAGGAGCCACGGGCGCAAGAACAATCTTTTCTCCTCCCTGTTGAATAGACGCCAAACCGGCTTCCTTATCGACGTCAATATCAATATTTTGTGGTGGGTGAGCCATGAGAGGTATCGGAAGAAATCCTTGCCCCATGGCCACCCCCGCGCCCTGTTTTAAACTCCAGCTCCCCTCTATCGTGGAAAGAAGCTCATTCGGAGCAGTGGCGCAGAAACTCTCTAGACTCTCGTCCGGCCCGCCTTGGGCTATAGCTGGCCCCGCCAAACCCAGACCCGAAATAGCTATCAAAGTTAAAAGTCTCTTCATCGTGCCGCCCCGCAAATAGTTATGTATATAACATAATATCAGATTGGAGCGACAAAAAAAAGGGCGTCGAAAATGCACGGTGGAGCCATATCGTTACAAGTGGATATTAACGAGGAGACCCTTGCGCAATAAAAAAACGGGCCCGGAGGCCCGCTTTTATATTTTGGTGTTATCCGTCACGGCGGACCGAGACGGCGCTGATGAGAGACTAGTCTTTAAGCTCCGGCTCCATCTCTTTGCAATCGGCGATGATTTTCTCGACCGCTTCGACGGAGTTCATGAACATTTCGCGCTCGTCTTGCTTGAGGCGGATATTCATGACCTTTTCCACGCCGCGCGCGCCGATCATGGCCGGGGCGCCGACATAGAGGCCGCGAACGCCGGCGATTTGGCCGGAGAGACGCACCGCGCAAGGCAGGATGCGTTTCTTGTCGCGCAGATAAGATTTCGCCATTTCAATGGCGGATTCTGCGGGCGCGTAGAAGGCCGAGCCATTTCCGAGGAGGCCGACAATCTCGCCGCCGCCCTTACGAGTACGCTCGACGATAGCGTCGACGCGCTCTTGCGTTGTCCATTTCATTTTAATCAGATCCGGAAGCGGCACGCCGTTCACGGTGGAGTAGCGCACGAGCGGCACCATTGTGTCGCCGTGGCCGCCGAGAACAGAGGCGTGAACGTCTTCGACAGAACAGCCGAATTCATCGGCAAGGAAATAACGGAAACGGGCGCTGTCCAAAACGCCGGCCATGCCGACGACTTTGCGCGGCTGAAGACCGGAGAATTTCTGCAAGGCCCAGACCATCGCGTCGAGCGGGTTAGTAATGCAGATGACAAAGGCTTTCGGCGCGTGTTCCTTTATGCCTTCGGCAACCTGTTTAATGACGCCGAGGTTTTTGCCGATCAGTTCTGACCGGTCCATGCCGGGTTTGCGCGGGAAACCGGCCGTGATGATGCAGACATCTGCACCCGCAATATCGGCATAATCATTTGTGCCTTTGAGGTTGGAGTCCTTACCAAAAACCGGCGCAGCTTCGGAGAGGTCAAGCGCCTTCCCTTTGGCGGTGCCTTCAAAGATATCAAAGAGGACAACATCCCCCAGCTCTTCGCGGGCCGCGATGTGGGCCAAGGTTCCGCCGATCATACCGGCGCCGATAAGGGCGATTTTTGCGCGTGCCATAGGAATCTCCATTCAGGCGATTGAATTTGGCCGTGGTTTAGCGGGGCGCGGCGGGCGTTGCAATGGCAAGCAAGCCCTCGGATACATTATTCTTCCGCGTCTCATCCGCGCCTCAATACATTGAAACTATCGTTAGGCGGGGCGGGACAAAGGCCGATCCGAAAAAAGCGGGGGCAGTCAAGGTAGAGAGGAACGGCGCAGCCTATGCCTCGGCCGGTGCCTCCATCTTCCTACGCTCGGCCAGATAGTCATGGCTTCGCATTTCCATCAGGCGGCTGACCGTGCGTTCAAACTCAAAGGCGCCGTCGCCGTCCTGATAGAGGTCTTTTGGTTCGACCTCGGCGCTCATGATTAGTTTAGTTCTGGTTTCATAGAGGGCATCGATGAGCGTCACGAAGCGCTTGGCCTCGTTCCGACTGTCCGGGCCCATTTGGGGAACATTTTCCAGAATGAGAGTCTGAAAGGCATGGGCAAGGCGAAGATAATCGGCCGCGCCGAGCGTATTGTCACAGAGCCGGGCAAAGCTCGCGCGGGCCGTTCCGGCTGCTGTTTTCTTTAGAATTAATTCCCGCCCTTGCACGGACAACACAGTTTCGCGCGGACTCGCGCCGCCAATAAGGCGCTGCCAGGCCGCCTCTACTCCCGCTTCGGCCTCTTCATCTAGAGGCGAGTAATAAACAGGAGCGGCTTCCAGTTGGCGCAGTCTGTGGTCTGTCTCTCCGGCGAATTCGTGAATGATTAAATGTTCCGGCATCCTCTCTATGAAGGGAAGAAACAATCCGCGGTTTAGTCCGTTTTCGTAAAGGTCTTCCGGCGGACGGTTAGAGGTCGCGACGACAATAACGCCCTCGGCCCAGAGCGCGTCGAACAGGCGCGACAGGATCATGGCGTCGGTAATATCTGTGACGTGAAATTCATCAAAACAAAGTAGCTCTGCATTTGTTGCAATTTGCTTTGCCACTGGGGCGATGGGGTCTCCGTCATTGTCGGCAGAGCGGCGGCGAAGATTTATTCGTGCGTGAACGTCAAGCATGAAAGCGTGGAAATGGACGCGCTGTTTTGTCTCTATCGGAGCCTCTTCAAAAAACCAGTCCATCAACATGGATTTCCCGCGCCCCACCCCGCCCCAAAGATAAAGCCCTATAACGGGATCTGGCTTTTTGCCGAAAAGTTTAGCGAGCACTCCGGGGCTGGGACGATTGCTTAAACGACCCAATAGGGAATCCAGTTTTTTGGCGGCCTCAATTTGCGCCGGATCCTTTTCCAACTCGCCTGCGTTAATGCAGGCGTTTAATTTTGCTAAAACACTCATTTCAGACTGAGCAGAATAATGGCCAAAGCAAGCAGGCCAAAAGAAAATAGGCAAAGCCCGTAAAAGAGCGGTTTATGTCGTATTGGGGCCATAAAACCCTCCTTGCCTAGCCTTTCCCCCAGGTCAAGGCAGACTGCATCAAAGCTCTGAGTTAACACACTTGAAAAGACTATTTTCGAGAATTTGGAACTTCGTCCGTGCTTTGACGTTGAAATTTTGTTAATGTTGTCGGCAAGGGGACGGGTTTGTCGTGCCCTATAGACGCATTTAATTTGATAGGCATCGGGCCTGTCTTTTACACAGCTTCTATTTTTCTCTGGAGGGAATACTATTATGGAACAATTTGACCGCCTCTTTGACGGCATGCCGCCGATTGTGGGCAATTCGATTTCTGCGGCGATTATTCTGCTTCTCGGCTTTATTATCGCTTTTGTTATTAAATCTATCGTCGCCGGCGGCATTAACCGCACAGGACTTGGCAAAAAAGCCCAAACCAGCGGCGGAAATATCGGCAACGCCATTGGGCGCGCATTATTCTGGCTCGTTGTTTTATACGCCGCCTATCTCGCCCTCGGCCGCCTCGGACTTTCCGAAAATCTCGGCCCTGTAAACGGCTTCTTTGACAATATCGGCAGTTACGCCGCCAATATCCTCGGCGCAGGTCTGTTATTCATTATCGGTTATTTCCTCGCCAAAGTGGCGCAAAATGCCGTGACCGCCACATTAGAGGCCGCGCAGCTTGACTCGCTGGCCAGTAAATCAGGCTTCACCTCTGCCACCGGCTCTCAGGGCTCTATCGCCCGGGCCCTCGGAACATTGGTCTTTGTCGTGATTATTGCGCTCTTCTCTATTGCCGCGCTTGACGCCCTGGACATCTCCGGTGTTTCTGACCCGCTCAGCAATATGCTCAGCGGCTTCTTGAACTTCATTCCAGAATTGATCGGCGCGGCCGCTATCTTGGCTGTGACCATTTTCATCGGTCGGTTTGTGTCGGAATTCTTGCAAGACTTCCTACCGAGTCTCGGCTTTGACCGTTCCGTAAATGAAATCATGATGCTCGACGATGGTGAAGGCTTGAAAACCTCGCCGTCCAAAGCCGCAGGTTATGTCGCCTTCTTGATTATTCTGGTTATTGGCGTCTCTGCCGCTGTGAACCTATTAGGTAATGACAGTCTGTCCTACGCCTTTGGTTCAGTGCAGGAGTTTGGCGGATCGCTTCTTGAAGCAGCCATTCTGATCATCATTGGTGTGTTCCTTGCGAGTATTCTCGGCCGGTTCATGTCCTCGGTCATCAGCCCGCGCATTGCGACCTTTGTCAAATATGCGGTGATGGTATTGTTTATATTTATCGGTTTGTCTTCCCTAGACCCCGAAGGCCAAATCGTACCAATCGCCTTCTCATCTCTGGTTATCTCTGCCGCTGTTGCTGCCGCGATTGCCTTTGGTGTCGGCGGACGGGACTGGGCCGCGAAAGTGCTCAACAACGCGCTGCCGCCGAGCAATGTCAAACCCCTTGGGAAAGACAAGCCAGCCGTCAAAAAAGCGCCTGCAAAACGCAGCACGCGTAAACCGCTTAAATAGGCTTTAATTAGTCCATTAATTAGTCCATTAATTAGAAAGCCGCCCGTCAGGGCGGCTTTTTTTGTTTGGAGATTTGTCGCGCCTTACCGCCGCCGATAATTAACAACCCATCTGTCGGCCCACTCAGCCTCGGCCTCACCTTTGCCTTGCCAGCGCCAAGTGAGGCTGTCGGGTTTGACGTCCTCAAACACCATGCGCGAATACGGACCTTTATCGTTCAGGCGATCCATTTCCAAAATGAACGTTCCCTCGTCTTGCAATCCGCCGTGTAGAGAAAAATATCCGCCTTGGTTATCGACCCAAGTCTGCCGCCACTGTCCGTGCGGTTTGGAGTAGGTTGAAACGCTCATCCCTTTGAGCTTATTGCCGGGGGCGCCGTCAAAGTTTTCGGTGATAACGCAATCCCCAAAAGGTGAACGCCTAATGACGTTCTGGCCCGAGCGGGTCGTTCCGTCCGCCGCTTGCCATGTCAAATCCCACTCACCGACCCAGAAATCCATCTGCCTGTATTCGGCCGACTGACAGGGGGCTGGAGGCTGCGAAGGTGCGTTCGCTTGCGTCTCTGAAGAAGTGTTCGTTTCATTTGCTGTCTGCGCCAACGCGGCGCCACTCAGGCAGATAAACGAGAAAAGGCTCGCGTTTAATTTCAGACGTTTCATATTTACTCCCCTTTTCTCTGATAGTTTAGGCTTTTTATTTTGCCTTATATCGTCTTTATAGGCCCTCATGCATATTGTGGAAGAATTGATTGCCGAACGCGCGCCACATCTTATGGCCCGCCCCCGCCTGTTCCGGGCGGTGCGCCCTGCGCTCTACCGAATGTTGGCCTATGACGCCGCCGTGTTTCTGGCCGACACTGTACGCCATTTGACAGGGCGGGAGGCTTTTAAACGTGTAGCCAACCATATCAGTCCACGGACAGCCGTCAGAGGGCTGAGCCGCATTCCAAAAGAAGGGCGCTGCGTGATTATTTCCAATCACCCGACAGGATTGGCCGATGGCTTGGCAGTGTTTCAGGCCATTCGGGATCGCCGTCCCGATCACTGTTTTCTGGCCAATGCCGACGCGCTGCGCGTTATTCCCAAAGGCGAAGATATTATAATTCCCGTTGAGTGGGTCAAAGATAAGCGAAGCCATGCCAAAACGCGTGAAACCTTATTGTTGATGAAGCAGGCCCTCGAAGCTGAGCGCTGTATTGTAATTTTCCCGAGCGGCCGTTTGGCTAAAATGTCTTGGACGGGGTTAGAAGAACATGATTGGGAAAGCTCTGCGGCGATGGTCGCCCGCAAATATAACGCCCCGATCATTCCTCTGAATATCAAAGCGAGGAACTCTACGCTGTATTATCTCTTTTCGAAACTCAACGCTGAGTTGAGGGACATCACCCTCTTTCACGAATTGTTGAACAAAAAGGGTAAAACCTTCCGTTTGACCTTTGGCGAGGCTCTGGATCCGAAAGCCCTATCTAAAAATGCCGAAAAAGCCACGCAAACCATCAGGTCTATTGTTTTGCGGCTTAGAGGTTAGATGTAAAAGCTAAGCCTTTAACGGATAAACTTCGCCGCTTTGACTGAGCTTTACGCAGCGTTATTCAATGAAATATTAAGGTCTTTTTGTGATTTTGCACTTCTAAATGGATTGGTCGGGGATGGCTGGTCGCCGATTGAAGAGTGGGAAATGCTTCAAAAGACGATTGTGATAGGGTTTGCGGCGCTTGCTCTGGGCGCCTGCTCGGCTGCGCCGTCCATAAAGCCGGACCAAGGCCGCCTTCTGGCCACAGGCGCGGTCAGTCAGGTCGAAGGCTCTGCCGGGTCAGGGCTGACAAACTGGGCCGTTATCTCCGGGTATGGCAGCAACACGTCCTGGGGTGGAAACACGCATTACACCCAAGTCGAACTTCCGGATTTTCAACTCAGAAGCTACGGCGCGTCTGTCGGAATTAAAAACCGGGTTGAGCTGTCTTATGCCCGTCAGGATTTTGATCTCGGCGATACAGGCCCCAAGCTGGGGCTCCGCGATGGATATACTTTCTCGCAGGATATTATCGGGGCCAAGGTGCGAGTCATAGGCGACGCGGTCTATGATCAGGATAGCTGGCTTCCGCAAATATCTGTCGGCGCTCAATATAAAAAGAACCAAAACTCGGATTTGATTGCCGCTTTGGGCGCTCAGGATGATGAAGGCGTCGATGTCTACGTCTCGGGAACCAAGCTGCTTTTAAACAATGGTCTTATCCTGACCGGCACAGCGCGCGGGACGAAAGCCAACCAACTCGGCCTACTCGGCTTTGGCGGCGATCAGTCGGACAATTACCAACTCGAATTTGAAGGCTCTGCGGCCTATATGTTTAATAAACATCTGGCTGTCGGGGTCGATTACCGTACCAAGCCTGATAATTTGGGGTTTGCCGAAGAAAACGACGGGGCCGCCGCTTATGTCGCTTGGTTTCCGAGCAAGAACATTTCCCTCACAGCCGCTTATGTCGATCTCGGCGACATTGCGCTTCAGGAAAACCAGAGCGGGGCTTATGGCTCCATTCAGATAGGATTTTAAGATGTTGAAATTCCGAAATACCCTTACGGCCATATGCGCGATTTCTTTTGTAATTCTTGCCCCCCTATCGGCCTCGGCAGATGAGACCACGCTTTATGACAAGCTAGGCGGGCATGACGGCGTGACAGATATTATTTCCGACATGCTTGATTATTCACTGAGCAATCCGCGCATTTCTCATATATTTGATAACTCCAACATCCCAAGGCTTCAGAACCTCCTGGTCGAACACATCTGCAGCCTAACAGATGGCGGATGCGTTTATACCGGACAGGATATGGATAAATCACATGCAGGGCTAGGAATAGATAACCGGCATTTCAACGCACTTGTCGAGGATCTGCAAAAAGCAATGGACGACAATGACATTCCATTTCGTACTCAGAATAAACTTCTCGCCATATTGGCCCCAATGCATGACGACATCACGAAATATTCTGATTACTGAGAGATGGACAGGATGAAGTGCTAAATAACGCTTTCAGAGTTCTAATATCCGTTCGGTCAAAGTTGTTTTTCAGCTTTCTGACTATGGTTGTCTTATTGGCTCTGCTGGGCGGTTATGCCTTTCACTCTATTTCTACGACTGGGGCCGTTGTCAAAAACACCTTTGACCGCCCGCTTATGGCCATTAACTACGCGCGTTCTGCCGGGCAGACCTTCACCCAGATGGAACTTGACCTTGTCAGTGGATCAGAGCCAGAGGTTTTAGCCGAGGGGCTTGAGACATTTTTGAGCGATTTATCTGTTGCGAAAGAGCGCTCTATTTCAGACCGTTCTGAAAGTTTTTTTACGGATGTCGAGACGCTAACGGAACGCTGGGCGAAAATTTCGATGTTGAATCCGGCTCTGCTAAGCGTATCCCAGCGGGCGGAACAGGCCAGACTGGCAGCTGAAATTGAAGATAATCTCGATATTATTGTTGAATTGCAAACCAATGAGAGTTTCCGCAACCGGGAATCCGCTTTGGAAGGGGTCGGAAAGGTTGAACGTTATTCCCTCATGGCGACAGGGCTTGCGCTGGCTCTTTCTATTCTTTTGTCCAGTTGGCTGGGCCTGACCATTATTCGTCCGCTGAAGTCTGCCGCTCTAGCTGCGCGGAAAATTTCCGCCGGGGACCTAAATACTAAAATCCCTGAGGGCGGTGATGACGAGACCGGGGCTCTGCTTAAAACGCTGAGCTCCATGCAGGATAACATTCGCGGGCGAATGGACCGCGAGCAATCAGCGCGAGAGCTGGCTCAGACCCGATTGGCGGAATCCCTTGAAAACTCCAAAGACGCCATCGTGCTGACCGATGCGTCCGGACGGATAATTGTGGCAAATAATCAGGTCGAGACTATGTTTCCGGACCTGGACGGAGTCGACATTATGAACATGGCTTTGGAGACTTTGTTTAACCGCCGCGGCGTACCGAAAGATATTCCTCATATTTATGATGAGCTTCACCACGAAATCCGATTTGATGACGGACGCTGGGCGCGAATTAACGCGTCTGACACCGAAGAAGGCGGACGTTTGATAATCTGGACAGATATTACGGCCGCTAAAAAAGACCACCAAAGCCTGATGATCGCCAAGGAACAAGCCGAAGCCGCCAACCGGGCCAAAACGCTTTTCCTCGCCGCGATGAGCCATGAGCTGCGCACGCCGCTTAATGCGGTTATCGGATTTGCCGATGTCATGACCATGCAACATCAACAATCAGGCGGTGACCCGAAACAACTCGAAATGTGTCAAATCATTTCCAAGAATGGCGATCAGCTTTTAAAAATTGTTCAGGACGTGCTCAACATTGCCGATACGGAAAACCCGGAAATATTATCGGCGAATTTGGAAACAGTTGATCTGAAAGAGGTTGTCGTTTTTTGCTTGAAAACAATTGCTTCTGAAATGCAGCCGAAACGCTTGCGGGTTATTTGGGATGCGCAAATGGATCCGGTTAAAGTCAGGGGCGACCGCGTGAGACTTCAGCAGGCGGTTCTCAATCTTTTGTCCAACGCCGTAAAATTCAACAATGAAGGCGGCCGCATTAAAGTCGATATTCGTCTTCAACCTGATAATTCCGTCGCTATTGACGTTATTGATGACGGCATCGGAATTAAATCCGAGAATCTTACACGGATGATTGAACCCTTTGAGCAAGCCGATAACAGCTATTCAAGACGGTATGAAGGCGCAGGACTTGGTCTGTCCGTTGTCCAAAAAATTATGAAACTTCATAAGGGGCAATTACGTCTACGCTCTTCTTTTGGCAAAGGCACTTGCGCCACGCTTATTCTGCCAGAAGCCCTCCCTTATAATCAGCTTGGGCCGGAAACCGAGTATTCCGAAAGTGTTAACCCCTCTCATATAGAGTCCGCCGCATAACCTAAGATTGTTTTTATAGCTCAGTCTTCGGAGCCATCTCTTTGAGGCGTTAATAGGACTTACCAATGACGAATACAAATCCACACCTTGCGACGAAGAAGCGCCGGAAATTCTAAGGTGCTGAATAACGCTTTTAGAGTTTTAGCATCCGTCCGCGCAAAACTGTTTTTTGTTTTTTTAACGATGGCAACCTTACTGGCTCTATTGGGCGGCTATGCCTTTCACGCCATTTCCACCACCGGCGCTGTGGTGGAATATACTTATGACCGCCCTCTTATGGCGATTAATTATGCCCGCGCCGCCGGGCAAACCTTTGCCCAAATGGAACGTGATTTATACAATGGCGTAGAGAAAAAAACTTTAGAAAATCGCCTTGAAGTCTTTCAAAGTGACCTCGTAGTTGCGCGAGAACGATCTATATCCGAACGCGCGACCAGTCATTTTGAGCGAGTGGAGACGCTATCAAGTGAGTGGGCAGTAACTTTCCTCTCAAACCAGGAAGAGCTGAGTGTGGCTGCGCGGCAAAAACAAGCGACGCTTTCGCTACAAATTGAAGAGGAACTCGATACTATAATTGAGCTTCAAGCCAATGAAAGTTTCAGAAACCGAGAAAGCGCCGTAAAGGGCATAGGTAAGGTGGAGCGCTACTCTCTCATAGCTACGGGGCTTGCCCTAACTCTGTCTGTTCTCCTTGCCAGTTGGCTCAGCGTCACCATCATAAAACCGCTCAAAGCCGCCGCTCAAGCGGCACGGAAAATTTCCGCTGGAGACCTGAACACGCATATCCCGAAAGGCGGAGAGGACGAAACCGGGGCGTTGCTGAAAACACTCCGCTCTATGCAAGATAGCGTGCGCGGCCGTGTCGATCTTGAACAAACGGCGCGAGCGCTTGCGCAAACCCGGCTGGTTGAATCCTTGGAAAACTCCAAAGACGCTGTTATTCTAACCGATGCTGATGAACGGATTATTGTCGTTAATAATCAGGTGCGGAGCCTATTTCCCGAGCTACAAGGCGCAAACTTGTTAAACGCGGACCTTCAGACCTATTTTCACCGAAGCGGAGTCCCGAAACATATTCCGCATATTTACGATGAAGATCAAAATGAAATCCGGTCTGCGGATGGGCGTTGGGCCCATATCAACGCGTTTGATACGGCGGAAGGCGGACGCTTGATTCTTTGGACGGATATTACCTCGGCCAAAAAAGCTCATCAAAATTTGACGATTTCCAAGGACGAAACCGAAGCGGCCCACGCTAAAACTCTCTTCTTGGCGGCCATGAGCCATGAACTCTTAACCCCGCTAAATGCTGTCATCGGCTTTGCAGATGCTATGGCGATGCATCATCAGCGAAGCGGACGAGCCTCCAAACAACTCGAAATGTGTCAGATTATCTCGCGAAACGGGGAACAGGTTTTGAAAATTGTTCAAGACGTTCTGAATGTTGCCGATACGGCTAATACAAAAATCCTGTCAGCCAACCAGGAAGTTGTCGACTTGAAAGAAGTTGTAACGTTTTGCTTAAAAACTATCGCTAAGGACATGCAACCAAAACAATTACGCCTTATTTGGAATAGCCATATGGCCCCGGTCAAAGTTCGTGGAGACCGCATCCACTTACAACAGGCCGTTCTTCATCTTCTATCTAACGCCGTTAAGTTCAATGATGTTGGCGGACGTATTAAGGTCGACATCCGCCTTTGCCCCGACAATTCCGTTGCTCTTGATGTTATTGATGACGGCATCGGAATAAAACCCGAAGACCTTGCCCGGATGGTTGAACCGTTTGAGCAAGCCGATAAAAGCTATTCACGGCGGTATGAAGGCGCCGGACTCGGTCTATCGGTCGTACAGAAAATTATGTCCTTTCACAGCGGGGAGTTACGTCTTCGATCTGCCTTCGGCAAAGGCACCTGCGCCACCCTCCTCCTGGCAAAGGTCTATATTCAAAACGCCGCTCAGTCAGGCTCAACAGATTCCGAGAATATTAACGACTCTTCTATAACCTCGGCTGCATGAAACTAAAACTCTCTCATGCTATTTGCCTTGTCAGCGTCATCGCCTTCCCTGTTGGAGTTCTCGCGCAGGCCAATAGTGACATCGTCATTTCACAAAAAAAGAGAACATACGCCCCCGGCCAAGTGACTATTCAGGCCGGACAATCCCTGAAGATTATCAATGACGACATTTTCCTGCATCACGCATTTGTTGATTCTGACGAAATGGATTTCGATTCCGGCTCTATGGAAGAAGGTGAAACCAGAACTGTGCAGTTTGACAAGCGCGGAAAGTTTCAGGTGAAATGTGCCATTCACCCTAAAATGAATCTGGACGTCACTGTCGAATAGACTGAAATTCCGGCTCCAAAACGTTGATTTTGATGGCTTGTTATAGTCTCGGATCTGTCACCAAACTGTTTTGAAACATCCCTTGACGCCACCTTAACACTTTGCAACAAACTTCCTACGCGAAGGGAAGCGTCCGAATAAGATCTAGTTGATAGCATCGGGGCGGACGGCCAACTTCACACTCGCGAGGGGAAGCGTGTCCCGCCTAAGCCCGATAAGAGGCTACGGTTTTTGACACGGCCAACTTCATAACATTGCCGGACCAACCTGCGACCAAATATGGCGCGAGGGGACATCTATTTTGGCACCCGGCGAAAGCAAAGGGAGGTTGTTATGACACTCTATTTAATTCTCGCAGCGGGCTTGCTCGCTGTTCTCTACGGTTTTGTGACCCGTGCCGGGCTCATGAAAGCCTCCACAGGCACGGAGCGCATGAATGAAATCGCAGGCGCGATTCAGGAAGGCGCGAAGGCCTATCTCAACAAACAATATAAAACGATTGCTATTGTCGGCGTTGTCGTCGCTATTCTGCTTTTCATTCTGTTCCGCAACTGGATTGCCCCTGTCGGCTTTATCCTCGGCGCAGTTCTCTCCGGCGCGGCCGGGTATATCGGCATGCTCGTCTCTGTTCAGGCCAATGTAAGGACAACAGAAGCCTCCCGTAGCTCTCTGGGCGCAGGCCTTAAGGTCGCCTTCAAAGCGGGCGCCATTACAGGTATGCTCGTGGCTGGCCTAGCTCTGCTTGGCATTGCCGGATTCTTCTGGCTTCTCACCGAAGCGCTGGGAATTTCATATGACTCCCGCGACGTGATCGACGGTCTTATCTCGCTTTCACTCGGCGCGTCTCTGATTTCCGTCTTTGCCCGTCTCGGCGGCGGTATCTTCACCAAAGGCGCGGATGTCGGCGGTGACCTGGTCGGGAAGGTCGAAGCCGGAATTCCGGAAGACGACCCCCGCAACCCTGCCACCATCGCGGATAATGTCGGCGATAACGTTGGTGACTGCGCCGGTATGGCCGCGGATTTGTTCGAGACATATGTTGTGACACTTGCTGCAACGATGGTTCTCGCCGCAATTTTATTCGCCGGAGATGCCTTGGGCGTCCTTCGCCGCGATATGATGATGTTGCCGCTGGCAATTGGCGGGGTCTGTATTGTGACCTCAATTATCGGCACGTTCTTCGTGAAACTTTCCAAAGGGTCAGAGAATGTCATGGGCGCGCTTTATAAGGGCCTGATTGTGACGGGCGTTTTATCCGCCGCCGCCATTGCCTGCGTCATCTATGTGATGCTTGGATTCGGCGAGATAAGAGGGTCAGACACTTTAGCGAACCCAGCCGGATTCTCCGGAATGGATCTGTTGGTTTGCTCAGTGATCGGACTACTTATCACGGGCCTTATCGTGATGATTACGGAGTTTTATACGGGCACGAAATATCGCCCGGTTAAATCCGTGGCCGAGGCGTCAGAATCTGGACACGGCACGAACGTTATTCAAGGCCTCGCAGTTTCTATGGAAGCGACCGCTGTTCCGGCTTTGATTATTATTGCCGGCATCATCGCCACTTACTCGCTTGGCGGACTGTTCGGGATCGCGATTGCGGTTACAGCCATGCTCGGCGTGGCCGGTATGATTGTCGCGCTCGACGCGTTCGGCCCTGTCACCGACAATGCCGGCGGCATTGCGGAAATGGCGGAGCTTGATCCGGAAGTGCGCAATACAACGGACGCTCTCGATGCGGTGGGAAATACAACCAAAGCGGTGACGAAAGGCTACGCGATTGGCTCCGCCGGTCTCGGCGCGCTCGTCCTGTTTGCGGCCTATACCCAAGACATCGCGTTCTTCTCCGCACAACCAGGTAACCCTCTCACAGGCGCGGTTGCCGATTTCAGCCTGACCAATCCTTATGTCGTGGTCGGTCTGTTGTTTGGCGGTCTTCTTCCTTACCTCTTTGGAGCGTGGGCGATGCAGTCTGTGGGACGCGCGGCCGCCTCTATTGTCGAGGAAGTACGGCGTCAGTTTAAATCCGACCCGGGCATTATGAAGGGCACTAGCCGTCCGGATTATGCCAAGGCCGTTGACCTGCTGACGGGCGCAGCGATTAAGGAAATGATCAAGCCTTCGCTTCTTCCGATCCTGTCGCCTATTGCCTTATTCTTCGCTGTACAGCTCGTCGGCGGAACGGAGAATGCATTGGCGTCGCTTGGCGCTATGCTCATGGGCGTGATCGTAACAGGTCTCTTCGTGGCTCTTTCCATGACCGCCGGCGGCGGCGCGTGGGATAATGCCAAGAAATATATCGAAGACGGAAATCACGGCGGTAAGGGCTCCGAAGCTCACAAAGCCGCGGTGACGGGCGATACAGTCGGCGATCCTTACAAGGACACAGCCGGCCCCGCCGTCAATCCGATGATCAAAATTACAAACATTATTGCAATTTTGCTCTTGGCAGTGCTCGCCCATTGATTTAACAAAAATGTCATAAAGACAGTCTCGCAAAGACGAGGGGAGAACGCCCCGCTTTTTCGGAAGCGGGGTTTTATTTTGGTTGGGACTCCTCTCTGGTTCCGCGTATGCAAATATGAATTTGTTATTAGAGGGTCCTATGTTTCAAAAATCCGCGTTTCTTGGCCTATTTCCCTTGGCCCTCCTATTGTGTCTGTCACCAATAATCTTCGCGAGCGACATATCAGACCTCTCCAAAGGCGCTGTTATCGGGGTCTTTTTGGGTCTCGCCCTCCCTGCTCTGATAAAGGGCAAAAGAAAAGCCCGCTAACTTAATTAACGGGCTTCATTTATTTTTGTTTGCCTAACCTTAGTCAGACAGTTCGGCCTTTACCGCTTCATAAAAAGCGTCCGGCTGATCCAGCATGATGAAATGAAAACTGTCATTAATCACTTCAATATCGACATTAGGCGCCGCCTCATATTGCGCCTCATAGAGCGCTTGAACTTGGTCTTTCTCTGTCCCCATTTGTGGGTCAAAGGGCACTAAGACTGTTACGTCTTGGGTTAGGCTACCAATTTCCGTTCTTAAGTCGCTGCCCATTAGCTCGCCCATCATCGTCGCCACAGTAGCTTGGTCTGAGGTTTCGCCCCATTTCTTTAAAGCGGACAGTGACTCAGGCTTATTTGACATCCGGTTAAAGCTGGCCTGTTGCTGGGCATTGAATTGTTCGCGGGGTAATGATGCCAATTGTTGAGTCATTTGTTGAGCCATATTGGCCGCCATCTCTGGTGTGGCTTCGGGCATGTAGAGACCTGCGACATAAGGCAAGCTATCGACAATCACTAGCTCGTCTATAACGTTCGGATGATCCAGAGCGGCGCGCATTGCAACAAACCCGCCCAAAGAGTGACCCACAAGAACCGTATCGCTCCCGGTATCTTCGGCCAGATGCGCGGCAATATCATCGCCTATCTTCTCAGCCGAAATATCTGCGACAGGGTCAGCGCCGGCAAAGCCTGCAACCTGTACCACGCGCAGGTCATAATCCCCCATTGCTTCAACCGTTCCGTCCCACACATCATCGCTGGAAGCGAGTCCGGGGATTAAAACAACCGTTCTACCATCCGGGTTTCCGGCGCGGGTGACGGTAATGGACGACGCGGTCTGGGTGGCCTGTGACTGGTCTTCAGGCGCCTGGTCCTCCTCAGGGGACGTAATGGCCTCGGCCCGCTCTGCCTCAGTTACTCTGTCCGTATCCGTCGCGGGATCCGGGCTGCAGGCGACGAGAGCCCCCGCTAAAATAGTGCATAATATTGTCGAGTTTAAATAACGCATCATAAAATTTTCCTTTTTTAATTTACTTGTAAGCCGGGTTAAGGTTCCGGCGTGAATATCGTCTCTATTGAGGCGCCGAAAACTCGGCCAATTTTAAAGGCGAGGTCTAGGCTTGGGTCGTATTTTTCTCGCTCGATCGCGATGATTGACTGTCGCGACACGCCGAGTCTCTCCGCTAAATCTTGCTGCGACCAGCCCTGCTCTTTTCTCATTTCCTTCAAAGCGTTCTTCATTTGTAACGCCGGATAACAATTGGGAGGCAAATGCCCCACAGACCGACCAAGGCAGGCGTTACCCAAATCATGGGAATAGCGGGCCATCCGGCATTTTCTCCGAAGCCCCAGATGATAGCGGCGAGTCCCAGAATTAATGCCCCCAGAGCAAAAGCCTCGGAATGGATGCGCTGATAGAATTCATCCATTCGGCCATATTGGCGGATAATGGCCCAAAATCCGAGCAATAGAGGAAGGGTTGGCAAAAGTTCTAATACACCCCATCCGCCCTCAGGCCGGGTCGCCACCACGCCGAACAGGACAATGACATAGAGGACCATCGACCCTCCAAATTCGATAAAATACGGCCTCATATTATTTGACGTTTTCTTCGTCATGATATACCTCCTATTTGTAAAGCTACCTTTACATAAGAGGTTCGCGGAAAAATGTAAAGGGCGCTTTACATAAAAAAGACGCCGCTTTTTCAAACGGCGTCTATAAAATTTATTTTATGTTCTTTACCCCCACATATCGAAATAGATAAATTCCGCATCCACACCCTTGGTGAACTCAATCCGTCCGCCTTTTTTCACGGCGAGTCCGTCGCCGCGTCTCAGCGCTTGCCCGTTTACGGTCACCTCCCCGCGCGCGACTTGGATCCAGGCGCCGTGACCGTCTTTCAGAACGGTCTCGATGGACTGCTCTCCATCAAGTGTGGCGGCGTAGATATCCGCGTTGGATTTAATCCGCATTGAGTCGCCCCGTCCGTCATGGGAGAGAAACAGCGCGAGCTTTCCGTCTTTTTCCTCGGCCGTCAGATCCTTGGTTTCATAACGGGGCTCTTCGTTCTTTACCTTTGGCAGAAGCCAAATTTGTAAAAGATGAACCTGATCTGTTTCGCTCGGATTAAATTCGGAATGGCGCACGCCGGTGCCTGCGCTCATATATTGAACGCCGCCTGCAGAGACCGTGGAACCATTGCCCATGGAATCTTTGTGCGCGAGCGCGCCCTCGAGAATGTAAGAGAAAATCTCCATATTGTCGTGCGGATGCGTCGGGAAACCCTTCCCGCCGTCTATATAATCGTCATTGATAACGCGAAGCGGACCAAAGCCCATATGCGCCGGGTCGTGATATTGAGAAAATGAAAAACTATAAGAGGTTTTCAGCCAGCCATGGTCGGCTTTGCCGCGCTTCTCCGCTGGCCGCAAATGCAATCCGCCCGCCAGAGAAATTCCGTTTTCACGACTGTTGTCGGTTGAAATTTGCGTTGTCATAACAGTCTCCTAATCTAATTCTTCTATGGCTTTGAGAGCGCTCTCGATTTTCTTATCGGCGTCCTGGCCTAAGCCGTCAGCGGCAAGAAAGGTCACATCCGTAATACCTATAAATTTTAACGCATGACGCAGATAAGGCGTTGCGTAATCAATTTCGCTGCCCATCGGTGTCCCGCCCGAAGCCAACAATATAATGGCGCGTTTGCCCTCCAATAAACCAACAGGGCCGGATTCAGTATATTTGAACGTCAGTCCGGCGCGGGCGACCAAGTCTATCCAAGCCTTCAGCGCGGCGGGAATCCCGAAATTGTAAATGGGCGTCGATATCACGAGCGTATTCGCGGTTTCTAATTCGTCCACCAAAGAATCGGAGAACGCCAATTTAGTTTTCTGGTCATCCGTTCTTTTATCTGCTGGCGTGAAATTCGCGCCAATCCAGGACTCGTCAACAAAGGGCAAGCCTTCACTCAGATCCCGATTGTGAACTTGTACAGCGCCATTCGCCGCTAATTGATCGACAGTATGGCTCGCAAGTTTGCGGGAAATGGATCCTGACTTTCGTCCACTGGCATCCACTCTCAATATGTTTTCTATTTTTGTCATCATGTTTCCTTTCTGTGCGTCAGAGATAGGCTGTCACGCGAAACATGATTAGCGGCTTGTTATTCAATTCATTGTTGCGTAAATCAAAACAATGAGCCGTTATGAAGAGATTGAAGCCTTTGTGCGCACAATTGAGGCCGGAAGCTTTACTCAGGCCGCCAAACAGTTGGGTTTGTCCAAATCCGCGATAAGCCGCCGGCTCTCCGATCTGGAAGACCGCCTCGGCACGCAGCTTGTTCAAAGAACCACACGCAGCCTGTCTTTGACCGAGGCGGGCGATAGCTTGTTTCAAAGAGGAGTCGGATTGCTCGCGGATTGGAATGAGGCAGAGGCTGACGCGGCCTCAGAAAATTGCGCCTTGGCCGGACGCATTCGGCTCGCGGCGCCTTTATCTTTCGGTGTTCAATATCTTGGCCCTGCCATTCTTGATTTTCTGGAACTGCATCCAGATGTCGATTTTGATATCGATTTTAGCGACCGACAGATTGACCTGATTTCCGAAGGGGTTGATGTTGCCATTCGGATCGGGGAGTTAAACGATTCAACGATGGTAGCTCGAAAACTTGCCCCGGTGGAAATGCTTGCGGTGGCCAGTCCGGCTTACCTTGAAAAACAAGGTTATCCCAATCGCCCAAAAGATTTAATCGGCTTCAATGAATTGCGATACAGCAATAAAACACGGAAAAGCTGGGCCTATTCGGGGCCAAATGGCGAAACTGGGGAAGTGGAAATCCCTTCCTCTTTGAGAGCGAATAACGGGACCTTTTTGACCGAAGCCGCAATAGCGGGCCAGGGGATCACTATCAGCCCCTCATTCTTTCTATGTGAAGCCGTTCAATCAGGAAAACTGGAAATTGTCTTGCCCGACTATAGCTGGGCCGAGGTGACTGTCTATGCGGTTTACCCGCCGACGCGGCATCTCTCGCTTCGCGTTAGAACCTGGGTCGACTTTTTAGTAGAGCGCTTCAAAGGAACGCCGCCTTGGGCTATCGAAATCAATTAATTGGAAAGGCTGAGATAACGCGTTGTTTTAATTTGCACCCGCTGCCTTGCCCCGTCATATCAGACCTATGAATTCTGACCCGCTAACGCCCATTACTGATAGAGCTCCCGCCAAACGTGACACGGCACAATGCCCTGCCAGAGGTCGGCCCGCTGATCTTGTCGCTTGCGGCATTGCCTCCTGCGCCGCGCTTTCCGCCGCGATAACCTCTATTTTATTTTTTTTAGGCTTCGCGGCGAATGACAGTGTTTTGGCAGGATTGGTTTCAGCCTTTGCCTTTGCCGTTTTGCTGGGCGCCTTTGCGGTGGTTCCTGCCGTCATAACCGCCATGCTTGCTTGGCGGGGGTGGAAAGCCGGCCTGCGCCGCAAGAATGCGGTTTGGGTTGTTTTATTGATGGCGCCCTGGACGGCCTTATCGGTCATTGCCTTGCTCAATGCGCCGCTTTCCAAAATCCTCTCGGGCGGAGCTTTTCTCGCTTCCACGCTTCTTCTACTCTGGGCGATCATCAGCCTTATTCTGGGGCCGGGGCGGAACTTTGGGGCGAAATAACAGTTTAGTGATTTGAATACCTGCCGGTTCTGCTTATATTTTCAGCTCGCGTTCAGGGACGGAGCGCTATAATATAACCTAACTATCAGACGAGTCTGTAAGGAGTCCCGATATGCCATCTTTTAAAATTCTAATTCTTAGCGCCGCTTCAGCTGCCCTCATCGCTGGTTGCGCAACGTCTACGCCCTATCAGCCTGCCTCCGCTCCCGGAGCTTATGACGGGTTCTCTCAAACCATGATCGAAAATGACCGCGCCCGCATTACCTTTGGCGGGAATTCGTTGACCAGCCGCGAAACGGTTGAAAATTCTTTGCTTTACCGTGCCGCCGAAATGTCACTGGAACGTGGATTTGATTATTTTTCCCTTATGCAACGGGATACGGAAGAAAACACACGCGTTAGGGTTTCGCCCGGCCTGAGTTCCAGCCTATACGATCCTTACTTCGGATATAGCTTTTACCGCCCTGGTTTTGGGTGGAGTCGGAGTTACGCCTATTCCCGATTTGGCGGTTTCCGCCGCGGACGGGGATTTGGATATAGCGGCTTCCACAGCCGGTTCGACGATCCTTTCTTTAATGATTACGATGTCCGCGAAATTACGAAATACCGTGCGACCTCCGAAGTTCGCTTTGGCAAAGGCCCAACGCCCGATATGGATAATGCCTTCGACGCAAGGGAGGTCCTCAGGAACCTTTCCGAGGTTATCGATTTCCCGGAAGAGAACTCATAAGCCAATCTAAGCTGAACATTCGAACCGCCTCATTTGAGGCGGTTTTTTTATGTCCGCTAACTCAAGATTGCCTCCCATACACCTGACTGAGAAAAAACACTTTTAAGAATGATTTGCAGTTGCGCCGCGAGGAAACCTTGCCTATAGAGAAACAGTAAATGCGAATAGGTCGCAACTAGGCAGGGGAAGGTAAGCATGATTTTACAGCTAAGGTCCCAAACTCTCGCGACGCTATTGGCGAGAGATAGCGGATATGATCGTCAGGCGAAAGCAATCTTGCGCTCTGATGGCCTGGCCCAAAGCGACGCAAAATCGCCGCCGCCTTCCGAAACCGTATGCAACGACAGAACATCGTTAAATCACCCCAAAATTAAATAGAAATACCCCTTTCCATGAAATACTTCACAACTGGCTGCGCCGCGGCCCTGCTCTCGGCGCTTGCAACTCAGGCTTTAGCGCAGAGCTCTCCCACTCTTCCCGATGACGAAATCATTGTGAGAGGGCGCTATTTGTCAATCGACGAACTCAATTCTGTAAAAACCCCGACTCCGATTATTAATGTCCCCCAGAGTCTGTCTATTATTTCCAAGGACCAGATTCGGGATCAGGCTTTCACAAATTTCGGAGACATTTTGCGCTATACGCCCGGCCTGTCTATTAGCCAGGGAGAGGGCCACAGGGACGCCATCAACATCCGAGGTCAACAAACAACGGCCGACTTCTTCATCGACGGGGTTCGGGATGACGTGCAGTATTTTCGGCCTCTTTATAATATTGAGCAGGTTGAAATTCTTCGTGGGTCAAATGCGCTTTTATTCGGTCGCGGCGGCGCTGGCGGTATTATTAATCGCGTTACCAAATCCGGAAAAATTGGTGAGCAGTTTACAGACCTGACCACAAGCGTGGACACCTTCGGCGCTCATTCCGCCGCTTTGGACGCAAATTATACCATAAGCGAGACAGGCGCCCTTCGACTAAACGGGTTTTATGAGGGCTTAAATAATCACCGTGATTTTTTTGACGGAGAACGCTTCGGACTTAACCCGACCGGGCGTTTTGAATTAGGCCCGCAAACGCGTTTCGACCTATCTTATGAATATTTGGATGATGACCGCGTCGTTGACCGCGGCGTTCCTTCCCGGAATGTCGAAGGCGGTCCGGATGTCCCGCTAGAAGGATTCGACGAAACCTTTTTCGGCTCTCCGGATGAAAATTTCACAACCCTGCAAGCTCATATCTTACGTGCGCGCATGGAACATGACTTTTCAAACTCTTTGAGAGGTAACTTCACGGCTCAATATGCTGATTATGACAAGCTTTATCAAAATCTATATGCGAGCGAAGAAGTTATTTTAGAGGGCGGGACTATTTCTCAGGTAGAACTAGATGGCTATCAAGATACAACCCAGCGAGAAAATGTAATTCTTCAAGGCAATCTGGTCGGGGAATTTGAAACTGGAACTTTCAGCCATACTGTTCTTTTAGGCGCAGAATATACAAATCAGGACACCGCCAATGCGCGAAATGATAACGTTTTTGAGTTCAATAATGACGACTCCCTCGTCATTGATTTCACGGATCCGCTGAATATTCCTGCGTTTAGTTTTTCCAACCCCGCGCGCAGCCGAGCCTCCGAAGTGGAGACCCTATCAGTCTACGCGCAAAATCAAATTGATCTGACGGAGCAAATAAAACTGGTTCTCGGGGCGCGTTATGACAGCTTTGACATTCAGGCGACGGATATCCAGAGCGGAGATCAATTCCAACGCAAGGATGAAGAAATTACGCCTCGTTTGGGATTGATTTATAAGCCCGTCAAAAATGTATCTTTTTACGGAAGTTATAGTGAAACATTTCTGCCGCGCTCCGGCGATCAATTCCTGACACTTAATCTGGACACGGAAAGCACCCGACCGCAGTTCTTTAAAAATAAGGAAGCCGGTGCAAAATGGGATATCAATTCCGCTTTGAGTTTCACGACTGCAATTTTTGAACTTGATCGCGAAAGCTTCACTTCAATCGATCCGGAAAACCCAGATCAGGTTATTATTATTGACGGATCAGAGACTCGCGGGTTCGAGGTTCAACTCTCGGGAGACTTGACCGACCGCTGGTCCGTTCAGACAGGTTACGCTTATCTCGACGGAGAAGTGAATGTTGTCGACGGTTCAGGGTTTGACGGAAATGTCACGCGGCAAACACCCGAGAATATGTTCTCACTTTGGAATAACTTTCGGGTCAGCCAACAATTCGGCTTGGGCTTTGGAGTGACCTATCAAGACAGTTATTTTGTCCGGGAAGATAACACCGTTGAAGTGCCGGCCTACACCCGATTTGACGCGGCAGCATTTTATGATGTGTCAGAAACTCTGCGGTTGCAGGTAAATGTCGAAAACCTTTTCGACACAGACTACTTCCCGGCGGCGCACAGCAATGACAATATCTCGACCGGCAAGCCGCTCAATGCGCGCTTTACAGTCTCCAGCCGTTTTTAAGCGTAGCTCCACAAGTTTCCTAGCTCTATGGAAGGCTAACCTAAATGCACTCACCGCCCTCTCTTGAGGGGTGGTGGTGCGTCTTTTTTGCAGGGGGCTCTTGCTTTTTCGCAGTTTCGCCCCGATATAGCGGCCAAATCCAATTCCCTTATGAATATGTGAGATAAGCCACCCTTATGAGTATCCCCGGACAACAGAATTTTACTGACCGCCTGAAAGAACAACGTGAAGCCAAGCTGGCCATGTTGGAACGCGCCAAAGAAAAGCGCCTAGATCCCAAAGAAAAAGAACGCCTGATGAAGGAACGCGCCGAGCGGAATAAGCGCCGCGAAGAACGCGAAGCCAAGAAAGAGGCGGAACGCAAAGCCAGAGAAAAGCGCCTTGCAGAAGAAAAAGCGGAGAAGGAACGGAAAGCTAAAATCGCCGCTGAGGCAAAAGTGAAAGCTCAAGAAGAATTAAAGCGCGCTCAGAAAGCCCGCCGCGACGCCAAATACGCAGCGCGGAAAAAACGCAGATAAGTTGACTTTTATTTTGAAACTGAAAGACCCGCCTAATGGCGGGTTTTTTCTTGGCTAAATTCAAGCGCTTTATTCGCCCCGGCTTTCTTTATAGCGAGACAAGGCCCTTTCCCGCGCGTGTGTATGTTCGACAAGAGGTTCGGGGTAGGTTTCGCCGAGCGTTACGCCGGCTTTTTTAAGAATCTCTTTCGGCGCCTTCCACGGCGTTTGAATATATTTATTTGGGATATCTTTTAATTCCGGGACGAATTTCCGAACGTAATCCCCGTCCTCATCAAATTTTTCTCCTTGGCCAAATGGGTTAAATATCCGGAAGTAAGGCGCGGCGTCAGCGCCGCTCCCGGCAACCCATTGCCAGCTAGCCGAATTCGCCGCTGGATCAGCCTCTAATAATGTGTCCCAAAACCAGGCTTCACCGTCACGCCAGTCAATCAACAAGTGTTTGATGAGAAAGCTCGCCACCACCATGCGAACGCGGTTATGCATCCAGCCGGTTTGCCAGAGCTCTCGCATTCCCGCATCGACGAAAGGATAGCCTGTTTGTCCTTTCGTCCAAGCTTCAAAGGATTTTTTATCTGTGCGCCATTCGAAGTTATCAAAATCGGCTTTGTAATTTTTCTCCGCGAGTTTTGGATTGTGATACAGCAGGACATAGGAAAATTCGCGCCAGCCTATTTCAGACAGGAATTTATCTGCATCGTGTTTTCCGTCCCGCGCGGCCTGCCAAATCTGTTTTGGCGAGATTTCGCCCGCGGCCAGGTGAGGCGAAAGTCGGGAGGTTCCTGTTTCGTTGGAAGGAATATTTCGCGCGTCGGTATATTCTTTGATGGGGCCTTTCAGGAAGGAATTGAGCCTGTCCCTCGCCCCATTTTCTCCAGGGCTCCAATCCGTCATTACCTTTTCGTCCCAATCAAGGCTTTTTGGTAAGAGATCTAATTCGTCCTCTTTCAAATTTTTCTGAAACGGAATTAATTCATTCGGAGCTTTCAGCGGGGGGTTAGCGGCCATGCGGGGACCAATGACTTGGCTCGCGGCCCGCCAGTAAGGCGTGAAAACTTTATAATACCCTCCGGCTTGGGTTTCGACTTCCCACGGCTCAGTCAGCAGAGATCCGTTAAAGGTTTCGACCTCGATATCGCGGTCTTGAAGTGAGGCCTTAATATTGGAATCCCGCTCTATACCATCGGCTTCATATCGACGGTTCCAGAAAACAGCTTCTGCGCCGCTCTGCTTAATAACGTCGTCCAAAACAGCTTCGGCGGGTCCTTCGCGGAGCAGGAGCTTTCCACCTTTGTCGTGAATGGATTTGGAAAGTGAGTTCAAACTGTGATGCAGCCAGACTTTTTTTGCCGCCCCGTAAGGGCGCTCCAAGTCTGTCTCGTCGATATAAAGCAAGACAAGAGGCCGCTCTGTTTCCACCGCGGCCATCAGCGCGGGATTATCCGCCAAGCGAAGGTCGCGGCGAAACCAAACAATCGCCGGGGCGTCAGAAGTCTTTTCCTGTGTCATAAACATCCTTTCTCAAGAATGTTTACGCACAACCCCCACTCAATGTGTCGAAGTTTTTGAGATTTATTTCCACCCGATAAAGGGCGGTTAATTTAATTAGCGGCGATCGCGGCGGTTACTGTCTTCGCGCAGAATAAACAAACGCGGGTCCAGCCGGGCATTATAGCTCAGATCGGATAAGACAACACGGGTTTCACCGCCAAAGTCATCGGTAATTATCCATTCTTTTAGCGCCAGGTTTTGGGCGTCAAACACCATGGTAATCGCGCCGTCCATTTCGCCGGAGCCGTCTCTGGCTGTCACCCGCCAATTAGAGGCATTTTTCAACAAGCCCACGATCTGCGTATCCTCAGCCAGATTTAGATTCTCTTGGAGAAAATAGGATAAAGGCGTAGAGGTGAGAGGCACCCGGTCATAAGTTTGCAGGTCTTTGTCATGCTGAACCAACATCCCGTTATCTGCCACAATTAGCAGCGGATTAGGCGCGTCATACTCAAACCGCAAATTTTCAGGGCGGCTAAGATAAACTTTTCCGGTCGCGACGCTGCCGTCAGGTGAATATTGCTTGAAATTCCCGGTGAAAGTCGTCGTCGCATTCATAGCCCCGTCAATTCGGGCCAAATCGGCGCGAACATTGGCCGGATCAGTGAAAGCTGACTGACCCGGAGCCTGAGTCAATGGGTTGGCTTGACTGACCTGGGCGGCGCTTACGCCTGCCAGACCTGCCATGACCAATCCGGCAATGGCTGTACTTAAAAATAATTTTTTCATCTCGCGACTCCCTACGGATCGGGTTTGTTACCCTGTCTCTATAGGGATAGAGAGGTAAATCCAGCCTGAACAACACGCTCAAAAACATTACAAATGCGAGAGATTAAAGGGCCTCTACTCCGGTAACTCGACGCGTTTTTCCGGACGGGCGCCGAAATGCGAAATCACTTCCGCCGCCGCGAGAGAACCTAGGTATCCGGCTTTATCCCATGACAAACCTTTGGCGCGCCCGGCCAGAACGCCCGCGGCATATTGATCGCCTGCGCCTGTTGTATCCACCACTTTCTCGACGGGGGCCGCCGGAATTTCGTAACGGGTTCCGCTGTCTATGATCAGCGAGCCTTTTTCGCTTCGCGTCACGCAGAGCGTCAAACCCTCCCGCGCAAAGGCTTTGATCGCCGTGTCCAGATCATTAGCCTCTGCCAAAGCCATCATCTCATCTTCATTCGCGAAAAGAATGTTGACGTGATGATCCACCAGATGGGCAAAGCTGGCGCGGTGGCGACCCACACAAAAGCTGTCTGACAAGGTCAGCGCGACATTGCGGTCATTGGCTTGCGCGATCTCTGCGGCCTTTACGAAACCGGCTTTGGCGGATTCATCGTCGAACAGATATCCTTCCAGATAAATAGTCCCGGCGCGCTTGATTTCTTCTTCATTGATATCTTCCAAGCCAAATTCTGTGTTCGTCCCGAGGCAGGTACTCATGGTGCGTTGTCCATCAGGCGTAACAGCAATGAGGCATTGTCCACTGGGCGTACCGGTGGTGGAAGGTGTAGAGGAGAAGTGAAGACCGGCCTCGCGATAGCCTTCGGCCAGACGTGTGCCGACCCCGTCTTGGCCAATTTTGGCCAAATAAGCCGCGCTCACGCCCATCTTGGCGATTCCAACGACGGTGTTTCCAGCAGACCCGCCTGCGATTTCACGCGGCGCTTCAGAGCTTGAGTTGAAGGCTTTGCCCAATACGCGGACGCGATCATTGTCAATCAATGCCATGCTTCCCTTGTCCAGTCCGTGTTCCGACAGAAACGCGTCTTCCACGGGGACAAGGATATCCATCAAGGCGTTGCCAATTCCCAATACATCAAAATCAATACTCATGGTTTAAATCCTTTCGGGCGTCCCTATATGGTCAATATAAGAAAACGCTTATATCTTTCCGGCAATGCGCTATCGGATTAAGCCCAATTGTTCAATTCCTGATTGGATTTTTTAACATGACTAAAGCTTCCTTTTCCGTCGCTATTTTGGCGTCCGACAATATGATGCCTGGCGCCGATGAGGCCCGTAACGACCAATTCGAGCTTGAAGAGCAAATGGGTAAATTGCGCCCGGCTTTCGCAGCAGAAGGCCTAAATGTTGAATTGATGCCGTGGCGCGACGCCTCGGATCGCGCCGAAGAGTTTGACGCCATGCTGCCCCTTTTTGTGTGGGATTATTTCGAAGGGAATGAGGACACATTTTTGTCTGAAATGGCGAAAATCGATAGCCGAACAAAATTGCTGAACGGTTTTGACATTCTGAAATGGAATTCCAATAAATCCTATCTCGAGGAAATGTCTCGCGCGGGCGCACCCGTCATCCGGACGCTGCATGTCGAACGCGCGACCGAACGGGCAGTTAATGCCGCCTTTGAGACCTTGGAAACCGATAAACTCGTTATCAAACCGCAGGTTGGCGGCGGCGCCTGGCGCCAAGCACTTTACACCAAGGGAGACCCCTTTCCTGCGAAAGATAAGCTACCCCCCGAAGCCGCCATGATTCAAGCCTTTCTGCCAAGCGTCCAAAGCGAAGGCGAATATAGCTTCCTTTATTTCGGAGGGAAGTTCTCTCATGCTGTGCTCAAAAAACCCAAGGCCGGAGATTATCGCATCCAATCCATCTATGGCGGGAGCGAAGAAGCCTATACACCAACAAACCAAGAGCGTGAAACGACCCGAAACATTCTCAACAATCTTGACTTCACACCGCTTTATGCCCGGATTGACCTCCTACGCGGGCAGGATGATGGTCTAAAGCTCATCGAAATGGAGATGATCGAACCCTACCTCTACCTTAACTTTGCCGGCGGCGAAGAGGGAGAAAATAAAGGGGCGAAAACCTTTGCTGCTGCTTTGGCAAAACGGTTAAATCGGGCCGAGAGATAAATATATCAATTAATTTTGTGCAGCGCCTTTGACCGTGTCAGAGTCGCAGCAGCCACGCCGGACAGAATTAAGACTGACGCGGTTACAAATCGAAATGTCAGGGGCTCTGAGACAAATATAACGCCGCCAAAGGCGGCCAGAGCAGGAACTGTTAATTGCGCGATTCCGGCGCGAGTAACAGAGATATCTTTTAATACATGATACCAAAGCGCGTATCCCAACGCAGACGTAATAGCTCCGGACGCAATCGCTAATGCCCACCCCTTCGCGGTCGGAAGCGGCTCAGGCAACGCCCATAAAAGAGGTGTGCTCAGCACGATTAGAATTAAGCAGGCTTTGAAGAAATTCCCGCTCGTGCGCGCTGTTGGGTTTCCTGCGCCCTTGCCTAAAATAGAATAAGCCCCCCAACCAATTCCTGACATTGTCATGAGCAACGCGCCCGGAGCAGATGGCGCTTCTAATCCAGGGCTCAATAAATAAACCAATCCGGCAACAGCCAAAATAAATCCTGCCCATTGGAGGCCGTTTAGCCTTTCGCCTTGGGAAAAGCCCCACCCCAACATGGTGAGCTGTACAGCCGCGAAGAGGATAAGCGCCCCCGTACCCGTCGGCAATATCAGGTAGGCAAAGGAGAAAAAGACGGCATACACCAAAAGCGAGCCGGCGCCGATCCATGAGCCATTAGAAACACTCCGCTTAACTCCGGCCAGGCATAACAAAACCATGGCCCCTGAAACAATCCGGATGAGGGTATAACTCCACGCGCCGATATCATTCTCGGCCAAAGCCAATCTCCCCAGAACCGAATTCGCGGCAAATGCGATCAAAGTGAGTAAGGTCAGACATAAAAGTATGAGAGGGCGCGGCATGCCGGAGCAATAGCAGAGAAATTCCAGTTTGGCATTACACGATAAGGGGACTTGCGACGGATTATAGGGTCTGTATGAAAACACGTAGAGAGATGTTAAATAATTAGGAACGGTTAGCGCAGGGCTGCAGTAATTTCCTGATCCAGAGGAAAGAGGACATGTGGCGGACGAAAATATAAAACCCTTCCAGTCTCTCGGAAATTATGATTGGCCTAGCACCCCCGTCAATCACAACATCGACCGTTTAAAAGCCTCATACTAAACGCCTTCCAAAAGAAACGAAAAACGGCGGAATCGACTTGAAACGTCTGCAGCCCGCTGAGGCGCATTTTATGGATAAAATCGCCGCGCCGCCGATGTGAAATAGGAACGCTTATCAGAATTAAAAAGTCCTGTTTTGTGGTCGTCGACCAAGTGGAGCTCGGCACGCATTATAAACTCAAAGCCAATTCCTTTGACCTTGAAGATCAATTCATGTTTATCAGTGACTTGACCGAACAGCGCAAGGTGGCGCTGGCCACGTGGGAACGCAGATCTTTCACTGGCGCTTATTACGGTCCCGCGTAACGCGGCGAACGGGACTTAAAAGGAGACTGAGATGAAAAAATTAATTCTAAGCTGCGCTGTGGCGCCCCTGATATTCGCTGGAAACGCCCTGGCACAAGACGATGCCCCGACGCGGCAAGACCGCGCTTTGGCCGCAGGATATAAAGCCATGTTCACTTGCTCTGCGACCTTTAACGGCGACAAGACCCCAGAACAAATCGCGCAGGACGAATTAAATAATATTTACGGCGATTACAGCGCCGCCATGGCGGAGGTGCCGGACGCCGAAATCGACGCGGCCAAAAAAATGGTCAGCGTCCCTTTTGCAGACGATATGCCGCCTCGCCTTTCTGTGTGGCGAGAGCATTTGGGATGCACCGCATTGCCGCAAGGCGCGGGCCTTGAAGAGGCGAAACATTTACCCCGCGTGAAATTAAAAGCGCCCAAAATTGATCCGGCCGAGCTGGCCTGGCCGATGGGAGACCGCCTCCCGAACGCGCCGCTGCCGGCAGGAATTAAATCTGAAGACTTAGACGCGGCGGTCGAGAAAGCCTTCCAATCGGACTTTGGCGGCGTAACCTCTGCCGTTCTCATTGTGCAAAACGGACGGATTGTTGCGGAAAAATATAAAGACGGATTTGATAAAGACACCTCTCAGCGTACTTGGTCTGTGGCCAAATCAATAGCCGCCTCTGTCATCGGCGCGGCGCAGCAGGACGGAATACTTGACGTCAAAGGTAAGGCGGGGCTTGAGGCCTGGTCGCGCAAGGGAGACCCTCGCGCGGAAATAACCGTTGAGAACCTTCTCCAAATGGCAAGCGGGCTGAATAGCGACCCGGCAGGAAACCGGACGGACGATGTTTATTTCGGCGGCGGTTTGGTCGTTCAGAACGCGTCGAAAAATCCGCTCGAAGCGCCGCCCGGCGCGCGGTGGCGTTACGCCAATAATGACACCATGCTCGCCATGCGGTCCCTGCGCGAAGCCATGGAGAATGATAAAAAGTATTTTGCCTATCCCTTTAAAGCGCTGCTTCACAAAATCGGCATGTATGACACAAATCCGGAAATGGATTGGGGCGGAGACTTCGTCATGTCCAGTCAGGTCTGGACCACGGCGCGGGATCTCGCCCGTCTTGGGACGCTTTATTTAAATGACGGCCTATGGGAGGGCGAACGCGTCCTGCCCGAAGGCTGGGCCAATTATGTCGCGGCGCGTGCTCCGGCGCAGCCCGAAAATCGTTTGGGGGAAATGGCAAGCGAGCCAGGCCGCGGCTATGGCGCGCAATTCTGGCGGTATGAAAACTATCCCGGCGTGCCAAACGATACCTATGCCGCGCTCGGAAATCGCGGGCAGTTTTTAATTATTATTCCCTCCCGCCAAACGGTCATTGTCCGGCGCGGTTATGATTGGAGAGGGAATTATTTCGACGGGCCCGCTTTTACAGCGGCCATCCTGGAGACGCTGGAATAGCGGCTCTAATCAGTCGTCGTAATAGGCTTTTTTATGGCTTTCGCGCTTTTGGCGGCCTTTGGGTTTTTTCCCTTTGGGCGCCTCATACATAGACAAGTCGTAATCATAATCATTCTCCTCGGAAGAAGAGAATTCTTTAGTCTTTCTGTGACGTTTGGACATAATGCCTCCATGCAACGTCAGTTAAAATCGCGGCTCATGCCTGATAATAACCATAGTTTAGCCGCTTAAGCGGATTTTTGAAAGTCAAAAATTCGGAGCGTGTCTAGAGCTGCGAAACTGACCTATAGAGCTCCGGACGAGCGGATCTTAGTAGCGTAATCGCTTCGCCAAACAACGCGCCGAATTTGCCGAAGTGCGGCATGGCCGTATCTTTTTCCGCAAGGTTGGGCGGGGGTTCAAATGAAAATCCAAGGCCTCGTCCTTGCAGTCGAGATTTCTCGAAGCTCGTCGTGCGCTCAAAAACATGCTTCGATTGCCCTACGAACAAGCGCAGCTTTACGAAACGACGTGACGTCAAAGCGGCGGATGCCTTCATTGCATAGAATTTGGAGAAGTGATGACAAATTTCCCTAGCAACGCCGGTGAGGGCAAATGTGAAAGGATCGCTGGAGCTCACTTTTCGTCGACGCGGCAATTGAGACGAGATTAAAAATTTGGGTAACTAGTTTTCGTTGGTTGTTACAGCCGAAAACCCCGGCTACGGGGCTTCGGTTTTCGGCGTGTATTTGCAGATATCGGAAACGGCGCAGTTATAGCACTTTGGCTTGCGCGCGACGCAGGTATAGCGCCCGTGCAGAATAAGCCAGTGATGCGCGCCGAGAGCAAACTCTTCCGGTGTGACGCGCAGCAAATTTAGCTCAACCTCATATGGGTCTTTGCCCGGCGCCATCCCCGTCCGGTTTGCGACCCGAAAAATATGCGTATCCACCGCCATGGTGGGATAGCCAAAAGCTTCGTTCATGACCACATTGGCTGTTTTTCGTCCCACCCCCGGCAGCTTTATCAGCTCATCGCGCGTCTGCGGCACAACGGACCCAAAATCGTCAATCAACATCTGAGACAAGGCCATGACGTTTTTAGCTTTATTCTTGTAAAGGCCAATCGTTTTGATGTGATCGCGCACCACATCCTCGCCGAGTGCGACCATCTTCCCCGGGGTATCGGCTTTGGCAAATAACGCCGTGGTCGCCTTATTCACCCCGACGTCTGTCGATTGCGCCGACAATGCGACCGCGACCACGAGCGTGAACGGATTAGAATAATTTAGCTCGGTCTTGGGCGACGGATCCAGACGGCGCAGATGCGCGTAAATCTCCGCGATTTGCGCGCGGTTTAGCCGCGGACGCGGCAAATCCTTATAGAGTTTTTCCTTCTTGGCCACGGGCCTACTCGATCGCGGCTTTCTGCTTTATCCGCAGAAACAGAGACGCAATCATTTTTTCGGCCAAGCTAGATGATGGTTCAGAGACCAAATGCCCGTCCCCGTCAAATGCGGTGGCCGCGTTGCCGACGCCGACCTGAGTCGGGACAACTTCGGTTCCGACGCGCATAAGGATATAATTAAGCTGGCGCATGCACATGATCCCGCTCATCGGGCCAGGGGTGCAGGATGCAAGGCCCCAAACGGGACCGGTAAAGTGATCGGTGCTGAAAGTGGAGGTCCAATCGATCGCGTTCTTTAAAAGAGGTGGGAGGCCGCCATTATATTCCGGCGTCACAACGATAACCCCGGCGCAGGCCGTTAAGTCTGTTACTAAGCGCTTGACGCCGTCCGGAAGCTCCAGATCCCCGTGGTAAAGCGGAAGGTCATACGCTCCAAGATCAATCAGGACCGGCTTTGCCCCTTCCGCCATGAGGCGCTTTTCCAAAGCAAGTTCCAGTTTTTTGTTGATCGAGTCTTTACGAAGAGACCCGCAAATCAGGGCAATTTTAGGAGCGGACATGAACGTCTTTCTTATGAAATTATTTCTTTTGCGATAAACAGGATGGACGCGCGTTGCAAGGCGTGCCCCGATTATATCATCATACGGGCCGGCCCTTATGACAGATGTCAGACGCGCCGGAAACATCTTGCACAATCGAATAAACGTTACCATATAACCAAACATGCCTGTTGTTCATGGAATTTCTTTTGTTTGGGCTCTCGTCATATTGGGAGTTATCATCGCCGTGTATGGCCTGCGCGCGGCGTGGGGCTATCGGACCGTGGCGCAGGATGCCCGCGATGATTACGACTATAAGATCCAAAACGGCATGTCAGTGCACGGCCTGTCCAAAGACGGCTATTTGAGCGTTTATCGCCGACTGCATAATCCGCGCGCGCCGCTTTATGTGGCCGCAACACTGGCAGCAATCGTCCTGTCAACGCCGGTCCTGTTTGTGATTATTTCTTTCCTTTTGGAGCAGCTCTATCAGTTCACCGGGCGGTCTCGCGTCTTCGAGCCGGGCTTTCTGGTCTGGCAGTTTTCCATCTACATGTTGGTTCTCGCCGCTTGGGCGGGCATTGGCTATTTGGGCGCCCGAACCTATCATCGCCGCGCGCCGGGCACGCTAAGCCAGGAAATTGCTAAAGAAATGGAAGCTCCCGCCGGATTAGAGGCCTAGCATATCTTTCATGTCATAGCGGCCCGGCGCTTGCTTGGCCGCCCAAATCGCCGCGCTCACCGCGCCTTTGGCAAAAACCGACCTGTCAAAAGCGGAATGGGACAGCGTCAGCATTTCTAGTTCGGAGGCAATTGTGACGGAATGTTCGCCGATGACCCCGCCGCCGCGTAAGGTCGCAAACCCAATCTCGCCTTCGGGTCTTGCCCCCGTTTGTCCTTCGCGGGAGAGTTTTTGTACCGATTCCAGTTCGACATTGCGTCCCTTCGCGGCTGCGCGTCCCAACATGAGAGCAGTCCCGGACGGCGCGTCCACTTTGTGACGATGATGCATTTCCAGCACATCGATATCCCAACCTTCGCGTAACTTGTTGGCGGCGAGTTCGACCAAAGCCTCCAGCATATTCACGCCGAGCGAGAAATTGCCGGATTGCAGCAGAACCAGCCCGGCGCAGGTTTTGTGAAATACCTCTGTTTGGTCGGCCGACATGCCGGTGGTTCCGCTGACAATGGCTTTCACGCCGCTGTTTTTGATAGCTTCCGCTACGGTGAGGCTGGCTTTGGGGGCTGAGAAATCGATAATCACATCGCCTTTGCGGGCTTCCATCATATCATCCGTCAGGACAACAGGCTCGCCTTTGGCGTCAGCCAGCGCCACACTGTCTTTGCCCAGATCAGCGCTTTCGGAGTGGGTTAGCGCCGCCGCAAGTTTCACGCCGGCAGTCTCTGACAGAGCGGAAATAACGGCGCGTCCCATACGGCCATCCGCGCCGAGGACTGAAACTTTCAAATGGTCGGTCATAAGAACGGGTTTAACGCCGCCGTCCGCTTGGGGAAAGTGTTTAGTTTAATCCTCTCCGAAGTCGTAATTCGGCATGGACCGCAATGTAGATCGCTCTCTCTTGTAACTATCGCCGTGTTTGGAAGAAAGAAGTATCGAGGTCTAAAACGGCTCTTCTTCTGGAAGGAAGACTTCACGTTTTCCACCCGAAGCCGCTTCGCTAATCATCCCCTCGCCTTCCATCCTCTCAATCAAATCAGCGGCGCGGTTATAACCGATAGACAGTTTGCGCTGGATATAACTCGTAGAGGCCTTGCGGTCGCGCGCAACAATCGCCACGGCCTGATCAAAGAGTGACCCTTCCTCATCCGTATTGCCGGATCCGCTGTTTCCGCCTGACACATCGGAGTCTTCGTCGCGTTCCGTGGTGATATCTTCCAGATAACTCGGCGCGCCCTGCGCTTTGACGAATTTCGCAATCTTTTCGACCTCTCCGTCGGAAACAAATGGTCCGTGGTAACGCCGCGGGCGTCCGGTTCCCATATAGAGCATATCCCCGTTCCCCAGGAGCTGCTCCGCCCCCTGCTCGCCAAGGATAGTCCGGCTGTCGATTTTAGAACCGACACGAAAAGACACGCGGGTTGGGAAGTTGGCCTTGATGGTCCCGGTAATTACGTCCACGGACGGACGCTGCGTCGCGGTAATCATATGAATACCTGCCGCCCGCGCCATTTGTGCCAAGCGTTGGACGGAGCCTTCAATTTCTTTCTTTGCGACCATCATTAAATCCGCCATCTCATCAATGACCACAACGATATAAGGCATGGGTTCGAATTCGAGCTCTTCAACCTCGTATTCCGGCTCGCCAGTTTCTTTATTATAGCCCGTCATCGTCGTTTTCTTGAGAGTCTCGCCGCTGGCTTTGAACTCGGCAACTTTTTCATTGAAGCCCGCCATGTTTCGGACGCCGACTTTGGACATTTTCCGGTAACGATCTTCCATCTCACGTACCGTCCATTTCAGTGCGACCACCGCCTTTTTCGGTTCTGTCACTACAGGGGCCAGCAAATGAGGCGCACCATCATAAACGGATAATTCCAGCATTTTCGGATCAATCATGATGAATTTACACTGATCCGGCGTCAGCGTGTACATCAGCGAGAGAATCATGGAGTTCACGGCAACGGACTTACCGGAACCTGTCGTACCCGCCACCAATAAATGCGGCATCTTTGCCAAGTCAGCCACGAATGGCTCTCCGCCAATATCTTCGCCCATTATCAGCGGCAGGGTTGCTTCGCTATTTACGAAGATATCCGAGGCGAGCATGTTCTTTAACCAAACAGTTTCGCGCCGCTTATTCGGCATTTCGACGCCCATCGCATTTCGGCCTGGGACGACCGCGATACGGGCGGATTTGGCAGACATGTTTCGCGCAATATCATCGGCCAAATTGATAACCCGCTGGCTTTTCACGCCGGGGGCAGGTTCGAATTCAAACAGGGTCACGACGGGGCCCGGGCGCACCGCACCCATTTCGCCTTCTATGCCATATTCACCCATGACCTGATGCAAATGCTCTGCGGCTTTTTCCAAAGCGGCCTTATCGTGGATGGCGGCGCGCGGCGGCGGCGTTTTCAACAAATCAAGGCCCGGCAGGACAAATTCTGACCCTTCCGGGAAATTGAACTGAGGCTGAGGCGGCGCCACTTTCTTCTTTTTTGTCTTTTTCTTTTTTGGGGCCGGCACAGTCGCTGGAGCTACATATTGAGGCTCCACCACGGGTGTTGGTTTCGGAGTCGGCGCAGACGGAGGCGTATCTGGCACATCCCGGAAGAGGTCAGTTGTTCCGGCCGGCTGAGCCAAATCATCAACATAGGCTGTTTTAAACAGTTTTCGAAAAACCCGCGCAAGGAAAGCGGCAGTGTTATCCAGCCAGATTCGGACGTAAGCCCAGACGAGCCCTGCTGCGTCCATGACGTCGACCAGGTCTTTAGCAACAATCCGCATGAACCGTCCCAAACAGAAGACGGCTAAAACAAAAGTCAACGAAGCGATAATTGCAGGGGTGAACGGAATATTGAACGGCTCGAGCATTCCGCGAAGGTTGAGAAAGATAATATCGCCAATCCATCCGCCAAGCCCAGTCGCCATCGGCCAATCCTGCGGAATGGGGAAAGCGGCCACGGTGGCCGTACCAAAGATAATGGTACCCGCCCAAAGGCTGAAACGGCGCAGTCTGTCCAGACGATTGAGATAGGGTCGGGGCCGGATGAGGGCCCTTATGCCTGTGAACAGCGTCAATAGACCGGCAATGACAGAACCCAGCCCCAAAAACTGCATGGCCCAATTGGCGAAACTTGCGCCCGGCGCGCCGAGCCAGTTTGTTGTACTGCCAATACCCGCCGTATCCATAGTGCTATCAAAAGGATTATAGCTGAGAACGGAAAGCACGATGAACCCGGAAAGAGCGATCAGGATCAGCGCTTTGGCCGCGCGCTGAAACGGGCCAATTTGCGCCGCTTCCAGCTCCGCCATCATGGCATGAACCATCTCGGGATCATATGCCATCTCGTTTTGGGCGGCGGCGGAAGGGGGTGGTGTCATAATCGAAGCGTCCTTTAATCTTAAGAGATTGTGAAGGCTGAGGGTAAAGGGTCGGTTAAAACGACGGTAATTTCTGGTGTATCTCCTGCCTAAGAACAGACGAAGTGGCCCTAACCGTCATTACAGCCTGTCTTGACAGAAACCGGAGAGACCGACACATTCAATCCCTCCTCGAAAGTGAAGGTTTGCCTTATGTATAGCTTACCCGCCAAACAGATATTTAAACCGACGGCCTTCTGCGGGCAGGCGGGAAGACGAGCCTTAGCGGCTCTCTTTGCCGGTCTCTTTCTCGTCTTTAGCGCCGCTCTTACCTCTGCGCCGGCGCAAGCGGCAGTCGAAGTTGAAGCGCCCCGCGTACCGATTCACACTATCCACTTTGTCGGCGGAAAGTTGGTACAAGATCTGGATAATTTTGACGTCTGGACAGAGTATGATTTTCGAGGGGCCAAGCGATATTCCTTCGAGACGAAATCTTATAGTAAGAACACATTGCGTGTGGTGAATTCGACCGGGCGGGTTGAACTTCTGATTGACCTGAACGGTAAGACGATTTCGGGTGAGTGGCCCGGCCATCCTATGGCGCAGCTCTACCGCGTCACCAAAATAGACGCTATCATGACAGCGGCCCAAGAAATGAACGGAAGTCCCGTTGAGCGCATACCGCCTCCAAACTACAGCCCGCCTGGCAAGAAAGTCCCTGCCCCCAAAAGCCCGAGCAAGTCACCAAATCCTGACACGCTAACTCGGGCCACCTATCAGGGCGGAGCTTTTGAAAAACAGGACGCGAAAAGCTGGATTGAACGTAGCCAGTCCGGCCAGAGGTTTAAGTTTAAGCAAATCGGACATGACAGCAAATCCGTTTATCTGTTTGATACGGGCCGCCAAATTCTCATTGAACTAGATGTGCGCAAATCTATGTCCCGCATAAGTCATAATGGCGGTCGTCTGCACAACCTTTATACGCTCACCAGTCTCTCGGCCCAACCTCAGGATCCGACTCAGACTCCGTCTGAACCGTTACCGCCAACTACAACGCCAAATAATGACCGAACCCTCAGCGCCGAAGACCGCGCAATGTGCGTTTCTCAAGGCGGCTTCGTCGAGCGCGCCGGAATAATCGGCGCGGAGCGGTGCACGATGACTTATTCCGACGGCGGAAATATCTGTATTGACAGTTCCAATTGTCAGGGGAAATGCGTCGCAGACGTCAATGCCGGAGATACAGGCGCGGTCAGCGGGCAATGCCAGAAAACGGACAATCCTTTCGGATGCTATTCAGAAGTCGTGGCCGGAAAAATTCAACCCGGTTTGTGTGTGGACTAAGCCTGCACATTTATTCTGTGTTGCGTGCTTTCTCCTAACACTCTTTTAAATCTTGCCGCCTAAAACAGGCGGATGTTGAGATGGATTTATATTGGTCTTTTGGCCCTGATGCTGACGGCCTGTGGGACGACGCCAAAAACTGTGTCCCCCGGACAATCGGTGCGCCCTCAAATTAACAACCAAACCGCTTTGCCTGACCGGGTCGCGTTTTACCAAAAAGATCGGCGGTGGGCCCATGAACAACTTGGTCATTCTGATGGGACCTTAGGCGCGGACGGCTGTCTCGTTACCGCAACAAGTATGGCTTTGGTCAATCTTGGTTTTAAGACCGACCCCTCCGACCTAAATAAACGTTTGACCCGCGCAGATAGTTTCACCCCCCGCGGCTGGCTTATCTGGGACGGCATTCGTAAAGTGACTGACGGTCAGGCTAAAGCGAGATATTATAAAACGGTCGATGCCGGTTTAATCAATCAATGTATTATAGATGGATATTATCCCCTAGTTCAGTTCTACTTACCAAATGGTCGGTCTCACTGGGCGGTCATTCTGGATCGGTCCTCCCAAGGTTACCGGATGCGCGATCCGCTCCGTCACGCTGAGCAGCCCCTTATTTTCCCGCATGGCGCCGAGAAGTTCCGCGCTTTGCGATGCGTCGGGCTCGCCTAGCGTCTCTCCTCCCGCCTCTGGACTGACCAAATAAGTTCTGGATTTGTTCTTTTTGTTCTGCTTACTTCAAAGCAAGGAAAGGGCGCGTCATGGTGGCAAGAATTCAAACAGTGGCTTTCGAAGGCGCAGAGGCGCGCCGCGTCGATGTGCAAGTTCAGGTTTCGTCTGCCTCCCGCCCCATCTTCAATATTGTTGGGCTTGCAGACAAGGCGGTTGCGGAATCGCGTGAACGCGTGCGCGCCGCCTTTGCCTCTCTCGGTCTGTTTTTGCCGGGAAAGCGCGTCATTATTAATCTCGCTCCGGCCGACCTCCCCAAAGAGGGCGCGCATTACGACCTCCCTATCGCGCTGGGCCTCATGGCCGCGATCGGCGCTATTCCCGCCGATACGATAGAAGACTTTGTGGCCATTGGAGAGCTTGCCCTAGACGGCACAATTGCGCCTGTGCCCGGCGCGCTTCCGGCGGCGGTCATGGCAAACTCCCATGATTTCGGACTGATTTGCCCTGAGCCTAATGGAGCAGAGGCCGCTTGGGCGGGGGACCTTCCCCTTCTTGCGCCGCAAACTCTTGTGCAGATCATGAACCATTTCAAAGGCACCCAAGTTCTCTCGCGGCCAGAACCGGGTGAGATGCTTGAGCCGGAATCAGGCGTCGATCTGCGCGACGTCCGCGGACAGGAAACCGCGAAACGCGCGCTCGAAGTCGCGGCGGCGGGCGGGCACAACCTCCTCATGGTCGGGCCGCCCGGCTCAGGTAAATCCATGCTCGCCGCGCGCTTGCCCGGGCTTTTACCCCCGCTGACCGCCAATGAACTTTTGGATGTTTCCATGGTGCATTCCGTGGCGGGACTCTTAGACCGGGGGCAGCTTTCCCGCGCGCGGCCTTACCGCGCGCCCCATCACAGCGCCTCTATGGCGGCTATGGTCGGGGGCGGAAATAAAGCCAAGCCTGGCGAAGCTTCGCTCGCCCATCGGGGCGTCTTGTTTTTAGACGAGCTTCCCGAATTTACCCCGACAGTCCTGGACAGCCTTCGACAGCCCTTGGAGACCGGAGAAATCTCGGTCGCCCGAGTCAATGCCCATGTCCGATACCCTGCGCGCTTTCAGCTAATCGCCGCCATGAATCCGTGCCGTTGCGGAACCGGAGGCGCGGACGGCGTCGCTTGTCGGCGCGGGCTTCGCTGCGCGGCCGATTATCAGGCCCGCATATCCGGCCCCTTTATGGACCGGATGGATATTCAAATAGATGTACCCGCCGTCACCCCGGCGGATCTCGCGCTACCGCCGTCTCCTGAGGGAACAAAAGAGGTGGCCGAACGCGTCGCCCGCGCCCGGCGCATTCAAATTGACCGCAATGGCGGTCTGACAAATACTGAATTACCGCAAGACAGGCTGGATCATGTGGCGCAACCGGACGCCGAAGGGCGGAAATTACTGACTCAGGCAGCAGAAACGCTTGGTTTGACCGCGCGGGGCTATCACCGCGTCTTGCGCGTGGCTCGAACTCTTGCCGACTTGGCCGGGTCAGACCAAATTCACCGTCTGCATATTGCTGAGAGTCTGTCTCATCGCCGGGCCCGTAAAGGATTGATTCGGTCGGCCTCCCACTCGGCTGATTTGGGGCAAAAGTCTCGAAATTCCAAAAATCCTTATTATTCTTAATAGTTTTGCTATTTTACGTAGAAATTTTACTATTTTTCCTCATTTAGTAACCTATTTTTTAGACTAAACAGGCACATTCTCCCGGAAATCACTCCTATTTCTGGGGCAAGAAGGGTGCATATGTCATCTCACGAATCAATTGCTGCGCAGTTTTGGCTTTGGCCAGACCCTGTAATGAAGCGCGACGCGCAAGGCCGTATTCTATTCATTAATGCGGCGTTTCTTCAACTTTACGGCGGAACGGTAGAAGCTTGGACCGGCAATGTTTTACAAGGCTGGCCTGCGCCGCAACCGACCGAACCGGGCGCCTATCCTGTACCTTATCGATTCGAAACGCGCATGCCCGCTCAGGAAGCTGGCCAGACGGAACAAGTTTATGACTGGGTAGAACAAAGCCATCCGGACGGCTCCGCTTTTGCTTTGGCGCGGAATGTCACGTCTTACGCCAGCGCCGCGCAGCCGATTCTGTCAGACGCGCCGCCGCCTGTGGAAACTCCTGTGGCGCAAAGCTCATCTGAACAGCCCCAGCCTTCCAGTTTGGGCATAGCGCAGGATCAAATTCAGGCGGAAGATGAGTCCCTGCCTCAACAAGAGCCGCAACAAGACATGTCTGCCGCGTCGCATGATATGCAAACGGCTTACGACCCCGTGGCGTCAGAAGCTACGCTAGAAACAGAAGCCTCCTTCGAACCGCAGTCTCAGGAACCGAACGCCCCTCAGGCGGATGTCGAAACTGCCTCCGAAATTAATGATACCGCGCCTGAGCAAGCTCAGATAGATGATGCGCAGTCTGTTTCTTCGAATGCGCCAGAGCAAGAAGCAAGTCCCGACCCGGTCTCTGCAGAACATACACCAGACCAGACACAACAAGTGCAGGCGCAACAGTCCCCTGCAGAAGAAGAAAAGCGTGACTTTGAACGTCGCGCCTTACCATTAGAAGACGATAGCGCCGTTCTGGGTAATAATTGGCGTGACGCAGTCATTGCCAAAGCGCTCGGCGTTGAAGATGCGCCCGCTCAACAAACCGCTCCTGCCACTGCAGAAACCGAGGCGCAATCAGCTCCCTCGGCTGAGACTGGCGAGCTCTCTGGAGGCGTGAAGCGTATTCTGCTCGCCGAGGACAATGCAATCAATGCTCTGCTTACCCGCACTTTGCTGGAGGCCGAAGGCCATGTTGTCGAGACGGTCGAAGACGGGACGTTAGCTGTCGAGGCAATGAAGTCTCAAAGCTACGACCTCATTTTTATGGATATGCGGATGCCTAATATGGACGGTCTGGAGGCCACCCGGAAAATCCGGAGCCTGCCAAATGTACCAAAAGGCCTGCCCATCATCGCCCTGACAGCAAATGCGTTTGATGATGACCGGAATGCATGTTTTGATTCCGGCATGAATGACTTTATGACGAAACCCGTCAGCGCCGAAGAACTGACTCAAATGGTCAAAAACTGGACCGGGGAAAAGGCCGAAAAAGACGCGGCTTAATTCCAGTCCCTTTCTCCTTTCCAATACAGACTGGACGCCTCTGCCGGAAATAGGCAAAGACACGCTATGGACACAGCAGGCATAACCGAATCAAAGCGCAGCTGGCGCGACGTTTTCCTGTCTTATCTGCAACCGAAAATGCTCGGCATGATGTCGCTCGGATTTGCGTCGGGCCTGCCTTACATGCTTATTTATTCGGAACTTGCCTTTTGGATGAAAAAAGAAGGCGTTGATCTCGGGGTTATTGGGTTCTTCGCTTGGATCGGTCTTGCTTACACGGCGAAGGTGCTGTGGGCGCCCCTTGTCGACAACTTGAAAATTCCGCTTTTGACAAAAACAATGGGCCACCGGCGCTCTTGGATGCTCGCAGCTATTATCGGCACGGTCACAGGCATGTTGATTATTGCCTCCTCGGATCCTGGGACCTCCGTCAAATTTCTGGCTTTCGGCGCTGTCGTTTTGGCAACGTCCGGGGCAACTCTGGATATTTCAATTGATGCATGGCGGATCGAGGCTGCGCCGGGGGATAGTCAGACCAATATGGCGGCTACTTATGTGCTAGGATATCGGCTCGCCATTATCGGCGCAGGTCTGTCCTATATCGTAGCAGGCTTGACGAGCTGGAATTTTGCTTACTTTTTCATGGCCTGCGTCATGGCTATCAATGGCTGCATTGTCTTTTTTATCAAAGAACCCCACCGTGACATGCGCCGTAAAATGGACTCCATAGCAGAGGCTAGCGTGGAATATATCGTCAAACCGTTTTTCAGCTTTTTAACACGACTCGGCAAGTGGACACCGCTCGTTTTTCTATTGGTCGCCACCTATCTCATCAGTGACAAAACCATGGGCCCCATGGCCAAACCCATGTATCAATCTGTCGGATATACGGAAATTCAGGTTGGGTTGGTCTCCAGCTTCTTTGGTCCTTGGCCGGTTATCTTTGGCGGGTTTGTAGCCGGAGCAATCTCCATCAAGTTTGGCCTTATGCGGTGTCTGTTAATCGGATCAATATTGATGGTTATAACGAACGGGGCCTTTGCTTGGCTGTCGACAGTCGCTGACCCGAAGACCGCTTACCTGTTTATCACGGTCGGGGCTGATAACCTGGCTGCCGGGTTTGCCGCGACCATATTCATTGCCTATCTCTCATCTCTTTGCGATCTGAAATTCGCGGCAACGCAATATGCATTTCTTTCTTCCATGTTCAATTTGGTTGGCAAAACGTTGTCGGGGTTTACCGGAGTAATGGCTGAGAAAATGGGGTTTGAGTTATTCTTTATCTTCTCTGCGGCATTGGGGATTCCAGCCATCGTATTTGCGCTAATTTTGCTCTTCTTTGGGCCGAATGCGGCTAAAGGCATACGGAACTCAGAAATAGAGACGTAAATAACAGGTAATCGGGCTTGCGCCGCGCGCCGATATACGCGAATTTCCGCCCGTCATGAGCGCCAATACAGCAACAGATAAAGCGACAAAAGTCACGCCCATGATGGCACAGTTTCTGTCTATCAAGGCGGATGTCGGGCCAGAGGCTTTGCTGTTTTACCGCATGGGCGATTTTTACGAACTTTTCTTTGATGACGCGGTGCGCGCCGCCGCCGCGCTCGACATAGCGCTGACCAAACGCGGCAAACATGCGGGCAATGATATTCCCATGTGCGGCGTGCCCGTGCATTCCTCCGAAACCTATCTGCAACGGCTCATTAAAAAAGGCTTTCGCGTCGCCGTTTGCGAACAAACCGAGGACCCGAAAGAGGCCAAGAAGCGCGGAAGTAAAGCTGTTGTGCGTCGCGAGGTTGTCCGACTCGTCACGCCGGGCACCTTGTCCGAAGACAATCTGCTTGAGACGCGCGGACGAAACATAATCACGGCGCTTTCGAAAACACATGTCGGGGATTTTGCCCTCGCTTGGGCCGATATTTCCGACGGACTCTTCTGCACCGCCGATATGAACGAAGAGCGCGTCCCAACAGAATTAGCCGCGCTCCGCCCAAGAGAACTGCTATTATCCGAATCCCTCTATCAAGATGCTGATTTCATGGCAGGCCTGCCCTTGGACGGCGTTTCCCTGACGCCGCAAGCGGGAACAAAATTTGATACTCGCGCCGGAGAAAGACAGCTTAAGGCGCAATTCCATGTCGAAAGCCTCGACGGATTTGGAAGCTTCTCAAAAGCTGAAATTTCTGCCGCTGGGGCACTTCTGGATTATTTAGAGCTGACGCAAGCCGGAAACCCTGTTCAGCTCTCGCCGCCAACCCGCCGCTCTACCGCCGGCTTTATGGCCATTGATCCGGCCACACGCGCCAGTCTTGAAATTGATCGTACCCAAAAAGGCACGCGCAAAGGCTCGCTCCTCTCTGTCATCGACCGGACAAAAACCGGCGCCGGCGCGCGGGAACTCGCCGATAGGCTGTCACGGCCCTTGATTGATGTCGCCGAGATAAAAAACCGCCAAATGGCAGTCACTTTTTTTATCGACCAACCGACTCTGAGAGAACGGCTTCGAAACCTTCTCGCGCAATGCGGCGATATGGCGAGAGCGGCCTCTCGATTAAGTTTGGGTCGAGGAGGGCCTCGGGACTTAGTGGTTATTCAGGACACGCTAGGTCTTGGAGAAAACATTTGCGCGGAATTTGCCAAACAGTCGAATTTGGTCCTGCCAGAAAATCTTGAAAGCGTTTTACAGGATTTAAGCCTAAGCGATAAAGATCAGCTCGCTAATCTTCGCCGCGATTTGGCCAAGGCCCTCTCCCCGGATGTGCCCATGCAGGCCCGCGACGGCGGCTTTATTGCCAAAGGCTGGCAGCCCGCCATTGATGAGCTAAAATCGCTTCGGGATGACAGCCGGAAAATCGTGGCCGGCTTGCAAGCGGATTATGCCAAACAGTCCGGCGTCCCGACCTTGAAAATCAAGCATAATAATGTGCTCGGCTATTTCATCGAAGTTTCTCCGAAACATGCCGACACCATGTTAAATATAGGCCCTGACAGCCCGTTCATTCATCGCCAGACTTTAGTGTCCGGAATTCGCTTCACCACAACGGAGCTGGCGGATCTAGACGCAAAAATCTCGGGCGCGGCCGATAAAGTTTGCGCTTTGGAGGTTCAAGAGTTTGAAGCTTTCGCCGCAAAAACACGCGTCCTAGCAGATGTCATCCGCCGCAGCGCCCATGCGCTTGCCGTTCTTGATGTACAAAGCGGCTGGGCCGAGTGGGCCGTCGAGACGGGCGCGAACTGCCCGGTCGTGGATGACAGCCTCTGTTTTCATGTCACCTCCGGGCGTCACCCGGTTGTCCGCGAAGCCTTACAGAAATCCGGCGCGGCGGATTTTACCCCAAATGACTGCCTGTTGGACGCAGACGGCCAGCAGAGCCAAGTTAATCCGGCCAATCGCCTAACCCTGATAACCGGGCCAAATATGGCGGGTAAATCTACCTATCTCCGGCAAAACGCGCTTATGTTTGTTCTCGCGCAAGCCGGCGGGTTTGTCCCGGCGGCGCAGGCCCACATCGGCGTGGCAGACGCTCTATTCTCACGGGTCGGTGCCTCGGATGATCTCTCCAAAGGCCGATCAACCTTTATGACAGAAATGATCGAAACTGCAGCTATTCTAAACCAGGCTACTCAAAGAAGCTTTGTCATTTTGGATGAAATCGGACGCGGGACGTCAACATTTGACGGTCTCTCTATTGCTTGGGCGACGACGGAGCACTTGCATAGCGTCAATAAATCCCGCGCCTTATTCGCCACGCATTATCACGAGCTGACGGACCTGGCCGAAAACCTTGAGGCCGCAGGGAATGCGTCTTTGCGGGCGAAGGACTGGGAAGGCGAGCTCGTCTTTTTACATGACGTTCGCCCCGGCGCGGCTGATAAATCTTATGGTGTGCAGGTCGCGCGTCTGGCCGGGCTTCCGGCCGCCGCGACGCAGCGCGCTCAGGAAGTTTTGCACCGGTTGGAGTCTGAAAAAGATACCGGGACAAAAGATACAGAGCTCTTGGGCGGCCTGCCCCTTTTCTCCGCCACTCCTGCGCCGAGCGCGCCGCCGCCCCCATCCGACATAGAAAAAGCCTTAAGCGCTCTGGATGTGAACGATCTGTCGCCGCGCCAGGCGCTTGACCTTCTTTACGATTTGAAAGCGAAACTTTCCTAATGGCCCGCGCTCCAAAACTCTCTCTGCCCGACAGACCGATCGCCATTGATAGCGGGCTGAACCGAGACGATTTGCGCGCCGCCCTCGACCAAATTGCTAAGGAAGGCGGAAAAGAAAAACGGGCGCGAGTCTTGGAAGTACTGCGTCAGACACTTTCCACCGGCATGGCCCGGGCAGAGGAGCTGTTTTCTAAAGGACGCCTTGGAGGGCTGGAAACGGCGTCCTTAATCGCCGCGATACATGACACCGTTATTTTGGGGTTGTTTGAATATACGCTCACGCACGAAGTTCCAGCGGCCAACCCGACCCCGTCTGAAAGGCTCGCCCTTTGCGCTGTCGGAGGATATGGCCGCGCTGAAATGGCGCCGGAAAGTGACGTGGATCTTTTGTTTCTCACGGCAGAAACAAAAGGCTCCGCCTATACAGAACAAGTCACCGAGTTCATGCTCTATATGCTGTGGGATTTGGGTTTGAAAGTCGGCCATGCAAGCCGAACGGTCGATCAGTGCATTGCTCTTGCTAAAGAAGATCAAACCATTTTGACGGCGCTTTTGGATTTGCGGTTTTTGCGCGGGGACAAAGATCTGGCTGACACGCTTTATACCAGATTCCGTAAAGACGTGACGCGCGGAAAAGGCCGTAACTATATTGCGGAAAAATTAAATGAGCGCGATGCCCGGCACGAACGAGAAGGTAACTCCCGATACGTCATTGAGCCCAATGTCAAAGAAGGCAAAGGGGGGCTGCGGGATTTGCATGTCCTTTACTGGATCGCCCGCTTTCTGGATAAAGAAAACCGCATCACGGACCCTCAACTCGCCGACAGCTATGTCGAATTAGGTCTGTTTGATGAACAGGCAGCGACGCGGTTTCAGCACGCCGCAGACTTTCTCTGGCGCGCCCGTATTTGGCTACATTTCATTTCCGGCCGCCCGACAGAAACCCTGAGTTTTGACAAACAAACCGAGCTCGCCCGCAAGATGGGCTATGCTTCGGGCCCGATTGAAATTGCCGTAGAAAAATTCATGCGGGAATATTTCACCAACGCCAAAGAGGTTGGCGCGCTCACCCGAATTGCCTGCGCTAAATTGGAAGAAGAAAAAGCCTTGCGCCTGCCCTCAGGATTGGAAGCGCTCCTGCCGCGCTCCAGGCGAAATTTAAAAAATGATAATTTGCGGATTGATTATGGGCGGCTGAACTTTGCAGACCCTCTGCAAATCCGTCATGATCCGTCAATCATTCTGCAATTATTTGAAACAGCGGGGCGTCGAAATTTGGATATTCATCCCGATGCCTTTTCCGCGATAGATTTTCGCCGGAATATTATCGATACGGAGTTTCGCCGCGATCCGGAAAATGCACGTATCTTTAAAAAGATTTTACTGGGCGCGAAAGCCCCTTACGCGACCCTAAAAATCATGAATGAGGCAGGTGTGCTCGGGCGGTATCTGTTGGAGTTTGGCGGCATCGTCGCCCGGACACAATTCAACATGCATCACTCTTATACAGTCGACGAACACACACTGAGATTGGTAGATAATTTTGACAACCTGGAGGACGAACGCCTTAAGGAAGATTTGCCCATTGTTTCTGCCGTCGCCGCCAAATTCACGAAGGAGCAGCGCCTCATAATGTATCTAACCTGCCTTTTGCACGATACGGGCAAGGGCCAAGGCGACCAATGTATTGAGGGCGCACAGTTAGGACGGCGTGCTTGCCGTCGTCTCGGAATGAATAAAAATGTCACGGATACGGTGGCCTGGCTCATCCGGCGTCATTTAGATATGAGCGAAACCGCCCAGAGGCGTGATATTTCCGACCCCGACACCATTGCAGAGTTCGCCCGGCTGGTCGGCTCTAAAGAGCGGCTCAACCTTTTATTTGCGCTTACTGTTGTTGATATCCGGTCTGTCGGGCCGGGCATCTGGAATGACTGGAAAGGCGTTTTGCTGCGCGGGCTCTATTCGGCGACGGTCGACTATCTCGAAGGGCGGGAGCATTTGGCCCCCGCGGCCAAGGCTAATGCCGCGCGAGAGCAGCTTAGCGAAAAACTGACTCCCGAAAAGAACGCCCGAATTTTCGACAGGCTGGATGAACTCACCCAAAACTATTGGCTAAATTTTGACATGGCCGATATGATTCGTCATGCGCGCTTTTTCAATCAAATCTCCCAAGACAAAGTCGACACAGCGGTGCAAACGCGGCTTACGCGCAACCGCGATATTACAGAATTATGGGTTCTGACACGAAACCGTTCGGGCCTCTTCGCCGATTTGACCAAAGCCATTTCAAGCTGCGGCGCCACCATTGCCGGGGCAAGGCTACATACAGGTGAAAAAGGTCAGGTTTTCAATGTTTTCTATCTACAAAATACGGAAAAGCTCGCTTTTGGTCGTCAGAGCCAGCACGCACTGGAAACACTCAGAAAACGCGCGCAGAGGGCCGCTCTGGGAGATGTGAAAGACATGGTCATACCAAAACCCATTACCTCCCGCCGGGCAGGGGCCATTCCCGTCAAACCACGCGTCAAATTTGTTAGAAATGATTCCGGTGATGTGACGATTTTAGAAATCGAAGGCCGCGACCGCCCCGGCCTGCTCTCTGATATTGCGTCGATTTTCCGAGATAACGAGCTGGAAGTGCTCTCGGCTCACATTGAAGTGGTCGGGACCCGCGCGATTGATGCATTTTATCTCTGCCTCCCCGGCACCATTGATGGGCGCGCTAGAAACTGTGCCCTGCCAAAAGCCGTAAGAAAAACACTGAAAGAACAAATCACCGACCTTTTATCGCCGCAGATTTCCCAAGCGGCTTAGCTAGAGACGAAGACGCGATGAAAGAACAGCGCCTTTTAAAATCCACGGCTATTATTGCCTCGCTGACTTTGGTCAGCCGCCTCTTGGGCCTGGCACGGGATATTCTCATTGCCGGGTTTCTCGGGGCGGGCGCCGTCAGTGATGCATTTTTTACCGCCTTCAAATTGCCCAACGTATTTCGCCGCATGTTTGCTGAAGGCGCGTTTAATGCGGCTTTTGTTCCTCTTTACGCCAAACGCATTGAGCAAGAGAGCGAGGCCGCCGCGGACGAATTCGCATCCGAGACGCTGGCCGCGCTTTTTGTAACCGTCGCCGCTCTCGTCATTCTGTTTGAGCTAACCATGCCGTGGTCGCTCAATATAATCGGCGGCGGGCTGGATAAATCACCCCGCGCTGACGGAATTGAGCCGTACTACCTGGCAGTAACCTATGCTTGGATTACGATGCCTTATCTTCTGTTTATGTCGATGGCGGCGCTGTTCTCCGGAATATTGAATACGCGGAACCTTTTTGGAGTCGCTGCTGCCGTTCCGATTATTCTGAATATATTTATGATTAGCGCTTTGATGGGTCTCCCATTTTTAGGGGTCGGGAAACCGGGTTTAGGAATGGGCCTCGCCGTCGCCGTGACCCTCTCGGGAATCGCCCAGATGAGCGCCGTTCTCTGGGCATGCCGAAAAGCCGGCGTTAAAATCGGCCTGCGCCGCCCGCGCTTGACACCGGGCGTTAAACGCCTTGTGGTTTTAGGGGTGCCAGGTCTCCTTTCGGCCGGTATTACCCAAATTAATCTATTAGTCTCTCACACCATTGCGACCTTTCGAGACAGTGCCGCAAGCTGGCTAACTTACGCGGATCGACTTTATCAACTGCCCCTCGGCATGATCGGGATTGCCATGGGTGTCGCCCTCCTTCCGGCCCTGTCGCGCCGTCTTCGCGCAGGCGATGAAATCGGCGCGAGAAACTCCTTCAACCGGGGGATAGAAATCGCGGCTTTCCTAACCCTGCCTGCGGCAGTCGCACTTTTTGTCATACCAGAAGTTTTAATTGCCGGATTATATCAACGCGGGGAATTTGTGCCGGAGACAACCTTTCAGGTCGCGAAAGCTCTACGTTATTTCGCGTTAGGCCTTCCGGCTTTCGTGTTGATAAAAGTTCTGACGCCCGCCTTTTTTGCCCGGGAAAACACCAAAGCGCCTATGGTCTACGCCGCAATTTCAGCCATCGTGAATATCGTTTTAGGCCTTATTTTATTCCACCGCATCGGATTTGAGGGCCTGGCGCTTGCGACGTCTATTGCGGCTTGGGTAAATGTTTTCTGCCTGTCCCGCTCGCTTTTTAAAAACACTCATCTGGACCCGGATGAACGCTTGCTCTCCCGTCTGCCGCGCATCGCATTGGCGAGCGCGTTGATGGGTATAGGACTCTGGCTATCTTTGCCCTTCCTCCCGGATTTTGAGAATTTTGGATTATTCATGGATCTTGTTCTGCTCGCCATTATTTGCGGCGCGGGCGGGATGTTTTATATTATTGCCGCTATGGTATTGCGGGCTTTCGGGGTCAGTGATATTCGCGACGCGTTTTCCCGCAAGAGTGCATAAGGATAAATTGTGACAGACCAAACCTCTTATCAGGGGCCCGACAGGGTCTTTTCCGGCGTTCAGCCTTCCGGCGCTTTGCATCTTGGGAATTATCTCGGCGCACTCAAAAAGTTCGTCGACCTTCAGGACGAGATGGAATGTATTTATACAATTGTTGACCTTCATGCGATCACCGTCTGGCAAGATCCTAAGCAGCTATCCAAACAGACCCGAGAAATCGCGGCGGCTTTCCTCGCCTCTGGCGTCGATCCGAAAAAAGCGATTGTTTACAATCAGTCTGCGGTTCGGGCCCATACCGAACTGGCGTGGTATTTTAATTGTGTCGCGCGGACGGGCTGGGTCAACCGGATGACACAATTCAAAGATAAAGCTGGGAAAAATGCCGAGAAGGCGTCTGTTGGCTTATATACTTATCCCGTTCTGCAGGCCGCTGATATTTTGGCCTTTAAGGGGACGCATGTACCTGTAGGCGAAGACCAAAAACAACATCTGGAACTTTCGCGGGATATTGCGGCAAAATTCAACCATGATTTCGACGTAAATTTCTTTCCGCTCCCGAAACCCCTCATCAAAGGCGCTGGTGCCCGAGTGATGAGCCTGCGCGACGGCACATCAAAGATGTCCAAATCTGACCCGTCGGATAATTCCCGTATTAACCTGACGGATAGTGCCGATATGATTTCAAAAAAAATCCGAAAGGCCAAAACTGACGGCGGCCTGATGCCGGAAACCATGGAGGAAATGGAAGACCGGCCCGAGGTTAAAAACCTGGTTGGCATTTATGCCGCATTGTCGGAGCGCAAAGACGCTGACATTGTCAAAGAGTATGCCGGACAGGGGTTTGGCACGTTTAAACCGGCTCTGGCCGATTTGGCCGTAGAAACCCTTGCCCCAATCACGGAGTTAATGAACCGCTATCTGGCCGCGCCGGATGAGCTGGATCGAATTTTATCAAATGCGGCCGATAGGGCCTCTGAAATTGCCGATCCGATTGTCGCCGATGTGCGGCGTATCATCGGATTTACTGGAGCTTAAAAAATGAAGCATTTAATTCTATCGGCGTCTGTTATCGCTGTTTCAACCTTCACCTTGGCGGCGTGCGAAAATGCGTCCGACCACGCTGAAACAGACCATACAAATGCTGATCACAGCGCCGCCTCACATAATACGGAAACTGGAATTGAGGTTAGCGATGCCTTTATCCGGCCGCCGCTTCCAGGACGGGACGTCGCCGCCGCTTATTTTGATCTTTCAAATTCAGGTGAGGCTGACAGACTTATTTCCGCAGAAAGCAATATCAGCGAAAATGTAGAAATCCACACGCACACCATGGAAGACGGCGTGATGAAGATGCGCCGGATTGACGGTGTTGATCTGCCTGCCGGAGAAACTGTCAGCTTTGAGCCCGGCAGTTACCATTTGATGATGTTCGGGGCGAATATCCCGGAAGGCGTCGAAGACGTCTCTGTTACGCTGAAATATGAATCGGCCGAACCAATGATGCTTACAGTTCCACTTGGCGAGCCTAGCGAAGAAATGGACATGAAAGACGGTATGGACCACGGGTCCGGCCATTAGACCCGGAATTTACAACTAATTAAATTCTAAAACCTGATCGGCCCGTTTCAGTTCTCTGATGCGGGCCTGTTCTTGTCTGAAATTCTCATAGCGCTCTATAATTGTGGGATGGCTGTCTGAATCGTCCTGAAGGCTGCGGTGCGGATGGGCAGCATCTGCCCAATAAGCAATTGCGGTTTCGATGTCATATCCTGCCCGGTCCATCAGGACGAGCGCCATACGATCTGCTTCCAATTCCAAATCTCTGGTGGGCGCCTCATTTAAATGCCCTGCTATCGCATGGGCCATTTCATGCGCGACGATGAGGGCCAGGTTTACGTCATCCGGTACATTTCGCATCAATTCCGACGTGACGTAAACCTCGCGCCCATCGGTATACCCGTTTATGTCTTGCGAATAAAATACGGTGGTCTGATAGTCACAGGCCGTTTGGGGCTGTAAACTGGTTTCATAGTCATGACCCGCCGGAGTCCGCAACGTTATTTTGCTCTCGGCGCCGTCAAAGGCCCCGCGTGACAATGCGTCGTAGAACTGGGTCATTGTCCGCCCGCCAGGAATGCCTTGGCCGCCCAATCGCAAAATGCGGTCGCCGGTTTGAATGTCCGCTTTTTCAGCAGGAGAATCGCGGCGCACGCTCCTTACATAAATAGCATTTGGCTCCACCCCCATTAAAGCCTGCGCCGCGCCGCGCATCTGCTCTGGATAGTCCTCAAGGGTGTGCGTTCGAAACCCCGGGTCTCGGAACGTCTCCGCGCAGAGAGACGCATTGGCCGAACGTAGCGGCGCACTCACCCGGTCTAGCCGATCATTCATTTGGCGATATTCGGCGAGTACGGTTTCAAAGTTCCCTGCCACTGAACGCTCTGTCGGGAGATCCGGCACGAGAGACTTTACATCTTCTTCGTCCGCATCGGGCCCGCCCTCAGCGCTCGGGGCGGAGCAGGCTAAAAGCCCAATCGCCAAAATTGCGGTGAGAACCGGTCGGATCACGATGCGTTTCCGGATTTGGAGTCAGACGTTTTGAAATTGGGAACGAGCGGCTCGCCTGCCTCTTCCTTGGCCTTTATTTCAGCTCGCGCCGCCGCCAAGCGGAGGTACCGATCCGGGAAAGTTGGGTGGGTTTTAGCGCGTCCGACATGTCGCGGTTCCGTTTTGGCCAAGCGCCTCCAGAAATCTTCGACACCGTCAACACCATATCCGGCCCGGCGGGAATAATAGAGACCCACATAATCAGCTTCGGATTCAAACGGACGGGTATAGCGGGTGGCAAAGCCCGAAAGGATAAAATTACCAATAATCTTTCGGATATGTCCCATCGTATTATGAGCCAGTTCATGCCCGACAATCAAAGCTAATTCCTCGTCATTTTCAACGAATGTCATCATGCCGGTCGTAACCGTAATATTACGGCCGTCGGCATAGGCATTGACGTCTGAGCTCTGTTTCAAGCGCAAGCGATAGGCGCAAGCCATGTCCGGAGTGACGCGGAGCGGAAGCTTGTCTTCACCGCGGTCTAAGGTCAGCCTCTTTTTGTCTTCGAGCGCTTTTTGAATATCACGCATATCGAGGTCATCACCATCAGCGTTGCGAATGATGTCGCCCCGCTTCAAACCAATTTTCGCCGCAGGACTGTCCGGCGCAATGTGGAATATTTCGGTGTCCTCACCGACGCCTAATTCCCGCCGCGCACCGCCGCGAAGGCGTTTCTCATAATTTTCCTCCTCATGGGTGAACACGCCAATATTCGGCCCGGTTTTAGGACAGAGGCCCTGATTTGCGAGCAAGATGGGTCGTCCGACCCGTATCAGACGGCCTGCCATTTCGTCCCATTCCGTGAGGGCTAATTTTTCTTGGGCCTGTTTTTCAGCCTTTAAATCAGCGGCAGCTATACTTGGTAGCCGTGTATCCAATCCAGCGCATCCCGAGAGCGGGGCCAGTAAAAGGGCCGAAAGCGCCGGGACGGCCAATAATCGGGCGGGATTTAACATGTATTAACTCATGCAAATTTGCGCGTGCGGCGTCAATGCGTCTTGAACAGACACGGACAAAGGGCCACATAGAGGCTATGTTTATACAGACCGAAGATACGCCCAATCCAGCGACCCTGAAATTCCTGCCCGGACGGGATGTTGTCGGCAGCGAGGGCAAGATGCTCGAATTCGCCCGCGGCGAAGATATATCGCGCGCGCCTCTGGCTGAAATGCTGTTCATGATACCGGATGTTGAGCGAGTGTTTTTCGGCACAGATTATGTCTCTGTCACCCGGGTTGACGACGCGCAGTGGAAGCACCTGAAACCCGCCGTTCTCGGCGCAATTATGGATTTTTATGTCGCTGGCGGCAAACCGCTTCTGGAACAAATTCAGGAGTCCGAAGCCGAAGACCGCGTCTATGAAGGCGAAACGCTGGAAATCGTCGAGCAAATCAAGGAATTGATCGAGCTTCGCGTTCGCCCTGCCGTAGCGCAGGATGGCGGCGATATTGTGTTTCGCCATTTCGACGATGATGACGGGTCTGTCTATCTGGAGATGCGCGGCGCTTGTGCCGGCTGTCCCAGCTCGACCATGACGCTCAAAAGCGGGATCGAAAACCTGCTGAAACATTATGTCCCCGAAGTGACCCGCGTTGAACAGGCAATCTAATTGCTGACTCTGGGGCTGGATACGACAGGCAAGGCCTGCTCTGCGGCCCTGGTGGATGAAGGGCGCATTATCGCGCACGCCTCTGAACCGATCGGACGCGGCCACGCCGAACGCCTCGCGCCTCTTGTCAAAGACATGATTTATCACGCCGGACGCAATATTTCTGACGTTTCGCGTGTCGGGGTTTGCACAGGTCCCGGTAGTTTCACCGGACAACGCGTGGCGCTGTCTTTTGCCAAAGGCTTTGCCTTGCCGCGAAAGCTCCCGGTTATTGGGTTGTCGTCTTTAGAAATTTGGGCGCGACAAGCCGATCCCGAAAAAAGAAAATTAATCGTCAGCGTCGCGGATGTGCGGCGCGGCGAACTCTGTTGGGCCGCGTGGAAAAATGGAAGACTTGAAATTCCGCCCGTTACTCAAAAAGTCGACGAAGCCGAGACCCTGATAGACGCGCTGACTCCGGACAGGGTTATGCGGGATCAACCGATTTCTACCGTTATTTTAGCGTGGCTCGCTCAACATGAAACGCCTCAGAGCGCGCCCGCTTTGCCGCTTTATTCGCGGGGGCCGGATGCAAAACTGCCCGGCGGCGTCACCCCGCCCTCCGCCGCGCAATGATACGTTATCTTGGGCCTTCCGATGCGCCCGCCATGTCCACAATACACCGAAAGTCTTTCTCCGCCGGATGGCCGCCAGCAGAAATGCGCCTTCATATAGACAAAGACTTGTGTCTTGGCCTCGGCGACCCGCTCTCTGCCTTTATTCTGGTGCAAATTGGGGGCGACCAAGCCGATATCCTAACCATAGCGACTCACCCCGAGCACCGCCGGAAAGGGTTGGCGAAGCAGCTCCTGTCCCAGGCAGAAACCATCTTGCGTGAACAAGAGGTGCAGACACTTTTCTTGGACGTGTCAGAGTTAAATGACAGCGCAAAATCTCTCTATAAAGCCTGCGGTTATCAGGCGGTAGGACGGAGGCCTCGATATTACCGCACGCCTGCCGGGCGGGTCGCGTCGATTACCTTTTCAAAATCCCTATAAGCCTCTGGACGGCGGAGGATATGGGTAGTAAACCCAAATCATGCCAAATTGGATTGAAAAAAAATGTGCAGAACGCGGGCTCCGGATGACGGATCAGCGCCGTATCATCGCGCAGGTTCTGTCTGATGCAGATGACCATCCTGACGCCGAAGAGCTTTACGCCCGCGCCTCGGATAAGGATCCGAATATTTCGCTCGCGACCGTTTACCGGACCGTACGCCTCTTTGCCGATGCCAATATTATCGAAACCCATGATTTCCGCGATGGCCGCGCACGCTACGAAACCGCTGACGCCGACCATCATGATCATCTGATTGATGTCTCCTCCGGCGAAGTGATTGAGTTCATGGATGAAGAGATTGAAAAGCTACAGCACAGGATTGCAGAAAAGCTCGGCTATGAACTCGTCGATCATCGGTTGGAACTTTACGGGAAAAAGAAGAAATAGGGTTTGCCCGAGGCTCCGGCCAGGCGGCCTCTAAGGGCCTTTTTACTGACGCCTCTATTTTATATCCTTTGCTGCCTTCTGCCTGTTTATATATGGAATTTTTATATTTCTAAGACCCCCATAATGGGCGGAAAAGATATAGAAAACCTGTTAAGCTGGGGCAAAATAATTATAGTTTATGGCGGGATAATTATTTATACCTGCCTACTGTTTTTAAGTCCCGTTTATTTTCTCGCCAGGCGCACGCGTTTCGAACATCCGATCCTGCCAATAGGATTAGGTTTTGCGGTGACGGCTGTCGCATGCTTACTTATGGGAAACCCAATTAATTTGGCCTTCTTTATTTAAGTTCTTTCAGGAACATTCTCAGGCCTAATATTTTGGCGGCTATATTCCGGCAAATGGTGGGGCCGGATAGAGACGTCCTGACTTCACTCCGCCGCCAAGAGCGCCTCAGCGTCCCTTAATTCCTTCTCGAAATAAGCCTCATCCAATTCCCGCTGGCCGTGAGGCTGTGTGTGCAGGATTTCCCAGCGCCCGTCATGATGCTCGACCAGCGCAGTGCAGCTTTCGACCCAGTCGCCGTCATTCATATAGGTAATGCCGTCAATCTCGCGCATTTCCGCGACATGGATATGGCCGCAAATCGCGCCGTCAAAGCCTTTACGCTGACAGTAATCGGCGACCTGTTCTTCGAAGCTGTGAATAAAGTTCATCGCCCGTTTGGTTCGCTTTTTCAGACTTTTGGACAATGACCAGTAAGGTAGGCCGAGCTTGCGCCGGATGAAGTTCAGCTTCGTGTTCACCCAGAGCAAAAGGTTATAGGCGTTATCGCCCAGATGCATGATCCATTTGCGGTCGGCGCGCATCAGCCCGTCAAACATATCGCCGTGAACAACCAGATATCGTTTGCCGTCCTCGCCGATATGGACTTCGCGATTGGAAATCTTGACCTCACCGAAATTGACTTTGAATTTCAGAAAGCCGCGCAGAAATTCGTCATGGTTTCCGGCGATATACCGGACATCGCTCCCGCGCTTGCTCGCCGTCAGAATGCGGCGGATGACATTGGTGTGCGCCTGCGGCCAGAACCATTTCTTCTTGAGCCGCCAGCCATCGATAATATCCCCGACCAGATAGAGCGTCTCGGCATTATGATGTTTGAGAAAATCACAGAGCGCGTCGGCCTGACAGCCCTTGGAGCCGAGATGGACATCGGAAATAAACATCGCCCGATAATCCGGTTTCGGAAAAGTCTTTTTCGAAGCTTTGCGAGGCGTCCCCATACTCCGCGCCCTAAGGGGAGTCTGTGACGTAAGTGTGACGATAAATTAACGTTGATTGTCACATTAAAATTAGGGCCATTCTTCCTCTGTCCAATTCTGGGCAGAATGGATTATCCGTCGAATGGTGATATCTGTTTCAGACAATTTATACGCAATAATGAAAGATGTTTTTGAAACTGATTTTTCATACAACCCCTCCATTCGTCCCGGACGCCCGATTGGGCGCTTTGCAAGCATTCGAACCGTTTCATCAATTCTCTCGGCAACCAGAATTGCTGCACTTTTACTTTCTGCTGAAATAAATGAAAGATTTCGGTCAATGTCGTTTAGGGCTGTTTCAGCCCAGATTACTTGCCTCATCCGCCGCGCGCCGTTTTATATAACCTTTTCATAGCCTCCTCATGGGACACGACTCGGCCTGCTTGAATATCTGCTTCGGCGCGCTCAAGACCTTCAATTATTTCCAGCTCACTCGCAACATAAGCAGAGATTGCTTTGCCTGCCAGGAAGGATTTGGACCGCTGCGTATGACCCGCTAGTTTTATGAGGTCGTCCTCGACTGTTTTAGGAAGACGGACGGAAACTGTAGTCGATTGTGTGCTCATGTATACATATTACTACAACCCTCCAGAACTGCAAAGCAATTATTGCTTCGGAGCGTGTCTCGCCCTATAGGCCGCCCACAAACATCAGTGAGAACAATCATGACGACGTCACCCCGTGAAAAAAACGCGCCCCGTGATGTTAACGAAGCCGCCATCATCGCGGCCAAGTCTGACATCGCATCCGGCAAAAATTCCAAAAAAGTATTCATCAAGACCTATGGCTGTCAGATGAATGTTTATGACAGCGAGCGCATGGCCGATGTGCTGTCGCCGATTGGTTACGCCCCAACCGACGCGCCGGATCACGCCGACCTTGTCATTCTCAACACATGCCACATTCGCGAAAAGGCCGCCGAGAAAGTCTATTCCGAGCTTGGCCGCATCCGGAAATATAAAGAAACCAACAAACCCGATATGAAGGTTGCCGTGGCGGGCTGCGTCGCCCAGGCCGAAGGCGCAGAAATTATGTCCCGCGCCCCCGTGGTCGATATGGTGCTCGGCCCGCAAACTTATCACAAGCTCCCGGAAATGATTGCCAAGGTGCATCGCGGCACAGGTCAGCTTCTGGAAACCGAGTTTGATACGCTGGAAAAATTCGACGAATTGCCCGAGCTGCGCCAGCCCAAAGGCTTCTCCAGCTTTCTGACCATTCAGGAAGGCTGCGATAAATTTTGCACCTTCTGCGTGGTGCCCTATACGCGAGGCGCCGAAGTCAGCCGGTCTGTCGCCCATGTCGTGGCCGAAGCGAGGCAGCTCGCCGCCCATGGCGTTCGCGAAATCACCCTCATCGGACAAAATGTGAATGCCTATAACGGCCTAGGCGAAGACGGCAAGGAATGGACGCTGGGCCAATTAATTCGTCATGTCGCTTTGATAGGCGGAATTGACCGTATTCGTTTCACCACGTCTCATCCGCGCGACATGGATGATGATCTGATTGAGACTTTGGGCAATGAACCAAAATTAATGCCTTATCTGCATCTGCCAATTCAGGCGGGGTCGAACAAGGTTCTCCACGCCATGAATCGCGGCCATACCTATGCCGAGTATAAAGAATTAATTGCGAAAATCCGCGCGGCCCGTCCTGACATTGCATTGTCCGGTGATTTTATTGTCGGCTTCCCCGGCGAGACCGAGACCGATTTTCAGCAAACAATGAAATGCGTTGAAGAAATCGGCTATGGCAGTTCGTTTTCATTTAAATATTCCGTTCGCCCCGGCACGCCGGGCGCCGGTCTGCCGCGTCAGGTTCCCGAAGACGAGAAACAGGACCGTCTCGTCCGCTTGCAAGCGCTGCTTTATCAACAGCAGCAGGATTTCAATAAATCCCTTATAGGACAGACCTTGTCTGTTCTGGTTGAGGGCGTCGGCCGGAAGGATGATCAACTCTTTGGCCGCAGTCCGTATTTGCAAGGCACGCATTTTGACGGACCCAAAGATCTGGTCGGTCAAATTGTAAATGTAAAAATTACGGATGCGGGACGGAACTCCCTTGTTGGAGAACTGGCATGATAACAAAAGCTTGAGTAAATGCCGCTTGCACGCCGGAATTAGTTCCTTAAAACTAATTCCATGCAAGATACATTCCAAGACACTCCGCAAACCGAGACGCAGGACGCGCCCCCTCCGCCGCAAGTCGCAGACGAAAACGGCGAGGAACTGGCCAATCAAACTCCGCAGGAAATCTTTGCCGATATGCGGGATTGGGCGATGGACACTTGGGATCAACTTTTATCTCTGTCGACGATTTGGCAGATTCTCGCGGTAATTGCCGCGATCGGTCTTGGCTGGGTCGCCTCGCGCAAACCACAAAAGAGTCTAGAAGCCCGCCGGGACAAACGCGACAGCACTGATATTCTCTACCGCATCTATAATGCTCTGGCCGGCGTGATGTGGCCGGTTTGCATTGTTGTTTTCCTGTGGGTCGCCGTTCTAATTTTCGGCGCCGCCGGTTTGCCGGATGATATTCTGCGCATCGTCGCCAGCCTGACCAATGCGGCGATAATTGTGCGCCTTTTGACAAAGAATATGGCGGAGGGGCCACTTCGTACCCTGATTGCTCTGACGGCTTGGGGGCTTGCCGCGCTCTATATCCTGAAACTTCTGGATCCCGTCACAAACGCTCTGGATAGCGCGGCCCTCTCCGTCGGGGGTACGCGAATTTCAATCTTACAAGTCATCACCAGCGCCATTCTGGCGATCGGCGCGCTTTGGGTGGGCCGGATTGCGGGCGACGCAGCGCAAAGCCAGCTGCGTTCTTCTGAAAGGCTGAACCCCTCCATGTCCGGCCTTCTCGGTCAGGTGGCCAAGATCAGCCTAATGATATTGGCTGTCATACTGGCTCTCGGCTCTGTTGGCATACCACTGACCGCCTTTGCCGTGATTGCCTCTGCCGTGGGTGTTGGTATCGGTCTGGGTCTTCAATCGATTTTCGCGAACTTTATTTCGGGCATTATTATCCTGTTCGAGAAAACGATTAAAGTCGGCGATTTTGTGGAGCTTCAATCCGGCGTGCGCGGGCAAGTACGGGAAATAAATATCCGGTCCTCCCTCGTCACCACAAATGACAATGTCGATATTCTCGTCCCGAACGAAGAATTTATCAAAGCCCAGGTTATCAACTGGACACTTCGCGATCCGCGTCGGCGCCTTCGCATTCCGTTTGGCGTTGCCTATGGCATCGATAAAGACGTGGTCAAAAAGGCCGCTCTGGAAGCCGCCGAAGCTGTCGAGTGGACCGACCTTGACCGGGAGGAGCACAAACCTCAGGTCTGGCTCACCGAATTTGGCGATTCCAGTCTGAATTTCGCTCTGGTTGTCTGGCTGAAAGACAGTGCTGTAAAACGCCCGTCACGCGTCGAAGCCGACTACAATTGGGAGCTTCATACGGCTCTGGCGAAATACGATCTCGAAATTCCGTTCCCGCAGCGCGATATCAATATCCGCCAACCTGCTGAACTCACCGTGCGTATGGCGGACGGCCCGAACAAGGACGAGAAGAAAAAAGTCGAGAAGAAGCCGAAAGACTAGAGCTTTCGTGTGATTGGACTCGCACTGGCTGATTCATAAAACGAATACAGAATCGCTCTCGCCTTTTGCGGTCATCCCCCCTATCTAGGGGTTATGTCGAAACAAACAGAAATCCTTGAATTTAGCGATGCTGACCTTGTACGCCGGCTTTGCGGCCCGAACCACGCCAATCTGGCGCTGATTGAGGAAGCCTTTGGCGTCTATCTCGAGGCTCCGGGCACGGACGTCCATATCAATGGCGACGCGCCGAGCCGGGCGCGGGCCGGAGAGCTTATCAAGGAAATCTATCAGCGTCTGGAGCGTGGCTGGCCATGCGGACCATCCGACATTCGCGCGCTTATCCGCGCTATGGGCAAGGGCAAGGTCAAAGCCGCCAGCGTTGAAGCCATTATCCCGTTTCCGCGCCGCTCGCCGATTGTGCCGAAAACGCCGCGTCAGGAAAAATTTATCAACGCCATGCGTGATGACACGATTATCTTTGGCGTCGGCCCGGCCGGGACCGGGAAAACCTTTCTTGCCACCGCTTATGGGGCGTCATTGCTCGCGCGCGGCGAAGTGGCCCGATTTATTGCCTGCCGTCCCGCTGTCGAGGCAGGCGAACGCCTCGGCTTCCTCCCGGGCGATCTGAACGAAAAAGTTGATCCTTACATGCAGCCTATTTGGGACGCGCTTCACATGGTGTTGGGCCGAGACGAAGTTGATCGCCGCAAAGCCGCCGGAGATATAGAAGTCGCGCCGCTCGCTTTTATGCGCGGGCGGACCCTCGCTGATGCCTTTGTTGTAATTGACGAAGCCCAAAACGCCACTATCCCGCAAATGAAAATGGTGCTGACGCGATTGGGCGAACGGGCGAAATATGCGGTCACCGGCGACCCAAGCCAGTCTGACTTGCCCTATAATCAAACCTCCGGTCTGGCTCATGCATTGACCATTCTGGGTGACATCAAAGGTATCAGTCAGATTGAATTTCTGGCCAGCGATGTGGTGCGCCATCCTCTAGTGGGTAAAATCGTCAATGCTTATGAAAAAGACGCCAAGCCCGCCGAGACTAAGCGCAAGGATTAGAAACCCCGTCGGCTTAGTCCGAAATTATCAAGCTCATGACGCCTCTACCCTTCGAAATTGACATTTCTCATCAAACACAAGATTGGCCGGACTGCGACCTATTGGTGCAAAAGGCGATCACGTCGGTTTGGAACGTTCTGACTGTGCCGCGCGCAGGCGAATTGTCTGTGGCTCTGTCCAATAATGAGCAGGTGCAGGCCTTAAACCGGGATTATCGGAATAAAGACAAACCCACCAACGTGCTCTCCTTCCCAGTCGCGGAACCAACCCCACTGCTTGGCGATATTGTTTTGGCCCTTGAAACCGTGCAAAGAGAGGCGAAAGAAAAATCGATTTCCTTTGAGGATCATTTAACGCATTTGGTCATTCACGGTTTTTTACATCTTCAAGGCTATGACCACGAAAAAGACGACGACGCCAAAATCATGGAAGCCTTTGAAATCCGCGCTTTGAGCGCATTGGCGATTGACAATCCTTATGAAACTGACGAATTTTAGACAATTATGAGTGACGCACCCTCTGAACCCGGACTTTTGACCCGCCTTTTTAGTCGGTCAGCCCCCGAGGATACGCCGGAATCCGAAGACGGAGACAGTCCCTCGGGACGATCAGCCCAACACCAGGAATTGATGATGAGTGCGGCGGAGCGGTTTCACCTGCTCCGAGTGGACGATGTTATGGTGCCCCGCGCCAATATTGTGGCCGTGGAAAACGGCGCAACCCTCACTGAATTATCTCAAGCCCTGAAAGACGCAGGCCATTCCCGACTTCCGGTTTACAAAGAAACGCTCGATGATCCTGTCGGCATGGTTCACATCAAAGACGTGCTGCCCTATTTAATGCTCAACGCCAAAGGGCGCTCGGGCAAAACCTACCCGAATAAAAAGGTTATCCAATATATCCGCCGTCCGGTTTTATTTGTGCCGCCCTCTATGCTCGCTCAGGATCTTTTACGGCGGATGCAGGCGCGCCGGTCCCACATGGCGATTGTTGTCGATGAATATGGCGGCACAGATGGTCTGGTGACGATTGAGGATCTTATTGAACCGATTGTCGGCGATATTGACGATGAGCATGACGAGCTGGAGCCTAAGGTTCAGCGGGTTGCCGGACAGAACGGACAAATTGTCTGGGAAGCCGACGCCCGCATTTCTATTGATAGCTTCGAAGAAACATTAGGCCGGGAATTTGCCACCCCGGACGAAGAAGAAGATGTCGACACATTAGGCGGACTTGTATTCACCATGGCCGGGCGCGTGCCGGAACGCGGCGAAATTATCAAACATGCCGATGGTTTGGAGTTTGAAATTACAGACGCCGATCCGCGCCGGGTTAAAAGCCTTCGCATTACCGACACTCGCGACGACGAGTCGGATTCATTCGAGGATTCGGACGCGCCTATTCTGCCTGTGACTTGATTTAATTTTCTTAAAGCGATTCCTAAATGAGTGACAAAGCCGCCCCCCATCCGAACCCGCCCTCTCTTCTGAGAACCTCCGGATGGTCAGGTCGATTTGCCAGTTTTGCCCTTGGGGGACTTTGCGTTCTGGGGCAGGCCCCATTGCAATTTTGGCCGCTCGCCCTGATGGGCTTTGCTCTGTTATTTGTGCGCCTTCAATGGGCGTCCACGGCAGATAAGCCTGGACGAGCCGGCTTCGGAACGGCCTTTTGGTTTGGGCTGGGGTATTTCGGTCTAGGCGTTTTTTGGATCGGTGAAGCGTTTATCGCGCGCGGCGCGGCCTTTATTCCGCTTATGGTTCCAATGGTTTTGGGACTTGCGGCGCTTTTATCGCTCCTTTGGGGAGTTGCCGGATGGGCTGTTGCCAAAGGTCGGTTCACGCCCGGATGGGCGCATCTTGCTTTCATTAGTTTTTTCGCCCTCGCCGAATATGTGCGCGGCCATTTATTTGGCGGCTTCCCCTGGAATATGCCTGGTTATATTTTCCCGGCGGGCGGAGCGTTCTCACAAGGCGCGGCCCTCTGGACTATATATGGTCAGACCGTTTTGGTTTTTGGTCTGAGCGCCGCTTTGGCCAGCGCGGTTTTCTCGTCAAAAAAGTTTGTACCCGCTTTTGCCTTCGCCCTTGTTCTCGCCGGGCTTTACGGCTTTGGCTCTCTCAGATTGTCCAATGCGGCCATAACGATGCAAGATGATGTAACCCTCCGGCTTGTTTCGGTCCCGTTTAACCAAGCCGACAAGTTTGAGGGTCAAAAGAGCAATCAAATCGTGGAAGCGTTCATCGCGGAAAGCTTAGTTCAGGAAAAAACGGGGCCCGATACCGCCCGCCTTCAAGATGTCACCCACATCATTTGGCCCGAAGGCGCGATTAACGGACTGGCGATGGAGAACCAAGCTTTTCTGAATTATGCGGGCGAGAATCTCGCAGCGCGGCTTGACGGCGATCTCCCCGTCTGGATTTTTAATTCCTTGCGACTGGAGCAGCGTTGGAATCCAAGAACCAAAAGCAAGGTAGATGATTATTATAATAGTTCGGTCGCCATGACATTTAATTCTCAAGGCGTTCCAACAATCGCTAATTTTAATGACAAGAAACGTCTTGTCCCATTTGGCGAGTTTATTCCCTTTGGGAAATGGATGGAGAGCATGAATGTACCGGTTATTTCAACCTCGCTTCTGTCTATCTCCTCGGCCAAAAAGAAGACACTGACGCAATATCCGGGCCTCCCCTGGGGCAGCCCGCAAATTTGCTATGAAATCATTTTTCCAGGCCTGACGCCGCATCCAAACGGCCAGCCAAAACCTGAATTTATCCTCAATCAATCGAATGATGCGTGGTTTGGGCAGAGTTGGGGACCGGAGCAACATGCCAATATTGCGCGCTACCGCGCTATCGAAGAAGGCCTGCCTTTGGTCCGCGCCGCCTCAAATGGAGTCACAGGGGTCATTGACCCATATGGACGAATTATTGCCCAAACCGAAAAAAGTTTTTCTTCGCACATTGACAGCCCCCTCCCTAAACCATTGAAGTTTCAACTAAGTTCGAGGGTGGCAGTTTTTGCCATTTTCTTGATAATTTTGTCAATATCGCTATTATGTTTCCTATTCGGGCGATCTAGGAGCAGGCTCGCCATAGTTTAACGTTCGACCCAAATCCGGTGGGGGCACCACAGGCACCGAACATTTAAGGGAAGCATTTATTGTGAAAGATCCGAAACACGCGCCGCGCGCCGCCAATCCGGTGGATGTGCATGTTGGCACGCGCCTGCGTTTGCGCCGCCAAATTCTGAAAATGAGCCAGGAAAAACTGGGCGACAAATTAGGTGTCACGTTTCAACAAGTTCAGAAATATGAACGCGGATCAAATCGGGTGGGGGCCAGCCGTCTCTGGAAAATTTCACAGGTACTGGATGTGCCGATTAATTTCTTTTTTGACGGATTATCTGACAGCTACAAAGCCGGACAATTTGCCGAAGATGATCAAATGCCAATCGTCTATGATTTCATCAACAGCACGGATGGTGTCTCTCTGGCCAAAGCGGTCAGTCAGATTAGATCAAAAGCCGTTCGCCGTCAGCTCTTGGAGCTAGCCCGCGCCATGGCCAAGGCCAGCGAAGGCGACGAAGAAGAATAATAGCCAAAGCCGTCTCTTCTCCCTTGTCTGAACAACCCTCTGGTTTTCCTGCAGGGGTTTCGCTATGGGCGCGCCCATGACTTATAACCGCGAAACCGAACAGTTCCGAACCTTTGGGCGAACCAAAGGCCGGGCGCTGACACGCACCCAACAAGAGGTGATGGAGCGGATCTATCCGAAAGTCCGATGGGACAGCGAAAAAGATGGGCAGATGAAAAGAGAGCGCCCTCTTTGGCTTGAAGTCGGCTTCGGCGCAGGCGAACATCTCGCCCATCAGGGCGGCCTAAATCCGGATGTTGATATTCTAGGGGCGGAGCCCTTTCTCAACGGCGTGGCCAAAGCCGTCTACCATATAGATAAAAATAACTTGTCGAATATTCGTCTCTATCAAGGAGATGTCCGCACAGTTTTGAAGGGTTTAAAAGATAATTCCCTCGACCGCGCCTTTGTCTTATTTCCCGACCCGTGGACCAAGACCCGCCACCACAAACGCCGATTGATAAATGAAGAGTTTCTGGCGGAAATCCACCGCGTCTTAAAACCGGGCGCCGAGTTTCGGTTTGCCAGCGACATTATTCATTATGTGGACTGGACTCTGACACGGGTCTACAAAATGGGCGGCTTTGACTGGCCCGCGAAATCAATTGATGACTGGCGCGTCCCCCCGCATGACTGGTGCAACACGCGATATGAAGCCAAGGCAAAGCGCGAAGGCCGCGAATGTCATTATTTCCGGTTCGTCAAGCGCGGATAAATTAACAAAATCCGTCTTGCCTGAAACCGTTTCGCGGTTCAGACATTGTATTCGTTTCTACAATTAGTTCACGGATGCCCATGCGCGCTTTTATTTTCGCCCTCATTTTATTTTTTACGGCTCAAATTCCCGTTTACGCTCAGGATGCCGCAGAGCCTCAGGCCACGATTGACGCGGAAGACACAACACAGTCAGATCAAAAGATAGAACAGCGTCTCTCCTCAATTTTTGAAAAAGTCACCGGCACGGAAGACGTGCAAGTTGATGTTAGCGCGGGCGTGGTTACCCTCTCCGGCGACGTTGCGAATGAAACGGCGGCGCGCGACGCGATGGATATTGCCACACGAACCGACGGAGTCGTTACGGTTGAAGACGATATAAACCGGACACTTGACGTTCGCGGAAATGTTGCCCCGGTCCTGCAAGGGTTTCAGGATGATTTACGTAATATCTACCGCGCTTTGCCGCTTATAGTTCTGTCTTTAGTTGTCTTTATTGCCTTTGGCTTGTTCGGCGGATGGCTGGCGCGGAGGAAGCCACTTTGGCAACGCGTCTCCCCCAATCCCTTTCTGGCAGAAATCGTGGCGCAGATTGTCCGCCTTGCTTTTTGGGCCGTCGGCGCAATTATCGCGCTCAATCTGATCGGGGCGTCCAGCCTTATTGCGACCATTCTCGGCGGCGCGGGCGTCGTCGGCATTGCGATTGGTTTTGCCGTACGCGACAGTCTGGAAAATTACATCTCCTCTATTATGCTCAGCTTGAGGCAACCTTTTCGCGCCCAAGACCATGTCGTTATTAACGACCTTGAAGGTATTGTTGTGCGCCTTACGTCACGCGCGACAATCCTGATGACCTTAGAAGGCAATCACCTTCGCATTCCAAACTCCACCGTCTTCAAAGGCACAATCCTGAATTACACAACTAATCCAGAACGGCGGTTTGATTTTGAAATCGGTGTAGACGGCGCAGACGATCCAGTAGCCGCCATGCAAACAGGGTTGAAGGCGATGAAGACCCATGTCTTTGTTTTGAGCGACCCTCAACCGGGAGCGGTAATCAAAACCGTGGGCGACTCTAATATTGTTATCTTCTTCTTCGGCTGGATAGATCAAACCGCTACGGATTTTGGTAAAGCGCGAAGTTACGCTATCCGATCCGTGATAAATGTCCTCGACGAGGCAGGCTTTACCATGCCCGAGCCTATCTATAGATTACGCTTTGACGGGGATCTGAAAGCCGCCGGGGATAAATTATTGTCTTCTCCGAACAAAGACGGCTCTAAAACAGCCTCCCTCTCTGAGAAAGCGCCAAAAGCCCCGTCGATTAACACTGAGGCTTCACTTGTGGATGTGTCCAAAGATACGCATTTAGAGGAAAAGGTTGCAGAGGAACGCCAACAGACAGGCGATGATGATTTGCTCGACGAAAACAAACCCAAAGAATAGGTAGGCCCGCTACCGCGCTTGCATTTTTAATTTGCATTAACCCCTCTTTAGACTTTGTTAGCCATAAATCGCCTTGATTCTACGGGGACTGATTTGCATGGCGGTAACGCGACGACATCTATTAAAGAGCGCAGCCTGTCTGGCCGCCGCGCCAGTGGCGGGCCTGTCCAGCGGGTGCACCGCGCCGCTCGGCACGCGCCAATCCTATCTGACGCAAGTTCTCGCGCCGAGAAATTACAACGTCATTTTCCATTGGCTCGACGTCATCATGCAGCAAGTGCGCGATCAGCGTATCGCGCCGCCTCGCGCCGCCTACAATTTCGGCATGCCTCTCGCCGCTGGTTTTCTGGCGGCGAACTCCATTACCCGCACTTACGGCGAGCCCTATAATATCGGTTGGGGGCCTTATGACGCCGATCCGCAAGTGGCTTATGTGGCCGCGTTTACGACAGCGGCCTCTGAAGTGTTTCAACAGCCATTTGTCGTCGAGCGCGCACAATATTTCAATTCCATTCCGGGCAGTCAGGCAAAATCAAACGGCATGGAGTGGGGGCGTAAAGTCGGCTTGAAAGTTGTCAGAATGCGGACGAATGACGGGTCAGAGCCGAGCGAAGTTAATTACTATTTGAATAGATACAAACAACGCAATGACGCGCTGGCTTGGAAGCCCACCGGACCTTTTTATTCGGCCACGCCCGGCCCGGCATTTGACAGTTTCGCACGCGCGGCTTTCCCCGGGCACGGCGCCATTACCCCGTGGACAATGCGTAGTGGTTCGCAATTCCGCGTCTCGAATTTTTACCATCCCGCCAGCCCTGAATTTGCGGCTGAATTTAAATATATCCGCGATATAGGTGGAAGTCAGAGCCGAATCCGTACGCCGGAACAGTCTGAAATCGCCATGTTCTGGGAGGACGGCCCCTGGGGGATTACGCCGCCCGGTCACTTCCTCTATCTTGCGGCGCAGGCGCTACAGCATAAACCGATGTCTTTCATCGAGCTGGCCAAAGCCTTTGCCCTGTTAGGTATGACCCAATGCGACGCATCGATTTGTGCGTGGGATAATAAATACGCCCACGATATTATCCGCCCGGAAAGTTCCATTCGCGTGCGTGCGCCGCAATTCCAAAATCCGGATCCGGACGTGCGAGTTACGCCGAATTGGCAAAGTTATATCCCCACGCCAAATTTTCCCGCCTACACGTCGGGTCATTCGACCTTCGGCGCCGCGGCCGCAGAAATGCTGACATTGATTTTGGGCCGAGAAGATGTGGCTTTGTCCGGTAAAGTTCCCGACGAAGTTATTTGGCCTCAATTAAAAGGCGTCGTCCGTCATTGGAGAAACATTCGTCACGCGGCAGAAGAAAACGGCATCAGCCGTTTATATGGCGGCGTGCATTGGGAGCTGGACCATAAAAACGGGATGCGCTCCGGCGGAGATTTGGCCCGCCATGCGTTTACCACAATGTTTCCGAGGATCGGATAGAGAGATGAAAACGGTATTCAAACTGATTTTTCCTGCTCTCGCCGCCTTCGTCGCAACGGGTTGTTCTAACCCTTATGATTTCGCGACGCAAAAAATGCAGGCGCACAATCAGCCTTACGCCGCGCCCCAAGGCTATGGCGCTTACGGCTATCAGCCCCCTCATCAGCCTGGATATTATCCCGTTCAAAACGGAAATGCGCCTCAATATGCAAACCCTCAGACCGCCGCTCAATTAGGGCTTAGGGGCGGGCCGCAACAAGAATATGCGCCGAGGAATTACGCAAATAGAGGGTATGGGTATAATAGAGCTTATCAGGCCCGCGCCGGCGCTCCTCGCCGCTCGTTAATTAATTTGAATTATGAAACGCTCAACTTCTTCGAGGCGCCGCTGGCCAAGGAAATCGGCGACACCACATTCCTGCTGCGCGGCCGGGTCGATACCCCGCTGAGCTATAGCTTTAAAAATGACAATGATCTCGACGCCTCGGTCGAAGGCAATTTCCAAATCAGCGCCGAGACGCAGCTGCCTAACCGCCTCACTTTGGGCGCGCTTTACGCCGGGAGCGGCATTGAAAATAACGGCGTCGATTATGACGACCAGGTCGCTGTCTTTGCGGGCGGGAGCTGGGGCACCGTCTTTGGCGGTAATGTCTCTAACCTCGTTTTTGAGAACACGCGGCGCCGGCGCGGCGCTTCAACGCTCGAACTTGAAGGCAGCAATACACTTGGCACGCTCGCCAATTGGAGCGGAGGCTATCAAGGCCGTTACGGCCCCATGGTGGTGAGCGGGTTATACGATGAAGACGACAACTACGATATTGGCGTCAGCGTTCAGCGGCCTATGGGCAATAAAGACTACCGCCTCTCCGCCCGTCACAATACGGGGCAGTTTACAGCGGCAGACGGGTTGACCGAAATCGACACCCGCGCAGTCAGCGCCGTCGGTGAATATGTCTATGGCAGCACGCGATACGATATCGGCGCGGGTTATGAGGAACTGGAAAACAACGGCGATCAAGCCGACCGCTGGTTCACCTCCGCCGGAATAAACACCAAAAAAGGCGTCTGGAGCTTCTCCGCCGAAGGCCATTACGGCGAAATAGACGGCAAAGAAGAAAAATCCGCACTCATCGGCGTGCGCTACGACATCGCCAGAGGGTTAGCCGCCACAGCGGCGCTGGATTATCAGGATCGGCAAATCTCAATCGACGGAGTGAATTATATCAACACCAAAGACACACGCGGCGTGATCGCGTTGAGTTATGGGTTTTAGGATACAAATTTATAATCAATAGGTCGCTATTCTCACCAAATGTCTCTAATAAACGAACAGTTTCTGTAAACTAGGAGCAATCACTAATTGTTACATTTACATTAAATCTGAATGCCGTTAGTTGACTATTAAGAGTTTATGACTCATATGCTTCTCACGATCCCTTACGGTTTACCGTGAGGCCCCCATGAGACAGTTTTCTGGCTTGTGGGGTTTTTTTTTGGAATTTTACTATGCGTGTAGCCGCCTATGTTGATGGATATAATGTTTATCATGCTATCAAAAACACACGCCAAAACCATCATAAATGGTGTGACTTAAAAGGCTTGTTACAGAATTTTTTATTGCCAGGCCGGGAAACATTAGTTGAAACTCATTATTTTAGTGCTTTAGCTCACTGGAAGCCAGTACAGATGGCTAGGCATCGTCTCTATATAGCAGCGCTTGAAAGCACAGGCGTACAAACACACTTAGCTAGATTTTCGGAAAAAACTCGTAGTTGTCGCACTTGTGGATCATCATGGACTTCACATGAAGAAAAAGAGACCGACGTTAAATTGGCCGTTCATCTTCTTAAAGACGCCGCTCTAAACAAATTTGACAGAGCCTTGATAGTGTCACGAGACTCAGATCTTGTGCCAGCGGCCAAAGTCTTCAAAGAGCTCTATCCAGATAAAGAGCTCAAAGTTGTTGCGCCATATGCCGCTGGTCACAGTACAGAAATGCTTAATATCTGTGATGGAAAGCATAAAATTCAAAGAAAGCATCATGAAAGATTCCTCCTTCCGGCAACAATAACTCTCGAATCAGGACGGATAATTGAAAGACCAAACAGATATAACCCCCCTTCTTGATATGGTACACATCCCCTCTTGCCAAACGCGCGTAACTCGCCTACATATCGATCAACAAAAAGACGCCAACCGCACAGGATGCGGAACAGGCGGCCCCCAAGGGGCCGTTTTTTTTATGCCTTGAAACGGCTCACATCCTGACGCTTTGGCCCTATATGAGATGGTATGAAGACCCAAAGTCTATGAAAACAAAGACAAATACTGACGAACGCGTTCTCGCTCTGGCCGAACCGATTGCCGAAGAGCTTGGCCTTCGCATTGTACGCATCCGCGTGATGGCGGGCAAACGCAAGACGGTTCAAATTATGGCCGAACGGATTTCTGATGGCCAAATGGCGGTTGAAAACTGCGAAGCCCTGTCGCGCGAGCTATCGGCCATTATGGAAGTCGAAGACCCGATTTCTGATGCCTATGTGCTCGAAGTCAGCTCTCCCGGGCTGGACCGACCTTTGACGAACCTCGAAGATTTCACCACCTATGAAGGCTATAAAGCCAAGCTGGAGCTTGACCGCCTCGTCGAAGGCCGCAAACGGTTTCGCGGCATATTGGCGGGCGTCGAAGACGGCCATGTCGATATCAATCTGGACGGCGAAGAAGACTTCACGGCCTCCCTGCCTTTTGAGTGGATTGCCGAAGCCAAGCTGATGATTACCGACGAGCTTATTGAAGCCGGTCAAAAAGCCAAAGAAAAAACCCAAGAAGCCGCCAAAGCGGCCGCTGAAAAAAACAATACCAACCCTTCAGACGGAGACGCGTAATGTCCACGAACGGAATTGCCGCTAATAAACTCGAACTCTTGCAGATCGCCAAAGCGGTCGCAGACGAGAAATCCATTGATCAATCCATCGTCCTGGAAGCCATTGAAGAAGCGATCCAAAAGGCTGCGCGCCTGCGTTACGGCGCAGAGCTGGATATCCGCGCCAAGCTGGACCCCAATACAGGTGAGCAAACGCTTCGCCGCGTCATTACGATTGTCGAAGATGACGCCGAAATCGAAAATGAGAGCGTGCAGACGCCGCTTTCCACGGCGCATCTCGATAACCCAGACGCGCAAGTCGGCGACCTGATTACAACAGAATTGCCGCCGCTGGAGTTTGGCCGGGTTCAGGCGCAAATGTCCAAGCAGATCATCATGGGTAAAATCCGCGACGCCGAACGCGCCCGTCAATACACAGAATTCAAAGACCGCGTCGGCGAAATCATCAACGGTATCGTCAAACGCGTCGAATATGGCCACATCATTGTTGACCTTGGCCGAGCCGAAGGCGTTATCCGCCGCGATCAGACCCTGCCGCGTGAAAACGTCAAAGGCGGCGACCGCATCCGCGCCTATATCATGGACGTACGCGAAGAGCCTCGCGGATCACAAATCTTCCTGTCCCGCGCTCACCCGCAATTCATGGCGCAACTCTTTGCCCAGGAAGTTCCCGAAGTTTACGAAGGCGTTATCCAAATCGTTTCTGTCGCCCGCGATCCCGGCTCCCGCGCAAAAATCGCTGTTTACTCCTCTGACAGTTCCATTGATCCCGTCGGGGCCTGCGTCGGTATGCGCGGCTCCCGCGTTCAGGCGGTTGTCAACGAACTGCAAGGCGAACGTATCGACATCATTCCTTACACAGAAGATATGGGGACATTCATCGTCAACGCTCTGCAGCCCGCCGAAGTCACGAAAGTGGTCATCGACGAAGCCGACGGCCGTATCGAAGTTGTTGTGCCCGAAGAGCAGCTTTCCTTGGCCATTGGCCGCCGCGGCCAGAATGTCCGCCTTGCCTCTCAGCTTTCAGGCTGGGCTTTGGATATCCTGACCGAAGCGCAAGAATCCGAGCGTCGCCAGAAAGAATTCCAAGAGCGTTCAGAGCTGTTCATCACAGGTCTGGATGTTGATGAAATGGTTGCGCAGCTTCTCGTTTCCGAAGGCTTCGAGACGATGGAAGAGGTCGGCTATGTCGCACTTGACGATCTGACCTCTATCGACGGGTTCGATGAAGAAACGGCTGAAGAGCTACAGACGCGCGCCCGCGAATATCTCGACAAGATTGCCGCCGAGCAAGACGCCGCCCGTGTTGAGGCCGGCGTTGAAGACGAAGTTCTCGAAATCGAGGGCGTTACTCTACCTATGGCGGTTATCTTTGGCCAGAACGACATCAAGACGGTCGAAGACGTGGCAGGCCTCGTGCCGGACGATCTGAATGGTTACACCGAATATAAGGACGGTGAGCGCATTCATGAAGACGGCATGATTGAGCATATGGGTCTGACGAATGAAGAGGCGACAAACCTCATCATGCAAGCCCGTGTTCAGGCTGGCTGGATCGAAGCCTCTGCTCTGGAGGAAGAGGAAGACGTCGAGCTGGACGAAGAAGGCAATCCGGTGATTACCGCCGAAAACCTTTTCGAGAGCGCGTAACGCGCTAAGCTGAGGGCCAGATTGATGACGCCCGAAGAAGAAATAGAAGAATTTGGCCCCGATCGCCGGGGTCACAAATCGCGTGAGCGAAAATGTATTGCGCAAAATCTGGTGCGCGACCCGGCGGATATGATCCGCTTTGTACGTGATCCGGAAAATAATGTGGTGCCGGATATCACCGGAAAATTGCCCGGAAGAGGGGTTTGGGTCAGTGCTGATCTTGAAAATCTCGAAAAGGCGATTAAGTCAGGGGCATTCCCTCGCGGCTTTAAATCCAAAGTCACCGTGCCGGACAATCTGGTTGGGCTCGTCAAAGATGGTTTAAAGCGGTCCGTTCTCGGATTGCTGTCCATGGCCAAAAAATCAGGCCGGATAGCTCTGGGGTTTGATCAAGTGATTGCCCAGGCCCGGGATGGAGCTTTGGGGTTTAGGGTTGAAGCGCTTGACGGCGCGTCGGACGGCCGCGGAAAAATCCGCACGCTTTCGCGCGCAGTCGCCCGCGAAATGGAACTGAATGACCCGCCGGTCATAGGCTGTTTTACAGCCCTAGAGCTGGGCGATATAATGGGCCGGGACAAACTGGTTCATGCAGGGATAGGGCGAGGCAAATTGAGCCGCCGCCTAAGAGAAGAAGCGCACAGGCTTTCGGGCTTCGTCGCCTTGGTGCCTACCGATTGGGATGACTATGCCCATGAAGTGAAGCCAAAAGAAGAATAAAGGGGCCTGAAAGCCGCTTTTGAGTGTTGAATTTGTGAGTGCGGGCGTTAGGTTACGCGCTCTAAAAAAGGCCGGATAAAACCGGACCCATCCGAAGGCAGCGGAGTTATGACCGTCCCCTTCAACAGAAAGATACTGATGAACGATACCTCTGATAATAAACCGGCAGACAAAAAGCCCGCAAGGCGTCCTTTGACGCTAAATAAAGGCGGACGCGGTCCGACTCGTGGACGGACCTCTGCTGTTGTGGTCGAGAAGAAGAAAAAGATTTTGGTTAAACCCGGCGCAAAAAAACCGGGTGCGTCCAATGCCGGGCCGAAAATTAAGCCCCCGGCCCCATCTGTGAATAAAGAAACAGAGACTAGCGCTCCGAAAAAATCGGCAGAAGCAAAACCAGCTGTTCCAAATATTGAGCGGCCCAAGCCGATTCCGCGCCCGAAATCGAATAAAGTCGAGCGGGACGAGACGCCGATTGCAAAGAAATCAGAAAAGCCGAAAGCTTCTGAGGCTCCTGCGTCGGAAACGAAAAAACCGGCGCCAAAGCTTAAGCCTGCCATTGCTCCGCCTCCGCCTAAACCCGTAGATGTGAACGCAGCCGCACGCGCCATGGGCGTTTCCGTTGCCGAATATAAGCGCCGTCAGGCCGCTCTGCAAAAAGCGCAAGCCGAACAAGCCGAACGCCAGGCACGCCGTAAGGCTGAAGAAGAAGAGCGGCAAAAACGTATGCGCGAGGAACAAGACGCGCTCGAACGCAAGAAGCAAGAGGCTGAGCAAGCCGAACTTCGCCGTATGGAAGAAGAAGAGGAAGAGCGCCGGAAAAAAGAGGCGGAGGCACGTAATGCCCGTAAGCCTGTCGGGTCTCCTCTAAATCGCGAAAAGAACGAAGAAAACATGACCGAGCTCGAAAAAGCCGGTGGTCGTGTGAAGAAGAAGCGCGGCAATGCCCCGCCACCAACCCGTTCAAAAGGTGAGCAAAAGCGCCGCCGCGGTAAATTGACAATCGTTTCTGCTCTTTCCGGTGATGATGAACGTCAGCGCTCTCTCGCCTCTATGAAGCGGGCACGTGAGCGCGAAAAGCAACGCCAGAAAGGCGGAGGTGGACAACGCGAAAAAGTCCAACGTGAAGTGACTATTCCCGAAGTTATTTCGATTGCCGACCTCGCCAACCGTATGGCCGAACGCGGCGCCGATGTTGTAAAATATCTGATGCAAGAAGGTCAGATGATGAAAATCAACGATATGGTCGATGCGGACACAGCGCAGCTCATCGTTGAGGATTTCGGTCATACTGTGAAACGGGTGGCCGATTCCGATGTCGAAGAAAACTTTATCATTGATGACACACCTTCGGATGAAAAAGACCGCAAGCCACGCGCTCCGGTGATTGCCGTTATGGGTCACGTTGACCATGGCAAAACATCTCTGCTCGACGCTTTGCGCGCCACCGATGTCGCCGCAGGCGAAGCAGGCGGGATTACCCAGCATATTGGTGCCTATCAATTGAAGCTGAAATCCGGTGAAACCATCACTGTTCTGGATACACCCGGTCATGCGGCCTTCTCTGAAATGCGGACTCGCGGCGCGGAAGCCGTGGATATTGTTGTGCTGGTTGTGGCGGCCGATGATGGCATCATGCCTCAGACAATCGAGTCTATTAAATACGCTCAAGCCGCTGAAACACCGATTATTGTCGCGATCAACAAAATGGACGCCTATGAGGCCAATCCGCAAAAGGTTGAGACAGATCTGTTGCAGCATAATGTGATCACCGAAAGCATGTCAGGCGAAACGCAAGCGGTTCAGGTCTCTGCCCTGAAGAAAACCGGTTTAGATGACCTGGCCGAGGCGATCACTATTCAGGCTGAATTGATGGAATTGAAAGCCAACCCGAAGCGCAATGCCGACGGTTTGGTCATCGAATCCAAAATCGAAAAAGGCCGAGGCCCTGTCTCCACCTTCCTCGTCAAACGTGGCACGCTGAAACGCGGCCAGATCGTCGTGGCCGGGGAATATTGGGGTAAAGTCAAAGCCCTCACCGATGAGCGGAATAAAAAGCTGAAACAGGCCGGACCTTCGACACCTGTCGAAGTTATGGGTCTGGACGGCGCGCCGCAGCCGGGTGAACCTTTTGCGGTCGTTGAATCCGAGCCTCGTGCCCGGGAGCTGACAAATTACCGGAAACAGCTGGCTAAAGATAAATCTGCCGCCGGTCCATCTGCCATGGCCTCCATGGAACAAATGATGGCGAAACTGAATAACAATGAAGTTTCCGAAATGCCGTTACTCGTTAAAGCCGACGTTCAAGGGTCTGCCGAAGCGATTAAGACCTCACTCGAACAGATGGGAAATGATGAAGTCACGGCGCGGGTTGTTTATGCCTCAGCCGGCGGCATCTCAGAATCCGACGTTCAGTTGGCCATGACATCAGGGGCGCCGATTATTGCCTTTAATGTCCGGGCCAATCGCCAGGCCAAAGATTTGGCGGAGCGTGAAGGCGTGGAAATTCGTTATTATTCTATTATTTACGACCTTCTCGAAGAGATCAAAGGCGCGCTTTCCGGCATGTTGAAAGCGGAACGCCGTGAAACCTTTATCGGTTACGCCGAAATCCTCGAGGTCTTCAATATCTCCAAGCTTGGCAAGGTCGCCGGGTGTAAAGTCACAGAAGGTCGTGTCGAACGCGGCTCTGGTGTGCGCCTCCTTCGCGATGACGTTGTTATCCATGAAGGCGAGCTCTCCACCTTGAAACGTTTCAAGGACGAAGTTCCGAAAGTTCAAGCCGGTATGGAATGCGGTATGGGCTTTGAAGGCTATCACGACCTTCGCAAAGGCGACCAGATCGAGTGTTTCACCGTCGAAATGATCGAACGCGAGCTGGAATAGTCGTTTCAAGATTTTAAATTCGAAAGCCCTCCCGTGTGGAGGGCTTTTTTGTGTTTTCCAGCCTCACCCCTTATTTCACGACTGGGGACGACGGCGAGAGAACACCATCAAGACTAGTAAAACCCACAAAACTGACTACATGAATAGATATGAGCAAAAATAAAGCCCCCTCCCAACGTCAGCTTAAAGCCGGAGAATTAATTCGCCGCGCGCTCGCGGATATCCTGAATAAGGAAACGATGCGCGACCCCGACCTGAAAGGCGTCAGCGTGACGATTTCAGAAGTGCGGGCCTCGCCTGACCTGAAACACGCGCTCGTTTTTTGCGCGCCCCTCGGCGGTGGAGACGCGGAGAAAACGGCTGAAGCCCTGACCCGCGCGGGATCATTCCTACGCGGACGATTGGGGCACGAGATGGAAATGAAATCCACCCCGCGCCTCAAATTCGTCCCGGATGAGAGCTTTGACAACGCCGAAGAAATTCAAAAACTGCTCGATCAGCCTAAAGTAAAGCAGGATTTAGACTGATCGTTCGTCATGGCCCGAAAACGCAAAGGTAATCCTGTTCATGGGTGGGTGGTGCTCGACAAGCCTTATGGCCTGGGTAGCACCTCCGCTGTTGGGAAAGTGCGCTGGTTGTTTCAGGCGCAAAAGGCGGGTCATGCCGGAACACTTGATCCGCTAGCCTCGGGAATTCTTCCGATCGCTTTGGGCGAAGCGACCAAGACCGTGCCCTTTATGATGGACGCGGCCAAATCTTATGAATTTGAGCTCACTTGGGGGGCCAATACCACCACACAAGACGCCGAAGGTGAGGTGACGCAAACCTCCGAAAAGCGCCCTACGGAGCCTGAAATATTGGCGGCGCTCCCCGACTTTATTGGCAATATCGAACAAATCCCGCCGAAATTTTCTGCGATCAAAATTGACGGCAAGCGCGCCTATGATCTGGCGCGGGCAGGCGAGGAGGTCGAAATTAAATCCCGACCCGTGCGCGTGGAGGATTTCCGGCTGCTAAGCGCGACAGAGGACAAGGCGAGCTTTGCCGTTGATTGCGGAAAAGGCACTTATATTCGCTCCCTCGCGCGCGACCTCGCCGCGGCACTGGAAACCTGCGGACATGTCACCGTCCTGCGCCGCACCCGCGTCGGCCCGTTTGACCTCCAACAGTCAATAACGCTTGCCGAATTGGAGCAAACCTGCGATAGGGGCGCCGTGAGTGAGGCGTTACGTCCCCTCTCGACCGCTCTGGACGACATCCCGGGGCTGGCCGTTGAGGAAAAGGACGCAACCGATTTACGTCACGGTCGAGCCATCGACTACTCTTCTTCTGACATTTCCCCGTCATCCGATTGGGTTTTGGTTATGGAAGCGGGGCGCGAAGTGGCTCTATGCGAGACGCGCGACGGGAAATTACACCCGAAACGAGTCTTCAACTTATAATCCCGGCGCCTTTGGGTCCGGAAAATTGTAAATTAAAACGGAGAACACGATGTCGATTACCCCAGAGCGCAAAGCCGCGCTTATTTCTGAATACGCCGTCAAACCCGGCGATACAGGCTCCCCCGAAGTTCAAGTCGCGATCCTTACAGAACGCATTATGAACCTCACAGAGCATTTCAAGACAAATAAAAAAGACAACCACTCCCGTCGCGGCCTTTTGGCTATGGTGGCATTGCGTCGTCGTCTTTTGTCTTATCTCGAGAAAAAAGATGCAGCGCGTTATAAGACGCTCATCGAAAAACTGGGTCTGCGCCGCTAGGCCCGCCCCTCTAAGACTTTAAAGGCTGCCCCACGGCAGCCTTTTCCGCATCATGGTGATGCAAAAACCGACGCAAAAGGCGTCAATCCGAAAGCGCAATAAGGCGCTGTAAAACAGGGTCAAAGACGGCCCTGATATGTACGTAGAAGAAAGAAACGATACGATATGTTTGATAAACACACTGTAGAATTTGATTGGGCCGGACGCTCACTCAAACTTGAAACCGGCGGCATGGCCCGCCAAGCCGATGGCGCGGTCCTCGCCACTTACGGAGAAACGGTTGTCCTTGCGACAGTTTGTGCCGCGAAATCCGAAAAGCCCGGTCAAAGCTTTTTCCCGCTGACCGTCAACTATATGGAAAAATTCTATGCCGCTGGTAAAGTGCCGGGCGGATATTTCAAACGCGAAGGTCGCCCGACTGAACGCGAAACACTGATTGCGCGTCTGACAGACCGTCCGATCCGTCCTCTTTTCCCTAAAGGGTTTAAAAACGAAGTTCAGGTCGTCATCACGGTTCTGCAACATGATCTGGAAAACGAGCCGGACATCATCGGCATGATCGCCGCCTCTGCGGCTTTGTCTATCTCAGGCATCCCGTTCCAAGGCCCGATCGCCGCTTCCCGCGTCGGCCTCATTGACGGCGACTATGTCCTCAACCCAACCCTCGACGAAATGACCGAGTCAGAGCTCGACCTTGTTGTGGCCGGCACAAAAGACGCTGTCATGATGGTTGAATCCGAAGCGAAGGAACTGACCGAGGAGCAAATGCTCGGTGCCGTTATGTTCGCGCACGAATCTTGCGAAGACGTGATCAACGCCATCGAAGACCTTGCCAACAAAGCTGCTAAGCCGGCTTGGGATTACGTCCCGGCGGATATCTCTTCCGAGAAAGCCGCTGTCAAAAAGGTTGCCGAAAAAGGCATTAAGGCTGCTTACAAATTAACAGATAAAATGGAGCGTCAGGACGCGTTGCGCGATGCGCGCGAAGCCGCTTGGGCCGAGCTGGGGCAGTCGGACGAAAATCCAGACGGCATGGCTCAAAACGTGTTCTCTGATGCGTTTAAATCCATTGAATCCGCCACAGTCCGCGGCACCGTTATCAAAACCAAAAAGCGTATTGATGGCCGTAAACTTGACGAAGTTCGCCCGATTGTTGCCGAAGCCGGACCTCTGCCCCGGACACACGGCTCTGCCCTGTTTACACGCGGCGAGACACAAGCGCTTTGCGTGGCCACACTCGGCACGTCAGATGATGAGCAATTTGTCGATCAGCTTACAGGTACGATCAAAAACAAATTCCTGCTTCACTATAACTTCCCGCCTTATTCTGTCGGTGAAGCCGGACGTATGGGCGGCACCTCCCGCCGTGAACACGGTCATGGTAAGCTCGCCTGGCGCGCGCTTCAGGCCGTTCTGCCAACACCTGAAGACTTCCCTTACACCATGCGTCTAGTTTCAGAGATCATGGAATCCAATGGCTCATCCTCTATGGCGACGGTTTGTGGTTGCTCTCTGGCGCTGATGGATGCAGGTGTGCCGATCAAGCGCCCTGTTTCCGGGATTGCTATGGGCCTCATCAAAGATGACGCCGGCATTGCCGTTCTTTCCGATATCCTCGGCGACGAAGATCACCTCGGCGATATGGACTTTAAAGTGGCCGGAACCTCCGAAGGTATCACTTCGCTTCAGATGGATATCAAAATTGCGGGCATTTCAGAAGAGATCATGACGACAGCTCTGGAACAGGCTCATGCGGGCCGTCTCCATATTCTGGGCGAAATGAACAAAGCTCTGACAGAATCCCGCGAAGATGTCGGTGAGTTTGCGCCGCGTATCGAAACGATGAAAATCCCGGTTGATAAAATCCGCGACGTTATCGGCTCCGGCGGTAAAGTCATCCGCGAAATCGTTGACACAACAGGCGCTCGCGTCTCTGTTGAAGATGACGGGACAATCAAAATCGCCTCCAACGATCAGAAGTCTATCGACGCCGCCAAAGAGTGGATCACAGGCCTGACCGCAGAACCGGAAGCCGGCAAGATCTACAAAGGTAAAGTCGTGAAAGTCGTCGATTTCGGCGCCTTCGTAAACTTCTTCGGCCCCAAAGACGGCCTCGTCCACGTCTCCCAGATCAAACCTGAGCGCGTGAACCACCCGTCCGATTTCCTGAAAGAAGGCCAGGAAGTCTATGTCAAACTCATGGGCTTTGATGACCGCGGTAAAGTGCGTCTGTCCATGAAATATGTCGATCAGGACTCCGGCGAGGAAATCGCGCGCGATGAAAACGACAATTCCGACGACGACAAAGGCGGCAAGGAAGACAAACCAAAACGCTCCCGCCGTCCCCGGAAGAAAAAGGAAGATTAATCCTTCGGATTAATCTTTGACGAATAAGAAAGCCCGGCCAATTGGTCGGGCTTTTTTGTTAATTACAACCCCGGCGCGGACGCCGCTTTATTAAAGGCGGCAAAGTTGAACTCACTGAGAAACTAGGCCGAAAAGATCTCTGCCTCTGCGGCTCTGGACATCGGTTTTAGAAAATGCTGCCTGCGGAGCGGGCGGCATGACGGTGAAAATCGAGCTGACTATTGGCGGGAGTAAAACACACCCTCCAATTTATCTTTCCTCCCCTGTTTACGGGTTTGAACCAAAGAATGATTAATAATCATTCGACGTGAAAGGGTGTCGCCGAAGGTGACGGAGGGGGGAGCGGTTTACACCCGTCCGTTCAAATGAAGCGCTATTACCCCTTCTCCCCACGGGAGAAGGGAAATGAAAACTCTATCCGCGCTTATCCTTCCAAAAACTTCAATCGTCTCAACCCCTTAAAAAATTGTCCAGAGACCGATCCGCACTTTGCGTTTCCATGTTAATTTCAAACTCGTTCTTTTGCTCATGGACAGGTAGACGTCACCTACCGGAGCAAGAGACAGCGGGACTGAGCAGCTTGTGTGACAGCAAGCCTGTGCCGGGTCACCGAGAGTGGGTTAGCCTGCCTACCGCGTCCAGAAGCTGTAAACGGCTTCGTACCGGCGTGACTGTGGGAGACTTGTAAGAGGCCGCTCCGGTTCCAACCGCTGCCGCGCGGATGATATCCGTGTGAAACATTTCTATACTTTCGGTATCCGACACGGATGCCGTCCGCGCGGGCTGTCCTACTTATTTGGAAACCGTGAAACAGGCTCCGCACTGGATTGCGAGCAGGAGAGAGCGCTTGAGCGATGGAAAATCCGGAGAGAGCGGTTGCATCCTCACTAACCCCGCTGCGCGGTGCCGCGTTCGGATGATGAGATGGCGAGCAGAACGAAAGGCGTGGGCAATGTTCATTTCGAAAATTATGGCGGTATCCTCACTATCTTCTGCATTGCAGGTGCCGCGTTCAGCGCTTTCCCCTTGCGTTTATAAAGCCAGCCCTTAGGGAGCGCGCATGTTAGCGATTAATGATCTTGATTATGCCGTTCAGGGCCGCCCGCTTTTTATTAAAGCGACGGCGTTTATTGCAGCTGGGTGGAAAGTTGGCCTGATCGGGCGCAACGGCACGGGTAAATCAACCCTGCTCCGTCTTATTCGGGAAGAAATTGAAAACCCCACCGCCGACGCCGCCATTAAGTTGAACAAAAATGCCCGCCTCGGCTGGGTGGCGCAGGAAGTAGCTGCCACGGACGATACCATTATGGACGTCGTTCTCGCCGCCGATCGGGAACGCGACGCGTTGATGAAGGCCAGCGAAACCGAAACTGACCCGGACAAGCTGGGCGATATTTTTGAGCGCCTCACCCATATGGATGCGTGGAACGCCGATACCCGCGCCGCGATTGTTTTGACAGGTCTGGGGTTTTCTCAGGAAGATTTTCACCGCGCGACAAAAGAATTTTCCGGCGGCTGGCGTATGCGCGCCGCGATTGCCGGCGTCCTCGTCAGTGAGCCGGATGTGCTGCTCCTCGACGAGCCGACCAACTATCTCGACCTCGAAGGCGCGGCGTGGCTGGAAGGTTATATTCAGCGTTATCCGCACACAGTAATTATGGTCAGCCATGACCGCGAAATGCTTAACCGCTCTGTCACTCATACTTTGGCGCTCGAGCATCAACAGCTTATGCTCACCCCCGGCGGCTATGATGACTGGATGACGTTGGCGGCGGCAAAACGCGCGCAGCTTCAGGCGCAAAAGGCCAAGCAGGACGCCGAGCGCGCGCATTTGCAGGCCTTTGTCGATCGTTTCAAGGCCAAAGCCTCCAAAGCCCGCCAAGCGCAATCGCGGGTTAAAATGCTCGAGAAAATGCAGGATATCGCAATTCCGATTGCCGAACGCGCTGTGCCGTTTAATTTCCCCGAACCTAAAGGCAAACTCGCCCCGCCCATGCTTGAGCTGGAAAACGCAGATCTGGGATATGGCGAAGGGGCAAAGATTTTGTCCGGCGTGAACCTCCGCCTCGACCCGGATGACCGCGTCGCCATCGTCGGCGCGAACGGACAAGGCAAAACGACTTTGGTGAAATCCATCGCGCAGCGCTTGCCGCTCATGGAAGGCAAACGCAAAGCCTCAAGCTCTCTGCAAATCGGCTATTTCTCGCAGGATCAGCTCGACGAGCTGACGGCGGGCGAGACCGTGCTTAACCACGTCACCCAGAAACTGCCCAAAGGCACGCCCGAACACAAAGCCCGCGGCGCGGCGGCGCAGATGGGCTTTTCGCATGAAAAGGTCGAGACCAATGTCGAGAAGCTCTCCGGCGGAGAAAAGGTGCGCTTGCTATTGGGCCTGATGTCTATCGACAAGCCGCATGTGCTTATCCTCGACGAGCCGACCTCTCATTTGGATATCGACAGCCGGGAAGCTCTGATCTACGCGCTCAATGATTTTCCGGGGGCCGTGCTGCTCATTACCCATGATGTCTATCTGGCCGAAGCGACCGCCGACCGGCTATGGCTTGTCAATAAAGGCAAAGCCAAGCGCTATGACGGCGACCTCCGTGACTATAAGAAATTAGTGATGGCCGCCGATAGGGCGTAACTAGCTCGGGCCGAGAACGGTTCTTGGCGCCGGGTCGATGACCACAAACTTGCCGTTACGGATTTGATAGACGGCAAGTCCGCGTTGCGGCTTTCCGTCGGCTTCGAACCGGATCAGACCGTCCGCGCCGTAGAACCCGTTCGGATCTTCGAGGCGGTCCATCCGGTCTTTCCGGTTGCCGTCGGCGACATAGGCGCCAATGGCGACGGCGTCATAGGCGAGGCTCGCCAGACGTGAATTGCTCTCGCCATAAGCTTGGTCATAGCTGTTCTCAAACCCGGCTTGAGCCTCCGGGTCCGGCCCAGCGAACACGCCGCCATTCAGCGCTGGTTCGCGGACGGTAGACCCATTTTTCCAAAGCCCCGTCCCCAAGAACTGAACCGCTGTCGGATCCACATTATAATAAGGCAGCAAGGGCGCAAGGCTTCGCAGGGCCGTCCCCCCCTCAGGGAGGATTATCGCTTGATAGCCCGTTGAGCGATATTGCGAGGCCATGCCTCGGGCCGGCTCTTGCATAACGGAAATATCGTCGCCGCTATAGCTGGCAGACGCCGTCACCTGACCGCCATTGGCTTGAACCGCCTTGCGGTAAGCATCGTTGACGCGGCGACCATATTCGCTGGTTGGGCCGAGAAAGGCAAAACGGTCGACGCCCGTATCAGATGCAAATTCGACAATACGCTCGACTTCAGCTTCAGGCGGGAAGGATAAAAGATACGCGCCATTTCCGGCGACTTCTTGATCCGTAGAAAAAGCAATAACCGGCGTGCCGCTTCGGCGTGCTACATTATTGGCGGCTTCAACCGACCCCGAAAGAATAGGACCAAGAATGACATCCGCTCCAGAGTTTAATGCTGCTTGCGCGGCTGATTGCGCGCCCTGAGACGTTCCGCCCGTATCGAGAGCGATCAAAAGTACATCGGCGCTGTCCCGCTCAAACACGGCAAGTTCGGCGGCCTTCATCATCGACTCGGCCTCTTGGCGCAGGCGGGACGATGAGGCAGAAAACGGCAGTAGAAGAGCCAATCGTTTAGTCTCGCGCCCTTTCATATGCGGGAGCGTCAAACCCTCGCGGCGATCAGCCTCGTCAAATTCCTCTTCCTCTTCTTCAGGGACGCTTGTCTCCGGAGTATCAGGATCAAAATCCGGCACAGGATCTGGCTCAGCGGGGCCTTGTTCAACGGGTCCTTGCGGATATGGTGAGGGGTAAGGCGCTGTTGTTGAGCAGGCCGTCGTCAAAAGAGCAAATACCGAGATGAGCAGAAGACTCTTTCTACGTAAATCTCCGCTCTGAATTCCGTCATGGCCAAACGGCGTAAATTTCATCATAACACTCAAACCTTAGTCCAATGCCCTGGAGGGCTCCTTTGTCCATACCCAAGAATAGCCCTGCGCCGCAACAGCTATCAAGCGAAAGCCCCCAAATGGGCGCAGCACCGTCTCTAGCTCCCGGTCTTTATATCGTTTCGACCCCTATCGGGAACTTAAGAGATATTACTCTCCGCGCGCTAGATGTGTTGCACGCCGCCGAACATGTTCTCGCCGAAGATACGCGGCAGACTCGAAAGCTCTGCGACGCCTACTCTATTTCCACTCCTTTATCTGCCTATCATGACCATAATGCGGCAATGCGTGTTCCGGAGCTGATTGAGCGTTTGAAAGCGGGTGGAAAGATAGCCTTGGTGAGCGACGCCGGAACGCCGCTCGTGTCTGATCCGGGTTTCCGCCTGGTGCGCGCGGCCGTACAAGCAGAAATCGATATCTGGCCTATTCCCGGAGCATCGGCCTTGTTGGCGGGCCTGGTGAAGTCCGGCCTTCCCTCTGACGCCTTTTATTTTGCAGGATTCTTGCCTCCGAAGTCCGCGGCCAGACAAGCTGCTTTGTCTAAACTCTTTTCTGTTCAGGCGACTCTCGTCTTCTTCGAAACCGGCCCCCGAATTGCGAAAGTTCTGGCCGATGCGGCGAAAATTCTGGGTAATCGCGCCTGCGTCCTGACCCGGGAGTTGACCAAGCGATATGAGGAAGCGCGCCACGGCACAGCAGAGGAGCTTTTAGCGAGCATCACCCAGACGCCGCCAAAGGGTGAATTGGTTTTGTTGATCGCTCCGCCAGACTCCGACGCGCTTTGGTCTGAAGAGCAGGTACGCGCTGCTTTAGACGAGCAGATCGCTGAGGTCGGGGTGAAACGCGCCAGTTCCGCCGTGGCTGAGTTGAGCAAGTGGCCAAAACGAGAGGTTTACGCCTTGGCCCTGAGTCTGAAATAAAGCCGTAATGAATAATCGGCGCCAGAATGAGAAGGAAGGCCGCAAAGCCGAGAGACGCGTTGCAACCTATCTCCGGCTTCGCGGCTATAAGGTTTTGGAGGAACGCTTCAAAACGCCTCACGGCGAAGTTGATCTGATCGTCCAGAAGGGAAGTACTCTGGCTTTTGTGGAGGTAAAACAGAGGGCAACCCAAAGGGCGATCGACGAATCCATGACGTGGCGCGGTGAGCAACGGATCATCGATTCCGCAGAGATTTGGGTCGAGAGAAATTTTGCCCAACTCCCAGAGAATTTCGAAATGCGATTCGATTTCGCGTCGATTATCGGACCAGTTTCACCATTGAGTCGCGTTACCTATTTGAAAGGAGCTTTCTTGCCCGAATAATAAAGGCGTTTGATAACAATGCCTTGCTAAAAACTCACGGTGAAACACTTTTATAACAATTGAAGTTTCAATAGTTTGGAGCTTTAATCTGTGCAGCAAAACCGAGGGGGCGGTTTAAAGGATGTGATTTATTTTAGACTTGCCTCATATACCCGACCGCTTGGTCACCTATCCCATCGGAGCCGCCCAGATACTGGCGAATAAAGTCGCGCATGACATGACCGTTTTTGTGAAACGACATGTGTTCACGGCGCTTACCGATAATCCCGGACTAAACTGGAGAGACATCTTCGTCTTATCTCAGATATTACGCTATCCTGGCGGTCTCACCCCAGCCGAAATTTCCGGAAATACCCGGCTTGACCCTGCAACCGTGCTTAGAGCGAATGAAAAGCTCCGAAAGGTTCGATTTATCATAATTCTTGAACAGGCTTTTGACGCGCGGTCAAACCTCATTCAAGTCACGCCGGAGGGGGCGGAATTTTTACAGGAACTGTTTCAAACTTATCTATCAAAACAAGCAACGGTTCTGGAGAATTTATTGCCGCGACTTGGAAAGCAAGAAATTCGAGATATTTTTGAAACCTGTCTCGACATTCAAGAACACGCTGAGCAACTCTCCGCTTTGTCGCCGAGCGGTAAAGTCCGTAGACAAAACCGGACGGCTTATTCCCGGGCAGCCCTCCAAGACTCTTTTGATGACTTTCAGAGGTTTCCGGAATTTGTTCTTCAGGTTTATTGCCGCCGAATTTCCAATGACTACATGTCGTTTCTTAAGACACACGCGATGTCGAAGATGTCAGATAAGCAGCTCCGGAAGCCTCGGGAATTACTGACCCTTATGACACTTGAGCATATGACGCACGACGCAACTGCTATGGACGTCGCAAAGCTTATGCGTTATGATCCTGCAACTACCAGTCGAGCCGTCTCGATTCTATCAGAAGCGGGGTACACTAAACCCCTATCAGGCTATGCAGCCGACGACCGGAAAAAACCCCTCATCATATCCGAAAAAGGGATGCAGGCCGTTCAGGAGTATAGCGCCCTAATGATTAATGCGCAGACTATGGCAAATGAAAGAATTAGCGGAGAAAGATCTCAAGCGGAAATAGTCAAACAACTTGGCGTGCTCTATTTCATTGGAAATAGAACAGAAGGTTTTGCCTCCATCAGACCTGGCAAACTTGCTTAAAAGAAGAAGTTTTTATTGAAGTTTCAATTTCTTTCTTGAAGTTTCAACCCACTGTAATAGTTGTGTTTTTTCACTTTCCTGTTAACACTTTCGTAAAGTGACGTCCCTATCTTAGGGTTGTTGCGAAGCATCGGTAATCGGTGGCTCGCTCTTGAATTTGCCTGAAAAATCTGGGCTTTACTTCATGCGATGCGCTAGGACGGCGCTCCGGACAGTTTCTGTATTAACAGGTAACGCCCGGTCATCGCTTCCTTTCACCGTCATTATTGGCTGAGCCTCTAGGGGCAGACTCACCAGTAATATTTTGAAGACACCAAATGAGCAGTTCCTTATCATCAACGGCAAAAATAACTGTTCTTCTGGTACTTCGACGCGAGGAGGCAACATCTGGTATTCGCGAAACACTAGTGAGCGATGGCTACAACGTTATCGGGCCTGTTGATAGTTTAACTGCGGCTTATATGGCTCTGTTGGACGAAGATCCGAGCCTGGCTGTCATCGATGAAAAAATCTGTCTGGACCAGACTGAAATTATGTCGGACACATTAATCCAAATCGGGATCGAACATTTGGTCATCTGTCATACCCCCCCGCACATGCTTAAACGGGAGTTAGGACACGGCGCCATGCGCGGGCTCGTGACAGCGCCTCACAAGAACACCGTGGAGGATATCAGCCACGAACTCTGCTATATGCGGGCAAAGAAGCTTCGGCGCGACGCGCAGTCAAATAGCAAAATTAACAAAATTCAGAACGCCCCCTTCTAATAGGCTATCATCGTCTCGGGCCCCCAACGGGATCTAACATGACGATGTCTTAATAAATTTAGTAAGACTTCATTCACCATAAACCGCTAGTTTTGCGGCTATGAAACATTTCATCTTACCTCTGCTTTGTGCTTCTCTTCTTTCTGCGTGTTCTGTCACGAGTGCTGGGCTCAGCAAGAATGACGAACGGAGTTTCGCCGGCGCTCTTAATGATGTGAACGCGGGGCGCGCAATAAAGGCCAGACTGACGCGGGCCTATGACTACAATCTCAAAAGTGTGGATATTGAGGTGGCCGAAGGCGTCGCGCTACTGTCAGGGAGCGTGCCAAGTAAAGAAGATCGCATCGAAGCGGCCCGGATTGCATGGTCGGCGCCACATGTCGAACAGGTAGGAAATGAGATTTTAGTTGGTGACAAGCGAGGTTTTGTTCGGGGCGCGAAAGACGGCGTCTTAGAAAAAGCGGTTCGGACACGCCTGCTCGCAAATGGGTCTATCAAGTCTCAGAACTTCAATGTCGAGACTCATGAGGGTGTTGTTTACCTCTTGGGAGTTGCCCGCACCCCAGGGGAATTAGAACATGCAGCGCAGGTCGCCGCCCAAACCCGGGGAGCGAGAGAGGTCATCTCTTACGCCCGACTCGCCGAGGGCGCTGCGCCGTCAGCCCCCGAAACGGCCTCTCCCTACATGCCTCAAGGCTACCCGCCGGTAAATGCTCCTATGCAGCGCGAACTCCCGGAGTATTTGACGACTGAGCCCTCCGCCCCCGGATCTGTAGCGCCGGAGCAAGATACAGCCCCTATTCGTAAAGCGCCTTATGATGAGCCCATCCGGTTGCACCGAAATCAGGCGGGAGACTCCTCAGTAAATGAGGAGCCTTATTATATTGATCCGAATACAGGGAAACAAATCCCTGTTTCGAACATCATTCAAAAGCATAGAGACTAATTGCTAGAACTGCGTCGCGACAGAGAAGCGAACATTACGTCCTGGCAAAGGCACAGTGTCTTTTAAGAATGAGGCGTGCTGTCGTGCGTCATCGTCAAAAGCATTGTGCAAAGACAGGCTCAGGCGAACCGGTTGGGTCCCAACGGGGGCCTTCCAACTTGCGAATAGATTGACCAAAGCATAATCATCAGTCGGCAATTCAAACGCATCGACTTTGTTTTGCTCTGAAGCATAATCCAGTTCAGCTCTCAAAGAGAACCGATCTGACGCCGCCTCAATGCCGGTCAAAACGGATAAAGGCGGGATCCGGGGAAGATTACCGCTGTCAGTTTCAGCACGAACATATTCCGCCAAGCCGTCAACCTTAATATCAAAATTTCCGATACGGGCTACGTCGAAGCCGCCTTGGACCTCGAACCCTTTAAAGGTCGCATCTTCACCGACAAATTGGAAGACTTCCAAACCGTCTTCTTCTTCGCCTGTGGCCCGTTCGTAAACATAATCTTCGTAATCCGTGTAGAACATATTGAGCGTAATAAAATGTCCTTCCTCACGATGACGCACGGCAAATTCCACACCTGTCGCCGTTTCAATATCCAAAGTGGAATCTCCACGCTCAAACTGTTCCGTCGCCAAATGTGGTCCGTTGGAAAACAGCTCTTCGGTCGTCGGGGCGCGTTCCGTACGGAAAACCGTTCCGCCAAACCGCAATGCGTCTGTCAGATGGTAATCGCCGCCCGCTGACAGGCTGATACCGTCAAAGGACACATCCTGACCCGTAACGGAATTTTCCTGGTCCGTACGCTCGTAGCGGGCTGCCCCCTCAAGGTGGAGATCGCCAAACTGCTTTTCCTGGAAGGTATACACGCCAATTTGCTGGGTCGTTGTCGGCGGCACGAAGGCCTCTTCGCCAACAGCAGAGAACTCGCGGTCACGGTACTGAACGCCGTAAGCGCCTCTCCATCCATCCCGTTCGCGCTGAATGGCTTCAAGCCTGGCTTCGTAGCCTTCGTTGGAAAAGACTGTTCCGACTATGCCGGGCCCTTCAAATTCCGTGTGAGTATAGTCGGCGTAGCCCCCAAAAAGTTGAAGGCGTTCAAAAAAGCCGTCAAGATCAAGCGCGCCATTCACATCGAAACGGGTTTGCTCAAGCGAGATGCTGACCATCTCTTCGCCTTCCTCGTGATCATGCTCATCATGATCGTGCTCGTCATGATCATGGTCATCATCGTCATGGTCTTCGTCATCGTGACCTTCTTCTTCATGCTCTTCCGCATGTCCGTGAGAATGGCCACCGGGAATTCCGTAATCAGATTCAAAACGGTGAAGGGCAACACCAAAATATCCCCGGTCGCCTATATAGGACAATCCACCTGTTAAAGACTGGGATTTCGTAAAGGAATTATCGAGCGTGCCGAAGGCCTCCGCCTCTTCTTCCTCATGGTCATGTTCGTCATGATCGTCATCATGGTCTTCGTCATCATGATCCTCGTCGTCGTGGTCGTGGTCGTGGTCGTGGTCGTGGTCGTCATCATGATGTTCTTCCTCCTCAAGAGATCGGAACAATCCGCTTTCGGCGAAGCCCGGAATATCGTAATCGTCCGTTTCTTTGAATGTCCCGTCCAAGTGAACAACGAAGTTTCCTATTGCCTTATCTAGAGATCCGGCAACTTCCCGCCCGGCATCTACGCTTGACGCGCCGATACGGAATGCTCCGTCGAGACCGTCCTCAGGCAAGCTGTCAGGAATGCGGCCGTCAATTACATTCACAACGCCGCCGGCCCCAGAGGACCCGTAACGCAAAAGCGCCGCGCCTCGTAAAACTTCGATACGTTCGGCTTGGGCTGGTTCAGCGGCTACCGCGTGGTCCGGCGAAGCCGATGACGCGTCAATAGAACCAATACCATTTGTCAGAACCCGTATCCGGTCACCGCCTTGTCCGCGTAGAATAGGGCGGGAAGCGCCAGCGCCAAAAAAGGTTGAAGACACGCCAGGTTCGGATTTGAGCGTTTCACCAATGGTCGCCGCGAGGCGATCCGAAAGCTCATCTCCGCTAAGGACGGAGACGCCGGTAATAGCTTCGTCCACGGAACGATTAAGAGGGGACCCTGTGACGATGATTTCGTCAAGTTCAGAATCAAGATTTTGCGCCATAGCCGGCGCGGCAATTATAAGTGTGGCAGAAAGCGCCGAAAAACTAAGTAAAGAAGACCGCAACATGGGTACACCTTTCAAACAATAAACAAGATAAAATCCGCGCAAAAACACGGATGAAAATTAGGCAGTTTATTGGTTGAAAGGCGGGGCTCGAGGCGGCGGAGCGCGGCCTTGCGGAGCGCCGTAAGGCGCCGATCCGACCATCTGAACAAAATCAGTTTTGACCGGAAACCCGACATAATCAGTCAGAATTATAGCAGGTAAAGGCGCGACGCATTCACTCGAAGCGACACTTACCGCGCAGAGAACGCCTTCATGTTGATGCGGGCTGTCTCCATAGGTTGTGGCATGAGCGGCAGAAAGACTCTGCACAGCCAAAAACCATCCCGCCAATAGCAGGAGAAAAAAACGATATGTGCGCGATCTTGTCAAGTTACCTTATTACACATAGTGGGATTAGGGGAGCAAGAGAGAATGCAGGTCTGACTGCATACTCTCAGTCGCAGAAACTCGGCGGTTAAGACTTCAAAGCCTCAGCCTGCATTTTACAAAGCTCTTCGATGCCTTTGGCGGCCAAACGGGTCAGCTCGGCCATTTCAGCAGCTGTAAAAGGGACGTCTTCGGCGCTGGCTTGGACTTCAATAATACCGCCGGTTTCGGTCAGGACGAAATTAGCGTCCGCCTGCGCGTTGCTATCCTCGATATATTCCAAATCAAGACGGCATTCACCATCGACAATTCCGCACGACACAGCGGCCATTTTATCCGTGATGGGAGTTTCAGTAATCAGCCCTTGCTCCACGAGTTTATCGCAAGCCTGAGACAGAGCCACCCAGGCCCCGGTAATAGAGGCCGTGCGGGTGCCGCCATCAGCCTGCATTACATCGCAATCGAGGATGATTTGGCGCTCGCCGAGTTTCGTTAGATCTATCGCGGCGCGTAAAGAACGCCCGATCAAACGTTGGATTTCTACCGTTCGCCCGCCTTGTTTGCCGCGCGCGGCCTCCCGATTGTTGCGTGAATGGGTCGCCCGCGGGAGCATACCATATTCCGCTGTGACCCAGCCTTTGCCGGAGCCTTTCATCCAGCGCGGAACATTCTCGTCAACACTGGCGGTGCACAAAACATGAGTTCCGCCGAATTTAGACAGACAAGAGCCTTCGGCGTAGCGGGATACTCCGGCCTCTAAAGTAACAGGACGCAAGTCTTCGCGGTTTCGATTGTTTGGGCGCATAACGGGACCTTTCTTGAATAGGCCCCCGCGTTAGACAGGCTAACGCGGAAAGGCTAGGGCCAATTATCACAAAATTGAATTCAGAGGGATATTTTATGGAGCCGGAACGCGGCGCCAGACGACTGAATAGGGCGTCTCTTCTCCGCCTCCTCTCACGACTTGGCTGCTATATATATAAAATCCGTTTTCCGGAGCAGTGAAACGATTGATCCCGCGTTTTGGACCGGTAATTTCCGTGCTGGAAATCAAAGCCGGTTCGCAAGTTAAAGCTTCCAGAAAATAGATGCCCTTACAGGACTGAATACTGAGAACGGCAGAGTGTCCTTCTGGAAGCCTGTAATCAACCTGTAACATCTGGCCCGCCCGGAAATAGCCACGCTGAACATGGAACAAATCGAGAAAGGGCGAAAAAACAGTACGTTTCTTACTGTAATCAATTTTTGGCAGCGTCCTGTCTTGCGTCGATATAGCCAAGACAGAACGATTTGAAATGAGGGCTGGCAAATAGAAGAGCGATACGTAGCAAAGACACGCTCCAAGAAAAATAGCTGCCGCCGTGGCGAGCAGCCGCCTATCACTCATACTGCGCCGCTTAGGCTCGACATACCCTTTTCGGAAGCGGGTAATTTCATCTTCGCCCCGCTTGATGACCTCGTTTATCTTGACGGTTTTAAACGACATGTTTGCCTGTTTATTCTAAGGTTCGCCTGATTTTATCAGCCAAACCTTATAGAACCGTGAAAGGCTCCGAAGAACCTCTTATAGAGAATCTGCTTTTCAGCTGAGCTACTCTTCCGCGGAAACAGGTTCTCCGTAAATATCAAGTTCTGTGACCTCGCCTTTTCCAGCCTCTTTCGCAAAGTTTTGAACTGGTTCAAATTGGGTTTTCCGGTCGCCAACGACGACATAGATCATCTCGTCCTCGTCAAAATATCTGGCGGCGCTGTCCTTAAAGTCAGAAACAGACATATTGACCAGTTCAGCCTGTTCCTCTTCGACAAAACTATAGCTTCTTCCAAACCGGCTGATTTCATTTAGCGTGCCGAGTTTGGCATTTAAGGATTCAAATGCACGGGTGCTGTCTTTAATAACTTTGTTCTTTGTCAGCTCGGCGGCCGCTTCATCAAACTCAGGGCCATAATCCTGTAACATACCGCGGATAACCGTCAGAGACGGCTCAGTTGCATTGGCGCGAACACTTGTTCCAATCCGCCAAGTTTGAGGCATTTCCGCTTGGGAAATTCCGGAATAAGCACCGTAAGTGTATCCTTTCTCAATTCGCAGAGTCTGAGACAAGTCCCCGCTAATCCCGCCGCCGAGTTTTTCATTTGCGAAGTCTATTTTATTGAAATCCGGATGCGTCGCCGAGACGCCCAACCTCCCGATATAGAGCACGCTTTGTTTACTGTCAGGCACATCAATGAAGAACACTTTTCCTGCATTTTTCTGTTCGGGAATAGAGTGCGTCGGCGCTTCGAACCCGCCTTGGTTCAGATCTTCCGCGAGCGACGCGAAATCTGACGCCGCCTGTTCCGGCGTCACATCTCCGACGATATGGAAAGTTGCCGGCAGATTAAACAATTTCTCATGAGCCGCCTTCATATCGGCCAAGGTCAAAGCGGAAACAGTTTTCTCTGTTCCGTCTCCGGGAAGGCCGGACGGATTATTGTCGCCGTAAATCAGGTTTGAAAAGGCCAGTGAGGCAATTGAATTGGGGTCGGCCTCCCTGCCTTTAATAGATGTCAGGGCCGCAGACTTTACCCGCTCGAACTCCTCCGTCTGGAAGCGGGGGGACAGCAAAATTTCTTCCACTAATTCCAAAGTCGGCGCCAGATTGCGCGCCAAGGAGGTCCCGCTGATGGTGACAGTTTCGCGCCCGGCGGAGACGCCCACAAAGGAACCTAAAAGTCCCAAGGCCTGCTCCAGCTCCGCGGCTGTTTTTGTTGATGTCCCTTCGTCCATTAAACGGGACAGCAACTCAACCGCGCCCTTTTTATCAGCCGTTTCGAGATCATTTGACCCTGCGGCGAAAACAATATTGAACGCCACTAAAGGCGTTTCACCATTTTCTATCCCAAGGAGGGTGACATTGTTAGAGAGTTCCGCATCCCAGATATCAGGCATTTGAACCAAAGGAAGTTCGCCAAATTCAGGTTCTGAGCGGTCAAACTTGGTCGGTGTTTTTTCGTAATCCGCCTCTTCGCCCTGACTGACCTCTTCGCTGGCAACGTCTGCCTTTACTTCTTCAATCCAAACTTCTGCCAGCTCTGAGCCTTCCAGTGCCAACTCCGCTTGCCCTTTAGGCACGAAACTTGTCATCACGGCAGGCTTGTCTTTGAGATATTTTTTATAAACCGCCATAACGTCTTCGGCTGTGACAGATTTCAGCAATTCGGCCTGAACCGTTGTATAAGCCGGGTCGCCCGCAAACTCATTTGACTGGGCCAGCTCTTGACCCTTGCCTAATATAGTAGCCACGCTGGAATAGAGGCGGGTTTCCTGCTCCGCTTTTATGCGTTGCAAATCTTTCGGGTCGACGCCGGTTTCTTCAAAGGTCTCCATCGCGGCCTCAAGAGAAGCATACACCGCGTTGAGGTCTGTATCTGCATTTGCGCGGATCCGGAACACGAACTCCCCCGCCAGCTCCATACTGTTATTATAGGCGCTTACAGAAGGCGCGAGTTTATCTGTTTCAACGACTTGTTTGAACGGAGTAGAATTTTTACTGCCTGCGAGAATATCTCCCAGAACACGTAAAGCGATTTCGTCCTCACTATAGCTTTCAACGGTTGGGAAAGTCAGGCGAAGCTCTGGCAATTTGGCAAAACTATCTTCGAAATATAGTTTTTTATCGGCGTCCAACGACACGGGCATAGCCGGAAGGGGTTCTATATCCGCGCCCCTTGGAATTTCTCCGAACCATTGGCGCACTTTGCGTTTCGTTTCTTCAATGTCGATATCGCCGACAATGGATAGCGTCGCATTATTCGGGCCGTAAACCTCTCCATAGAAAGTTTTTAAATCTTCTAATGTCGCGGCTTGCAAATCGGGCAAAGATCCAATGACCGTCCAATTATAAGGATGACCTTCGGGATAAAGGGCTTTGCGAATAACTTCCTGGGTATACCCATAAGGCGCATTGTCAACGCGTTGGCGCTTTTCGTTTTTTACGACCTGCTTCTCTCGATCCAGCGCGGCCTGTGTTACGGTATTTATCATATAGCCAAGGCGGTCGGAATCGATCCAGAGAATTTTATCAAACGCATCTTTCGGAACAACTTCATAATAAATCGTCCCGTCGCTCCAGGTTCCGCCATTTCTCTGCCCGCCCCATTCTGGAATCGCTTTACGGTTCCAGCCGCGCGGGACATTCTCGGAATCATTAAAGGCCATATGTTCAAAGAAATGCGCGAAGCCCGTCCGGCCCGGTTTTTCGCGATTACTGCCCGCATGGATAACGGTAGTCACGGCTACGATCGGATCAGACTTGTCGACATGGAGGATAACCTCCAATCCATTTTCTAGCGTAAACTTTTCATAGTCTAGCTTGAATTCGGAGCTTTGCGCCGCTGACGCAACGCTCGGCTCGGTCTGCGGGGACGCATGTGCCGTCGCTCCAAAGGCGCCAAGAATAAGCGCGGCTGCGCCGACATAAAGATTGGATTTAAATGACATAACAGGTCTCCTTTGACATTTCTTAACGAGGACAACGCGCGCTGTCACCTTCCTTTAAACTCCGCCCTCGTCGGAACCAGTTGCCTGAAATCCCGTATCCTTTTTATGGCTGAAATAGTTTCACCTGAATATTTCGACTCGCTCTCCATTTGGGAAATGGTGGCTCGATTAGGGCTAGCTTGTATTTTAGGGTTCGCTGTCGGATTTGACCGAGAGCTGAAATCACGCGCCGCCGGGCTTCGAACTCATATGCTCACCTCTCTGGCTGCCGCTATTTTTATGGTTATTGCGCTGGAACTAATTGCCGTGATCGGGTCAGACAGCGACCACACTCAGATGGATCCGCTCCGTGTCATTGAAGCTGTCACGGCCGGCGTCGCCTTTCTCGCCGCCGGGACAATCATCCAAGCCAAAGGCTCGGTCAAAGGCCTGACAACCGGCGCAAGCATGTGGCTGTCCGGCGCTGTAGGCCTCGCCTGCGGGTCGGGGTTTTACCGCTTGGCACTTCTCGGCACGGGGCTTTCCCTAATTGTCCTGATTCCGATTCGGTATTTGGAACGCCATCTACCAAAGAAAGATAAATCCGATATTTTAAGTCCGTCTGGCGATGAGTGATTTCGTAGAAAATACGGAGGCGGCGGAGTTCAAACAGGCACCCAAAACTTACGAGTACAGAGTTTGGGATAGTTCCGTTACTCTAACTCAAGACGAGCTTGAGGCGTCTTTCGGTCAGGGCCGCCATGAAACGCGAACAGATGTTTACTTGCCGCCGTTACGAGACTGCTTACCCAAATTTAGAGGGCAGTCTCGGCTGGAATTGAAAGAGCGACTGGACAAGGTAGACGGCATCGAAATCTGGAAGCGATCTGTCAGTTCTGGTTTCCCGATTTCGGACCTTGACCTGAAACATTTTCAGCCCTGCGTCCCGCAGTTAACTCTTTCAACTGAGACATTTCGCGAGGCTGAAAATGCCTTGGGCTACTTCAGGGAAAGGCTTGAGCTATTGCCCATTAAAAAAAGTCGAACTCTTTACGGGATAGACATTCGGGGAAAAATCGCTGCAGAAATCGAATTAACCGCGGTCTCGATCAATGGTAAAAACTATCAAACGCTAGCCATTGAGTGTTCAGACCACCAGAGCGCCTTGAATTTGGCCTCAGAGCTTGATCTCCGCCGCGAAGAAAACATCTCTTATGCAGATTGGATTAAAAAGCTATCTGGCTAGGTTCGCCAATAGCCCTCTTTCCTCTCATTCTGTGCATCCGCCCTCTTGCATGACGGGGCAAAACTGACCACATATATCCAAATATGAGCGCTCCTTTTCCGACATTTTCGCTGTCTGATCTCGACAGCCGCGCGCGGCATATTTTTCGCGATATTGTGGAGAACTATCTAGAGACCGGCCTGCCTGTCGGTTCAAGGACGTTGGCCTTATCGGGCGGGCGGTCCCTATCTCCGGCGACAATTAGAAACACGATGGCAGAATTGTCCCGATTTGGATTGCTCGCCTCTCCCCATGTGAGCGCGGGCCGCGTTCCAACCCAAGCCGGACTTCGCCTATTTGTCGACGGCCTTTTAGAGATTGGCGATTTGGGCGGCGCCGAACGGCAACGATTAGAAGCCCGGCTGGCGGGCGCCGAACAGTCATCTGACCAATTCTTGGAACAGGCGAGCGGCATGTTGGCCGGACTTGCCGGCGGGGCCGGGTTGGTTCTGAGCCCGTCTTCGGCGCCGCAATCCCCGCCCTTGCGCCATGTTGAATTTGTCGCTCTGGATGACGGGCAGGCGCTCGTCGTACTTGTTTATACGGATGGGCGAATTGAAAACCGCCTGATGCCAAGACCCGAAGGTCTTTTGCCGGCCTCACTGGAACGGGCCGGTAATTTTCTGTCCACTCGCCTGAAAGGCCGCCGCCTAGAGGAGGCCCGCGCCGATATCTTGGAAGAAATGGAAAACGGTCAGGCCCAAATTGACGCTGCCGCCGAAGGCCTTATCAAGCAAGGGCTGGCCGAATGGTCGGGAAGCGAAGAGGCAACTGACAATAAACGCGCTTTAATTGTGCGCGGACGGGCACAACTCCTTGACAATTTGGAAGCGCAAACCGATTTGGAGCGCATCCGTCTCTTATTCGAGGATTTGGAACGCAAGGAGGAGCTGATAGCGCTTCTGGACCGAACCGAAGAAGCGGACGGGGTAAAGATTTTTATCGGCACGGAGAACCCCCTTTTCTCTTTGTCGGGCTCGAGTCTGGTCATCGCGCCATACCGTGATGCGGCTCAAAATATTTTAGGGGCGGTGGGCGTGATTGGCCCGACCCGCCTGAATTACGCGCGAGTTATTCCCATGGTGGATTATACCGCACAATTGGTTGGGCGCAGGCTCGGCCCGAATGCAAGATAAAGAGAGACAGATATGTCCGACCCGAAAAAACCGACCATGCCAAATGTAAAAGGGATGGATGATTTTCCCAGCGACTCTGAATTGGACGCTCTGCAGGCCGAAATAGAGAAAGCCAAAAAGAGCATGGGCGATCATGAGATAAATCTGGGCGAAACCAGTATGGGCGCTCATGGTGAGGCCGCCGCAAAAGCAGATTTCAAGGCACAAAGCGCCGAAGAAGTTAATTCTGAATTCGACGCGGATGCCCCCGATGCCGGGGCTGCCGCAATCGCGCGTATCCAGGAACTGGAAGCCGAAATCGCCAATATCAAGGATCAGTCTCTCCGAGCCCTGGCGGACGCTGAGAACACCAAACGCCGCGCAGAACGCGAAGTCGCCGCCGCCAAAACCTACGGGATTGAAAAATTCGCGCAAGATATGTTGTCCGTTCACGACAACCTTTCCCGCGCTTTGCAGACTCTAGAAGGTACGGATAAAGCTGATTTGGGCGAGAACGCCAAAAATCTCGTGGACGGTATCGAACTGACGGAGAAAGACCTAATTATGGTGCTCTCCCGTCATGGCGTGAAGCCCGTCGGCGGCGTAGGATCTAAATTCGACCCAAACGTCCATCAAGCTGTTGCCAATATCCCCTCGCCAGAGGAGAAAGGGCATGTCGCGACGGTTATGCAGACCGGCTTCAAACTCGGCGACCGGACCTTGCGAGCCGCCATGGTAGCAGTCAGTACAGGACCAGCGACGTAGCCCTGCCCATGATCAAAATCGGTTTTCCTCAGGGGAGTCAGACAAGTGCCTGAACTCCCAGAGGTTGAAACAGTACGCCGCGGTCTCGCCCCTGTTATGGAGGGGGCTGTTTTTCAGACGGTGACATTAAATCGTCCGGACCTCCGCTTTCCCTTCGACCCGGACTTTATTGGCCGCGTACAAGGCCAACGCTTGCTCCGCCTGACGCGCCGCGCAAAGTTTCTTCAAGCCGAACTGTCCAGCGGAGAGCGGCTTTTCATGCATTTGGGGATGAGCGGGCGGTTTATCATCGAACACGCTTCGACTGCGCATTTCGTACATGAACACAAAGCTGACCCCAAGCACCATCATGTCATTTTCGGTATGGAAAATGGCGCGGTTATTACCTTTAATGACCCTCGCCGTTTCGGCTTTATGGAACTGGCGTCAAAGAATGCGTCTTATCGGCTCGACCATATCGGTCCAGAGCCTCTTTCTAATCAATTCAATGGCCCTGTCCTGCGAGAGGCGCTTCGCGGCAAAAAATCTAAAATCAAAGCCGCCTTGCTGGATCAACGCGTGGTCGCGGGACTCGGCAATATCTATGTTTGTGAAGCGCTATTTCGCACGGGAGTTTCCCCGCGCTGCGCCGCCGGACGCCTTAAAGTCGCAGAGACAGACGCGCTCGCCCGCAACATAAAAGACGTTCTCACAGAAGCGATTGAGGCCGGGGGTAGTTCCTTACGTGACTTTTCCAACACGGATGGCAAGCTTGGCTATTTCCAGCATCGTTTTGATGTTTATGGGCGCGAAGGCCAGCCCTGCCCTAGCTGCGCCGCCCCTATACAGCGTATAGTTCAAAGCGGGCGCAGCAGTTTCTTCTGCAAAATCTGTCAAAACTAGCTCTAAATTGTCAGAGGGAACACGACTTGCCACCCTTGGCCCTCCCGCGTTACAAGCCTCTCAAATTTCCGGGCAAGCCTTAATTGAGGACGCCCCCAAAGCGAGAGAGGCTTTATGGCTTATAAATTGATTGACCTGACACGTGACGGCGGAGTTGCTACTATCCAGCTGGATAGACCCAAGGCGCTGAATGCGCTCAATACCGAAATGATGGGCGAAGTTGCGAATGCACTGGCGACCCTGGAAGCAGATGACAGCGTAGGCTGCGTTGTTTTGACAGGTTCAGAAAAAGCGTTCGCCGCCGGAGCGGACATCAAAGAGATGTCCGACAATAATTACCTGTCGATCTATAAGAACGACACCTTCGAGGAAAATCACTGCGCGATTGAGCGCTTCCGCAAGCCGATCATCGCGGCTGTGGCCGGATACGCGCTCGGCGGGGGCTGCGAAATTGCCATGATGTGTGATTTCATCATCGCCGCGGATAATGCCAAATTCGGTCAACCCGAGATTAATCTCGGCGTTATGCCTGGAATTGGCGGGACGCAACGCCTGATGCGCGCGGTTGGCAAAGCCAAAGCGATGGATATGTGCCTGACAGGGCGCATGATGCCGGCCGAGGAAGCCGAGCGCGCCGGACTGGTTAGCCGCATCGTCAAGCTAGACGACCTGATGAGCACCGCCAAAGAAGCGGCAGCAAAAATTGCAAGCCAAAGCCAGCCCGTCGCGATGATCACCAAAGAAACCGTTAATGCCGGATTCAACATGACGCTGGAACAGGGCATCCGCTTTGAACGCCGCCTCTTCCAGAGCCTGTTTACTACACAGGATCAGAAAGAGGGCATGGCCGCCTTTATTGAAAAGCGGAAGCCGCATTTCAAAAACAAATAGGTGCCTAGCGCGATAGCCCCCAATTCTCTGCGATTGTAGAGTTGACGGGGCGATATCCGGCGCGTATAGGCGGCGCTTGAAATTCGGATGGATCACAGGGTCCGTCCCCTTGCGATATGAATATAGAGGAATAACATGGCAAATACGTCATCTGCCAAGAAGAACGTCCGTAAAATGGCTCGTAAGACTGAGGTGAACCGCACCCGTCGTAGCCAAGTCCGGACATTTTTGCGCCGCGTTGAAGACGCGATCACTGCCGGTGATAAATCTGCCGCTAGCGACGCGCTTAAAAAAGCCGAGCCTGCCATGATGCGGGCCGTCAATCGTGGTGTCTTTCACAAGAACACGGCAGCGCGCAAAATTTCTCGTCTAAACAAGCGCGTTAAAGCCATCGGCTAAAACGGCTTTGTAAAGTTGTTCCTCGGGCCTAAAGCTTGGGAACACAAACATTATAAGAACCGGGCCGCCGCCCGGTTTTTTTTTGCCTACCCGTGGTCCTCGGTCAGGTTTCTTCCTTTTATCGCTACGAACGACTTGGAGGCGTTCAACTATAAAATAAGGGCGCTTAACTCTGCGGCTGAAAAAATTTTTCAGAAATATGAATTTTTTGCAACGCCACTGTTTTGAGATTCTTACGTTTTTTTGAGTCAACAGAAAAGGCATAGAGAATCATGACTTTTCGCCGTTGACGGGAGTGAAAAGAGTCGGTTTATTAGAGAGGCCAGTGACCTAGGGGGGGAGCTGGCCATCGAGGGAGTTCTGGACGGAAAAGGTTGTCACCTTTCCGATTGGATCCATAAAATTGTGAAAATAATCAAGGGTTTAGCTAATTTGCCCTCTGGGTTCGTGCGGAGTAAATTTCAATGCAAGATGCAAAAGTCAGTCCTAAATTGTCGGCTGTTTCCAGTCAGGGCACGACGCCTGATCTTTATACAGGGGAGCCGCCCTTGAAGAGCGCAAATAATACGTGGGCAAAAGTCAAAACAGATCTTGGCTATGCGTTAGGGCCGAATGTTCATCGCTCTTGGACGGGACAACTCCGCGTGAGCCAAGCCAATGAACGCATTGTCACGCTTGCGGCGCCTTCGCGTTTTATTGCCTCTAAAATTGAATCCAATTATGCGGATACTGTACGCCGCCTTTGGAAAAAATACGATATGGTCGCCCCGCCGCGTGATATCATTTTTTCCGCCGCAACCGAGCGCGCGCCTCAGGTGAGAGAACAGGATAAAGGCCAAGCCGGGCGAAAATCCGCCGGGGCCGTTCCCCCTCTCGCTCCAATTAACTCAGCATCACGCAATGCCAGAGCACAAGCAAAACCGGGCGGAGACGTCGTCAATTTCGATAATCCGCAAGCCGCCGCCGCGAATCCGCGCGAGCGCTTCACCTTTGATAATTTCGTTGTTGGCGCCTCTAATGAACTTGCTTTTGCAGTTGCACGTCAAATCGCGTCCTGCCGCGCCGCACAATATAACCCTATTGTTATTCACGGCGCGAACGGCATGGGCAAAACGCATTTGCTCCACGCCATTCAAGACGCGATCACAGAATCTGAGCCAAATTACCGAGTAAAGCTAATCTCTTCCGAAAATTTTGTGTCCGCCTTTGTCTCCTCTGTTCGAGGTGGAGGCCGGGACGCGATTGAAGGCTTCAAAGCAAGCCTGCGCGATGTCGACCTTCTGATAATAGATGACGCCCATTTTATTGCCGATAAGCCCGGCTCTCAAGAAGAGTTGCTGCACACTTTGGTCAGCCTCGTTGCGCAGGGACGTCAGATCCTGATCGCCGCTGACCGGCACCCCGATAAAATCGAGAAGGCCTCTGATCGTTTGAAGTCCTATCTTTCCTCCGGTTTGGTGTGCCGTATCGGCGCCGCCGATTATGAATTACGCCTGCGCATATTGGATCGGCTCATTCAGCGCCGCCGCGCGTCCGGCAATCCAGGCCTCGCCATTCCGCAAAACGCCCGCGATCACCTGGCCGCGCGCATGAATGCGACGCCGCGCGACCTCGAAGGCGCGTTCAACCAGATTGTTGCACAAAGCGAATTTCTTGGCACGCCGATCACGCTCGAAACGGTGCAGGAAACCTTGTCAGACTCCCGCTATATGGCGGGCCAGCGTCTGACCGTTGACCGTATTCAGCGCGCCGTCTGCGAAGAATTCAATGTGACCCTTACGGACATGACGTCTAAACGTCGCGCGCGCGTCATTGCGCGGCCTCGCCAAGTCGCTATGTATTTATCTAAAAAGCTGACAAAGCGCTCGCTGCCGGACATTGGCAGACGCTTTGGCGGACGCGATCACACTACTGTCATGCACGCGGTAAAACGCATCGATGAGCTTCGCGCATCCGATGCGGAATTTAATGCTCAAATTGAAACGGTTGAAGGCGTCTTAAAGGCGTAAATTGGACTCCGCCCAGCAGTAGAAATAAAGTAAATCGGAACTGGCTCAGGGTCAGTTCCGTCCTACTACTATTGAGGAAGTGGGCCGCTGCGAATCCATTGGGAAAACAACCATTTTTCGCCTCGGGTTGGCGGCAGGCCAGCATGAAGTGTTTGCGGGTCTGGTTGACCTTCCAGATCAACATTTGCAAATAACAGAGCCCCGCCTCTATCGCATCGGAATTTTTGATTGATTTCAGGGAATGACGTCTCGGCACCCTCGAAATCCTCGTTCAAATAGATAAGGCAAGTTGCCAGGCGTTGACCAAATTTACGCATATCAGCGGCATGGGCAGCTTTGCTTGGATCAAGATAATCATAATGGGGCCGAAATTGCTCTCCGACATTGTAATGCATCACCATGGAGTTCTCCATCGTGAACATTGGAACCATAGCGATCTTTGAAATTCGCGTTTGAATTAAAAGCAGGATAAGGTCGAGATCCAGAAGGTTAAAGCTTACTGACGAATTCGTCCTCGCATCACTCTCTTTCCCTTCAACTGCCGTGTCATCATATGTGCGGGCCCGGGCGAGCTTTGGACGGGCCAAGTCAATCATCCAGTCACAAAAGCGCTCAGGCAAAAAATCGTCAAACTTGCGAATACGGGGCGCTTCACAAAGGTTTTGCTTCTCAGGGATACGCAACAAACCCTCGACGTCGATGCGGTCCCGCAAAGCCTTTGCATCGGACGGGTCCGACCCCCAAGTGCCGTTTTCAAAAGGCGCGTCAGCGAGAATTGAGAGTTGCCGCAAGGCTGGCGACCATCCAAGCGAGGCTGACAGGCTTAGGTAATCGAGCGCTTGGCGCCAATTTTGTTCGCCGATCATACCTGATGCGAAAATGACGGCAACAAACTCGGCGGCTTCTCCGTTTCCGGCGTCCATCGCCTGTTTCAAGAGCAGTTGGCCTTCGTCAACCGATTTGGCGGATGTCGGCGTTGCGATGAGCCGTTTGCCCAGCGCGGTCATAGCCTCGTGATCACCAGACGATGCCGCCGCCTTTAAACGCTCTAATTCTTCATTCGCACTCAAGCTATTTCCTTAATGCGCAACAACGACGCTACGCCAATTGTGTGGTTGTCGATATTCGGCCGAACGGCCTTTGTTGAGGTGAAGTTTATAAACAAGGGCGCAAGACTATCAACGGGTATCTGGAGGCTTACTTTTTTCCTCAAAGCCTAAAAACGCAGACGCCCGCCCGTGCCGCCCCTAGGGTTTTCGTATTGGATTAAGGATTGCCCCTCAAATTCTCCTCTCTCAACTAGCCTTTCCCTCTTGCCTCTGACCCACGCATGATTATGGTTGGTTTCCAAGTTTTTGGGAGGGCTCGTAAGCCTGCCCCATATGCCAATAAGAATGCCAATAAGAATGGAACACCGCAGATGAAACTGTCCATTGAACGCAGCGCCCTGATGAAGGCCCTCGGCCATGTCCAGAATGTTGTGGAGCGTCGCAACACGATTCCAATTCTGTCAAATGTCTTGATGAGCGCCGAAGGCGACAAAGTGAATATGGTCGCAACCGACCTTGATATCGAAATGTCGGAATCAACAGAGGCGGAAGTCGGTCAACCGGGCCAGATCACAGCGCCCGCGCATACGCTGTATGATATTGTCCGCAAGCTTTCGGATGGCGCTCAAGTCGTCTTGCAGATCAATAGCGACGATCGCTTGGACGTCGACGCCGGGCGCGCGCATTTTACGCTGCCGCTTTTGCCGTCCGGAGATTTCCCGAAAATGACGGCCGAGGGTTTTACGCATGAATTCGTCTTGCCTGCCAAAGCGCTACTGCGCCTGATCGATAAAACTAAGTTTGCGATTTCAACCGAAGAAACCCGCTATTACCTCAACGGCATTTATATGCACGCCAATGCCGGGAAATTGCGCTGCGTCGCGACGGACGGACATAGGCTCGCTCTGGCCGAAGCCGAGCTTCCATCCGGCGCGGACGGCCTGCCCGGCGTCATTATTCCCCGCAAAACGGTCGCAGAAATCCGCCGCTTGATCGACGGGTCTGACGCAGATATCGCCGTCAGCGTCTCGGAAGCTAAAATTCGTTTCACAACGGGGAGCGCTGTTCTTACGTCTAAATTGATCGACGGAACCTTCCCGGATTACGAACGGGTCATTCCGAAAAACAATCCGAAAGAATTGACCATAGACAATAAAGTCTTTGCCGACGCCGTAGACCGCGTTTCGACGATCTCTGCCGAAAAGTCGCGCTCCATTAAAATGGGCCTAGCCGACGACAATTTGGCTCTAACCGTGAACAACCCTGAGTCCGGCCATGCCCGCGAGGAGCTTCGAGTGGATTATACCGAGGAAGCCCTGGAGATTGGCTTTAACGCCAAATATCTTCTCGATGTGACCACTCAAATCGAGGGGCGTGACGCCACGTTTTTCTTAGACAGCCCGGCCAGCCCGGCCCTCGTTAAAGACAGCGAAGATCCGGACGCGCTTTTCGTGCTGATGCCGCTACGCGTTTAAGGCTTGAAGGCTCTTTATTTTATAGGTGACGTGTGAGCTATATCGCGTCTCTACGCCTCTCGGACTTTCGCAATTACGCCGCCTTGGATATAAATTTCGGGCCGGAGCCAGTTGTACTTTATGGGCCGAACGGGTCAGGAAAGACCAACCTTCTCGAAGCCCTGTCTTTCCTTTCCCCCGGACGGGGGATGCGCCGCGCCAAAGTGACCGATATTGCCCGCCGGAATGACGGCGAGCAAGCCCCCGCCTGGGGGGTAAATGTCACCTTGGAAAACGACACACGAATAAACATTGGGCAAGTGCCTGAATATCCGGGACGCCGCCTTGTCCGGGTTGATGGTAGCAATGCCACAGGCACGCAACTTGCGGAAATACTCAGCTTAATGTGGCTGACACCGGCGCAAGACCGCCTCTTTACAGGCCCTGCCGGTGACCGAAGGAAGTTTTTGGACCGCTTTGTCATGGCACATGTTCCGAGCCACGGCCTCACGAGTTCTCGATATGAAAAAGCCCGGTCAGAACGCAATCGACTTTTGTCGGATCAAATCAACGATCCTCGATGGTTTGACGCCCTTGAGACCGACCTGGCCCATTACGGGTCCTTGATTGCGCAAGCGAGGGCTGAGACCTTAGCGGCGTTGCAAAGCGAGATAGCAGCCCGGGATTCCGTCTTTCCCAAGGCCGGGCTTGCTTTGGACGGAGATTATGAAGCAGCATTTTTAGCGGGGCATTCGCTAGAGGAAGTGGAAGGCAACCTTCGCATAGACCTCTCAAACGGTCGTGGCATTGCTCAGAGGGCGGGGCGCACTTTGATTGGACCGCATCGGTCGGACTTAAAAGTGACTCATGTTGCGAAGTCCATGCCCGCTGAAGATTGTTCGACCGGAGAACAAAAGGCGCTCTTGATTGGGTTGATGCTCGCGCAGGCTCGGTCACGGCAAGGGCGAAACCCCATCCTTCTTCTGGATGAGGTTGCCGCGCATCTTGATGAGGGACGCCGAGCAGCGTTAATTGAGGAATTACTTGCCCTGAAGACTCAGCTTTTCATGACAGGCACGGATCGACATTTGTTTGAAGCCTTTGAGGGCCGCGCGCAAATGTTTGAGGTCTGTCAGGGAGAGGTCAAACGAAGCTGAAAATGAAAAGCCCTGACACGCAAAGCGTGACAGGGCGAGACACTGGAACGGGGCGCATTGTCCAGTGTTATAAAATTTACGCACCACTTAAAAAAAGGATGCTTTTGGAACTGTAATTATTTTTTCAAGAACTCTGGGAACTCTCCGATGTCCCCTGCCGCCTCGCGCATAATCAAGCCTTTAACGGCGGCGGAATCGTTTACCGCGCTTAGTCCTAACCGCCGAACATGGCCCAAAGCCTTAGAGAACGGGCGCCCCAGGACCGTTTTCGGAGCGCCGAATATATAGGACAAGCCATCTGTTGCTGTCGCAAGCGCCGTCACATCGGAACGACGCCAAGCAGCGTATTCCCTTAAGACAGCGCCGCCAATATCGCGGCCCGTCAAGAGTGCCTTTTTCAATACATCGTGCAATGTTGCCGCGTCGCGAAGTCCGAGATTCAGGCCCTGTCCCGCGAGCGGGTGAATAACATGCGCCGCATCGCCGACCAGAACTAAACGCGTGGCAATATAATCCTGCGCGAGTTGCAGATGCAAAGGATAACTCTGGCGCGGCGCGTCTAGGGAGAGATCGCCGAGATGGTCTCCTATCCGCAAGGTAAGTTCCGCCATGAAGTCAGCTTCAGAAATCGCCAAAGCTGCCTCGATAGCGGCGCTTTTATCGCTCCAGACGAGCTGGCTGCGCTGACCCGTAAGCGGCAGGACCGCCAGCGGCCCGCCCGGAAGAAACCTTTGCAACGCCAGTCCGTCATGCGGCAAGCTGTGAGCGATGGACGTGACAAGGGCTCTTTGGCCGTATTCTCTTCCATCCGTTGTAATTCCAGCGCGGTTACGAATGCCCGATTTTGATCCGTCCGCCGCAATCAGCAATTGCGCCGTAATATCTTTAGTTCCTATCCGGGCAAAAACCCCGGACGTTGTGTGGGTGATATCAGAAACGTGTCCGGGGCCAATAATGTCGATTTGATCCGCCGCCTTGAGGGCATCTCGCAAGGCCACATAAAGGTGACGGTTTTCAATCATTTTAGCGACATCGGAATCAGAGGCATCCGGTCCGAAATGTAATCTCCACACCGGGTCTTCGCCTATTCCGCCATCTGTTATCAGCATATCCCGCATTGGCTGCAAGTGGTCGGATAGTATCAATTCTAGACGATTTAAAAACCGCAGTGAAGACGCAGAGAGCGCGGAAGCGCGGCCATCGGTGCCTCCATTTTTGTCAGATAAAACATCCCGGCCATCTGCCAAAGCAATCGTCAGACCGTCTAGTTTTGCGCAGGCCAAGGCTGTGACTTGCCCAACAAGACCGCCGCCGACAATTAGAATATCATATTTATTTTTCACAACAGGGGACTTAACATGAAAATCATAAGGATACAGGGGCTAAAAATGCGGCATTTAGGGTTACAATCCCGCTTTGAACCGACTATCCCTGCCCCATGAAAATCAAACTTGCCAGCTGGAATATTAACTCTGTCCGCCTTCGGATTGATCAGGTCATTCGTTTCTTGGAAGAGCAGAAACCTGATATTCTCGGCCTACAGGAAATTAAGTGTCAGGAAGAGCAGTTTCCTTTCGAAGCCTTTCGTGAAGCGGGGTATCCTTATATCGAAGTTTCTGGTCAAAAGGGCTATCACGGCACGGCAACGGTTTCCCGACTGCCCATGGAACGACTGCCGACCAGTTTTTGTCCTCTCGAACATGCACGCCACGTCAGCACGCGCGTTATTGCTAAAGGCGAGAATTGCGATCAGGATTTTGAGTTTCACAACTTTTATATTCCCGCCGGAGGCGACGTCGCCGACCCTGAAATAAATGACAAGTTTCAGCACAAGCTCGACTTTCTAGACGTAATGCGCGTTTATTTTTCAGAACGATTTGCAAAGGGCGACAATCAGCAAGTCCTGGTAGGAGACTTTAATATTGCGCCGCACGAAAATGATGTCTGGAGCCATAAGCAACTCTTAAAGGTCGTTAGTCATACGCCAAGGGAGGTTGAAACTTTGGCCACGCTTCAAGCGACTCACGACTTCACGGATACGGCGCGGTTATTCCGTGATGACGACGAAAAGCTTTATAGCTGGTGGTCCTACCGGGCGCGGGACGTGATGAAATCAAATCGCGGCCGCCGTTTGGATCACATCTGGGTCAGCCCAGCGCTGAAACCCTGTGTTGAGGCTACTGGCCGTGAAGGCTATGAAATACATACGCCTTGCCGGACTTGGGAAAAGCCCTCGGATCATGTGCCGATTACGCAGGTCATGGATTTAACAGATTAGGCCTGCAAGACACTGAGCGCGAAGAGCGCTTGGGCTCCAAAATAAAGCGGCGTTATCACCCAGGCATTTTTTGGGCTTGGCGTCACGAAACGGTCGCGCGCAACAAATATATCAGAAATCGCAAATAATAGAGCCGCTGGCAGGATTAAGAGATGGAGCCCCGTCATATCGGTTTGCATTGACCGAATGAGCATAGCCGAAATTATGAGGGTATAAAGCCCGACGGGCCAAACCATGTCTCGCGGGAGTTTGGGTTTCAGCTTCCAAAACGTAACCACGCCAGTCCCCAAACCCAAAAAAGTTGTCAAACTGATAAAAAGATAAGACGTGTCGGGGCGAAGGATTTCATTCGCCGCAAAAATGTAAAAAACATGACCGACCGCAAAAGCCAGCATACCGAGTCTAAAAAGTGACGTTCGATTTCGAGAGAGCAGAAAAACATCACCAAACGCACAGGCTATAAGTCCGCCCAAAATAAGGCGGCCATAGCTTGAGTCCAAAGCACCAAAATTCAAAGCTAGAAAAAGGAATCCTAGAGCCGCCAGTGGTTTCAATAAAATTTGAGCCGATCTCTTTTCGCGTAACTCGGCAAAAAGGAGGGCGATAATAAACGCCGCATATGCCCCAAGAAGCAGGACCATCTAGCCAAGCGCTAAACGATAGCCGCCGGGTTCAGTCATGAGCAATGTCGCCACGCCTTTTTCAGGTTCGATCTTCTGACGTAAGCGATAAACATGGGTTTCTAACGTATGCGTTGTAACGCCGGAGTTGTAACCCCAGACCTCTTCTAGCAGCTCTTCGCGGGCGACAGGCTTTCCACCGGCGCGGTAAAGATATTTCAGTATATTGGTTTCTTTTTCGGTCAGGCGAATATCGCGCACGGGCCGCGCGCCCTCTTCTTGCGGCGGAGTAAGGCGTTTGAAAGCGGGCTTAAACGCATAAGGTCCGATCTGAAAAATAGCCTCTTCGCTTTGCTCGAAGCTGCGAAGGTGGGCCCGCAAACGGGCGAGCAGGACAGAGAAGCGAAACGGTTTGGTGACATAGTCATTCGCCCCCGAGTTTAGGCCAAGTATTTCGTTCATTTCGCCGTCATTCCCGGTCAACATGACGATTGGCGCCGCAACTCCGGCCTTGCGCATCAGCTCGCAGGCTTCAGTGCCAAGCATATCGGGAAGGTCGACATCTAGAATAATCAAATCAAAGGTTTGGTCTTTGGCAGTTTTAATGCCGTCAGTGGCCGTTCCGACATCAACAGTCTCGAACTCGTCATAGACAGCGAATTGCTCTACCAATTCTTCGCGTAGAGTTTCGTCATCATCAACAAGAAGTAGTCTCTTTTTCACAGCCATAGTCATCGTCCTTTAGCGGAAATTCTTAAGTTTTGGCGTGTTTTATTGCCTTAACAGCCTTAAAGCTAATCGCAGTTCACACAAGAGGCATCACAAAAATGAGAGGACGTCATGAGTAAATTATCTGAATTACGAATTAATTGTGCCTCGAAAACCGCCACTATTGGAAACATTTTGCTCCCCTGCCGCCTAGGCCAGGCCGGCTTTATCGACAAGAAGAACGGCGCTGAAGGGGACGCGAAAACCCCTCTGGGCCTTTATCATTTACGCTGGGGGTTTTACCGGGCCGATAGGCTCCCCGTGCCTCCGGCTTCCGCCCGCAAGCCACTTACTTGGCGGAAAACGGAAAAAACGGATGGGTGGTGTGATGCGGAAAACGACCCTTCCTATAATCGGTTCATCCGCCTGCCCCATTCCGCAAGCCATGAAGCTCTCTGGCGAGAAGACGGCGCCTATGACCTTGTTCTAATTATGAGCCATAATGATAGCCCGCCAATATCTGGCTTAGGCAGCGCCGTTTTTGTACATGTCACGCAACCCGATGACCGCAGCACTTTGGGCTGTGTCGCCTTTGCGCCGGAAGATATGGTGCGACTATTGCCCCGCCTTCAGCAAGACATGCCCATCAGGATTTACGAATAGTCCCGCTCTCCGAATAGAGCCGACCCGACCCGCACAGAAGTCGCGCCCATTTCAATGGCCGTTTCAAAATCGGCGCTCATGCCCATAGAAAGTTTGTCGACACCAACCTTGGCCGCCAATTTATTCAGAAGCCAGAAATGTGGCGACGGCGCTTCTTTCAAAGGGGGAATACACATGAGCCCCTCAGGCGTCAGCTTATATTCTTCCCTCATTTTCTTGATGAAACCAAGGACGTCTTTTGGCGCGACTCCGGACTTCTGTGATTCTTCACCAGTGTTTACCTGCACAAAAAGCCGCGGGAATGTTTCAGAGGCCTCTCTTGCTTTGGCCAGAGTCTTGAGAAGCTTTTCTCGATCAACGGTTTCAATCACGTCAAACAGGTCAACCGCGTCTTGAGTTTTGTTGCTTTGCAGCGGCCCCACCAAACGCAGTTCGAGACCGTCTCTCTGCGACGCAAATGTCTTACCCCACCGCGTCTGGGCTTCTTGCACCCGGTTTTCACCAAAGACCTTTTGCCCTGTTTCAAGCATAGCCGCGATCCGTGCGTCTGGCTGAACTTTGCTAATCGCGACGAGAGCGGTTTCATCAGCCGATCGTTCAGCTCGTCTGGCGGCCTCAGCCATTCGGTTTAAAATCTCTTCTCGCTTGGACTTAATGTCTGATGTGATAGTATCGGGTGTGGTCGTATCTGGCATGACATCTCCATACGAAACCTGGCCGGGTTTGGGAAGCCATCCCTTGGGACGTCATGCGCTTAAACTCCGCGAGGTATGCGACAAGTCCTGCCGCCTTTCTCCGCTTATCGCCATGAGCGATCCAGTCAGGACGCCTGATGTTATTGGCTGGGCTAGAGCGCTCCCCAAACATTGTGCCGTAATTTATCGCTATGACACATTTGATGAAAGCTTGGCCAAAGAGTTGCGGAAAGTGACGACTGCAAATTCACAACAGCTTCTAATCCGATCGCAATCTCGATATGAATTTTCCGATGGGCAACATTTCAAACGAGATACCGACCTTGCCCTTATTTCCGAAGCAAAGCGAAAGTTTCCCGACGCCCTTTTGACTTTAGCGGCCCTTAAAAAAAGACGTTACAAAGCTCCTTTGCCAGATATTGACGGTCTATTGGTCTCCGCCATTTTCCCCAGTAAAAGTCCCAGCGCGGGAACGCCGATAGGGGTTGAGACGTTGAAGGAGCGAACAAAGGAAATGAAGGCCCCTGTGTTTGCTTTGGGCGGTATAAACACTAAAACTGCCCCTGCCTTATTTGGCACAAACGTTGCTGGAATTGCAGCTATTGGGGCTCTGAGGGAAGACGATTATGGCCGATAAAGATATAGACATCACCAAAGAAGAAGGCGGAGACACAATAACTTTCAAAGCCACCCTGCCGGACCATTCGGATGAAGCTGAATTGGTCTTATCTAATATTTCAGATAATCTTTTTAACGCTCATCATACCGGCGTTCCGAAATCCATGGGCGGCAAAGGCGTGGGCACAGCCCTCGTCAAAGCCATGTCCGAAGACGCTCGGGATTTGGGATATAAGGTCGTGCCCGGCTGCCCCTTTGTCGCGGCGTGGTTCAAGCGCAAACCCGAATGGGCGAAAATGGCCGCAGCAGAGCCAGAGCTTTTCACGAAATAAGCCGAAGCTCTAAAACTCGAAGCCACCTTCGATGAAGAGAGCTGTCGCTTTGTCTTTTTGCGGCGTTACAACCGATCCCGACACGGCTTGCGTTTCGCGTTCAATATATTGTGCGCCTGCGCCGAGTGTGAATTTCTCAAAGTCATATGTCAGTCCGGCCACGAATTGATCCGAGGTCAGATTGACGTTTTCGTCTTTCGCGTGGCCATACCCTAATGTCACGCCAAGAGCAGACGGTTTCCAAGTCGCGCCAATATCCCAAGCTTTATAGTCTCCGTCGACAAGGCCATTGTTTGATTTCAGAAAAGAGCCGCCCAGTGTGATGTCCATCCAAGATGTTTCAGCGCCCAGGTTAAAGCTCTCAAGATCGTCCAAACCGGCGAACCCGCTTTTCTCTGATCCTCTGGCATAGGTGGCCGTACCTTCAACCTTCAGCCCATTGTCAAACGTTCTGTCCAAAGCGAGGCCGACTTCGAGAATGTCTTCAAGGTCAGGGGCTAGCGTGCCAGTTCCGTCATCACGTTTGACGCAGTAATCCACGCCGCAAGCGCGCGCGTTCAGAGCATATGAGCCGCCAAATTGTACGCCGACTCCAATACGATCACCCAAAAGACGCGGACTAGTATAGGTAACTTTTTCTGAAAAGCCCGACGCGTCATTGATCGTTTTGACGCTATCAAGACCCGTGTAATCCACCGGAGAGTTTGACGCGCCAACGGCGAGCAGGCTCGGCGCGCCGAGACTAAACAAATAAGCTGCCCCGTCATCCCGGCCGATAGTTATATCGCCATAAGTGCTGCGCAGGAATAAATGCGCGCTCTCCAAGGCAATTTGACCTTCTTCCGCTTCGTCCGGCCCATTAGTATAAAACCGGGAGGTATGTCCGCGAAGCGCGGTCGGAATGCCGTCTATCAGAGCGGAGGAACATCCAGCCACAGTGGGCGGACAATCTGTAATTCGGCCGCCAAATCCGCGGCGGAATTTATCATATTGCGCCCGCCCCTCTAGGTTAACCCCATATTCATAGCCCGTATCGGTAATCGCGCTTACCTCAAGCTCTGCCTTGGCATCGCCGACAAATTCTTCTTTCCAATCAGATTCAGACGTCACGTCATCATCGCGGGTCACAGCGGCCACACCGCCTTTAATGAATCCCCTTAGAATTGTCGTCAGATTGCCCAGGCCCATTTTATCCTTCCAACTTCGCGGGGCCATAGGACCGGCTTGCGGCGGGTAGCTCTGTGGAGGCGCGGACTGAGCAGGGTAGTTTTGGGGAGGATAATTTTGAGGCGCGGCTTGGGTATAAGACTGACCATAGGGCGTGCCTTGTTGCGCAGGATAGCCCCGGCTTGGCAATTGTTCTACCGGAACATAATTAGTGGGCGCCGTCTGGCGACCCTGTGAATATTGACCTGCCCCGTATTCAGACGGCTTGCTAGGCGCGAACGGCGAAGTCGAGGCGGAACCGCTATATTGATAGGGGCTAGCGGCGCTGCTCGGAGGATAGGACTGAGTTGATTGCGATCGGACGGGCGGGTTCGCCGGAGCGTTTGAGTAAGTTTGGGTGTTCTGTGAATTTGGCGCGCTTTGCGGCGGGTAAGTACTGGAGGGAGTTGGGATCACTTGAGAATTTTGACTAGGCGCACCATTTCCAGCCGCCGGCGCCGGTCGGGGCTTGGCCTCTCGCAGAGGCGGGGCGCTCTGAGGGGCGGAAGGCGTTTCCCAAGCTTGGGATCCCTGGCTATTTGCAAAAGGAGACTGGGCACTGGCAATCGTCATTCCGCCTAAGGCCGCCACTATGACAGGGCCTAAAAAATAGGCGTATCGAGGGGCAGAAAACCGGGATTGATCGCCATATGCCTTAGACTTGGTCAATATCTCTAGCCTTCCTGCTTTTCTTCGCCCGGGTCGTATGAATCACTTAAGACCCGCATTAACCTTTTGTGTGACTGATTCCCCCCTAAAAAATGGTTAACAAAGTTTAAAATCTGCGGGTTTACGGGGTTATTTTGCTCGGGTGGGCGACGCTTTCCTGCAAACAGAGTCTGGCCCTGTCTAAATTTTACGCTATAAGCCGCAAAAGCTTTCTTATATTCGGAGCCCTTAATGTCGTTTAAATTTTCTCGCCCTCTGCTTTTGAGTGCTGCCTTTTCCCTCATCGCGGCCCCTGCCCTGTCCGGCTGTGGCATTCTGGGTATCGGCAAGAGCAAAAGTGAGGCCCGCACAGAGTCTCAGATGCAAGCTCCGAACATGGGTGTGAACTCTTATCTGTGGCGCGCCTCTCTCGAAACGCTGAACTTCATGCCATTGGCCGAAGTTGACCCTTTTGGCGGCGTTATCGTCACCGATTGGTATGCGTCTGAAAAGGCGCCGAATGAGCGGTTCAAAGCCAATGTCTATATTCTGGATACTGCCCTTCGCGCAGATGCCTTGAAAGCCTCAATTTTCAAGCAAACACGCGGCCCGGCCGGTTGGACCGACGCAACCGTGGACGCCGACACAGCGCGCCAGATTGAAAACTCTATCCTGACCCGCGCGCGTCAGCTTTATATCGCGACAGTCGATAGCCAATAAGCGCGGCGAGCAATTGAAATTTGAATTGTCCCGGCCCTCGTGCCGGGATTATTGTTTGGAGGCGAGGTTTTCCTTGGCCGACATGGCATTAGGGACGTTGCGCCTTGCGTCTGATGCTATAGAGACAGTTTAACAAATATAATCTGAACGAGTTCGAGAATATTCATGTCCGAAAAAGACACCTCCCGATATAATGCTGCCGAAGTCGAGCCACGCTGGCAAAACGTTTGGGCCGAGCGTGATGTTTACCGCGCCGAAGACGAGAGCGATAAGCCGAAATTCTACGCGCTGGAAATGTTCCCCTACCCGTCCGGCCGCATCCACATGGGCCATGTCCGCAACTACGCCATGGGCGATGTTGTCGCGCGCTATAAAAAGGCTCAAGGGTTTGAAGTGCTCCACCCTATGGGCTGGGACGCATTCGGTATGCCGGCGGAAAATGCCGCGAAAGAAAATGGCGGCCATCCGAAAGATTGGACTTACGGCAATATCGACGCCATGCGCGCGCCAATGCAACGGCTTGGCTTTGCGCTGGATTGGTCGCGTGAATTCGCGACCTGCGACGAGGCCTATTACAAACAGCAACAGGCGATTTTCCTGAAATTCTGGGATAAGGGTCTGGTCTACCGCAAGACCGCCAAAGTGAATTGGGATCCGGTCGATAATACCGTTCTGGCCAATGAACAGGTGATTGACGGCAAGGGCTGGCGCTCCGGCGCGGTTGTCGAGCAGCGCGACATGGATCAGTGGTTTTTCAAAATCACAAATTACGCCGAAGAACTTCTCGAAGGGCTCGACACGCTTGACCGTTGGCCAGAAAAAGTCCGCACCATGCAAGCCAATTGGATTGGCAAGTCCGAAGGACTGGAAATGCGGTTTGAGTTTTGTGGTTTTACGACAGCTATAGAACGAAGGAATAGTGAGCATTTAGTTGCAGATAAATCATCACCAGAAATTTTGAAAAACAACACAGAAGTTCTTCATGGGCTGTCTGAAAACTGTTTTAATGAAGCCGAACAAGGTATTGAAATTTTCACAACCAGACCTGATACTTTATATGGTGCAAGTTTCATCGCTTTGTCTCCTGATCATCCAATCACAAAAGGCCTGGCCAAAACGAATTCCGAAATTGAAGCTTTCCACAAAAAATGTGCTCAAATTGGCACAACGGAAGAAGCGATTGCAACAGCACCTAAACTTGGTTTTGATACAAAACTAAAAGTTAAGCACCCTTTCACAGGGGAACCTCTCCCTGTCTGGATCGCGAATTTCGTTCTCATGGGTTACGGCACAGGCGCGATTTTCGGCTGTCCGGCCCATGACCAGCGCGATCTTGATTTTGCGCGTAAATATGATCTCGACGTGACTCCGGTGGTTCTCCCTGAGGGCGAGAGCGCGGAGAGTTATGACGTCGAAAACGAAGCCTATACGGGCGAAGGCATATTATTTAATTCCGACTTTCTAAACGGTCTTGCCAAAGACGAAGGTATCTCTGCCGCGATTTCCAAAATTGAGGATATGGGCCTGGGTAAAGGCGTGACGAATTACCGTCTGCGGGATTGGGGCGTGAGCCGCCAGCGTTATTGGGGCTGCCCGATTCCGGTTATTCATTGCGAAGATTGCGGCGTCCTGCCCGTGCCGGAAAAAGACCTGCCTGTTGCCCTGCCCTATGATGATATCGACCTGACTATTCCGGGCAATCCGCTGGACCGCCACCCGACATTCAAACATGTCGATTGTCCGAAATGCGGAAAAGCGGCGCGGCGCGAAACGGATACGCTCGATACATTTGCCGATAGTTCCTGGTATTTTGCGCGCTTTGCCGGCGGCAATACGGACGATAGACCGTTTGATAAAAAAGCGGCGAGCGAATGGCTCCCCGTCGATCAGTATGTCGGCGGCGTGGAGCATGCCGTGCTTCACCTTCTCTATGCGCGTTTCTTTACGCGCGGCCTCCGCGATTGCGGCCTGCTCAACCTGCCAAGCGGCGAACCATTTGCAGGCCTGTTTACGCAGGGCATGGTAACCCATGCGGTTTATACAGACGAGAACGGAAATTTCGTTGTCCCAGCCGATGTCGATGAAAAAGACGGAAAATTAATTAATCTTGAAACCGGAAAGCCCGTTCATAAAGGCGATGTCATCAAGATGTCGAAGTCCAAGAAAAACGTCGTTGACCCGGATGATATTATAAAAACCTATGGCGCGGATGTGGCGCGTTGGTTTGTGCTCTCCGACTCTCCGCCCGAGCGCGATGTGGAATGGACAGAATCCGGCGTTGTCGGCGCCTGGCGTTTTTCCAAAAAGGTCTGGTCGCTTGTCGCAGGTGTTGAAAAAGGCGACCCAATGGTCGTCGCCGCGAACGCGTCGGGCGAGGCCCTTGAGCTTCGCCGATTTGCCCATAAGGCAATGGAGAAAATCACCAGCGGAATTGAAGCTTTCCGCTTTAACACCTCGGTTGCGCAAATATATGAGCTGACCAACGCTCTGTCTAAATACAAGACTAATGACGATGCAAAAATGGAAGCGCTGGGCATCCTCATCCGCTCAATCGCGCCTTTTATGCCGCATCTGGCCGAGGAATGCTGGCAAGCGCTCGGCGGAGACGAGCTCGTCTATCACGCGCCCTGGCCCAAAGTGGATGAGGACATGCTGGTCGAAGACACGATCACCCTGCCCGTTCAAGTTAATGGCAAGCGGAGATCTGAAATTAATGTTCCCGCCGATATGGCAAAAGACGACATTGAGGCGCTCGCCAGAGCCGATGAAAGCGTTGTTCGGTCAATAGAGGGACTGACTATCCGAAAAGTCATTATTGTCCCGGGCCGGATTGTGAATATAGTCGCGAATTAGGAGCCTGTTATGCGTAATTTTGCTGTTTTGACTGCTGTTTGTCTTAGCCTTAGCGCTTTGGGGCTGACCGCTTGCGGTTTCACGCCTATGCACGCCCCCCAAACTTTGTCCGTAAACGGGGCTCAACCTTTAGAGATGATCAATATTGATATGAAGCCGGGCAAAGACGTTAATGACAAGGAGGCTGGTTTTTTCGTGTTGCAACGCCTACGTGACCGTATGGGCACAAATGACGGAAAATACACCCTCACCGTCTCCCCATCTTGGCGGCGCGGACGTTTAGGTATTTCCGCCAATGATGTCGCGTCTCGTTATGACGGCACCATTTCGGCGACCTATACTCTGACAGATAACAAAACAGGAAATATCTTGGACACCGGCCGAGTTGTGGCCGTATCCACTTTCGCGGCCTCCAGTGATCCGTACGGCGTAATTGCGTCAAATGATAACGCTATTCAGTCTACGGCTGCGGAGGCTGCCGACCGTCTGATTGTTAAGCTCGCTGGATATTTTGCAAACGCTAAAGAGACGCCTGCATCTAAATGATGAAGACGGCGATATGAAACTGACTGGCACGCGCGCCGCGCGATTTCTTGAAAAGCCTCCCTCTGACATTGTCGGAGTGTTATTTTTCGGACCCGACCGCGGTTTGGTCAAATCGCGGAGTGCTGCGCTAACTCAAAAGTTCATGCCCAATGCCGACGATGCTTTTGGAACGACCATTCTCACCGCCGACGACCTCTCAAGCGACCCGGCGCGGCTCGCCGATGAAATGAGCGCGCTATCCTTGCTTGGGGATGATCGTCTGGTTCGGCTTCGCTTGGACCATGAACGAAACGGCGCGGCAATTTCCAAACTGATTAAACAATTCGATACAGAACCTGAAAAAGCGGAGGCAAAACTCATTATTGAAGCCGGGGATATGACCCCTCGCTCCGCCATTCGTAAAGCCTGTGAAGCCGCGGGTCATTTTGCTTCTATCGGCTGTTATGCCGCGAGTGCCAAAGATTTAGCTGATCAGGTGAAGTCGACACTTTCTGATCACAATATCAATATCAACCCGGACGCTCTTGAGCATTGGGTCCCCCTGCTCGAGGGTGATCACGCTCTGGCTGCAAATGAAATAGAAAAGATGGCGCTTTATAAGGGGTATGGAAAAAATCCCGACGCCGTTGTGTCACTGGCCGATATTCGCGCTGTTGCGGCGGGCGGGCAAAGCGCGTCCATTGACTCTATTGTGATGCAAACAATGAGCGGCGATGTTGAAGCCGCGGATGCCAGCTACCGCCGCGCGATGAGCGGCAAAATCAATCCGGTTTCTGTTCTCATAGGACTGCAGCGCCACTTGCTCCGGCTGATCGAGGCTTCAATGACCCTGGAAAGCGGAGAAAATATGGGACAAGCGCTCCGATCCCTTCGCCCCCCGGTGTTTTCCATGCAGGAAGATTTATTCAGGCGACACCTTTCACTTTGGCCGCTGACTATGTTACGGCGCGCCTTGATACAAAGCCAAAAGGCGGAGCGAGAGATTAAAACAGCTGCCGCCCCCACTGAGGCAATCATGGGCCGATTGATACTCGCCCTTGCCTCTTATGCCGGAAAAAGGACTTAGGACTTATGGAAGAATTTAGTCAATTGTGGACCAAGACGACGGAGCAGTTTCCGTTGCTCATCGCAGGGGTAATGACGGTTGCCGCCGCGCTCGCTATTCTTGTTATTGGGTGGTTAATCGCGAAATGGATGCGCGCTCGCGTTAATAAGATCAAATTAGGGAAACACGAAATAGATCCGACATTGCGCCCGGTTATAGCCTCAGTCGTCTTCTACGTTGTCATGGCAATGACACTTTATGCCTTTCTAATTAAACTCGGGGTTCCGCCGGCATCACTGCTGGCAGTATTTGGCGCTGCGGGCTTGGCTATTGGTCTTGCCCTTAAGGACACGCTATCCAATATCGCTGCTGGAGTCATGATGTTGATCTTGCGACCACTCGCCGTAGGTGACTTCGTTGAAACGGATGGATTTGCCGGGACAGTCACGGAACTTGGTCTTTTTGCGACAACCGTGAAGTCATTTGATGGACTTTTCATGTATGTGCCGAATTCACAGGTCTGGACGGATAAACTTGTAAATTACGGGAGACATCAAAACCGTAAGGCGATTATCAATATCGGCGTAGGTTACGACACTGACTTAGCCAAGTGCCGGGATTTGATGTTAGAGGCAATGAGTAACTTTGAAGGCGTAACAGAGGAACCGACGCCGCCTGAAGCTTATGTAATGGGCTTTGGTGATAGCGCGATTGATATGAATTTCCGCTGCTGGATGCCCGGCGACAACTGGTTCAAACGTGCGTCAGATTTACGTATTCATATGAAAGAGACGCTTGATAACGCAGATATTGAAATTCCTTTCCCTCAACGAGTCGTCACAATGACGGATTCCTCGTTGAAAGTGGATATGAAAACTCAAAAAAAAACCTCCGTAAAGAAGTCTAGCAAATGAAGGGGTTAACTTATTGATTCGGCGGGATTTATCCGCCGAGTCTTCGGATGATTTCTTCGAGTTGATCACCGCTTTTATAACTTATCTTTAAGCTTCCGCCTGGACCTTTATGGTTTAAATCCACCTGAAGGCCCAGGGCGTCTGTCATTTTTCGTTCAAGCGCTTGGGTGTCGGCGTCTTTATAATGCCTGGATTTTGGCGGTTTGCCTTCGGATTTCTTAATTCGTCGAACCCAATCTTCTGCCTCGCGAACACTAAGGTTTTTATCGGCAATTTCACCGGCCAATGCGGCCGGATCCGGAGCAGAAATAATGGCGCGGGCATGGCCTGTTGTTATCTCGCCTTTTGCCAACATTTCCTGAGCGAGGTTCGGCAGCTTTAAGAGTCGAAGCATGTTTGTCACGTGAGAGCGTGACTTTCCGACAGCTTGGGCCACTTCGTCCTGCTTACGGTAAAATTGCGAAATCAGAGCTTCATAAGCTTGCGCCTCTTCGATCGGGTTGAGGTCAGCCCGTTGTACATTCTCGATAACCCCGATTTGAAGAACCTCTTCATCATTCAAATCCCGGATTAGGACGGGCATCGCGGTTAGTCCGGCGGCTGTCGCTGCCTGCCAGCGACGTTCCCCCGCCACAATTTGGAACCTACTGTCGTTTTGCTTGGAAAGAGGGCGCACCAAAATGGGTTGTAAGACGCCTTTTGTCCTGATGGATTCAGTCAGCTCGGAGAGTTTTTCCTTATCGAAGTACCGCCTTGGCTGATCTGGGTTTCGCTCCAATTTATCAATAGAAAGAAATTGTACGCGGCGGCTATTAAGGTCGGGTGTCTCGGGCATGTCCGCTGCCGGAGAATTAGAGCTAGTTTTTGGGGGCTGTTTTTCTTCTTGTTGAGGGGTGATATCGCTCATCAAGGCAGATAGACCGCGTCCCAACCCCCTATCTGACGCTTTTCTTTTAGCCGGGGTTTTTTTATCTGATTTATCACCGCTCATGGCTTAAGCCTTTGTTTTAAATACACTTTGATAACTATTGGATTTTGGATCGACTGTGGCGAGAAAGGATTTCAGCGGCCAATTTCTTATAAGCCACCGAGCCCGCACATGTGGGATCATAGGTCAGAACCGGCTCTCCAAAGGAGGGGGCTTCAGCGATACGAACATTTCGCGGAATAAGGGTTTTGAAGACTGCGCGGCCGAGGTGTTTCCGGACGTCGTCTGCCACCTGAGAGGAGAGCCGATTTCTCTGATCGTACATTGTCAGCATGACGCCATCTATGACCAGATTTGGATTCAAATTCGCTTTTGCCATTTCGACCGTTTTCAAAAGCTGGCTTAAGCCTTCGAGAGCAAAAAACTCACATTGAAGTGGGACAATTACAGACCGGGCGGCGCAGAGAGCGTTTATCGTCAAAAGATTTAGGGAAGGGGGGCAATCAACCAGAACGTAATCATATTTTGGGCCGCCTTCGCGAACCATTTCGGCCACGGCATCCCGTAAAAGAACTGTCCTGCCGTCCTTATTACCAATTTCCATCTCGGCAGCCGACAGATCGACATGTGACGGAACAATTGACAAGCCGTCAACGGAGGTCTCTGCAATTGACTCCCGCAGAGATAGACCGTCCGTCAATACGTGGTAAATTGATTTTTCCCGGTTGTGGCGGTCGATGCCCAAACCGGTGGAAGCATTTCCCTGGGGGTCAATATCAATAAGAAGAACAGATTGACCTTTCAATGCGAGGGCTGCGGCAAGGTTTATAGATGTTGTTGTTTTTCCAACGCCGCCTTTTTGGTTCACAATCGCAATTATGCGCATTTCACTAACCTTTTCCGTCGCTTAGCGGCGATTCACATTTTTTACCTTTAAAATGCAACCGTCCTCATCTGACAGGCTTTTTACCGTCTCATAGTCAAATGTCCATTGCGCGCGAGCTAATTCCAACTCTTCATCCACAGCCGCCCCTTTTAACAATAAAAGCTGGGTCTCCGGCGAGAGGAAAGGCTGTGAGTAACCGAGCAGCCGATCGAGCGGGGCGAAAGCTCTTGCGGTGATAACGTCGGCTGAAAAATCGTCTAAATCCTCGATGCGGCCTGAATGAATGTGAGTTGGCAAATCGACCTCCCGACTTACCGTTTTCAAAAAGCTTGCTTTTTTGCCTGCCGACTCTGTTAACGTTACTCTTGCTTCCGCTCTCTCAGCTAGCGCAATAGCTACCGATAGGCCGGGAAAGCCGCCCCCGGATCCAAAATCAAGACAATTTTGGTCTGTTTCGCGTAAAAGGGGCGTAATTTGCCAGCTATCCAGCGCGTGACGCGTCCAGAACTCAGGGAGAGTGGATTTTGCGACCAGATTTATCTTGGCGTTCCACTTTACTAAAAGCCGATGCCAAGCCTTATATTTCTTCAATGTTTCATGTGAAACATTGGTTTTAGCTTGGAATTCCTCTTCAGGCTGCACGGTTTTTCTTTTTTATGTATGCTAACACCGCCATGAGAGCTCCCGGCGTAACGCCTTCTAGGTTTGATGCTTCACCAAGAGTTTCAGGCCGTTGCGACGTTAACTTCTGCCGGACTTCGTTGGAAAGCCCCCCAATTTTAGAATAGTCCAAGTCATTCGGCATCCGCAAACCGGCGTCCCGGCGAAACGCGGCAATATCTTTTGCTTGCCGCTCTAGGTAGCCTGCATAGATTGCATGAGTCTTTAAATACTGCCTCTGCTCGCCGGTCAGGTCACCAAGTTCCGGCCAAATTGGTTCTAGATCTACGATTTGAATGTCGGGATAGGCAAGAAGATCAATCACATTGCGGTTAACTCCGTCCTGATTGATAGATAAACCCTTAGCTTTAAGAGTGTTAGGGGAGGCTTCTAATCTTTCCGCTAAAGCTTTCGCGGCGGCGTAAGAGTCATGTTTCACGTGAAACATCTCTGTTCTAGTTTCCGTCACCATACCCAGCTCTATCGCGATCGGCGTTAAGCGCGTGTCTGCATTATCCGCTCGTAAAGCCAATCGATACTCTGCGCGCGAGGTAAACATACGATAAGGCTCTGTGACGCCCTTGGTTACAAGGTCATCAATCATCACGCCGATATAGGCTTGGCTCCGATCCAAGATAAGCGGCTCCCGATTCTGGGTGGCCAAAGCTGCATTTGAACCCGCGATCAATCCCTGTGCCCCCGCTTCTTCATATCCTGTGGTTCCATTAATCTGCCCAGCCAAATATAGGCCATTCAGCTTCTTAACTTCCAAGGTTCTTCGCAATTCTCTTGGGTCCACATAGTCATATTCAATGGCATAGCCGTAGCGCTCGACAATAACATTTTCTAAGCCGCGGATAGTCCGCAGGAATTTATCCTGCACTTCTTCAGGTAAAGAGGAAGAAATCCCGTTAGGATAAACCACGTCACCGTCTGGATTGCCCGGGAGCCCTTCTGGCTCCAAGAACACCTGATGGCGATCCCGATCTGCAAAACGTACAACTTTGTCCTCAATTGACGGGCAATATCGCGGCCCACGGCCGGAAATCGACCCGTTATTGACGGCGGATAAAGTAATATTGTCTTGAATGACTTTATGTGTTTCCGCGTTCGTATGTGTAATGCCACACGCGATTTGAGGCACAACAATTTTGGAGTTCAAAAAAGAAAAAGCGATCGGCTCGGCATCTGCCTCCTGCATCTCAAGTGAGTCCCAATCTATAGAACTCTTTCGCAAACGGGCAGGTGTCCCCGTTTTGAGACGGCCCATGTCCAAACCGAGGCTGTAAAGACGTTGGCTTAACCCGACAGCGGGCGCTTCGCCGACTCGTCCGGCCGGGATCCTCTGCTCGCCAATATGAATCATACCCTTCAAGAACGTACCTGTCGTCAGAACCACGCGTTGGGCGCCTAAGGTTCGTCCATTTTCCAAAACAACTCCGGCCACCCGCCCGTTCTCGACCACAAGGTCTTCCGCCGCGCCGGCCAAGAGCGTGAGATTATTAATTTCTGACAATGCTGCCTGCATCGCGTTGCGGTATAAATAACGATCAGATTGCGTACGAGGCCCTTGAACGGCCGGGCCCTTTGATCGATTTAACAACCGAAACTGAATGCCGGATTGATCTGCGACCAAACCCATAACGCCGCCAAACGCATCAATCTCGCGAACAAGGTGACCCTTGCCGAGGCCGCCAATAGCCGGATTGCAGGACATTTCACCTATCGTTTCAAGCTTATGGGTCAAAAGCAGGGTCTTCGCGCCCAAACGTGCGGAGGCACTCGCCGCCTCGCAGCCTGCGTGCCCGCCCCCGATAATAATGACGTCCCAGTTTTGGGTCATATCGCATCGCTCAATGTTTCACGTGAAACAATTAGGTTTCTAGAGTTCTAAACCGACCCAATAAGGCTTTCTCGGTAATCTGTCGAGAGGAGGGGAACAGCTTGCCTACTTGCCAACGCAGAAGCGCGAAAATATCCGATCAAAAACAGCTTCAATATCCGATTCCCCGGCAAGCTCTGACAACGCTCGCAAAGCCGCGCGCAAGTCATCCCCGGTAAGCTCCGGCGCAATTCCTAACTGGCCTTGAGCTCGTAAAATAGCTTCTTGCGCTCGCCTCACGCAATCTCCATGCCTTACCCGGGTAAGGCCTGAATCTTGACCGACAGAATAGTGCTTCCGAACAATCTCTTCCAAACGGGTATGAACCCCGCTTTCGCCATTTGGCTCCATAAGATTCCCGCGAAGGGACGTAGGCGCATTCACTAGGTCAAAATGTTCATAACCCTCTGAAATATTTAGAAATATAATATCTGTCTTGGTCATGCTTTCAACAAGGAAAGGCTCGAATTCTGTCGTTCCAGGACGGACAACATATATTGTAATTTCTGCTTCCTCCGCACGCTGACGGGCGCGGCGAACACCTTCCGCTTCAATGGCGTTGTCAGATTCTCTTAAACCCGCTGTGTCTGATAAAGTAACGGGAAGGCCCGCAATCACCATTTGCACTTCGACCACGTCACGAGTCGTCCCGGCTTCAGGCGAGGTAATCGCAATTTCACGGCGGGCAAGAGCATTTATAAGAGTTGATTTCCCGGCATTCGGCGCGCCAATAATTGCAATATCCAATCCCGATCGAATAGCTGCGCCCCGACCCATATCCTCTAGGGCTGTAGACATTTCAGATGCTAGAGCTCCGAGAGGCGCGTAAGCTCCATGTGACAAGCTATCCGGAATGTCGCCCTCATCGGGAAAGTCAATTTCGCCTTCAATTTGGGCAAGGGCATCAAGCAAACGTTCGCGCCAATCTTCGTATAAATCGCGCAGGCCGCCTCCCATCTGCCGCAAGGCTTGAACACGTTGCCCCTCGCTCTGGGCGTCAATCAAATCTGCAAGGCCTTCCGCCTCGGTTAAATCCATTTTCCCGTTTTGAACGGCGCGGCGGGTAAACTCACCTGGCTCGGCCTGACGCAAGCCCAGTGAAAGCAAAGCTGCGCTAAGCCCATTGATAACTGCCGGGCTCCCATGTGTATGAAATTCCACGCAATCTTCGCCGGTAAAACTGGCTGGCCCAGGAAACCAGAGCGTAAGCGCCTCATCAATAGGATCGCCTTGCTGTGAGTTTAGTTTCCGCAAGGCCGCATATCGAGGTCTAGGAACTGACCGACCCGTCAAATGCTTCACACTCTCCGCACTCGCAGGCCCGCTCAGGCGAAAAACCGCTACGCCGGCTCTCCCGGATGCCGAGCTGAGAGAGAATATTGTCTCGCCTAAATTATCTTTGGTCACTGGATTATCCATATTCGAGCCTATAAAGACAAAGGTGATGCGGCGCAAAGCCGTAAACTCTGCCGGATACCGTTTATGAAACCTGTTCTTACGTCCCCATTATGTCTGTCCTTAGCCTTTGGCACAGTCTTGGCCCTCACAGCCTGTAGCCAAAAGGCGTCTCAACCAAACACCGAGGTCAGCAAAGTCAATATGACAGCTGGCAATCAGATGGCTTCGATCCAAACCGCAATTGCTTGCCTCCCAGATGAAGCGGCCCTGATTGCCGCCCATAGGGGCGTATCAGAAGAATGGGATCTTCCTGAAAATAGCGCTTCTGGTCTGCAACGCCTCATTGATGAAAACTATCTCGTAGCTGAGATTGATGTTGCATCGACCAAGGATGGAACCCTCTTTTTATTCCATGACGGCGTTTGGGACGAAACCAGCACCGGAAAGGGGCCCGTCTCCGCCAGCACGAGCGAGGACCTAGATAAAATTCTGCTAAAGTCTCGACAGGGAACATTAGCCAGCGAACGACCCCTTCGCTTTGACGACGCCTTGGAGATGGCAAAGAACAAGATTTATCTGGAGATAGATTTCAAATCGAGCGCGTCGGAGTTCCAAGTCATTGAAATGATTACTGAAAAGGGAATGGGTGATCAAGTCGTCTTAATCGCTTACACCTCCGAACAAGCAGAGGAATTACAAGCTCTCGCGCCAAATATGCTTCTATCCGCCCCAGGAGAGGACAAGGGTCGAGGCCTTAAGCCTGAAAACACTCTTCTGTGGATGGGACGCGGCATCGACTCTATCTCAACCCCGACAAATACACTCGCCTATATCGGTATGGTTGGACGTAAAAGCGAAACGGCCGTGCCGGGGCCCCTACGTCAAGGAAAGTTACTCGTCACTGATTTTCCAACTGATTTTCCGCCTATTTGGGGACTAAACCAAAAAACTTCACAGGCCTATGAGGCCTGTTTATCTGGAAACAAATCAGAAGGGTCGTAAAAGGATCTGTTTCAGCTTCCTAAGCTGATTCAGAGCGTTCCCAATATTTTGCCCAAATCATGTCAGGGCCCATTTCGCCGATAAAAGCGCGGTGGGCCGCCTCTTCCTCGGCGCTCACCTCTTGGTTTATTGGTGTGGGTCTTTGACGGGCCATCTTCGTCGGAGCATTCCGGTAAGGGTCATGAATTTCTTTCGGCGCGGTGTCCAATCCAAGAGAGCGGGCGCGCCCGCCTTTAAGCTCAAGATAAACTGCCGCGAGCAACTCCGAGTCGACAATCGCGCCATGTTTGTCCCGGGCGGAAAGCGAGATATCAAACCGCTTGCAAAGCGCATCCAATGACGCCGGAGACCCGGGAAATTTCTCATTCGCCATGGCAAGGGTATCTTTGAAGCGCGAAGAGGGCAGGGGATCGAACCCGGCCCTTTCCAGCTCTGCATTGATGAACCCTTCATCAAACCGAGCATTATGCGCGATCAAGGTAGAATCCCCGATGAAATCCAAAAAATCTTGCGCCCTGTCTTTGAAAAGCGGTTTTCCTTTTAGAAATTCCGTCGTCAATCCGGTAATCTGAACAACTTTGTCAGGTACTTCCCTTTGTGGATCCAAATAGGCATGAAATTGCTCTCCGGTCGGAAGCCAGTCGATGAGTTCAACGCAGCCCAGTTCCGTAATGCGGTCATCCCCCTGTGCGTGAAACCCAGTGGTCTCCGTATCAAAGACAATTTCCCGAATAGGTGCCATTTACGCCTCTTTTGCCCTTAGTTTCTGCACCAACTCTTGCACCTGTTTGCGGGTTTCGGAAATAGACTCCCCTGTGGACAGGACATAATCAGAACGACTGCGTTTTTCTTTGTCCGACATTTGCCGCCCCAAAAGCATTTCAAATAGCTCTTCCGTCATTCCCGGTCGCGCCATGACGCGGGCTTTCTGAACTTTGTAAGGCGCCGAAACGGTCACTGTAATGTCCACCTTTTTGTCTCCACCCGTTTCAAAAAGCAGAGGAATATCAAGAACAACTATATCAGCCTCTTTCCGACGTGATTCCGCGAAAAACAACTGCCGCAACTCTTCCACCCAGGGGTGAATAAAGCTCTCCAGAACTTTCAAATTGAGCGGGTCCGCCCGCATATGATCACCTAAAACGGCACGGTCGACAGCATCGTCTTTTACTGCATCGGGGAAAACCGCCTTAATCAAAGGCACAGCTTTCCCGCCTTTGGAATATAACTGATGCACGGCTTTATCAGCGTTAAATACAGGGCAGCCTTCATCAGCAAAAAGCCCGGCCGTGGTCGTCTTCCCCATTCCAATAGAACCTGTCAGACCAAGAATTATCATCTGACGCCTGATTTTAAAGCGGCGTAAAGTGTTTCTGTCGGGTCTAAATCTTTCGGCGGAGCCTCTCCAAAGAAATGACGAAAGCTTGGTCTCGCCTGTTCAATCAACATAGACAAACCGCCAAGCGTTTCGCAGCCTCGGCGTTCAGCCTCTTTCAAAAGACCTGTTCGGCGCGGGGTATAGATCAGGTCATAGACTAACGTCCCGGGACGCGCTGTTTCCAAGTCCAAGTCTAAATCCGAATATCCGCTCATCCCAGCCGAGCTGGCATTTATGATAACCTGGCTGGACGCAACAGCCGCGTTCCTGCTTTCCCAAGGAACGGCGTAAAGGCTTGGCAGATTCACAGATTCGGCAAGGCTTTCCGCCTTACTATCGGTCCTATTAGCGATTTTTATCTCCGGGACATTCAACGACAATAAAGCTCCTATAACAGCGCGTGAGGCGCCGCCCGCCCCAATCAATAAAACAGAGCTTTGCGAAAGTTCAGAGGCAGCAATCTTGGACAAAAGAGGGGTCGCAAACCCCTCCAGATCCGTATTATGCCCTATCAGCTTTCCATCGCGTTTAAACAGACAATTTGAAACCCCCAGCTTTAGCGCATCCGGTGTGTGATCGTCCGCGGCTAAAAAAGCCTGTCGTTTTAGCGGAAGCGTGACATTCACGCCCGAAATCGAGGTATATTTCAACGACTGAAACGCCGCCACGGCGTTGTCCGGACGGACCGCGAAAGGGATATAGGCCCCGGATATTCCGGCGGCCTTTAGCCAGTAATTATGCAGCACGGGCGATAGAGAGTGGTGAATGGGCCAGCCGCACACGCCTGCGAGTTTCGGAATAGGAACGTCGGATTTACGAGAGGTCATGACGGAATAACTCCTCGCGTTCGTAGATAATCAAGCAAAGGAAGCAAGGGCAGCCCCAATATAGAAAAGAAATCACCCTCCACATTGGAAAATAGATGCGCGCCCGGCCCCTCAAAACGATACGCCCCGACAGAGCGGGTTAGGCTTTCGCCTTCCATCTCTATATATTGTTCCAGAAAGGCATCGCTGAACTCACGTACTGTTAATTTCGTCACAGAAAGATGCCGCCAAACCGCTTGTCCATTTTCGCAAACAACAACCGCGCCCATGAGTTTATGAGTCTTACCGCGCATCTCCTTCAGACGCTTTCTCGCAGCCTTTATTGTCGGTGGTTTGTCAAATAAGGTCTCGTCCATCACCATAATCTGATCTGCGCCAATAACAAACCCCGGCTCTGTTCGACTAACCCTCAGAGCTTTCGCTTCTGCCAAGGCGTCGGCAATATCGCGCAAACGAGACCCTTCAGCAAGCATCGACTCTTTGATCGCCGCCTCATCGACAGGTTTACTAATAACGTCATAAGTCAGTCCAGCGTCAGACAGTATCTGCGCCCGAATAGCGGAACCGCTGGCTAAAATAAGTCGCTGGGAGGGTTTAAAGCGTGTCATGATGCGCCTTATATAGGTTAATGATTTGCGCCGCCGTTTCTTCAATCGATTTGCGGGTGACATCAATCACCTTATAGCCTTTTTTCAGAAACATCCGTTTAGCCTGACGCATTTCGTCTCGCACGCGGTCTTGGTCAATATAGTCGGTTTGCTGGGTTTGTTTGAGGCCCATTAGGCGTTGTTGCCTGATTTGCACGATCCTATCGGGGGACGCCACCAATCCGATAATAAATGGATTTTTAAACTGATCTAAAATTATGGGTAAAGGCGCGCCGGGAACAAGCGGAATATTGCCGGCCTTATACCCGCGATTTGCCAAATATATACAGGTCGGCGTTTTAGACGTTCGACTGACCCCCAGCAATACAATATCTGCTTCACTCAGACCTTGAACATTTTGCCCGTCATCATGGGCCATGGCGTAATCGAGGGCCTCAATCCGGTTGTAATATTCTGCATCCAAATTTCGCTGCGCCCCGACTTCCGAAATAATTGAAGCACCTAGATACCGCCCCAACAACGCCAATGTAGGATCCAGCACAGAGATTGCAGGTATTCGGTGTTCTGCGCAAAAACTCTCAAGCCTTTTGCGGCGGTCTGGATTAACCACTGTATAAAGAACAACCCCCGGCTTGCTTCCGATGAGATCAAGCGCTTGTTCCATTTGGGCTTCACTGCGAACCAAGGCGTGAATATGCTCTAACGCCGTCGCATTACGAAACTGGGCAGTTGAGGCCTTCATCAACCCCACCAAGGTTTCGCCGGTCGAGTCCGACACAAGATGCACATGAAAATAAATCGATATATTGGGGTTTTTCTCCGACATAGGACACTCATAGACGCGCCAAGAAAAAACCACAACCAAGGTTAGAAGAGCGTAAATATCGACAGCTATCCACATCCAAAATAATCAAAGCGCTCAACCTGTGAATCCAGTGGGTGAGTTTGGACGTTAACGCCATTTTACCCATAGAGAATTTTGGCGCGTATTAACAATCTGAGTTCGGGGGATAAGATTTCCTTCAGATTATATCCTGTAAATTGTCCGCCAAATTTTATTACTATCTGTCGCATGGTATAAGCTAAAAATAATGTTATCCCCGTTTTTCAACTCATCCATAGACTGATATTAGGACTGTGACTTATACCACTTTATCCTGTGACGATTAAGATTGGTTACTAAAACGTTAAGACTGTCCACATATCCCGCTTTCTACAACTATCACTTCTTTTTTAAAAAAATTAAGAGGAGATTAGAGGGTCCGGATAACTATCGGGCATAACTAAAAGGCTTTCATAATGGCATCCCTTCTCGATGTGCTTAGCGGTCAAAAAACTGAAACTCCGCCTATTTGGTTCATGCGCCAAGCCGGACGACATCTCCCCGAATATTTGGAAGTGAGATCGAGCGCGAAGAACTTTATCGATTTTTGCTTTAGCCCTGAGAAAGCCGCCAAAGTCACGCTCCAGCCTGTCCAGCGCTATGATATGGACGCTGCCATTTTATTTGCTGACATTCTGCTTATCCCAATCGGGTTAGGTAGAGAGGTAAAATTCATTAAGGGAACCGGTCCTGTTCTCAATCCAATAGACGTTGACGGAATAAAAGCGCTGACGATTGACGGCGCGGCTGACCGAGTGTCTTCGGTTTTTGAAACCGTCTCTCGCGTCAAATCAGAGCTTCCTAAGGACAAAGCCCTCATCGGCTTTTCCGGCGGCCCGTGGACAGTCGCCACCTATATGATCGAAGGCAAAGGAAGTCCGAACAAAGAAATCGCCAAACGGTTTGCTTATGAAAACCCCCAAGCCATGGCGGATTTACTTGAAGCTTTGGTTGTCTCCAGCGCTGACTACCTAATCGGACAAGCCAAGGCAGGAGCGGACGTCCTTAAAATATTTGAAAGTTGGGCTGAAGGCCTGTCGCCTCACATGTTCGAACGTTTAGTTCTAAATCCGACGCGCGATATTATCTCACGCATTCGGGACGCTGGAATTGACGTTCCGATTATAGGGTTTCCACGCGGAGCCGGGCTTAATGCAATCCGCTACGCCCATGAAACCGGAATATCAGCCATCGCAACCGGCACCCAAATGCCTCTTGATGATTTCCGTTGCGCCATTCCGGAGAATATGCCGGTTCAAGGCAATTTGGATCCACTCGCTCTAAGAATTGGCGGAGATGTCTTACGTAAAGCTGTTGACCGCGTTTTGGAGGACGGGAAAAACGGCCCTCATATTTTCAATTTAGGCCACGGCGTGACCCCTGATGTAAAAATTGATAACGTGCAGGCAGTGGTCAATCATATCCGCGGTAAGGAAGCGAATTATGTATAGTCTGTATCTTTGGCTAAAAGCGTTTCATCTCTGCGCCGTCATTTTCTGGATGGCCGGCATGCTCTACCTGCCTCGTCTATTTGTTTATCATTCAACGGCCAAGGTCGGCGGCGAACTGGAGACCAAGATGGAAGAGGCGGAAGCCAAGCTGCTACGCATAATCATGAACCCGGCGATGATTATCGCTTTTATTCTGGGAATTGCCATAGTTGCCATAAACGGACCCGCTTACGCGGGTACCGGCTGGCTATATGTGAAGATTTTATTGGCTTTGGGTTTGATCGGCTATCATGGTTTTCTTGCGAAAACCCGAAAAGGTTTTTTAAATGGCGGACGTCCGCGTTCGGAAAAGTTCTTTCGCCGAATCAATGAAATCCCGGCCATCGTTACAATTTTGATTGTCATATTAGTGATCGTGAAGCCGTTTTGAGGCGTTAAAAATCTGAAAATAATTTGAATTGACATTATTAAATCAGAGTCTATTTTTAACTCATCGCCATTCGTGCGTATTCTTTTCGAACATATCCCGCTGAGACGGCCTGAAGAGACAACTCCCCACTGCTAAAGAAATAAATATGACAGAACCCCATAAAATAGAGCTGGAGGGTATGACCTCCATCAGTCTTGATGACCTCAAGAAATTTAAACCCGCCGAGCTGATCAAATTCGCCGAAGAAGTCGGTATTGAAAACGCCGCATCTATGCGTAAGCAAGATATTTTCTTCGCTGTTTTGAAGGATCTGGCCGAAGACGATATTAAAATCAACGGTAGCGGCGTGCTGGAAGTCCTTCAGGACGGATTTGGATTTCTTCGCTCGCCTGAGGCGAATTACCTCGCCGGGCCGGATGATATTTATGTCAGCCCAAACCAAATCCGTAAAATGGGTCTTCGTACTGGGGACACAGTTTCCGGCGAAATTCGTAGCCCTCAGGATAATGAACGGTATTTCGCTCTAACCCGCGTGACGTCCATGAATTTTGGCTCTCCTGAGCAAGCGCGTAATAAAGTCCACTTTGATAATTTGACGCCGCTCTATCCTGACCAGCGTTTCCAGTTGGAAATAGAAGATCCAACTCTAAAAGATAATTCAGGCCGCGTGATCGATATTGTTTCCCCTATTGGTAAAGGTCAGCGCGCCCTAATCGTCGCGCCTCCCCGGACGGGTAAAACAGTTCTCTTACAGAACATTGCGCATTCTATCGAACGCAATCACCCGGAATGCTATGTCCTTGTCTTGCTCATTGACGAACGCCCTGAAGAGGTGACGGACATGCAGCGCTCTGTAAAGGGCGAAGTGGTCTCCTCCACATTTGACGAACCGGCTACGCGCCACGTCCAGGTCGCTGAAATGGTCATTCAAAAAGCCAAACGCCTGACCGAACACGGCAAAGACGTTGTCATCCTTCTCGACTCCATTACCCGCCTTGGCCGCGCCTATAACACGGTTGTGCCAAGTTCCGGTAAAGTCCTCACAGGCGGTGTGGATGCCAACGCCTTGCAACGCCCAAAACGTTTCTTCGGCGCCGCGCGGAATATCGAAGAAGGTGGCTCTCTGACGATTATCGCCACCGCATTGATTGATACCGGCTCTCGTATGGACGAGGTAATCTTTGAAGAATTTAAAGGGACAGGTAACTCGGAAATCGTGCTTGACCGCAAAGTTGCAGATAAGCGCATCTTCCCGGCGATTGATGTAACGAAATCCGGCACGCGTAAGGAAGAGCTTCTTATCGGCCCGGCAGAATTACAGAAAACTTATGTCTTGCGCCGTATCTTGAACCCGATGGGCACAATGGACGCGATTGAGTTCCTCCTGTCAAAACTCAAAGACAGCAAGACCAATTCAGACTTCTTTGAAAGTATGAATACTTAATTCAATTTGGGCGGTTTGGGGCGCGTGAGTAACGCAAAAACCAGGCCGCCTAATATTCCCGCGAGAATTTGTAAGAAAATTCCTGTTCCGTCGCGAGCGCCCGCAACGAGCTGCATTCCGAAAAAGACATTTTTCATCGCCCAGAGCATGACGCCCATAGAAACAGCTCCGGCCACACTAAAAACTATAAAACGGTAAGATGCCCGGCTTCGAAGCTCTAAGATTAACAGCAGAATCGAGCCCACGCCAAAAGCAATCAGCAACCCTAAGCCTACAAAACCTAAATATAGAATTTTGGCGAAGTAAAAGAGATCGTATAGGACCATCGATAAGGTTTTTCCAAAACTGACCGATCCACCGATGTTTTCTAATAAGGCTATAACTCTGAGGCTGGAAAAACAGACCCCAGAAACGCTGTTAGGACGGCGGCAACTAACCAGGCGAGAATCCATTTTGTAATTGCTCTAAGCATGGTTACAGTCGTGCTAAACAAAAGTCAGGTCGTCAAGCATGAAACATAAAGCCCCGCTATTCTCTTTACTGGTCACTCTAGGTTTATCTGCTTGTATGGAGCCTCAGCCCGCACCGGAATTGGCGGAAAAGCCCTCCACCGATTTTAACGTTGAGACTATTGCCGATGGGTTTGCCTCGCCTTGGGGAGTCGAAGTGATCTCCGAGAACGATTACCTGATTACGGAAAAACCGGGCCGGCTCATCCGGCTGATTAAGGGGGTAAGGGCTGTTGTGCAGGGATTGCCTGACGATATCCTGGCCGAAGGTCAGGGGGGTCTTCTGGACGTACGACTGGCACCGGATTATGCTGAGACGAGAGAATTATATATTTCGTACGCTTATGGAACGATGGAGGCGAACGGAACGGCGCTCTATCGGGCTGTTTTAGACGGGAATGAGCTTAAAGACGCCACGACAATTTTTCGTGCCAGTCCGCCTAAGTCCGGCTCTCAACATTTTGGCTCAAGAATAGCGTTTTTACCCGATGATACGCTTATCCTGACATTGGGCGATGGCTTTGGCTTTCGCGAGGACGCTCAAAAACCGGATACTCATTTGGGTAAAATTGTCAGGCTGACACGGGACGGCGGCGTGCCGCAGGACAATCCCTTTTTAGGACAGGACGGTTACAAGCCCCAAATATATTCCATGGGGCACAGAAATGTTCAGGGACTCGCCTATGACGCCGAAACCAATACGCTTTGGGAGCATGAACACGGCCCTCGCGGAGGAGACGAACTCAACGTAATTACAGGCGGCGAAAATTACGGCTGGCCACTCGTGACGAAAGGTGTCGACTATAACGGCGCGCGAATTACGCCTTTTGAGGAAAAAGACGAATTTATTAGTCCTGTTCACTCTTGGGTCCCGTCTATCGCGCCTAGCGGGTTAGTCATTTATCGCGGCGATATGTTTCCGGATTGGGACGGGGACGCTCTGATCGGAGGCTTAGCGTCACGCGATCTCCGAAGGGTGGACCTGGAAAAGGGTAAGTCCGTGGGTGAAACGGATTTATTAAGTGATTTGGATGCACGAATTCGCGACGTACGGCTTGCCAAGGATGGCTCCATCCTAATTTTGACTGATGACGCTGAAAACGGACAACTTCTAAGATTGAGCGCAAAGTAGTATTCGAAACAAACACTAATCACTCAACAAAAAACCCGCCTCAAAGGGCGGGTTTAAAACTCTTTTGTATTTACTCTAGTTCTTCGGTTCATCTGCGGCGCGGCGCATCATTTCCTCACGGAACATGGCGGCAAAATCCGGCGGCTCAAGCATGATGGGCGGGAAGCCGCCATTTTGTGTCATCTCGGCCATAATCTGGCGTGCAAACGGGAAGAGAAGGCGCGGACATTCGATTAAAATCATTGGTTGAATTTGTTCAACATTGACGCCTTGGAAAGCAAAAAGACCGGCATATTCAAGCTCGGCGATAAAAGCGACGTCTTCGCCGCGGCGCGCTTCAGCGCGAAGCATCAAAGTGACTTCGACGCTATCATCATTCATCATCTGGCGCCCAATTTCGATATTTATATTAATACCGGGGGCTTCCAATCCGGAGCGAAGGCTTTCCGGGGCGTGTGGATTTTCAAAACTTTGATCTTTAGTATATTGCGCGAGCACACTCAGCATCGGGCCAGAAGCGGTCTCGCCATTTGCCTGAGCTTCGGCGGCCTGGCCGGCCTCCGGCGTTGGTGCAGGAGAGGCTTCGCCGTCAATAGACAGGCTATCTTCTTCCTTGGTTTTCTTGGGTTTTTTGGCCATATAAATTCCCTGTCGGGCTCCCTTTGGCGGGTTGACGAAACGGCCCGCCTGCTATCATGGCGCGCCAAGAGCCGCAATTCTTTATTGCGACGACTGTTCAGAGACCCTATCTGGTAAGTGAAGCGCCCCGTTTCAACAGGGCCATATAAATTTAGCCACAAAAGACGCTCTTATGTACGAAGTTATTCTTTACGCCGCCATCGCGACAGTCGTTTGTGTCATGTTTTATAGTGTTTTAGGCAAAACTGTTGGCAAAGGCCCGGAAGACGCGATTAACCCTCGGTCAATGATGGAGGATGAAAAATCAAAATCTGCAGTCGAGCCCATATCGAAAGAATTAGAAAAAAAGGGCCTTGGCGCTATTTCATCCCGCGACCCCGAATTCTCTCCCAGTCATTTTATTGATGGCGCGAAACAGGCCTATTCGATGATTTTGGAAGCTTTTGCGGCGGGCGATCACGACACACTCGGTAATCTTCTGACAAAAGACACGCTAGCCGTTTATAATGAGGCCATTAAAGAGCGTGAAAAGTCAGGGTATACTCAGGTCACAGATTTGGGCCGCCTAAAGAAAACATCTATCGAGTCTGCCGAGCTGGACGGAGCGATAGCCAGCATTTCTGTTTTGTATGAATCAGATTTGACCTCTGCGCTTTTGGACGAAGAAGGCAATGTCGTTCAAGGCGATCCTGATGTTCTCTCCTCTATCGCGGAAATCTGGATATTTGAGAGAAACCTTAAACAGTCAGACCCAACATGGCGTTTGGCCGACGTGGCCCCGTCAGAAGGTGATGATTTGGAAGCAGATCCGTCCCCAGATACTAAAGATTCCGACCCGAAATCCTCTAACGACGAATAAGAAAAATGCACAAACTTTCTCTTGGGGCTCTCTTTTTTGTTCTGGTGACTGCAACAGGCCTTTCTGGCTGTGTGACTACGGCTGGGGACGATAATAATCCTTGGTCGGAAACTCCCTATATGGAAGGCGAAGAAACAGAAGACTCCTTCGAAGCTGCCCCGTTGCCGGTTCCGCCAAGCGCGCCTGAAATTCCCGCGCCCCGCTTCCCTCAGCCCGACCCTCCGGAAGAGGTTATCGTCAATGCGCCGCTTTGGTATGATAAGCTTCGTGATTGGGCAGACGCAGACACCCGACCCGCCCTCACCTCTTTTCGCCGGTCTTGCAAAAGTTGGGTCAAGGCAGACCCTGATGCGGCCTTGAATAAAAACCTTCCGGATTATGGAACCTATAGAGACTGGCTTCCGGCGTGTGCGAAAGCTAAATTTGCTAGCCAGACAAAGGAAGGCGCGAGAGCTTTTTTTGAAAATGAATTTGCGCTTCTATCTCTCAAGACTCTGACAGATGACTCCGGGACTTTGACCGGCTATTATGAGCCTGAAATTGAAGTCCGGCTGACACCTGACCAAACGTTCCGCGAACCTATATTGGCGAAACCGACAAATCCGGCTGTGTTGAGAAAACCTCGATCTCAAATCAATGCGAAGTCGTCACGGGTCATCGCCTATGGCCGGCCGATTGATGTGTTCTTTATGCAAATTCAGGGCTCAGGCCGATTGAAATATGAGGATGGCAGAAGCCTGCGGGCCGCTTATGCCGCCAATAATGGAAAACCCTATACGTCCATCGGGCGCGTTCTGGTAGAGCGAGGCGAGATGAAGCTTTCACAGGCCTCAAAACAATCAATCGAGTCGTGGATGGAGAGAAACGGCCCAGCCAAAACCCGCGCTCTGATGAATGAAAACCCGCGCTATATTTTCTTCGCTGAACAGTCTGTGGCAGTTGACGAGTTAGGCGTCGAGGAAGGCCCGCGCGGGGCAATGGAAGTGCCGCTCACCGAAATGGGCTCTATCGCCGTCGACCCCCGTTATCATCCTTACGGAACCTTGGTGTGGCTTGAGACGAAACTGCCGCAAGAGGGCGGTGACTACAGAGGAAAAGACACTGGGCTTTTAGTCTCGGCGCAAGATACAGGCAAAGCCATTCGAGGCGCCCTAAGGGGGGATCTCTTTTTTGGAGCCGGAGATGAAGCCGGAGAGCGCGCTGGCGTTATGAAACATGATGTGCGCTGGAGAGTGCTTGTGCCAAAATCCATTGCGAAGTCCCAACCCGTTAGCTGATGGGTGTGTGAGGAATGAAAAAGAAACCGGACAGACCGCTTAAAGACGAAGAGCGTGATGTCTGGGGCCGCGTGGCCCGCACAGTTGCGCCGCGCCGTTATCCCAAAGGCAAGGGCAGTGCAAAACCGCTGCCGAGCCGTGAAGATTTTGCCAATATGCTTCGGGTGGCGCCGAGCGTCTCAAAAGACATTCAACGCTCGCCGGGCCGGTTGGAGCTTAATAATGACAAGAAAACTCGGCGCGGACGTGTTGAGGTAGACGCCACAATTGACCTGCATGATATGACACAGAACGAAGCGCGCCCCGCTCTGGCGCGGGCCATCATCAGGGCTGCAAAGCATAATAAAAGATGTCTCCTTGTTGTGACCGGAAAGGGGGCGCGCCTAAACGGCGTATTACGCCAGAATTTTCCTAACTGGATTAAAGATCCATCCCTACGCCCACATATTGCAACTTACGCTCAGGCTCATTTGAAACACGGCGGATCCGGAGCATGGTATGTTTTTCTAAAACAAGGCCAATAGAGCCCAGCGCGGGCTTTACATGTCCAAAACATTAACTCCGGAGTTGATCTGGAAACCCTAAGGCTGAATGAGCGTAGTATCTTCAGGAAAGCGGACATTTTACCCCTGTCCTCTGGAGATTAAAATGACTTTTAAGGCTATTTTGACACTAAGCGCGACATTTGCAGCCTCTGCGGCGCTATTGCCCTGCACGGCGACGGCCCAAGACAGCGAAAATGTCCGAACCCAAAAAATCACTTATCAACCTGTCAGCGAAGCGTCTATTGAGGCTGAGATCGAAAGCTCTATCATGAAAGGTGAGCACGACGCTATGCTAAACGAAACATATGGCGATGGCGTGGCGCAAGCCTTCCGAGCGGCCTATGCGATAAATGTTATGTCTCCCTTGTGGTCGGAAAATTCTGCAGAGCAGCTCATTAGAGCGGTTTCAATAATGGAAGACAAAGGGTCAGTGGATTCAAGTGTTGAATTCGAGGCTGAAAAGGCTCTGAAAGACCGCTTCGAAGGCACGACGGCCTTGCAACGCGCGCAAGGAGATATGGCCCTTTCCAAGACCTATATTCACCTTGAAGATGTTCGGAATTCACCACAAGCGCAGACAATGGAAATGGCGGCGCCGAGGCTAGCTGGTTTAGAAACGCAGCTGTTCACAACGGCGCAGTCCGACAGAGAAGACAACGCATCTGAATTTAACTCATTCTAAATCGAAAGAATAAGTCCTTATTCGGTTGCCAATCGGCTTACAGAATGAATTTCGATAGGTCCTGGTCGGCGGCTAATTTCCCGACATGATCACGAACATACTCTGCATCAATTTTGATGGTTTCGCCGCTTTTATCGGTGGCCGTAAAGCTGACCTCATCCAATAGGCGTTCCATGACCGTGTGAAGACGTCTCGCGCCGATATTTTCTACACTCGCATTTACCTCGGCCGAAATCTTGGCAAGTTCTTTGATGCCGTCATCGGTAAAGTCCAAACCGACATCTTCTGTTTTCATCAGAGCTTTATATTGCTTAATCAGACTGGCTTCCGGCTCTGTCAAAATTCGAACGAAATCCTCTTCCGTCAAAGCCCGTAGCTCTACCCGTATCGGCAGTCGCCCTTGTAGCTCGGGCAAGAGATCCGAAGGCTTGGCAACATGAAATGCGCCGCTGGCGATAAAAAGTATATGATCTGTTTTAACCGGGCCGTATTTCGTCGATACGGTCGTACCTTCAATGAGAGGTAAGAGGTCGCGCTGAACCCCTTCGCGGGAAACATCGCCGCCGCGCGCATCAGAGCGGGCTGTAATTTTGTCAATTTCATCAAGGAAAACGATGCCGTCCTGTTCGGTTAATTCCACAGCTTCGCGCTTGATGGAATCGTCATCAAGAAGCTTGTCGGCTTCTTCAGACAGGAGAGGCCCGTGAGCGTCGCCTATACGGAGCTTAACAGTTTTTGTTCGTCCGCCTTTGTTAAATAAGGCTCCCAAATCCATCATGCCCATGGACGCGCCAGGTTGTCCCGGAATGTCAAAGCCTTGGAAGGGTGAGCCCGTGTCTGTGAGTTCGATTTCAACTTCTTTATCGTCTAATTCGCCGGAAGTGAGCTTCTGACGAAATTTTTCCCGCGTGGCCTCTCCGGCATTTTCGCCGACAAGGGCGTCAATGATGCGGCTTTCCGCCGCTTTCTCGGCCTGAGCTTTCACTTGAGAGCGTTTCTGATCGCGCAAAAGGGTAATTGCGGATTCGACTAAGTCGCGAATAATCTGTTCGACATCGCGGCCAACATACCCGACTTCAGTAAACTTAGTGGCTTCAATTTTGATAAAAGGGGCTTGAGCGAGCTTGGCCAGCCGTCTGGAAATTTCTGTTTTCCCGACGCCTGTGGGGCCAATCATAAGGATGTTTTTGGGTGTAATTTCCGAGCGTAGATCGTTGGAAACTTGCTTGCGGCGCCACCGATTGCGCAGCGCAATGGCCACGGCGCGTTTGGCGTCTTTTTGGGCCACAATGTGGCGGTCCAATTCGGAAACAATTTCGCGGGGGGTAAAGCTGTCTGTCATGCGTTAAAAGTGGGGGTCGGGCCTGTGAATTCAAGACGCATATGAAACTCAAATCATATGGCTGTCTCTGAAAACCGAGATTAACGCCCGCCTCGCCTTCCTATTTTATACCTCAGATTCGAGGCTTTCGAGGGTTAGGTGATTATTCGTGTAAATGCAGATCTTATCGGCAATACCCATCGCTTTGCGGGCCAGCGTTTCTGCATCGTCTTCATATTCATTCATGGCTAAAGCGGCCGAGAGCGCGAAATTACCGCCCGACCCAATCGCTGTGATCCCGCCGTCAGGCTGCACAACATCGCCATTGCCTGTCAGGACAAATGTTTCGGATTTATCGGCGACGATCAACATAGCTTGCAGCTGTCTAAGGTATTTGTCTGTCCGCCAATCTTTGGCAAGCTCGACACAAGCGCGAGCGAGCTGTGTGGGATATTGTTCGACCTTGGTTTCAAGTCTTTCCAACAATGCGAATGCGTCGGCCGTGGCTCCGGCAAAGCCAGTCAGAATTTTCCCCCCGGCCAAAGTCCGCACTTTTCGGGCGGTCGCTTTCATCACTGTGTTTCCAGCGCTGACTTGACCGTCGCCAACAATCACGACCCTGCCGTTTTTGCGAACCGTTAAAATTGTCGTGCCGCGCCATTGAGAGGCGTCGGCATAATCATAATTGGAAGGGGGGTGTGTCATAAGGCGTCCTTTTCTCACTCGCATCACAAATGGGAAGCAAGAGGCAGAACGTCAAGCCGGAGGGGGAGGCTAGCGTTTAACGCCCCCACCGAGCGACATGTCCTCGTCCGTCAACATGCACGAATGGCCCATGCACGGCGTTGGCTTTATAAGAGCCTATTCCACCGGGTTGAACCTTGTCGCTTTTGGCAAAAAGTTTCGCCGCATAATCATACAAATAATTGGCGTCTGTTTTGTTAATCGCCCCGTCTTGGTTTATGTCGTCCATATTTCCGTCGCGAGGCTTCACATCAATATATATGTCAGCAGCGTCGCCATACATGTGGCGGGATAATTTAGCAGACCCGATGGCTGAATTATAAAAGGGCGTTCTAAATCCGCTCATAACAAAAAAGGTCTGGGCGTCGGTAATGTCGTCTTTGACAAGACTTTCCCGTAGGGTTTCGAGCCGTTTAAGATTTGACTGTGTGACCAGAACATATTTTGGCCAAGCATCAGGTTGTTGCTTGCAGAGAAACTGTCCCAGCTTAAAATGGGGAGCCACATTTATGTCTTTATCGGCTTCGCTATCTAGACGGATAAAGCCCCGGGGCGGGTTTTTGGGGTACTCGCCAATTCGATATCCGTTTAGCCACCCTTTTTCATCCACTTCGCTCAGGGGTTCGAGTGTAAACACACTGACCCGACTTAGGCGGGAGCCGTCCGGCTTTTTAACCGTGAGCATTTGAGACCCGGCTTTATTCAAAACGCGTGTGTCGGGGGTTACGGGGGCGCCATCAAGCTCGGCCGTAAAGCCAGTTGGTAGTTCTAAGTTAAGCTTCTCTCCAGGCAACCGGGTGGTATGCCAGACGGCATAGGGGATCGCTTCCTTATCGAGAGTCGGAACTGAAATAGCCGACATTTCCGCTTGCGCTTTGGCGAAAGGGGCTTGTGCAAAGGGGGTAAAAAACAACGCCCCGAAAATGGGCGCTGCACACAACAAATTTTTAAGAGACATATTTGTCCTATGGCAGGGCGCTAACACTCCTTGGTGCCGCAGCGGTTTGCTTCACATTATCTTCGTCATTGTCTAATTCAACAATGGGATTCCCTTGATATCTGGGATATTGCTCTTCAACAAATGAAGGTTCAGCAAGCTTTCTGTAAATGTCGCGATGGAATGTCGGGACGCCTTCGTCGTTCGCGGTCACTCCGACATATGTAATATGAACCGGAATCTGTTCGTCGACATAGAAATGTTCGCGCTGACGTGATTCCAGCGTCTCATTAAACTCCTTTGTGTCCACAGCTTTATCGTGGTCGGTGATCCAATTTGCCATAGCGATGGGGTCATCCAAACGGATGCAACCCGAGCTAAACGCGCGGACTTCGCGTTCGAAAAGGTGTTTGTCAGGCGTTGAGTGTAGATAAATAGAGTTCTGGTTTGGGAAAATAATTTTTAATTCGCCCAAAGCATTGTGGGGACCAGGGGTTTGTACCATCTGAATCTGGCTAGACACTCCAGGGGCGTTCCAGTCAACATTATAGGCACTCAGCTCTTGTCCTGAAGACCGGTCATAAATCTTATAATTATGAGACGCTGCATACCCAGGGTTGGCTTGGAGTTTACGAAGCTTTTGGCGTTTGAATAGACCAATCGGCAGATACCACTTCGGATTTGCAACGATGTATTCAACTTGATCTGAAAAATCCGGTGTGGGCGTCCGGGCTTTTCCGACAACCGTTTTCATGGAGATTTCCATTTTGCCGTCATTCCAGCCTTCGGCCTGGAAGGAAGGAATGTTGACCCAAATATAGCGATCTGACGATTGTTGATTGAATGCGTCCAGATTGCGCCAATAGTCCATTGCAGCTTTAATTTTAACGATTTTAGACTCGGGGCTTTCATTCATAGCATCCAGAGTTGCTGGGCCAATAACGCCGTCGACTTTCATCGTGTGCGCGGCTTGGAAGCTTTTTACGGCTTCTTGCAACTTTTCATCATATAAGGTTTCGTTAGTCGGTTCCTGCAGATCGTCAAGAACGACGGAGAAGAAACTCGGATAAGATAAATAGCCTTCTGCTCTCAGGCGCTCTCTCAGGGCCGGAACCCGGTCATCTTCCATTCCGGGCTCAATCAATTCACCTTCTCTTGGGATGGACAACCAGTCCACCAGAGCGACTTCTTTCTTATAATTCTTAAGCGCCTTCCGCAGGTTTTCATATTGCGGAGCGGATGAGGTAAAACTCTCCATCTCTTTTAGGGGGTCACCCTCTGCGGCGCGGCGTAAAGAGGTCACAAGTTCGGATCGAACCGGACTATCGACGAGCGATGTTTTGGCTTCGCCTTCATCCGATAATCCACCGGAGATTTGCGAAGTTAATTCAAGCCATAAACCTGTCAGTGCCAGTTCGGCGCTAGCTTGTTCTTCGGGATTATCAGAATTGAACCGTTGGTCGATTAGCTTATCAAGATTACCCTTTGTGAAGTTGGCTTCAAGCCCGTGGCTTTCGAAAAGACTTGGAATACTATGAAGGTTCTCCGCAGCCTCTTCATCCCACAAGGGCTTAAAGACAGATTGGGCATAAGCCTGTCTCGCTGCAAAAATGGCTCCGGGGGCAACTTTGCTATTGAGACTGCTGGCAAAAGTCTCATTCTCAACTTGAGCTTCGAGCTCTTTTGAAAAGTCATTTCCTTTGTTTTTACCCATAAAAGAAGCAATAACCCCAAGCGGGCCATCTGAGGCGGCGAGGGGCGGATGTCCGGCATTTGAAACTCCGGCTAAGCTCTTAGCGACTGGGCCGCTGGCGGCGAAATTTGCCGCGAAAGCGGACGGTGCAAGGGACACACCTAACGCACCGGCAAAGACAGCCGATAAAAGTGTCGCTTTGTAATTTTTATTCGGTAGGTTCGTCATCATTCCATTCCCTGTCATTCAAATAAATAACGGGGGGAAGATGCGAATCGTTCCTTTTTACGGCTGAAAAATAGCGGCTCGGCGTTAACCTTTACAGGGCCCGGGCTTCATCCAAGAGCAGGATGGGCACGCCTTCGCGCACGGGAAAAGCGAGCTTTGCTGACTTACTGATGAGTTCTTTTTTATCAGAATCATAGCTCAAAGGCCCGCCGGTTTTCGGACAAACCAGAACACTTAACATTTTGGGATCCATCATGACGCTATCATTCATATGAGGCTCTTAAGTGATTATTTTATTGGGTTTGTCTCGGGCTGGAGGGGCTGTCGTTTCCGGCATAAAGATGCATTAGCCCGATCAAAAGTCGTCGTCTCTCATCTGTACTAACGGCCTCAATTAAGGACTGCTTGTCTTCGGGTTGAAAAGGCGAAATCATGGCCGCTTGGTTTACCAGAACCGGCAGGGGAATTTCTGACAACGCCTCCCAATCCACCGCGACGCCGATTTTTTTTGCCAGCGTTTTCATTGCGACGGTTAGGGCTGATCGATCTGTTCGGCCACTTTCGGACAGAGCCTCAGACGTCTGTTTGGCGGCATGAATATCAGCGTCATTTTCAAACAGGTCATAGTCGACTTTAGCTTGTCGGTAGGGGCAAGTGGTTTCAACCTCTTCCGTAATTTTAAACCGTTTCAGACCTTTGAGGACAATTAGGTAGCGCCCGTCTTCGGTTTCGGAGAACTGGATTATTCGGCCTAACCCTCCGACGGAAACAAGTCCGGCTTTCCGGCTCTGAACCATGCCAATCAGGCGGTCAGTTTTAAGCGCGTCATCAATCATATTCAAATAGCGCGGCTCGAAAATATTAAGCGGCAGGTCGCAGGCAGGTAAAAGCACAGCACCGTTCAAGGGGAACAGGGGAATAACTTCCGGAGAGGTTCTCCGAGCCAAGGCTTTATAATGCGTGCTCATATGGCCCTAAGCGAATAAGATAGAAGAAAGCTCGCGCCGACCCTGTATAGAGACGTCGGATTGCGGACCTTCTGCTTCAAAAACGGTTAAAAGGAAAAGGCGCGCGGCTTCATTATTATAGGCCCGATTTTTCCGGACGGAATATAACAAATGCTCTACCGCCTCGCTGTTTCGACCCGTAGAGGCAAGCGCTTTGGCAAGCTCCAGACGCGCGTCCAGGTCATCCGGATTGTCTTTGACTTTTTGTGAAAGCTCAAGCGCGGGGTCTTCCTCATCCGGCTCAGGCGCTTGATCCTCAAGAGCGATTTTTGATCGTACCGCTGCAATTTCGGGGTGATCCGTCACAGAGTCTGGTGCCTGCTGGATGAGCGACACGGCCTCTTGTTCATTTCCGGTATCGAGATAAATTCGCGCCAACCCAGCCCGAGCCTGTGCGTTGTTTTCATCCAGACTCAGGGCGTGAGCAAAATCCTGCGCGGCGCCACCGGCGTCTCCTGCCGCGAGGCTATCTTTCGCGCGATCAACAAGCGTGCCAGCTTCCTCTGCCGGGTCCGTGTCGCCGGAAAGGCGGTCAATAAACTTTTGAAGTTCGGATTCAGGCTGTCCGCCCATAAAACCGTCAACGGGTTTGCCATCTCTAAAGGCATAGACGGCCGGAATGCTCCGCACGCCGAGCTGTCCGGCTACGCCTGGATTTTCGTCAATATTGATTTTGACCATTTTGACTTTGCCGCCTGCGCCTTTCACGGCGCGCTCGAGCATGGGCATAAGCTGTTTGCACGGTCCGCACCACGGCGCCCAGAAATCTACAACGACCGGCGTTTCTTTGGACACTTCCACAACGTCAGCCATGAAAGCCATGTCACTGGAATCCTTTATCAGATCAGCCGCATTTGGGCCTTGCGTTGGGGTGGGGTCAGAAGGGTTCATAATTATATCAGTCATGCATTTCATATGGGCGGGGTATCAGCTACCTTCAAGGCATAAGCCGGATTCAAATTTTCTTGTCGAAAGCAGTATAAAGACCCGGTCTAACTTTGAGAGAGTTCAGCAAAATCAATAATTGTCGGGTGATGGCCCGCTGCTTCGCAAAACTGCAAAATATCCCCACTGGAAATAGTAGTGCTGGCCGTATTTCGCATCGGGTGAAACCAGACCTGCTTCGGGCCAAACAAGGCCTTGTCGAGGACGAGACGTACCTTTCCCTTTTTGTCATTCAAGACTGAAAACAGCGTCACAGACCCCGGCCGCACACCAAGGCATTCCCATAAGGCGTCTTCAGGCCCGAAAGACAGACGCTTCGTGTCCAAGACTTTATGCAATTTGTTCAGGCGCACTGAAGTGTCGGCCAAGGCGCAGATCAAAACGAGCTGTCCGGCCTTGTCCTTCAAGAAAAGATTTTTCGTGTGTCCGCCCGGCAGACCTTCTTTGAAGTCTTTTCCTTCTTCGACCGTAAAAATGGGCGGGTGCTCGTGCGTTTCATGCGAAATACCCTGCGCAGTCAGCAAGCCAAACAAAGCAGATTCGTTGGGATGGGGCATTGGTGAGGTCATAAAACATCGATAACGCGGGGCTCATGTCATATCGAGTGAAAAAACTGCATCAAACCGCTTGAAAAGGATATGAAAGGCGGTATATAGCGCACCTTCTGCCGCACAGAGGCTTTGAGGCTTCTGATACGCAAAATATGAGCGGGCGTAGCTCAGTGGTAGAGCATCACCTTGCCAAGGTGAGGGTCGAGGGTTCGAATCTCTTCGCCCGCTCCATTTTTCCTAAAATCAATGCCTTAACCATCTTGTGACGATGGAACTTCTTGCCCCTTATTTTGGAAATTTAGGTCTAGATCCAAATATTTGCTTTATCTTGCTTTGTATCCGTTCTGTGTTTTCTAACGCCTATTTTAAGTTTCTTGAAAAAGCTAAATGTCCCGATGCAAGAATAAGTACGGGTAAAATGTTGATTGCTACAGGCCTCACCTTATTTTCAAAAAAGAAATGGGACGAGAGCCACGATTGCAGTGCTTAATAAAACGCCCATTATATTCTCATATTGGCCTCGGCTATTATCAAAGCGACGTCTTCTTTTTCAAGAACAACTGCCACCACTTCCGAAGCCACATACCTTTCGTTTTAATTAAGTCTTGAGTTTGTTCGTTATAATAAAACGAAATATCGTCAACTATAAGATTAAACCCTATACCAACATTGATGATGCTCGGGCTTAGCCGCATCATAAAGGTAAATGGAGGGCTTATATTATTAGTCAAAGGTCAAACCCCACCTTTTGACAAGATAGACTGACCCGGCTTCAGTCAAGTGCCCTCTGTCCCATTGGGTTATTTGAGAAGCTTTAGGACCAAGTCGAGTTATGCACTCATCTTTCCGACAAAGAACGTCGGTGGCCGATACATATTCCCACCTCTTGTCACTCGAGTAAGCTTTAAACTCTATATCTAAATCAAGTCTATTCTTACTTAGTCCAGCAGACAAATAATACGTGTCAAAATCATCGCTATTAGTATATTCACTCAACAATTCGGGCAGCCCTTTTTCCCAATATGGAGCTGGCCCTATAACAACCACACTCTCAACCCCCCAATTATATAGCGAACGAATTGTCCCTTCTAGTTCTTTAGGGCTTCCGGTCCACCAAGAAGCGGCCAAAATAATATTTTTCGGCGGTGAGTTTCTTATGGACTTTGCGACAGACTCGTTGACTCTTAAACAATTAGGCCGGGTTGCTACGTCCCGTCCCAAGACCGGCGCGCATAACGAGGCTGTTCTTTGAATGATATTATAGCTCCCCCCATACCTTTTCTGGATTCCGGGATAAAGATGTGCTGCATGACTATCTCCCCATAACATTATTTCCACGTTATTGGAGTTATAACCCTCAATCGCGCAGTTCTCAAAATGTGTGCCTGCATTCATATCAGCGGGCGAAAGGAAGCAAGTGCCCTCACGATATACGGCTCTGTAATCATAGGTGAAATCTATAGTGCTTTCTAACTTCCTGAATTTCGCCGGCTTGAGTTCGAGAAAAAAGATACCAAAGTTTATGATAAAAATTAAACTTAAAAGGGACAGCACTATGGGATAAAAAATTCGATTTGGGGTAATAAATTTGCGCCTGAAGGGCTGTTCGATTAGATAATAGGTCAAGTAAGATAAGATTAGGGAAATAAGAATTAGCACCAACTTTTCCGCGGTAGAGAGGTTTCCTAATATTATTTTCGCAAAAGAGAAAACGGGAAAATGCCATAAATAAAAGGAGTAAGATAACAGGCCTAAAATGATAAAGATCGGGGTGCTGAGAAGTCGGGTGACCAATTCATTTCTCCTGGCAAATAAAATTATCAGGCAAGTTCCTATGACGGGCAGAAGAGTGTATTTCGATGGATGCGGCGTATTCTCGGTAAAGACAAGAAAAGATACAACAAGCATTAACAACCCAATGCCCGGTAAAAATTTGATGAGGCGATAACTCAGATTCTCATCATTTAACTTTATATAAGCCAGCAATGACCCGGCACATAATTCCCAAGCCCTAGAGGGTAGTAGAAAAAAATTTGCATTTGTATAAGATTGGGAGAGAAGCTCCGAATAGATAAGGGAAACTATAAATACCAATGCAAATAAATGAAAAATATATTTTTTCGTATATCGCCAACCCAAAAGCATAAGCAAAGGAAAAAGCAGATAAAATTGCTCCTCTACCGATAGGCTCCACGTATGTAAAAATGGCTTCAATTGGCTTGCTTGAGCCGTGTAACTGTTTTCAAGCCAGAACCAGATATTTGAACTAAAAAATAATGAAGAAAGTATAGAGCCTGAAAATTCATACAAGGCTTTCGGGTGCATCGTGAACCAAGCAAAAGGAATGCTGATTAACATTATCAATAGCAGCGCCGGCAAGATCCTTCGTACACGACGTTCGTAAAATCTCAGATAATTGAATTTATTCGTTTCTTCGACTTCTCGGGCAATTATTGATGTTATGAGGAAGCCTGAGATAACGAAAAACACATCGACGCCTAAGAAGCCCCCCGGAAATAAGTCGATGTCAAAAATTGTAAATTCGGCGTGGTAAATTACAACAGCCGCGACGGCGATAGCTCTTAACCCATCTATTTCTGGACGGTATTTAATAGACATATATAGCCCTTATGAGCATTTAAGGGACTTAATCCAAAAAAGACGCTTCAATTGGTTCTATTTCAACCGCCTAGTGCCTTCTTAGGAACTTTATCTCCAGTTTCCAACTGCCAATAACGTTCATCGTGAACATTTTTAACCACTTGAGAGCAATATACTTCGGCTTAAGCCCACACTGCAGAGTGCTCTCTTTTCCATAAGGAAAGAGGTTCGAAACGGTGACGCCATAACGTTTTTGCAGGGATAAGGGCCCGAATTTTTCATTAGTTCAGCTTTTCGGTGTTCGGCGAAATTTAACGAACCGTATTCTCACTAAAAAACCCGCCTTGGAAGGCGGGTTATCTTAATCAGCAGCTTAGGACCAGTAAGGATCAACGCCGTAATAGGTGTAGGAACTATCCCGGGCCGCCAGGCCATCATCTTTTGTAAGGTCGTGTAAGGAGGAAACGGGGCCGTCTTTCAGCTTTTCTTTGCTGAAGGGGACAATATAGCCTTTGACCTCCTTTGAGTAGTCCAGTGAGGCCCACGGGATGGAATGGTATTTTTCACCAATTCCCAGAAATCCGCCAAAGCTGACGACGGCGAACATGATGGCATTGTCCATCTTGTCTAACATGATGTCCTCAATCTCGCCGATTTTGTCATGATCGGAATTATAAACATCGGTGCCGATAGCGCGTGAGGCACGAATAGCGCGGGTGTGACCAGTTGGGGTTGGCATAATAATCTCCTTTCAGATTGGGTTCGGACTCAAACAACAAGCGAAATCAGAAACCGTTCCGTTTTCCATATTAAAAACCACACCCCTTCACTCACGTTATGAAATCTAAGGAAACCTCTTTAAATTCGCGGTGTAATCTGTCTAAAGACGACTATGTCAGATATTGAAACCCTCATCCGCGCTCTCCCGAAAACAGAACTTCACCTTCATATCGAGGGCAGTCTGGAGCCGGAGCAAATGTTTGAGTTTGCGGAACGTAACGGCGTCGACCTTGCCTTTGACAGTGTTGAGGACATCCGGGCGGCCTATGAGTTCAATAACCTTCAAGAATTTCTGGATCTCTATTATCAGGGCATGTCGGTCTTGCAGACAAAGCAGGATTTTCACGACCTTACCTTTGCGTATCTGGAACGCGTAAAAGTTGATAATTGCCGCCATGTTGAAATATTTTTCGACCCGCAAGGTCATACAGAGCGCGGCGTTCCTTTTAATGACGTCATTGAGGGCATATTGAGCGGGCTAGAAGAAGGTGGCAAAGCCTTCGGGATTACCTCTCACCTTATTCTTTCCTTCCTCCGGCATTTATCAGAAGAAGACGCGTTTAAGACTCTGGAACAGGCTGAGCCCTATCTTGATAGGATTCTCGGCGTTGGACTGGATTCGTCTGAAGTTGGCCACCCTCCGTCAAAGTTTGAACGCGTTTTTGCCAAGGCGCGCGAGATGGGGCTAAAGTCATTTGCACATGCCGGAGAAGAGGGGCCGCCCGAATATGTGCGCGAAGCCCTCGATCTTTTAAAAATTGATCGGCTGGATCACGGCAACAGGGCCTTGGAGGATGAACGCCTCGTCAAACGACTGCATGATGAAAAAATAGTTCTGACGAGCTGCCCTCTTTCAAACCTGAAGCTCTGTGTGATTGATGATTTAAAAGACTCGCCGCTGAAAATTATGTTGGAAGCGGGATTGAAAGTGACGGTAAATTCTGACGATCCATCATATTTTGGGGGCTACCTAAATGATAATTACATTGCGGCTGCCGAAGCGCTTAAACTTACCAAAGATGACATTCTGACTTTGGTTCGCAACGGAATAGAAGGGGCCTATCTCTCAGAGGATAGAAGGGGTCATATTCTGACGGAATTTGATTCGGTCGTAGAGCGCCATTCCTGATAACCGCCAAAGTTTATGGATAAGAAATAGAAAAGCCCCGTCCTGGAACGGGGCTTTTGTGAAAGATATGCCTGGCAGGGATTAGCCTTGCATATCCTCCAATTCTTTGCCTTTGGTTTCATTCACCATCCAAAGGACAAAGAAAATAGAGACAAAGGCGAAGAAGGCGTAGATGCTGTAAGCCGCGGCGAGGCCGATGCCTGCCAAAAAGACCGGGAAAGACCAGGTGATTACAAAGTTCGTTATCCACTGTGCAAATCCAGCGACCGCCAAACCTGAGCCGCGGATCTGGTTCGGAAACATTTCGCCGAGCATAACCCACATGACCGGCCCCCAGCTCATGTTGAAACAGACCACATAAGCATTGGCCGCGATCAGTGCGACAAGTCCCATCTGCCCCGGAAGCTGTAAAGACCCATCGACCAGTTGGCCTCGTGAGAAAGCAAAGGCGACAACGGCCAAACTAACAAACATGCCTGTCGACCCCCAAACTAAGAATGGCTTGCGACCGACCTTATCAATCGTTGCTAGAGTAATCAGTACGGCCGCAATGGAGAGTCCACCGGACAAAACATTTATGAGAAGAGCGTCATTCTCCGTAAATCCGACAGCCTGCCACAGCACGGCGCCATAATAAAAAACAACGTTAATTCCGACGAGTTGCTGGAACATGGCCAAACCAATACCAACCCAGACAATTGTTCGGAACACGAAACCTTTTTGTCCAGACTTTACGAGCGTATCGCGCAAAGCGGGCTTGTGATCATTTAGAAGGGACGCGCGAATTTCCTCGACCTTCCGCGAGGCTTTCGCCTCTCCAAACAGTTTCAGCAAAGTAGATTTCGCCGCCGCCTCATCATTTTTAAACATGGAAAAGCGCGGGCTTTTGGGGATGAAGAACAATAATATCAGGAACAGAGAGGCCGGAATTAATTCCATCCAAAACATCCAGCGCCAAGTTTGAAATCCGCCCCAGAAAACCTCCGTCGATCCGCCAGCCATATTCGCGAGAATATAATTGGACAAAAAGGAGAGGAACAAACCGGCGATAATCGCAACTTGCTGAATAGACGTTAGTCGCCCGCGTGTCTCGGCAGGGGCAATCTCAGAGATATAGGCGGGCGCCATGACAGAGGCAGCGCCAACGGCAAGGCCGCCCAAAATACGGTAAAGAATAAATTCCAACGGCGCGCCGGAAACACCGGATCCCCAGGCACTAATTATGAAAAACACGGCGGCAACTATGAGCATGTTCCGGCGACCAAATTTGTCTGCCATCCATCCTGCAAAAAAAGCTCCAACCGCCGAGCCGAGCAACATAGAAGAAACGGAAAGACCTGTGCCGACACTGTCTGAGTTGAAAGCTTGTTGAAGACCATCAACGGTGCCGTTGATAACGCCGCTATCATATCCAAACAGAAAACCGCCTAACGTGGCGACAATAACGATCAGAAATATGAAGCCGGGGCTTCCCGTTTGCGCATTCTCTTTCATTGTGTTCCCCTAGATACACTTTGGTTTTATACAGTTGACCTGTCCTTCTTGATCTGGACATTCTTTTAAAATGTCAACGCTGTCAATTCCAGACTTTGAGCCGATAGATTTACTAACTCGCCAATATGGCACTGCTCTTCGATAAATTTGACAGCGTTGTCATTCTGTCTTAGTCGAGGTTTTCGGTCAAGGCAAATCAATTGCCAATAGATAATCCGTTTTAAGCGGAAGCAGCATTTCAAGGGGACTTCATGTCGACACGTCATCTTATCACTTCAGCTATTACCACGGTTTTGCTGATCACATCGGCGGGCGCCGCGATGAAAGGCCAGGCGCAGACACCAGCCTCCGACGCGCGAACAACCAAATCGGGCTTTCCAGTTAAAACGCTGTCTTCTTACGACCGGGTAAATGAATTGCTGGCCCAAATGACATTGGATGAAAAGCTGGCTCAGATTTCCTGTATCTGGTTTGATAAGAAGAAAGTCATCGAAAAAGACGGCTCCTTCAATCCGGAAAAAATGAAGAAAGAATTTCCCGAAGGCATTGGTTGCTTTGCCCGACCACAAGATACGCAGGGGATGGAAGAAGACATTGAACGTTCAGGCCTGAACGATTCAACTGTGGTCCGCAGCCTGAATGGCCGCACGCCGTCCAATACGGCCAACCTTATCAACACCATTCAGAAATGGCAGATCGAAGAAACGCGTCTCGGCATACCGATCCTGTTCCATGAAGAAGGACTGCATGGCTTCCAAGGCTATCAAGCGACCAGTTTTCCGCAGTCCATCGCTTTGGCGGCGACGTTTGATACAGATCTGGTAGAGCAGGTTTATTCCGTAACGGCGCGAGAAATTCGCGTTCGCGGCGCGCATCATGTGCTCTCTCCGGTGGTGGATATTGCACTGGACCCCCGTTGGGGCCGGATCGAAGAAACTTACGGGGAAGACCCCTACCTCGTCTCGCGTATGGGCGTTGCGGCGGTTAAAGGGTTTCAGGGCGACAGCTTTCCGATTGCAGACGACAAAGTCGTCGCTACTCTCAAGCATATGACAGGTCATGGTCAGCCCGAAGGCGGCATGAATGTTGGACCGAGTCAGGTCTCAGACCGCGAACTTTACGAACGGTTCTTCCCGCCTTTCGAGGCGGCAGTCAAAGAAGCTAATGCCGCCTCGGTTATGGCCTCATACAATGAAATCGACGGCATCCCGTCCCACGCCAATAGCTGGCTTTTAAATGATGTGCTGCGCGATGAATGGGGCTTTGACGGCGCTGTTGTCGCTGATTATTTTGCCATTAATGAACTTCAGGGCCGACATAAAATTGTCGATTCAATAGGCGAGGCGGGCGCGCTGTCTCTGCGGTCCGGTGTCGATCTCGAACTTCCGGACGGCGTGGCCTTTTATGAGCTAAAGGAAAAGATAGAAGCGGGTGAATTTGACGAGGCCTTGGTTGATCAAGCCGTGCGCCGCGTGCTCGAATTGAAAGAGCGCGCAAATCTGTTTGCCACGCCTTACGCCGACCCCGAGGCGGCAGATGCTCTGACGGGGAATCAAGAGGCGCGCGACCTGGCCGAAGAGGCTGCCCGGAAAGCGCCGGTTCTCTTGAAAAATAAAGAAAATATCCTTCCGCTAGATGTTGCAGACTATAAAACAATAGCGGTCATCGGGCCTAACGCGGCGATAACCGTTCTTGGCGGCTATTCGGACGAACCGCGCCAGACTGTGTCTATTCTGGACGGCATTAAAAACAAAGTCGGTGATAAATCGAATGTTCTTAATGCGCAGGGCGTGACTCTCACGGATAACCGGTCCTGGTGGGATGATGAGGTCAATCTGATTGACGAGGCTCTGAATCGCCGCGACATTGAAAAGGCGGTATCAGTTGCTAAAAACGCCGATTTGGTGATTCTGGCAATTGGCGGAGACGAATCGACCTCCCGCGAAGCCTGGTCAGAAACCCATATGGGCGACCGCAATGACATTACTCTGATTGGACAGCAGAAAGAATTGGTTGAAGCCGTTGCGGAAACGGGCAAGCCGATAGTTTCCGTCATTATTTCGGGCCGCCCTCTATCCCTCGCCAATGTCGATGACAATCTCGACGCGATTCTCTATGGCTGGATATTGGGGCAGGAAACGGGAACGGCCGTGGCCGATCTGTTATTTGGCGATGCCAATCCGTCTGGTAAAATGCCCGTATCTGTCCCGCGCACTGTCGGGCAAATTCCGGCCTTTTATAATCACAAACCTACCGCCCGCCGGGGTTATGCCTTTGATGATGCCAGCCCGCTTTATGTTTTCGGAGAGGGCATGAGCTATACCACTTTTGACATTTCCGAGCCTAGCCTGTCTGTTGCAACAATAGCTCCAAATGGAGAGGCAAGCGTTTCTGTGAATGTAACGAATTCCGGAGATATGGCCGGAGATGAAATCGTGCAGATGTATATTCGGGACAGGATAAGCTCGGTCACCCGTCCGGTCAAAGAACTGAAAGGGTTCGAACGCGTTAGCCTTCAGCCCGGCGAAACCAAAACGGTGGAATTTCCGATTACCAGAGAGGCTTTGCAATTCTACAATCGGGATATGAACCGCGTGGTTGAGCCCGGCGAATTTGACATCATGGTCGGCAATAGTTCGCAGAATGTGAAAACAACGACCCTGACGGTAAAATAAATGTATTTGGGTCTCGATATCGGCACGTCTGGCGTCAAGGCGGTTTTGGTGGATGACTCTCAGACCGTCATTGATCAGGCATCCTCACCTTTGCCCGTGTCGCGCCCTAAACCGCTTTGGTCGGAACAAAACCCCGAAGACTGGGTGCGCGCCACGCATGAAGCGGTGCATAAGCTCGACACACGGGCCCGCCGCGCTGTGAAAGCCGTGGGACTGTCCGGACAGATGCATGGCGCGACCTGTCTTGACGACCAAAATAGAATTATCCGCCCGGCTATTCTTTGGAATGATGGCCGCAGCAGCGCCAATTGCGCGGAGATGATGAACGAGATGCCGTCTTTGACAGAGATAACAGGCAATCTTGCTATGCCGGGTTTTACGGCCCCTAAAATCCGTTGGATGCGTCAGCAGGAACCCGAAAATTTCAAACGTATTGCGAAGGTTCTCCTGCCCAAGGATTATGTCCGTTACCGCCTGACTGGCGCATTTGCTTCGGATATGTCCGACAGCGCGGGAACGCTCTGGATGAATGTCGAACGCAGAGAATGGTCAGAGGAAGTTCTGGCTTTGACCGGTCTGACAACTAAAAATATGCCGGAGCTTTTTGAGGGGTCAGAGCCCACTGCGAAACTCAGCGCGAAAACCGCTGATGATTGGGGGGTGGCGCAAGTGCCTGTAGCGGCAGGCGGCGGAGACAATGCGGCCGGGGCCGTTGGGGCGGGTGTTGTGAATCCGGGAGAAGGTTTTATTTCCCTCGGCACGTCCGGCGTCGTCTTTCTGGCGGATAATCATTATCGCCCGAATACAGACGGAGCGGTGCACACATTCTGTCACGCTTTGCCGGGCCTGTGGCACCAAATGAGCGTGATCTTGGCGGCGGCGAGCGCGGTCGATTTTGTCGCGCGCATTGCCGGTTTCGAAACCGAAAGCGAACTTTACGACCAAACGGCAGATGCGAAAACGCCCGGGAAAGGCGCTATTTTTCTGCCGTATCTATCCGGCGAACGCACACCGCATAATGATCCAAAAGCGACGGGGGCCTTTTTTGGACTGACACATGAAGATACGCCGCTTTCCATGGCGCAAGCCGCGCTGGAAGGGGTGGCTTTCGCTCTTGCAGACGGGGTGGATGTCTTGAAAGCGACGGGCGCAAAAATAGAGTCCCTATCTGTCATTGGCGGCGGATCGCGGTCACATTGGTGGGGCGCGGTTATGGCCAGCGCCATGAACCTGCCGCTGACTTATCGCAAGGCGTCCGCTGTTGGGCCGGCCTTCGGCGCCGCGCGCCTCGCCCGTCTATGCGTCAGAGGCGAAGACTTTACCGAAGTTTGCGCGCCGCCAAAAATTGACCACGTCATCGAGCCGGATTCAGATATGTGCGACCTCTATGCGGGGCGCCGTGAAACATTTTCCAAACTCTATCACGCGACAAAAGAATTAAATTGAAGGATACAGTCATGAGCGGTTATTTCGATCATATCGACCCGATTAAATATGAGGGGAAAGACAGCCAGAACCCGTTGGCTTTCAAATATTACGACGCGACTAAAAAGCTTATGGGCAAAACCATGGCGGAGCACCTCCGTTTTGCGGTTTGCTATTGGCATAATTTCTGCTGGGATGGATTTGATGTTTTCGGCGGTGGAACCTTTAACCGCCCTTGGCACGGCGGAGAAAACAATCAAGCCGCAGCAGAAGCCAAGCTAGACGCGGCCTTTGATTTCTTTGACAGACTTGGAAATCCTTTTTTCTGTTTCCACGATATTGATGTCATGGCGGCGTCCGAAACGCCCAAGGAGCATGTTGAAAACTTCCATAAAATTGTCGATAAAATCGAAAACAAAATGGACGCCTCGGACGTCAAGCTTCTCTGGGGAACCGCGAACATGTTTTCCCATCCGCGTTATATGGCCGGCGCGTCGACAAATCCGAATCCGGATGTCGCTGCTTTTGCTGCGCTGCAGGTCAAGGAATGTCTTGAAGCGACCAAGCGTCTGGGCGGACAGGGCTATGTTCTCTGGGGCGGCCGCGAAGGGTATGACACCATTCTGAACACAAATGTGAAACAGGAAATGCAGCAATTGGGCCGCTTCCTGACTATGGTGGTAGAGCACAAACACAAGATCGGGTTTGACGGCGACATTTGGGTCGAGCCGAAACCGCATGAGCCCACTAAACACCAATATGACCGCGATGTCGGGACGATTTACGGCTTCCTTAAGGAATATGGTCTGGAAAACGAAGTCGGCGTCAATATTGAACCCAACCACGCCACTCTGGCCGGAAATAGTTTCGAGCATGAAATTGAAATGGCCAATGCATTTGGAATGTTTGGCTCTATCGATTTTAACCGCGGCGACCCGCAAAATGGATGGGACACGGATCAATTCCCGAACGACCTTCGCGAAACGACGATGGCGCTTTATTACATTTTAAAAGGCGGCGGCTTCAAAAAAGGCGGCGCGAATTTTGACGCGAAAGTCCGCCGTCAATCCATCGAAGCTGTGGATCTGTTCCACGGCCATATCGGCGCGATGGATCTCTTGGCGCGCAGTCTGGAAAATGCGGTTGCGATGATTGAAAATGATCAATTGCAAAAAATGAAGGATGAGCGTTACGCTGGATGGAAATCCGGACTGGGCGCTGACATGCTCGCGGGAACAACATCACTGGAAGACATGGCAGCTGCCTGTCTGCAAGAAAACAAATCACCAAAGCCTGTATCAGGCCGCCAGGAGCTGCTTGAGAACATTGTCACCCAGGCGGCGAAGTAATCTTTTCCTGCGCAGGCCCCACCCCCTGCGCAGGAACTCTCGCTTTTGCTCTGATTAGACTTTTTCAAAATTATTTCCCTTGAGAGGGGCTTTTCTTTGCGTCTGCTCTATGTCCGCCCTATCACGGCAGAAAATAGAAGGACGTGACCATGCGCATCAAATATTTTCTGACGGCTTTCGGGGCGGCCATGTTTATGAGCCCCTTGGCTTTTGCTAATGAACCCGCCAAAGCCTCTTCTGAACCGGAAGCCACCTTGATTGAAGCTGGAAAACTGGTGGATACGGTTTCGGGCCGTGTGCTGGAAAATCAAATGATTCTGGTTGAAAACGGAAAGATTGCGGCTATTGGAGCCAAATCAGAGATTGAAGGAATGACTTTACCCGACGGCGTAAAACGTATTGATCTCTCCGGCTATACCGTTCTTCCAGGACTTACGGATAGCCATGTCCACCTTATCGGCAATTCGAACTTGCATGGATATAAAAGCCTGTCGGAGTCGACACCCAGCGCCGCGATTTACGGCACGGTGAATGCAAGAAAAACGCTCATGGCCGGGTTTACCACGGTTCGAAATGTCGGCGCGCCGGGATTTGCCGATATTGATTTAATGAACGCGATTGACGAGGGCGTCATCACGGGCCCGCGCATGATTCCCGCGGGGCGGTCAATCGGAATTACGGGCGGCCATTGCGATAATAATCTTTTGCCATACGAAGACCAGAAAACCAGCGGCGGCGTCGCGGACGGCCCGTGGGCCGTGCGCGCCAAGGTGCGCGAGAATAACAAATACGGCGCCAAGGTTATAAAGTTTTGCGGCACGGGCGGCGTCCTGTCCAAAGGCACGAAAATCGGGGCGCAGCAATTTTCGTTCGAGGAAATGAAGGCCATCGTCGATGAAGCGCATCTGCTCGGCCTTAAAGTGGCGGTTCACGCCCATGGGGAAGAGGGCATCAATACGGCCATCCGCGCCGGAGTGGATTCGGTTGAACATGCGAGCTTTATTTCAGATGAGGGCATTGCCGAGGCCAAAACGCGCGGGACCTATCTCTCCATGGATATCTATGTCTCCGACTATATCCTCTCCGAAGGCGAAGAAGCGGGCATATTGGAAGAGAGCCTCGCCAAGGAACGCACTGTCGGCAAGAAACAACGCGAGCGCTTTCAAGCCGCCGTTGAGGCGGGCGCAAATATCGCTTTCGGCACGGACGCCGGAGTCTATCCCCATGGCGATAATGGCCGCCAGATGAAATATATGGTGAAATGGGGTCTGACCCCGATGCAAGCGCTTCAGGCCGCAACAATTAATAACGCCAAATTGTTCGGCGTTGAGGATATGTCAGGGTCGCTAGAGGCTGGAAAATATGCTGACATTATTGCCGTTGACGGCGATCCCATCGCTGATGTGAGCGAACTCGAGGACGTTGACTTTGTTATGAAGGGCGGCGTGATCTATAAAGCGGCGGAATAAATATATTCGCCGCTAATTGAAGACTTCAAATTTCGTAAGCCGGGTCGGTGATGGCGTGGAAAGCGGATTTTGGTTCGCCGTCTCGATCAAAAAGAAGTGGGTAATTAAATCTCTCGGCAGGATTGCTGTTCAGCCAACTATCTCCGTCCCGCACGCCCCAGAACGTTACGGATTCCACGCTCGGCTTTGTGACCAGGCGGTCAAAGATGTTTCTGAGCAAACGGGCTTGATCGGCCAGAAGGTTCTCCGGAGGGTTCGGCCCCAAATCGGGCTGACAATTTGTTCCGGTTTCATAGCAGGTGCCGGGGTCTTGATAAAAACTGACATCCAACTCTGTGATATGATTAATTAGACCGGCAAATTCATTATCGACTGCCTCAATCGCTGAGAGAGCCGCGGTCGGTGATGCATTGAGTCGAAGATGGAATTGATGTCCCACCCCATCAATCGGGACATTGCGTTCCCGAAAGCGACGGAGAATCTCGACCATATATCCCTGTTTAATGGGGTCTTCGGTATTATAATCACTTAAGAAGAGCTGTGCTGACGGGTCCGCAGCCCGAGCGGCGAGAAAGGCCCAATCAAGGTAATCTCCATTCCCAACGGCATTGAACCAATTGGTGCGGCGGTCGGGCCCCACACCATTGCTCCCATTATAGATATCAGTCGAGATGACTTCATTGGCAACGTCCCAGATTTTTACCCTGTCTTTGAAATGCGAGACAACTGTTTGGATATAATCTTCTAAACGCGCGCGAATATCATCCCGGGACCCTTGGAGGAAATAGTCGGGTGTTGCTTCGTGCCAAAGCAGCGCGTGGCCCCGAACGCTCATATTATTTTCCAGCGCCCAATCAATAACCCGATCGGCCCCGTCAAATTCATACGCCCCTTCCGTCGGCGCGAGAATGTCCGGCTTCATCTGATATTCGGGCGTCACGCTATTGAATTGCGACAGCGCTAATTCAGAGGACATATCTCCTCTGTTGATTTGCAAGCTCGACAAGGCCGTCCCGATCTCAAAATCATTCCGGAATCTATTTCGAAGAAAGCCTTCTGCGAGTTTCCCACTTCCGCTCGGTTGCGGTGGTGGCGGCGGGAGAGGAGGTGGCGGTGGAGCCACTGCAACAGGCGCGATGCTACCTCCGCCTCCGCCGCAAGCGGAAAGCATCAGGGCGCTCGCGCCGCCGAGCAGTCTCAGTCTGTCTCTTGCAGAGAAATCCACCACGCTTGTCCAAAGCCTTTATTGCCCAAATTAATGGGAGGCTTTTTTCAGAAAGCGATTAAATTGAATTTAAAAGAGGCGCTTAACAGTCTCTTAAAGCTGGCCTACCACTCGCCGGTGTTTTCCATTTTTGCCCAGGGTTCTTGCGGCTCCAGGCTCTCCCCTTTTTGCAATAGCTCGATCGAAATATTGTCAGGAGATCGGACAAACGCCATGTGGCCATCGCGGGGCGGACGGTTAATTGTGACGCCGTGTTTCTGCAGGCGTTCACACGCGGCATAAATATCATCCACGCGATAGGCGAGATGACCGAAATTTCGCCCGCCGGAATAACTTTCTTGCTCCCCATTTTCGTCAGGCCAATTATAGGTCAGCTCGAGCTCCGGGGATTTATCTTTATGTGCGGCTTCCACATTTCCGGGGGCCGCCAGATAAACAAGCGTAAATTTCCCGGCCTCGACGTCAAACCGCCGTGTCTCGACCAGACCAAGCGCATCCCGATAAAACTTAAGGCTCGCGTCCAAATCTTTGACGCGCACCATGGTGTGTAAATATTCCATTATGAAATCCTTCGGCTTATTTCATCCCAACCATAGGCGGAGAAGCAGGTGTTTCTGCGACTTGTCCTGCTTGCGGCCAAGCGCAATAATCCGCCGCGTAATAGGCGCCGGGGCGGAAATTCCCGGAGAGGCCAGGTCCGCCAAAGGGCAACGAAGACGCCGCGCCCGTGGTGGGTTTGTTCCAATTCAAGATTCCGGCTTTCATGCGCAAGCTGGCTTGCTCCCAGAGGTTTGCATCTTCGCTGACTAATCCGCCAGACAAACCAAATCTTGTATCATTGGCTTTGGTAATCGCGTCGTCGAAATCTTTTACGCGGTAAACTTGCATGAGCGGACCAAAGAGTTCCTCGTCGGCGACATTTGACGCGCCCGACATATCGATCAAGGCGGGGTGAACAAAGGCGCCATCTGTTTTGACGGGAATGATAGCTTCCCCTCCGGACTTCAGAAGTTCGGCTTCAAACTCCTCTGCCATTTGCGCAGAACGCCGTGAAGCGACAGGCCCCATAAAGACATCTTCATCCCATTTTCCGATCGTTGCTTGGCCAATCCGGGCTTTTATCGCGCTGAGAATATCATCGCCAAATGCGCCTTCCGGCAAGATGAGACGGCGCGCACAAGTGCAGCGCTGACCTGCCGTGATATAGGCGCTGAAAAAGGCAATATCGGCCGCGGCTTGAATGTCCCCGTCCCAAACGATCAGCGGGTTATTCCCGCCCATCTCGAGCGCCAGGATTATATTGGGCCGTCCGGCGAAATGTTTGTGAAAAGCCGTCCCGGTGGTGGCGGAGCCAGTAAATAAGAGGCCATTGATATCGGCGTTGAGCAAAGCCTGCCCCGTTTCCCGCCCGCCCTGAATGACGTTTAAACATCCGTCGGGCAATCCTGCCTCTTCAAACGCCGCGACCATAAGGGCCGCGACTGAAGGCGTAAGCTCTGACGGTTTAAACACACATGTATTCCCGGCCAGTAGGGCGGGAATAATGTGGCCATTGGGGAGATGCCCGGGAAAGTTAAACGGGCCAAAGACCGCCATCACGCCGTGTGGGCGATGGGTCAGGCTTAGGCCGCCATCGGATTTATCGCCGGCGCGTTCTGCCTGCGCCCGAATAGAATGACCAATTTTTCCGGCCATAGCGCCGACCTCAGTGCGCGCTTCCCAAAGGGGTTTTCCCATATCGCGCGAGATAGCGTAAGCGATCTCTTCTGTTTTAGATTTCAAGGCGTCCGCATATTTTTCTAATATACGAATACGGGCTTCGCGCTGCGTCGCTGCCCATTTCGGTTGGGCGGCATGGGCTTTGGCGATGGCGGCGTTTACCTGTTCCGCGCTTACCGCATGGCCCTGCCACACGCTCTCACCGGTAGCGGGACAAAAGCTTTCGAAAGCCTCGCCGTGCCCCTCCGACCATTTTCCGCCGGAATAAATATCTTCTGTCTTACTCATGATTGACTCATTAACTTTTTAATTTCGGGGGCATCAATACGTCCGTCCGCAATGCGGTTCAGCAAGAGTGCGGCCAAACCTGCCCGTTCGGACAGGCTCTCTACAACGAAAAATTCTTCGTCTGAATGAATGCGTCCGCCCCTAACGCCCAATGTATCAACATTCGGCGTTCCGGCAGCAAAGACGTTATTGCCCTCACACACACCGCCCGTATCTTTGAATTGCAGGTCTAGCCCCAGAGCTTTGCCTGTTGCTTGAACATCTGATAGGAGTTGATCCTGCGCCGCATTGCGCGGTTTCGGCGGACGATAAAACCCGCCATGGGAATGGGCTTTTATGCCGTCGCGGCTATCCAGCGCGTCTTTTAATGCTGCCTTAACGGCGCTCTCGGCCCAGTCGGCGTCTTCGGGTGTCGGCGCGCGGGCGCCCAATCGGAGAATGCCGAGATCAGGCACAATGTTGACCGCATTACCGCCGTCTATTTTGCCCACGTTGAAGGTCACGCCTTCACGTTGTCCGTTCAGGGCTTCGATACGCAGCGACAAGTCAGCGGCCGCCCAAATAGCGGAGCGTCCAGCTTCCGGCGCGCGGCCTGCGTGTGAGGCTTTGCCGTGGAAAACGATATCCCAGATACCGGAGCCCTTACGGGCGCCGGCCAGACTGTCGCAATCCATTGCAGGTTCGAAAGTCAGCCCGATATGAGCGTCTTTGGCCGCGGCGTGCAGGAGAGGCGATGAGGCGAAATTCCCTGTTTCTTCATCTGGCGTCAGAATTATTTCATAGCCGAGTTTATCTTTAAATGGGCCGGCTTCGAACGCGCGCATGGCGTCGATCATGACAGTCAACCCGCCTTTCATATCGGCCAAGCCTGGGCCGTTTAATTTTCCGTCGCCCAAATCCTTGATCTCGGTAAAGGTGCCGGGCGGAAAAACCGTATCGTAATGACCTGTCATGACAACCCGCAGAGGGGCGTCGAGGCGCGCCTGCGCGCGAAGTACGGGCCCGGTCTGAAAATATTCTTTTTCGCCCTTATTATTTATCTCTTCGATAGGATCTGTCGGCAGAGCTTCAACTTTGGCGTCGAGCTCGGACAAGGCTTCTAAGATGAGGGGGTATAACTCGTTGAGTCCCTCGGCGTTCAAACTGCCCGTATTGATAAGCGACCAGCTTTTAACGCGCTCCAGCATAAAGTCCTGGCGGGACTTCACAGTTTCAAGAACGGCTTTATCCTCTTCGCTCAGCGAGGAGAGGGAAATCAAATCTGTGACGGCATTCATGCGATGCCTCCTTCCATTTGGAAATCATAAACCGCGCCAAGAGACAGCATTTGCGTTAGCTCATCCAGAGCGGCGCGGCATTCCGTCATAAGAGCCGGATCGCCCAAATCGTCTTTTGTGAGGCGGTCACGGTAATGACGTTTAACCCAGGCTTCCAGTTCCGAAATTTTACCATCATCCATCAACATTGGAGAGTGGACCTGCGCGAGCTCTTCATCGGTCAGCTGCACGCGAAGGCGCAAACAGGCGGGGCCGCCGCCATTGCGCATGGATTGACGCAGATCGAGATAATGCGCTTCGGAAATCGGATTGTTTCCGGACAGGCAATAATCAACAAAGGCTTTGGCCGTTGGGGTCTCCTCCGCGTCTTTTGGCAAAATCAAGGCCATAGTCCCATCAGGTAAGCTCAAAAGCTGCGAATTAAAGAGGTAGGAGCTGATAGCGTCCTGGAGCGGCATATCCGCCATCAGGAACTCTGGCTCGAAACCGAGAGGCGCTGCCTTGGCGCGAACGGCCTTTTGCATAGCGTCGATATCGTCAAAGGCGTCCTTGTGATAGAACATGACGGTGCCATTGGTGACGCAGACAACGTCATTGTGAAACGCCCCGGCATCAATCGCTTCGGCGGACTGACGAAGATAAAGCGTTTTGTCCTCATCCAATTTGTGAAGGCGGGCGACCGCCTTTGAGGCTTCCAGAGTCTGGCGGCCGGGAAAGCGCGTTTGCTGCGTATCGCGAAAGGCTTCCCGTCCATAGACAAAAATTTCCAGCGCTTTTTGGTCGTGGCTGGCGCACATGCGGTTGTGGTTAGCCGCGCCTTCGTCTCCGAAAACAGTGTTGGAGGGTAGGGCAGAATGAACGGCCGCTTTGGGCAGGATGGCTTTTAACAGGCGTTCCGTTTGCGGCGCTTCGACAGAACGGTGCGGCATGGCGACGAGGTTGGCTGTGGTCAGGTGAACCTGTCCGTCCGCTGTGTCAGCCGAGGGGGACACAGTTGCCGCATTTGCCGTCCACATAGGCGAGGCGCTCATCAGGTTTGCGACGAGCGACGGATTGGCTTTCCAAGCGCTCTCATGAACCGCGCTGTCAGATCCCGTAAACCCGATCTGTTTGAGGTAATGGGTCAGCGGCCGAGCGTGAGGCGGCATTACGGCTTGCGGCAATCCCATTTTGACGAGAGTGCGCATTTTCTCCAGACCCTGCAAAGCCGCTTCTTTGGGGTTGGAGATATTACCCTTATTCCCGGCAGAGGCCACATTACCGAAGCTCAGTCCCGCATAATTATGCGTTGGCCCGACAAGGCCATCGATATTTAACTCCACACTCATATTGCCTCGTTTCTGACGATCTGGGGCTCTTTCATTTGCGCGATAAACACCGGGTCTGCGCCATGTCGGATTTTATCGGCCGTTTGTTTGTCGCCAATTTTTTTGACAAGATTAGCCGGCCCTACTGTGGCGCGGAAATTCATCCCGCTCCCGCAGGAGTAAAGGCACCTTTCCTGACCGGCGACATCGCCGTAGCTCTCAATTTCTGTTGTCGTTCTTGCGATCCAAGTCTTGTCGGTCTGGCACCTTACGGCTGGGCCGCCGTCAAAAACGTCACACATATCGGTTTCTTCAAATCCGATACTTTTCAGCATATTCATGGCAGGGCGGGAGTTGTCATGCGGCCGTCCGGTGCATTCCGAAACAATGGACGGCAGGAGGTTTAGCATAATTGGAAGGGCGGGAAGGAGGTCGACGATAAAACGTTTATCCACAGTCGACAGCTTGTCCGCGTTATCGAAATCCATCTGGATAAAGCGGGAGGCCAAGTGTTTCCAGAAAGGCGAGACGCCTTGCTCATCCGTCCAGCCGAGGATTTCTGCCATTAGCCCGTCTTGAAAACTGTCCCGATTGTTCTGGATATAACCAAACCTACCCGCTGACAGAAGACGCGCAAGTCCGGTCCCGCGCCCGGCCTGGGCCATAAACAAAGACGCGACTTCTGAATAAGAATAAAAGTCGGTGGTCAGTTGCAGCGTATCATAATCAATAGCGAGTTTCGGGTTGGTTGCGCGGCCAGAGTGGCGGGACCGTTTAAAATTATAAAACGGAACCTCGCCGCCCAATTTCATGATAATCGCCGAAATTCCTAAAATGACGCCGTCGCGCTCTACAACAAATAAGAGGCGGTTCGCGCCCTCTTTCTCGTTCAGCGTTTCGAGCGATTCTTCGACCTGCGCTTTTACGAGCTCCCGCGTGTTCGGAACATTCGTCAGTCCCTCGCGGGCGGTTGAGGTGAACTCAAGAATAGCGTCAATATCCGCTTTTTGGGCCAGCCTGAAAATATCTTTGTGCGTATCCAAACCTTAGTGTCATCCTGTGCAAATTCGTGAAACCACCTTCCTATCCCAAGGCGGGCTAACCGTAAACACACAAGACAGTCATTGATAAGCCCGCTTGTTCACACGCCGCGCTTTGTTTAGCGTGAGATAAAGCTGAAATTAATTTGGCTAGGGGAAATTATGAAACTGTTTCTGTATATCTTAGGCGCGGCATTGATTGCCCTCTCGGCTTATCTATTGCTGTGGCCTGTTCCGATAAATCCGCAGAGTTGGGACGCCCCTGCGGATGAGGGGTATGTTGGCGCGTTTGCGCCTAATGAGGCTCTTGCTGGCTTGACCGAAATTGATCTGCCGAACGGGCATTATGGACCCGAAGATATCGTAGAAATGGAGGGCTTAATTTACATGTCGACCCAGACGGGCTGGATACTCTCCTTCGACCCAGCCACCGGAGCAATGGTAGAGTTTGCTAAAACAGGCGGAAAGCCTTTGGGCCTCGAAGTGTATGAGGGCCGTCTTTATGTTGCCAATGCCTATAAAGGGCTCTTAGAGATCACTGCGGATGGAGAGATAAACTCCCTGACGGACACAGTGAACGGGACGCCGATTCTCTACGCCGACGATCTCGACGTTACCGATGAAGGCCTAATTTATTTTTCTGACGCCAGCACAAAGTTTGGAGCAAAATCGGCTGGGTCGACAATGGACGGATCGCTCCTAGAAATTATGGAGCATGGCCGTACGGGGCGCCTGCTAACCTACGACCTGACCACTCAAAAAACCAAAAGTGTTGCGGAAGGCATTTCCTTTTCAAATGGCGTGGCCATAGCGCCCGATGGAAACTCGGTCTGGGTCAATGAAACGGGAGAGTACCGCGTCTTGGAAATCTCGCCAGAGGGCGACCGCCGTGTGGTAATTGATAGCCTACCCGGATTTCCCGACAATATAAACCGTGGGCCTGACGGGACATATCTTTTGGGACTTGTATCCAAGCGCGCTAAACCTCTGGATGACCTATCATCCAAGCCCTTTTTGCGTAAAATTATTTGGCGCTTGCCGGAGTTTCTTAAACCTGCCGCAGAGAATTACGGTTTTGTCGTGCAACTTGATAGCGGCGGCGGGGTTGTAAGGACGTGGCAAGATTCAAAAGGAGCCTATCCGCTGACCACAGGCGGAATAGTGGACGAGGGCCGTTTATATGTGTCTAGCCTGGGGTCGGAAACTTTGGGTTATCGGCCTTACCCTTAATCTATAAGGTAGCACGAAATAAAAGAGGAAAGAAATATGTCAGACCGCGAATTTGAAATTGTCATTTACGGAGCCACTGGATTTACAGGGCGATTGGTCGCCGAATATCTGAACAGCGAATATGGCAGCGACTTGAAATGGGCCATGGCCGGACGCTCTCAGGGCAAGCTTGAAAAGGTCCGAGAAGAAATGGGCATTTCTAAAGACGTCGCTCTGATCGTGGCTAATTCCGATAAGCCTGAGACACTCTCAGACATGGCCAAGCGCAGCAAAGCCGTTATCACCACGGTCGGTCCTTACCAGCTCTATGGCGAGCCCTTGGTTAAAGCCTGCGTCGAAGCTGGCACGGATTATGTCGATCTTTGCGGGGAACCGGCGTGGATGCATGACATTATTGAAAAATATAACGCCCCGGCGAAAGAAAGCGGATCTCGCGTTGTGCTGTCTTGCGGTTTTGACTCCATTCCTTTTGATATGGGCGTTTATTTCCTCCAGCGACATGCCAATGAAGCCATAGGTAAACCCTTGCCAAAAATCCGAGGGCGTGTCCGCAAAATGAAAGGCACATTTTCAGGCGGGACGGCGGCGAGCTTTGCAGAGACGATGAAGCGCGCGAAGGAACAGCCAGAAATTCTGGACTGGCTGAAAGACCCGTTTTCTCTCGTGCCGAATTTCACCGGCCCGGCTCAGCCGACTGGTCATAAACCAATTCACGAAAAAGATATTGATAGCTGGTCCGCGCCTTTCGTTATGGCGTCGATCAACACCAAAAACGTTCACCGCTCCAACGCTCTCATGGGCCACGCTTACGGCGAAGGTTTTACCTATGACGAAATGATTTTGACCGGGCCGGGCGATAAAGGCGAGGCGGCCGCGAAACATGTTGCTGCAACCGATACTTTCGGCAAAAATCCGCCCAAGCCCGGCGAAGGTCCGTCTAAGGACGAGCGCGAAAACGGATTCTATGATATTCTGTTCATTGGCAACACCGAAGACGGGAAACAAATGATGGCGAGCGTCAAAGGCGACAAAGACCCCGGCTATGGCTCAACGTCGAAAATGATTTCCGAAAGCGCGCTGACATTGGTCAAAGACGTCGACCGGGATAAACCGGGCGGAGGCGTTTACACGACGGCGCCTGCTTTAGGCGCGGCTCTGATTGATCGTTTGCAGGATCATGCCGGCCTGACATTTACGCTGGAAGGATAAATCTAATTAACGCACCTCCCTTCCCAGGCGCTTTAATTTAGCTTAACGCGGAGAGATGGAAACTTACGGCCTTCTTTCTCTTCTGCCGCCTGTCTTGGCAATTGTCCTTGCGCTTTGGACACGTCAGGTTTTTCTGTCGCTTCTCTTGGGGATTGCCTCCGGCTTTCTTATCCTTGCAGGCGGGAATCCGCTGCAAGGTACGCTCGATACGCTCGGCGGTTTCGTCGCCGTTTTTGAGAGCAATTATAATGCCGAAATAATTATCTTCACCCTGCTTATCGGAGCTTTGATTGCGTTGATACAGCGCGCTGGAGGCGTCGAAGGATTCGTCAATCGTGTCCTAAATTGGCTGCAAGCCAGGGCGGCTAGAGCCGACGGGAAAGGGCAGCGTAAAAAGGTCGAACTTCTCGCCGTTCTGACTGGCATGCTGATTTTCGTCGAGAGCAATATTTCCACTCTGACGGTCGGCACGCTCTATCGCCCCGTCACAGATAAGCTCAACATCCCGCGCGAAAAACTCGCCTATATTGCCGACAGCACCTGCGCGCCCGCTTGTATTTTGATACCGCTCAATGCTTGGGGAGCCTATGTTATGGGCCTGCTCGCTGAACAAAATGTGCAAGAACCTGTTTCAATGTTGGTCGGCGCTGTAGCCTTTAATTTTTATCCGATGCTCGCTATTGCGCTTTTAATTCTCGTCATTCTGTCGGGCCGTGATTTTGGCGAAATGAAAAAAGCGGAAACCCGGGCCAAGACCGAAGGTAAAATTCTTCGTGACGGGGCCGTCCCTATGATTGCGGGCGACATCACGATGATGGAGGCCAAAGAGGGCGCCGCCCCCAAAGCGCGCAATATGCTCATCCCGATTATAACGCTGGTCTTGCTCATGCCGGTTTTTCTTATCTTTACGGGGTGGGACTCCACGGCGGACGCGCCCAACGCTTTCTTTGATATCATCAACCGGGCGTCTGGGTCCAAATCGGTTCTCTATTCTGTTTGCGGCGCGATACTCGTTTCTATGGCCCTGAACAAATCGCAGGGCATAATGGGCATACGCGAAATGGTGGACGTCATATTGAAGGGCATGTCCGGCATGGTGCCTTTGGCCTTGTTGATGGTATTTGCTTTTGCCCTCGGTACGCTTTGCGGCGACCTAGGTACGGGCATATATGTCGCCGAACAAGCCAAGCCATTTCTCTCGCCCGCCCTTGTCCCTGCGCTGATTTTCATCATTAGCGGATTTATCGCGTTTTCTACCGGAACGAGCTGGGGGACATTTGCGATCATGATCGCGATTGCCGTTCCGCTCGCGCAAGGATTGGAAACAAATGTGACTTTGGCGGTCGCCGCCGCGCTTGGAGGCGGGGTCTTTGGCGACCATTGCAGTCCGACCTCTGACACTTCTATCATCACCTCCATGGCGACCGCGAATGACCATATTGACCATGTTAGGACGCAGCTTCCTTACGCCCTTCTGGCTGGAGCGGGTGCGACAATTATTTATTTAGCGTTGGGATTTGCTGGTGTTTAACAAATTTATCATCGGTTTTGCTTTTGCGCTGGCCCTAAGTCTTTGGACGCCTGCGGAAGCCCAAATTGACGAGGCCAAAGCTGAGCCCATAAAATTATTCGAGGGCCAATGGATAAATGACCGAAACTCTGCCGTCAGGCTCATTGAAACAGACGGGGTATTGTCGGGTTATTACCAAACCGCCTTAGGTCAGCCAGATAAATCCAAACGCTTCCCTCTGACAGGGTTTGTCGAGGGTGACCAAATTACCTTTACCGTTAACTTCAAAGGCTATGGCTCAATGACTAGCTGGACGGGCCAAATGAGTGAAGATGCAAAGGGCCCCTATATCCGCACGCTTTGGAACCTCACGCGAGATGTTGAGGACGAGAACGAAGCCGATGATATGTGGAATTCCATCACATCAGGCGCAAGCGACTTTCGGCCTATGGAAGTCGGAAAGTGAAAGGACGGCAAGCCGTCCTTAGTCCACTAGTTCGTCCCAAAAAGCTCTGGCTTTATCAAAGAAGTTTTTGCTTTCTGGGCTGATGTCATCCCCACCTTCTTTCGCGAACTCTTCTAGGATTTCTCGTTGGCGCTTATTCAGCTTGGACGGCGTTTCGACGCCCAGCTCGACATACATGTCCCCGCGCTGAGAAGACCGAAGCGTACTCATGCCTTTTCCGCGCAAGCGCATGCGGCGGCCGGACTGGCTGCCCTCGGGAATTTTGAGTTTGGAGCGCCCGCGGTCAATTGTCGGGATTTCAATTTCCCCGCCGAGCGCCGCCGTTGTCATGGGAACAGGCGTTCGGCAGAAGAGGTTCGCGCCCTCGCGTTCAAACAAATCATGAGGCTTAACAGAAACAAAAATATAGAGGTCACCGCGCTGGCCCGGGCCGCCGCGTTTCGGGGCGGCGTCGCCTTGGCCTGAAAGCCGGATACGGGTACCGTCCTCGACGCCTGCTGGAATGGACACATCCAAGGCCGTTTGTTGACGGACCTGACCTTGTCCGTCGCAAGACCGGCAGGGGTCAGAGACATATTCGCCTTGCCCGCCGCAGGTGGTGCAGGGGCGTTCCATGGTGAAAAATCCTTGTTGGGTGCGGACGCGCCCGGCGCCGCCGCAAGTGGAGCAAGTCTCGATAGAAGCGCCCGGTTCGGCTCCGACGCCGTCGCATCGTTCGCAGTCTTCGGCAATCGGAACTTCGATATCTATATCTTTGCCGTTAAAGGCATCTTCTAACGAAATTTCCATTTCATAACGAAGGTCGGATCCGCGCTGTACGGTTTGCCGTCCGCGGCCGCCGCCAAACATATCTGCAAATCCGCCGCCGGCGGCTCCGCCGCCAAAGATCTGGCTGAATATATCGCCAAAGTCCTGGAAGCCTGCGCCGCCCATACCGCCGCCTTGTTCAAAGGCTGCATGACCCATTCGGTCATAGGCCGCGCGTTTTTGGTCGTCGGACAATACACCATACGCTTCGTTCAGTTCTTTAAAACGCGCTTCAGCTGCGGGATCGTCTGGGTGTCTGTCCGGGTGACATTCCATCGCCTTCTTCCGGAATGCGGATTTAAGGGATTTGGCATCGGCGCCTTTTGCGACGCCTAAAATTTCGTAATAGTCGCGTTTTGCCACGGCTTAGATTCCTTGCTTCTCGTCTGGATAGTCCCATACCGCCGCCCATATCAGGTAAGCGCGAGAACCTCTCCAATCTGGCGGTCCCAGAGGAGCGTTTGCGCCTGTGCATAAGCAGCGTTTCCCATGTGGGAAGCACGGTCCGGTTCGTCAATAAGCCCTTGCAGGGCAATGACAACTTCATTCAGATTTTCTCCATCCACCACGAGGCCGGTCTCGCCGTCTTGAACCGCGTCGGGTGCGCCGCCTGCTTTGCCGGATATGCTGGGGAGGCGGTGCAGGCCTGCCTCGATGTAAGTAATTCCGAAGCCTTCACATTGATCGCCAATTTGCCGCCCGGGCTGCATGTAGATGTCAGCACTGTCGAACAAAGCGGTTTTACGCCCTCCCTCGATCCGCCCGGCAAATTCAACATGGCCTGATAGACCAGAACTTTCGACAATTTCTTTGAGCCTTTCCAAGTCCGGCCCCGCCCCGGCAATTACCATTTGAGCTTCTACATCTTTCAGGTGGAGCTGGCGCAACGCCGTCACCGCCGTATCGATGCCTTTCCAGTCAATCAGGCGGCAAAGCGCGAGTAGACGGATCCCGGTCGCGGGCCAGAGGGCGTCGGCAAAGGCCTTGTCGGCATCTGTAGCTGGGTCGGGCTCGGACACGGGGTTTGGTCGCACATGTAATTTCGGGCCACCGCTATGGGGCAGGTAGGCCTGGACGCGGAGCGCGGTTTGCGACGAGACGCTGATAATGTGATCTGCTTTTTCCAAAGAGCGCATGATGCGCGCCGTTTTCGAACTATTGGGGTCTTTGGGAAACTCGTTTCCATGGGCGTAGATGAGAATCGGAACGTCAATATCGGTAGAGAGAAGCTCTGCGCTTTTCCAGCTATCACATACGATATGGCTGACAGTATTTTCCTGACAAAATCGTTTAATGGCCGAGGCTTTGTTTCGTCTGCGCCATTGTTTCAGCCCGCTGAACCGGCGGACGGTATAGGGGGCGGTGGCCTCCTGGTCATAAGCTGCGGCGCGTCGATCTCCGTCGGCATAGACGACCACCTCATTCTTTTTGGCGGCGGCGCGCGCAAACCCGTCCATCAAGGTTTGAATACCTCCGGAGCGGGGCGGGAAAGCCTGTGCGGACATCAAAATCATAAATTATCTATCCAATAAAAAACCCCCTGCGCCTAGACGCAGAGGGTGAAAATTCTGAAACTTTTAGAAAACTTAAGACTTATTTTCGTCTACGTCTTCAAACTCAGCGTCGACAACGTCTTCGTCGTCATCGTCTGCTGCGTCAGCCGCAGCAGAGGCCGGGCCGTCATCATCTTCTTGGGAGTTAGCGTATATTGCTTCGCCCATTTTCATAACGGCCGCCGTCAGCACCTGAATTTTATCTGTGATCAGAGCCGTGTCATCAGTTTCCGCAACTTCGCGGAGTTCCTTGACCGCATCTTCAATCGCTTCCTTGTCTTCGTCAGAGAGGCTTTCACCATGCTCTTTCACGTCTGACTCGGCTTTGTGCGTCAGAGCTTCGGCCTGGTTTTTGGCTTCGGCAAGCTCGCGGCGGGCTTTATCCTCATCCGCATTAGCTTCGGCGTCTTTAACCATGGCCTCGATGTCGTCCTCGGACAAACCGCCACTGGCCTGGATACGGATTTGCTGTTCCTTACCTGTGGCTTTGTCTTTGGCCGAGACGTTCACAATGCCGTTGGCGTCGATGTCAAAGGTGACTTCGATTTGCGGCATACCGCGAGGCGCCGGGGGAATACCCACCAGATCAAACTGACCGAGCAATTTGTTATCCGCAGCCATTTCACGCTCACCTTGTGAGACCCGAATAGTCACAGCTGACTGGTTGTCGGCAGCGGTTGAGTAAACCTGAGACTTCTTCGTCGGAATCGTCGTGTTCCGGTCGATCATGCGGGTAAACACGCCGCCCTCGGTTTCAATACCGAGAGACAGAGGCGTTACGTCAAGCAGGAGAACGTCTTTGACGTCGCCTTGCAAAACACCAGCCTGAATAGCGGCGCCCATGGCAACCACTTCATCCGGATTCACCCCTTTATGAGGTTCTTTACCAAAGAAATCGGCCACCGCTTTTTGAACGGCTGGCATACGGGTCATCCCGCCGACCAGAACGACATCATCAATATCGCCGGCTTTAAGACCCGCATCGGAAAGAGCCTTTTTACACGGCGCAATTGAACGTTTAATAAGATCGCCGACAAGTGTTTCCAACTTAGCGCGGGACAGCTTCATGTTCAAATGTTTCGGGCCGGAAGAGTCTGCCGTAATGAAGGGCAGGTTCACTTCGTAAGAAGAGGCGGATGACAGCTCTTTCTTGGCCTTCTCGGCTTCTTCGCGAAGACGTTGCAGTGCGAGCTTGTCGCCTGAGAGGTCAATGCCTGTGTCTTTTTTGAATTCCGAATTGAAATATTCAACGATGGCCATGTCAAAATCTTCACCGCCGAGGAATGTATCCCCATTTGTGGATTTCACTTCAAAGACGCCGTCTCCGATTTCGAGGATGGAGACGTCGAATGTACCGCCGCCCAAATCGTAAACCGCAATTGTTTTGCCGTCTTCTTTGTCCATACCATAAGCAAGCGCCGCGGCTGTCGGCTCGTTGATGATCCGCAGAACTTCGAGACCGGCAATTTTACCGGCGTCTTTCGTCGCCTGGCGCTGAGCGTCGTTAAAGTAAGCTGGAACCGTGATAACGGCTTGTGTCACGCCGGAGCCCAAATAGTCTTCAGCGGTTTCCTTCATTTTTGTCAGGATCATCGCAGAAACTTCGGACGGGCTTAGCGCTTTTCCGTCGCGATTTTCGACATAAGCGTCTCCGCCTTTGCCTTTGACGATTTTATACGGAACCATTTTGGCGTCTTTTTTGACGGCCGGGTCTGTCATGGCGCGGCCAATCAGACGCTTAATGGCGTAATAAGTGTGTTCCGGGTTTGTCACCGCCTGGCGACGTGCCGGTGTGCCGATAAGGCGTTCGCCGTCTTCCGTAAAGGCGACGACGGATGGGGTCGTGCGTTGACCCTCTGCATTTTCGATAACCCGGGGCTTGTCACCGTCCATCACGGCAACACATGAATTTGTCGTACCCAGGTCAATACCAATCACTTTAGACATGGTTTGCTCCTTTTATGCGGCCCCTTCAAAGGCCACGACGTTAATAATGGGGTGTGTCCACTCTGTGTGAAACCTGAGTTTTTCTGCGGTTTTATGCAGAGAAACGCACCGTCTGCCCCGATATGGGGGACGATACGTTCCATGCAAGGGTAGGGCTCACATTTTTGTGTGTGTGAGATGTGAGGCAGCCCCTTAGCGAGATTTCAGCTCTTTAATTGCCAAAGCAAGACCAATGTCTTGACCGCTTTGTCCGACATCAACGCGGTCGGGTGAAATATCGGCGACAAAATCTTCCCGAGGCGTTCCGTCAATATGGGTAAGATACTCCGTACCAAGATCCAGCTTCAAATCGGAGCGTTCAAGGTAGCGATTGGAAAGCCCGCCTAACAGGTCGCCCATATCTGATGCAATGACGGTTACGTCTGCTGCGCCGTTCAACCCAATCGTAATGCCCTCGCCCATACTGCCGGTCCAAGGCCCGGATAAAACAACGACTTTGTCAGGAGAGATATAAGGCGCCCGAGGTTGGACGAGCTCTATGAATTTTCGCGGGACAGAGAATTCTCGTTCAAGGGAGGGGATTTCGTGAATTTGGTAGGGTCGTTCTTCGGAAATAAAATGCCCAATAAGGCTACGCCCGACCTCGGTATTCCCGCCGCTGGGAGTATTTCGCAAATCGAGAATAACTCCGTCCTTGTCCCACGCATTTTTTATCGCATTGTCAAAAAGAGATATCAGGTCGTTGTTTCCGAGAGAGTTGTTTATTTTTATGACCGCCAAATTATCAATAAACTCAGTCGTCAGAGCCGGCTCACTTTGAAGGTCTGCGGCAAAAGCCCGAGGTGACCTGAGAGTTAGTCTGTGGCTTCTTGTTGGCCCCTCTTGCAGCTCGAGTTCTCTTTCGCCTGTCCTGCGACCATTGAGGGCCAATGTAATCAGATAGCTTTCCTGCTCTTGGCTCAGGGAAAACGGCAGACCTTTCATTATATTTGAAAGTACAGATTTCGGACTCAGCCCGTCAATTGTCAGGACTTTCCAGTTCGGACGTATGCCTAGCTCTGCTGCAGGCGAGCCGAGTCGCACATGTTGGATAACAAATCCGTCTTCTTCTTTGTGAACGATTAGATCAGATGCGGAAGGAAAGACATTAAAACTATCTGGCTCTAATGGCCCGACGATAATGTGTGGGTCAGTAAACAGATAAGTGGCGCGCCTGATAATATCTCGAAAGTCGGCGGCAGTTTGGGACCGCAGAGCGCTTGATTTGGTGACCGAAAACCATTGCTCTACATCCACATCCCGTCGATCCAGATAGGCATAAAAAAGCCGAAATGTGTTTTCAAATTCATCCCAGGCGGAAGAAGCCTCAAACTTGGCGTCCGTCAAAGAATCCGCCTCACTTTTTTCATTACTTTGCGCAATTGCCGTTTCACAAAATGAAATTAGGAAAACGCTGAAGGAGAGTAATACGAGAAGGAAATGTCTTTTCATGCGTCTTCATAGAATTCTGACGCTCCGGAATAAACAATAAATCCATTGTCAGTTCCTGAATGCTTTGCCATTGAAACCTCATGTCCGACTTCCCGAAAGGCTTTGCACATTATCCGCTTTATTTCTCGCTCGAGGAACAGGCCGGGTTAATCGAAGCGGTGAGGGACGGCGTCTCGCAAGCTCCATTTTTTCAGCCGACCATGCCGCGAACCGGCGCGCCGCTTTCGGTCGTCATGAGCAATTTCGGACCGCTAGGCTGGGTTACGGATAAAGGCGGCTATCGCTATGAGGCGCTCCACCCCAAAACCGGAAAGCCTTGGCCTGACTTGCCGCCGGTTTTGCGGAGGCTATGGGATGACGTCAGCGGCTATCCTGCTCCGCCCGAAGCCTGTCTGATTAACTGGTATCGGGACGGCGCAAAAATGGGGATGCATGTCGACAATGACGAGCAGAATATTCAAGCCCCCGTCGTCAGCGTGAGCCTCGGCGACCCGGCCATGTTTCGTATCGGCGGGCCCAAACGCGGCGGACCGACAAAGGGGGTAAGGCTCTTTTCCGGGGACGTTGTCGTTCTGGCGGGCGAGGCCCGACTGTGTCACCACGGGGTGAGTAAAGTCTCTTACGGAGAGAGCGCGCTCGTGCCAAAGGGCGGCAGAATTAATCTAACTATGAGACGGGTGACTCCCTTATGACAATTTACGATGCGATTGGAATTACAGGCGTGGCCTTCGTCCTTTTGGCTTACGGCCTGTTGCAAGTCGAAAAAATTGACTCGAGAGGCTGGCGCTATTCCGCGCTCAATGCTGTGGGCGCGCTTCTGATTATGGTGTCGCTCTATTTCACCTTTAACCTTGCGTCATTTATCATTGAATGTGCTTGGCTGGCGATCAGTGTGTATGGTTTGTTCAAGGCTTGGCGGACCCGCGGAGGGGCCCGCCAATAAGCACTAGTATTTCGACCTAACGATAGGTCATGCCGCCATCGACCATATACTGGCTTCCGGTGACATAGCTGCTATCATCCGATAGGAGAAAGGTCGCGACGGCGGCGACTTCTTCGGCGGTGCCAAGGCGGCCAAGGGCCACGTTACTTTTAATATTTTCTACCATTTTCTCGACTTCGTCATCCGGCATATCAATGCTGTTGAAGAAGTTGGTTTCAATCGGTCCGGGGGCAATCGTATTTACACGAATATTTTTGTCGGCTAGCTCTGCGGCCCAAGCCCGAGCCATGCCAGTGACGGCGCCTTTTGTGCCGGCGTAAACAGCGCCATTAGCCTGTCCGATATAGGACGAGACGCTTGCCGTCACTAGAACAGAGGAGGGATTCGCAATATTATCTTTAAGCGCTTTCAGATGGAGCACGGGACCGCGCACATTAACGTTGTTCATCGCATCGAAAAAATCTGCGTCACTTTTTTCAACAGGTCTGAAATCCCCGTACCCTGCATTTAGAAAGACAGCGTCGAGTTTTCCGAAATCTTTTGCGGACTGCGCGAGCTCATCTGCGGCGTCAACATCCGACGCATCATTTTTCAAAACGACTGCAGAATCCGGCAAAACCTTTTTGGCGTCGTTGAGGTGGTCTTCACTGCGTCCTGTCACCATCACCCGGCCGCCTTCTTCTGTCACGCGCCTGGCTGTGGCCAGGCCGATGCCTGAACTGCCGCCGGTGATAAGAACATTTTTATTTGAAAATCTAGCCATTTGAATCTCCTTAGTGATTGCCCTTTATCAAGAACTGAAGAGGCGAGAGGTTCCCGCCGCTATGCGGTTGTGTACAGAAAACCTGTTTTTCAATTCAATAATGACTGTTCTCTCTCGGGCGTCTTTCAGGTAACACCCGCGTCATGACAGATATTTATGACTCCCTCACGCTACAGAGCGGCCAAACCCTCTCAAACCGTCTGTGCAAGGCGGCGATGGAAGAAAATCTGGCGGAGGCCGGACAAACCCCCGGCGAGGCTTTGTTCAATCTTTACTCGGCCTGGACAAAGGGCGGGCCGGGAATGATATTGACCGGCAATGTGATGATTGACCCAACGGCGATGACCGGGCCGGGCGGAGTTGTATTGGAACAAGGCTCTCTTGCCGAAGACAACGCGCGAGAGCGTTTCCAAAAATGGGCCGAGATCGGCAAATCCGGCGGCGCCAAAATGGTTATGCAAATCTCTCACCCCGGGCGGCAGGTCTATGCCAGCATGGGAACCGAGGCAGTCTCTGCCTCTGAGACCAAGGTGACGCTCGACGGCCCGGCGGATAATATGTTTGCGCCGGCCCGGGCATTGTCCTCCGATGAAATTTTGGGATTAATTAAACGGTTTGCTGACACGGCTCATCAGGCGGAACGCGCTGGTTTTGACGGCGTACAGATTCACGGGGCTCACGGTTATTTGATCGCGCAATTTTTATCGCCTTTAACGAATAAGCGGGAGGATGAGTGGGGCGGGTCTCTGGAAAACCGTGCCAGGTTTTTGTTAGAGACGGTCCGTGCCGTACGGGCGCGTGTCGAGTCAAATTTCATCGTCGCGGTGAAACTAAATTCCGCTGACTTCCAGCGCGGCGGATTTGATGTCGGCGACGCCAAACTGGTCGTGGATTGGCTTGGCGGCGAAGCATTGGATTTTGTCGAGCTGTCCGGCGGCAATTACGAAAGCGCCGCGATGATGGGTCTGGCGGCCGATGGCCGCGCCCAGAGCACCAAAGAGCGCGAAATGTTCTTTCTCGATTTTGCTAAAGACATAGCCGCCGCGGCAACCATGCCGATCATGGTGACCGGCGGTGTAACACGCAAAGACACGGCGGAAGCCGCTTTGTCCGAAGGTGTCGATATCATCGGCCTTGCCCGCGCCATGGCGTATAACCCAAACTTGCCGAATGACTGGCAGGAGGGACGCAATCTCAACACAAATATTGCTACGGTAAACTGGAAAAATAAAGCCCTGTTGTCTCTGGCCAATATGGCGCTGGCCAAAGAACAACTCAATCGGCTGGGCGCAGGCAAATCCGTAAAAAAGAACCAGCGTCCTTTGCTGGCAACTTTGGCACAACAATTACGCACAATAGGTCAGACAAAGCGCTATAAGGCTTGGCTAAAAGACAAAGAACTGAACGGAGTTTAACGAACGCAAATGGGAACTATCCCTACCCAGCCCCGTTTTCTTTCCAGATAACTTAAAGGAGAGAACACATGGCAAACCTCGAAAAATTTCACGAAAATCCGCAAAAGCAATTACTGGAAGAACTTCAAGACGCCATGTGCGTCATGCTCGGCTCAACCGACGAGGAAGAGCATATGCAGCCCATGACGCCTCAAATAGATACAGATGAAAATGTGATCTATTTCTATTCTGACCGCTTTTCGGAATTGGGAAAGACAATTGCGGTCAATCCCGGCACGGTTCATCTGTGCCATATCTCGAAAGATTATCAGGCTTGCGTCAAAGGGCGTCTGACCGCGCATCACGACAAAGCGACAATCGATAAGTTTTGGGATCAGAAGGTGGCCGCTTGGTATCCTGAAGGTAAAGACGATAAGGAGCTAATGATGCTCAAATTTGTCCCGCATGACGCCGCGATTTGGGCGTCAGACGCCAACCCACTGACCTTTATGTATGAAATGGCGAAGGCCAATATTAAACATGAAGAGCCGGAGCTAGGCGAAATGAAAACCGTCGATCTGTAGCGTCCACCTCAGATAATAAATAAAGCCCCGATTTTTTCGGGGCTTTTTTATGGCTTAAGCTAAGCCGCGAATTTGAGCGTGGCCCAAGCGCCGACGGTCGCGCAGCTTCCGGTCAGGATAATTCCCCAAATAATATCGACGACCACCATTTTTGTTGGCCAGTCGCGCAAGGTTGCCAAATTGGTCAAATCATAAGTGGCGTAACAAAAGAATCCAAAAAGGGCGCCATAGAGCGTCGCTTTCAGAACTTGCTCTGCTTCAATCGCGGGCCGGATGGCGAAAAAGACGATTCCAACAATATACATGGCGTAGAAAACAACCGCGACGAGCCAGTTGGGACTATCCGCCATAAGGCTCCCAAGTTGATTGGCGTAAAACTTTCGAGCGATGAGGCCGAGCCAAAGCATGTCCAAAGCAAAAAAAGCAATAAGCGTCGAAAAGTATGCAATCAAATAGGTCGTCATAAGGCAGTTTCTCCCAAGTTAGGGTCTTCCTAAACCTTACGATGGAAACCTCGAAAGGGTTTCATTTATTGCGGCGAATGTCCCGCCGAAGGCGGGAAAACTTTAAAGCCCGATACTCCGGTAATGAAGCGCGATGTCTTCGATCACACTAAAGAAGGCGGCTGTACGCATATCTTCCAGCTCCGGATTATTTTCCAGCGCTGTTTTTATATTCATATAGGCCGCCCGCATCGTGTCGTCCAAACCAGCGCGAACGAGCGCCAGTTCTCCAGCGCCTTCAAGATATTCTTTCTTGAAGCTTTTCTTAAAATTCATGCCTTGGCTTTCAAGCGCGTCAATCAGGATGTGATATTTACGTTCTTCATTTCGGCGCTGAAGGCGGCCAAAGCGGATATGGTTTACGTTTTTCACCCACTCGAAATAGGACACGGTCACGCCGCCCGCATTGGCATACATGTCGGGGATAATAAACACGCCTTTATCGCGGAGAATTTTATCCGCCATAGCCGTAATGGGGCCGTTCGCTGCTTCAATCACGAGATTGGCTTTGACGGCGTGGGCGTTATCGACATTGATGACGCCTTCCAGCGCCGCCGGAATCAAGATGTCGCACGCCTCACAGATTGCGTTAGCATTGGGTTCTTCAAAAACTCCCCCTTCAAACTTTGACAGATCTTCGCCGCTGGAAATATGTTCCTTGAGCGCCCGGATATCGATGCCTTTCGGATTGCGTATAGTGCCGGCGCGTTCAATCACGCTGACAATCTTTGAGCCGTCTTCTTCGGAGAGGAAGAGCGCGGCGTGATAGCCCACATTACCGAGGCCTTGAACGACGATTTTCTTCCCATCAAGATCCCCGCGTAATCCTGCTTTTTTAATATCGTCAGGGTGACGGAAAAATTCGCGCAGAGCATATTGCACACCGCGTCCGGTGGCTTCGACGCGGCCTTCAATACCGCCCAAGTGGACGGGTTTACCGGTAACGCAGGCAATGGCGTCAATATTTTCATTATGTAGCCGGCGATATTCATCCATCATCCAGGCCATTTCTCGCTCGCCCGTGCCCATATCGGGAGCGGGAACATTTAGAGAGGGATGGATTAGGTCGCGGCGGGACAGCTCGAAGGTAAAGCGGCGGGTGATGCGCTCCAGTTCTTCTTCGGTCCAGTCTTTGGGGTTAATGCACAAGCCGCCTTTCGATCCGCCAAACGGCACTTCTACAAGCGCGGTTTTATAGGTCATCAGCGCGGCAAGCGCTTCGACCTCGTCCTGATTCACATCAAGAGAGTATCGGATGCCGCCTTTTACAGGCTCTTTATGCTCGGAATGAACGGCGCGGTAGCCGACAAATGTATGAACTTCGCCCCGCAGCTTCACGCCGAAACGGACCGTATAGGTCGCGTTACAGACGCGGATTTTCTCAATCATTTTCGGGGACAGATCAACAAAACTGGCGGCGCGATTGAACATCACATCGACGCTTTGGCGGAAATTCAGTTCCTTGGAGGATGACTTAACCATAACCCTACCTTTTTAAGACTTTCAGTTCGCTTAAAATTATTCTTCTGCGCTACGCCATTTCGAAGCAAACAAACAGACCTAATTTAAGCAAATAGCACAATATTCATGCGGGCGATCACCCTATTCAGGTAACACGGTGATTGCCGCGGCATAGTATATGAGGTCGTTAACTGTTCTTTCCGGCTTTACGATCCCGCGCTTTCAGCAGGCGAAGGCGCAAGGCGTTGATCTTGATAAACCCGCCAGCATCGGCCTGATCATAAACATCGTCTTCTTCGAACGTGACGTGTTCTTGAGAATAAAGCGAATAAGGGCTTTCCCGGCCGACAATGTCGACGCTGCCTTTATAGAGCTTCAAACGAACTGTGCCCGTCACCAATTCCTGGGACGTGTCGATAGCGGCCTGGAGCATTTCGCGCTCAGGCGAATACCAATAGCCATTATAAACCAACTCGGCATATTTCGGCATGAGCTCGTCTTTCAAATGCGCTGCGCCTTTGTCGAGCGTAATCTGTTCAATGCCGCGATGCGCCATCAGGAGGATAGTGCCGCCGGGCGTCTCATAAATGCCGCGCGACTTCATGCCGACAAAGCGGTTTTCCAGCAAATCGAGACGGCCAATGCCATTGGCGCCGCCGAGTTCGTTAAGTTTGGTTAAGAGCGCCGCGGGAGACAAGTCTTCGCCGTCAATACTAACCGCATCCCCGCGTTCAAAACCGATGGTGATGTAGGTGGGCTTGTCTGGCGCGTCTTCCGGCGCGACTGTGCGCTGATAAACAAACTCCGGTGCTTCTTCATTTGGATCCTCCAAGGCTTTGCCTTCGGAAGAGGTATGCAGCAAATTAGCATCAACCGAGAAAGGCGCTTCGCCGCGTTTGTCCTTGGCAATTTCAATGCCGTGCTTCTCTGCATATTCGATAAGCTTTGTACGGGAGTTCAGATCCCATTCCCGCCAAGGCGCAATAACTTTGATGTCCGGGTCAAGCGCGTAATAGCCAAGCTCGAAGCGGACCTGATCATTTCCTTTGCCTGTCGCGCCGTGACAGACGGCGTCCGCGCCGACCTGATGCGCAATTTCGATCTGGCGTTTGGAAATCAACGGACGGGCGATCGAGGTGCCGAGAAGGTAAAGCCCTTCATAAACCGCATTGGCGCGCATCATCGGAAAAACGAAATCGCGAACAAATTCCTCGCGAAGGTCATCTATGAAAATTTCTTTGACGCCTTGGGCCTCGGCTTTGCGGCGCGCGGGCTCCAACTCTTCGCCTTGACCCAGATCAGCGGTAAAAGTCACAACCTCGCAGCCTTTTTCCTCCTGCAACCATTTCAGGATGATTGAGGTGTCGAGGCCTCCGGAATAGGCGAGAACGACTTTCTTGGGGGATGACATAGGCTGGGCTCCTTAAATACGGCGCGTTCCTAGCGCATAACCGTTTACAAAAGATAGCCCCCCTTTTAAAGCAAATTGATTTTTTGGGAGGACGCGTCATGGATTTTGATCTGGCCACAGTACAGAGTCAGCTGGAAAATTGGCGAGACCAGATTTGGCTCTGGATGCAGACGCCGTCCTTTCTAGCGCAACTGAGTGCAATAGTGTTATCGATCCTGATAGCGCCGCTTTTGGCGAAAATACTGCAACGGGCGATCCCGTTTTTCAAAAAAGAGCCTGCCGAATCCGTAAAATATCTGAAAGTCAGACAGATACTCTTTAAAGTTGGGGGATTACTTCGGGCTGTTTTGCTTGTCCTATTGCTCGGACTCTCCTCCAATATTTTGTTGGCGGTTCCGGCTTTTTCAGAAGATTGGCTGGTAAAGCTGGCCCAGAGCCTCGCAGCTGTTTTTCTGGTTTACCGTGTCATCAAAGTTTTCCTGCAAGAGGCTTTTTACCGAAAGCTGGCTCTGTGGGTGCTCGTCCCGCTCAGCCTAATTATCGTTCTTGGGTATTTCGATGAATTCAAAGCTTTATTAAGCGGGACTGTTTTGCTCCCTATGGGGAACAGTCCAATTACGGCGATGACGGTCGTGAAACTCGTTGTGTTTGGCTTCTTGTTTTTCTGGGTCGGTAATCTTTCGAATGTAAAGGGCCAATCGGCAATTCGTTCCCAAGAGAATCTGGATGCCGGTGTTCGCGAAATTGTCGCTAAACTCTTTCAAATAGTTCTGTTCGCTATCATTTTTTTCCTTGTCGTCGGGGCAGCGGGAATTCCGCTCTCCGGGCTGGTAGTCGTTTTCTCTGCGCTGGGTCTCGGCATTGGGTTTGGACTGCAGCCGATCGCCGCGAATTTTATTTCCGGGCTCATCATTCTTTTTGATCGTTCGGTGAAAATCGGAGATTACGTTAATATGGAAGGGGATAGGTTTGGCCGTGTCAAAGCGATCAATATTCGCTCTACGACGGTCGCAACGGCGGACGGAAAAGACATAATCGTTCCGAATACGAAATTTACCGAAGATGCCTATGAAAACTGGACGCATGACAATCCGTTGCAGCGTTACGAAGTAGATTTCGGCGTGGCCTATGACACCGATTTGGACGCGCTGGTGCCGCTTATTCGCGATGCAGTCTTGGAGCATGAGGATGTTCTGAGCGACCCGGATGTACCAAGCGTCGAATTTCGATCCTTCGGGGATAGCGCCATTAATATGTGCGTCGAGTTCTGGGCCGAAGGCATTGATGATGGGCCAAATAAATTCACGTCCGATGTCGGCATGATTATTTGGCGGACGCTCAAGGCCAATAATATCGAAATACCTTTCCCGCAACGTGTGGTCAAAAATATAAAATAGAAAGAATTCACCGCCCGCTTTAAATATCTGTATATCGGGCCTGCACGTCAAAGACGCGCTTGTAACTTGTGACTTTCGCTAAAACCCTGTCTGTTGAACCTATGCTCTGGTTAGATGCTTTCCTCCGTCTTTCGACCGTGACGTTATTGTTGCTATCGGCAACCTTGGCGCTTCGGGATAAACGCTGTTGGCGGCCCGCGATCTTTGTTGTTTTGACGGCATTCGGGACCGTGGGAATGTTGATTGCAACCGCCCCGGAAGCCTTAAGGCCGCCTATGCCAATATATGTAGTCGCGAGCCTATCTGAGACAGGGTCCATCGTATTTGCCTGGTGGTTTGGGTTGGCTATCTTTCGGGATGATTTCGAGCTCAAATGGCCCCATTGGGCTATTTTGGTCATATTCGTCTCGATAACGCTCCCGCGGAGTTACGCGCAAATTACCGGTGATTTTATATATCCAGGTTATTTGCTGGTGTTATTTTATGTGTTGGCTTTGTGTCTGATGGGGCACCTTATTTTTACTATCACGCGGGAGGGCAGGGACGACCTCGTCGCGACCCGGCGTCTTTATCGGGCTTATTTTGTCGCTGGCGTTGTTGCCTCTGTTACATTCTCTATCCTGACGGAAAATGTCTGGAATCCGTTTTATCAGGGGCAACTGACATTCATAAAGCCCTTGGTGGTCTTTCCTCTGGCGCTTTGGTTCACGCTTTGGCTCACCCGAATTGACCTCGACAATATGGCGTTTGAGCCCGACCCGAGCGAAATTGCCGAAGGCGGCTCCGCGATTGATCCGCGAGACGGGCTTTTGTTAGAAAACCTGAGAGCTGCGATGGAGAAGGATAAGATTTACCGGGAAACCGGGATGACAATCCGCAGACTGGCGGAGCATCTTGAGACGCCAGAGCACCGTCTGCGGGCTCTTATAAATCAGGGTCTTGGATACCGTAATTTTTCCGCGTTCCTGAATACTTACCGAATCAATGCCGTCAAAGCTGACCTTCAGGATCCAGAGAAATCGCGCATTCCTGTGCTGACTTTGGCGATGGATGTCGGCTATAACTCCCTCGCGCCGTTCAACCGCGCTTTTCGCGAAATTGAAGGCATGACCCCGACGGCTTACCGCCAAAACCTAAAAGACCGCAGAGGCTGATGCGCCGCTGGTTGATACTAAAAACATCCGATTGATTTCAAAATCGACTGGCCTTTTTTGTAATCGATGGGACTTTTTAACTGAGTATTTTCTAATAAGTCCGGGATAGACGCCACATATATGGCTCACCCATTCTTAGAGGAAATTTTCGATGACACGGTCACACACCCCCCTAAAAACTGCTGCCCTTTGCTTGATCGGCGCAGGTCTTTTTGCATCCTTCCCGGCAAATGCGACATCCAATGGAGACGTTGAAAAATGCCGCGTCGCCCTGACGGAACAATCTGAAACAGATATGTCCAATTATCGCCTCAGCTATGACCGCGAAGAAGGTAACCGCACTAAGACAATTTATTTCACAGCCGTTTCAAATGATGGCGGTGAAAACCTGAATGTGACGTGCACGATTAAACGCTCAAAAGTTTTGGCTGTAAATGATGGAACGAAAGAGATCTCTTTGCTTGCCTCCAACGACAAGAAATAACTTTCGCTCTGTTACAGAGCGAAACCTCGATCTATTCCCGAAACTCGCCCTTCTTGCAAAAGAAGGGCGTTTTTTAGTCTAGGACACAGGCGGCGTAGCCGCTGCGGCGAACCTCGCCTATTCGTGATTGCAGTGTTCCGGCTCGGCCGCTGACATAGGGTCCGGGCGGATCGACCCGCCATTTTTGCGGATTTGGCAAGACGGCCGCCAGTAAAGCGGCTTCGCGCGTTGACAAGTCTCTGGCGTGTTTGCGAAACCGCACGCGGGCCGCGCCTTCCGCGCCGTAAATCCCGTCGCCCCACTCTGCCACGTTGAGATAAACTTCCATAATGCGCCGTTTTGACCAGAAAGTTTCTATCGTAAAGGTGACATAGGCTTCCCCGGCTTTGCGGAGATATCCCCCGCCATTCCAGAATACGACATTCTTAGCTGTTTGCTGGGAAATGGTAGAGCCGCCGCGGCGCTTGCCGCCCGATTGATTGTTCTCGAAAGCCTTCTGCACCGCTTCGAAATCGATGCCGTCATGCTCACAGAACCGGGAATCCTCGGCGGCAATAACGGCGTAAACGAGATTGGGTGAGATATCCGATAAAAGCATATTCTGACGCCGAACGGGCTCGTCATTTAAAATCATATTTATTGTCGTGGGGACCGGGAAAACGGTAAGAGCCAGCAAATATATGTGGACGACCAAAAACAGAATTAGACCCGCCACAAGAGACCATTTGAAAGCTTGTTTGATTGGACGTGGTTTTGAGGGGGATGCAGCAGCGACCGGAGTCGAAGCTTTCCCTGCATCCGCCTCATTCTTTTTCTCCCCTTCTGTCGGAGGGTCTTGTCGCTTAGTCATCGCGTGCGTCCTGAAGGATTTCTTGAAGATCTTCGCTTATTTCCATTTTTTGAAAGGCCGAAACATTGGCGCCGCCTGTATTTCCAACAGGAACCCAACCGAACGCACTCGCCGGGAATACCGCTATCAGTCGCAAAATTTGGCCTAGGACCTCTCTGAGCTGTCCTTGTCTCAGTCCCCATGCCAGCATTTTCCAATGCGTTTGAAGGTGCGGTGTGAAATAGGCCTGCCCTAACACATGCGCGCGTTCTAAATGATGAAAAGCGAGGTTTTGTTCGTTTGCCTGTCTTGCCGTTTGCGACAGGCTCAGCTCGCGATCAAAGGCATGTCGTAGGCGCGGCGGCATAGGGTAAGGGGTTAATCGCGTGACAGGCGGCGGGCGTCGAGCAAGCCAAGCTGCGAGGAGCGGCCTTTGCCTTCCATCACCCAAGTAACGAAATGTTCGCAATTATTGACGAGCACATTATATCGGTCACCTTTTCGGCTTCGGGCGCGGGCGACAAGCTCAGAGCCGGATACCCCGGAGGCAAGCTGTATCGCTTGGACGGGCTTTCCTTGGGAAAAATCGGCCATATCGGTTTCTTCCACACGGCCAAAACGGGCAGACGTGTGAATAACCGTGCCGTAGCCCGTAGAGATTCCGTAATGCGTGACAAAGCCAAAGGCTTTTACCTGCAAAATGGTTCCGGCGGGATAAACGGTGGCGGTGCGTTCGAAAGGAAAATCGGTCATAAGGGTTTATAGGCTAATTCCAGACAATAAAAAAGGCGGCTTCGAAAAACCGCCTTTTCAAATATATACGCGTTCGGCTTAGCCGCGAAGCTCACCATTTTCAAAATAGGTGCGACCACGCGCTTCGTCGAAATAGTAATAACGCCCTGCTGATTGATCATAATAGAGCGGCTGGCCGTTGGCGCGTTGACGGACACGTGTGCCTTCGCCAATAGCTTTGTCTTTCTGATTACCAGCATAAGCGCCGCCTGCGCCGCCAACTACCGCGCCGATAGCGGCGCCAGTTTTGGCATCGCCCGACCCGACATTGTTACCGATAACAGCACCCGCAAGAGCGCCGCCGGCTGCGCCGAGCGCTGCGTTTTTCTCAACATTACCTGTTGTTGTACAAGCGGCGAGGCCAAGTATAGAGACTGTGGCGATTGTCGTTGTTAAATACTTCATTGTCTTCTTCCTTCTTTATTCCGTGTGGAACCTGTTAAATTCAATCCCAACCATGGCCAGCTTTACGCGTGGTAACCTGTCGGGTTCCTGAATGAGAGATGAGTTTTCCGTAATTTTACGGGGCCAAGCTTTTTCTCAAGCAAAGGCAATAGAGAGCTATTTCTCGTTTACGACCTTGTTCGTGTAGGTCCGACCATTATACTCATAACTGTAAGTTTCGACCGTATCGACGTCGAGTTCCGGATCGGGAAGTTCAGTGATGGGCACAAAACGGTTCAAATAGATATTTCCATTATTATTTTGAACGCGGACCATGTCGCCGCGGGCAATTGCGCCCATGACGCGGGGGTCTTCTTCTGTTTTGGTAAAGGTCACAACTGCGGACGTGGTTTCTTCGCGGGCTTCGGTGTCAGTCGTGGTTTCAACCACCGTTTCAGACTTAACTTCATTGGACTTGATTTCGTCCCCAGCAAAGGCGTTGGAGCCTGCGAAAAGTAGCGCCGTAACAGCGATTCCTGTCATTGTTTTAAACTTAGCCATAATTGATCCCCTTTCCTGAGAATTACACATAAATAATTCCGGCCAAGCGCAATCGTTCCGCATGTTTACGAAAGCTTAATAATCGTTAACAATTTAGAGAGGTTTGACGACGGCGAGTCGCTCAGAATCCCATAGCCGCGGGAGGCCGAGGGCGGTAAGAGGGCTTATGACCTACCCGCTTCTCTTCAGCATAATTAACTTGAGCGTCCTTCCGGCCTGGGCGCTATTGATATTCTTACCGCGATGGAAAGGGACTAAATTCATTGTTCACTCCGCGCTATACCCCCTCTTCTTAGGCGGAATTTATATCGTCTGTTTCGCTTTGGCGCTAAGTGGGCAGGGCGCAGGCGGCAGTTTCACGTCGATAGAAGGTATCAGAGAATTATTCTCCTCCGATGTCGGCATCATCATTGGCTGGGCACATTATCTGGTCTTTGATCTGTTCGTCGGAGCCTGGGAAGCGCGAGACGCGCAAAAACGCGGTTTTAGCCACTGGATGTTGGTGCCGTGTTTGCTTTTGACCTTAATGGCGGGACCGGTGGGACTGGTGCTTTATTTAGTACTGCGAGCGGCGACGCGGAAAGGCGGATGGGGGTGCAGTCACACCCAGCCATCCGATGTCGGGTAGGAATTCACGAGCATCGCCGCGTTCCTCGCTTTGCGAGGCAGACCCTACCGGGTCACGGCGATGGTTAGTGCCTAAAGTGCCGCATTCCTGTAAACACCATCGCAATATCTTTCTCGTCGGCGGCGGCGATGACTTCTTCGTCGCGAATTGAGCCGCCTGGCTGGATAATGGCGGTTGCGCCGGCGCTGGCGGCGGCAAGCATTCCGTCAGCGAAAGGGAAAAAGGCGTCAGAGGCGCAGGCGCAGCCTTGCGTTCTCGGCGCGTCCCAACCGGCCGCCTCTTGGGCGTCTTCGGCTTTACGGGCCGCAATACGTGCAGAATCGATGCGGCTCATTTGGCCCGCGCCGATCCCGGCGGTTGATCCGTCCTTAACATAGATAATTGCGTTGGATTTAACGTGTTTAGCCACTTTCCACGCCATACGAAGGTCAGCCATTTCCGCGTCCGTTGGTTTGCGCTTGGTCACGACTTTTAAATCGTCTTCGGCGACAGCGCCGTTGTCGCGGTCTTGCACAAGCACGCCTCCGGCAACATTGCGCTGGGTCAGGGACGGCGCGTTCACATCGGGCAGGCCGCCTGCGATCAAAAGACGTAAATTTTTCTTCTTGGCAAAAACCTCAACGGCGTCTTCATCAGCGCTCGGCGCAATCACGACTTCGGTAAAGACTTTGACTATCTCTTTGGCCGTCTTTGCGTCCAAATTTCCGTTCAGCGCGACAATGCCGCCAAAGGCTGAAACAGGGTCACAGGCCCGGGCGTTTTTATACGCTGTGATAAAATCATCGGCCACGGCTACGCCGCAGGGATTGGCGTGTTTGATAATAGCGACGGCAGGTTTCGCTCCGTCAGCCACCGCGCCAAATTCGGCCACAAGTTCATAAGCGGCGTCCGTGTCGTTGATATTATTATAGGACAGGGCCTTGCCTTGTAATTGCTCGGCGGTGGATACGCCCGGTCGGTTCGATCCGTCAGAATAAAACGCGGCGGTCTGATGCGGATTTTCCCCGTAGCGAAGCTCTTGTTTCAACGTACCGCCTTGCGAGCGATATTTCGGCGTCTCGTCCAGCTGCGCCGCAAACCAATTGGCAATCGCCGCGTCATAGGTCGCGGATCTGGCGTAGGTTTTTGCCGCGAGCTTTTGGCGCAATGTTCCTGTCGTTTGCCTATCATGCGCGTCCATATCGGCGAGGACTGCGTCAACATCATCAGAATCAGTACAAACGGCGACATGGGCATGGTTCTTGGCAGCAGCGCGGATCATGGCCGGACCTCCAATGTCAATATTCTCGACACACATTTCGTAAGATCCGCCGGAGGCTACGGCATTCTCAAACGGATAAAGATTCACAATCAACAAGTCGATAGAGAGAATGCCGTGGGTGTGCATGGCGTCTTTGTGAGAGGCGAGATCGCGGTCGCCCAAAAGTCCGCCATGGACCATAGGGTGGAGCGTCTTGACCCGGCCATCCATCATTTCCGGAAAATGCGTCAGCTCTGCCACGTCTTTGACCGGAATACCGGCGGCGGCAATGGCGCGGTGGGTGCCGCCCGTAGAGACCAGTTTAACGCCGCGCTCATGCAACGCCGTCGCTTGATCTATTAATCTGGACTTATCTGAAACTGAAATAAGCGCGCGTTTAACAGGTGCCAAGCGGGCAGGATCAAAAGCCGGAAGGTCGGGATTGGGAGCGGGCATAGTCAAACCTAAATAAGGGAGAAGTCATTTTTCGGTCCTGCCTTTATCACGGGCTCCAGACTATGGGAAGTGACGGGTTTGCTAGGGTTGGGGTTAATTGGTCGGCCGGGTTTTGGCGACCAGGGCGCCATTAGGTTCAAATTCGGGGAGCAATGTTTTCAACACGCGCATAATGGCTTTCCGGTCTCTCTTATTTATAGCGCGGAGCAATTTGTCGATCTGGACCATAATGTCTTCGACGTCGGCAACCTCTCCAGTAAACCGCTGGATCCCGTCAACGGTGGTCGGCTCTAAATTTTCGGAGGAGCCGGTTAAAAGCTCGGACAGTTTCTCTCCGGGACGTAAACCCGTATATTGAATTTCAATATCCTTTCCCGGCACCTTACCGCGAAGTCGAATAAGTTGTTTGGCGAGTTGGGAAATATTAACCGGGTCGCCCATTTCGAGCACATAAATATCTGCTTGGGACTCGGCTTTTTTCCTCTCGCTAGGGTCTTCCAGCGCGGCGGCTTGAAGGACCAGCGCGGCGGCTTCGGAGGTCGTCATGAAATATCGGCAGACTTCTTTGTGGGTCACGGTGACGGGCCCTCCCGCCGCAATTTGATCCTCAAATAAGGGCACGACAGACCCGGTTGAAGCCAGCACATTCCCGAACCGCACGGCGGAGCTATTGAGTTTCGGCTCTTTAGAGGCCATTGCGACCATTAGCATTTCAACAATGCGTTTGCTGGCGCCCATAATGTTGATCGGATTGACGGCCTTGTCGGTAGAGATCAGGATGAAATTTTCTGTGCTGTGATGGATGCAGGTCTCAATAACCTTTTTTGTTCCCATGACGTTCGTACGAAGAGTCTCTATCGGATTGGTCTCGCCAAGCGGCACATGTTTCAATGCCGCCGCATGGATCACAATTTCAGGTCTTTCCCATTCAAAAACTTCGTTCAGCCGTCCGGCGTCCCACACATCGCCAATATACGTTGTCCAATCCGGATCACGCGATAACGGACGAAACGGAAGAAGTCGTTTTTCCAGTTTATAAAGGTTATATTCAGAGCAATCATACAAAGCGAGGCTGGCGGGATTAAGAGCCGCAAGCTGGGCGGAAATTTCAGAGCCAATGGACCCGCCTGCCCCGGTGACAAGAACGCGTCGATTTTTAATCAGGCGGCGCACGGGCGCAAGGTCAAGTGCTCTGACATCCCGTCCAATCAAATCGGCGGCTTCGAACGTCGTGAGCCCTGTATTCACCCCGTCAGATTGCAACCGGGCAAGCGGCGCTCCGAGTTCCGCCGCAGACTTGACCAGAATTTCCGTGTCTGGTCTGGAGAGAAGTGGGTCAATCGATATTAGCTGCAAGGGTTTATCTCGCCGGGACGCCAGCCTCGCATAAATTTGCGAAAGGTCCTCGACGCCGCCCAGCACTGGAATGCTCCGAATGGAGCGCCCGACATTCACGCCCGAAGTTTCAATTAAGCCCACCGGATTAACAGCCCCGACGTGATCGCGCCGGGACATATCCCTGAGATAAGTATAAAGCTTTGAGCTCGGCCCAATTAAAATGGCATCATTTGCAAATTGAGACTGCCGGCGGAATAAAGCCCGTATGTCCCCATTTTGAACGATCATCGACAAGAGCCGGCTCAGAAGTAGCATGCCAAAAAAGAACAATCCGCTCAAAACCGGGGCCGAGCGCGGGAAATGTTCCCCGCGACCTACGAAGAAAAACAAGACTAATGGTACCGCGGCGCAGGCCAAAACAACGCCAATGAAAAGCCTCTGAAAGTCCTTGAGTGACGTGAACCGCCAAATGGCCCTGTCCTGGCGCATTGCCGCCCAGATGATGACCACGCTAAACATCATCACAATCGATGCCTGCCAGTCGATTTCCGTCGGGATAGGCTTATTTAAAAAATCATAGCGCCAGCGAATAACAAATAGCATGGCGACGCCGCCTAAAAAGGCGTCAAAGGCAATCATCAAAAGCCGGATAAGCAGGCTGAGCGGGCTTGGGAGCCGGCGCAGCCGGCGATGTTTTGAAGGCGTTACGTCGACCTGGCTTTCACTGTCTCGCGCCAAGTCTGTTTCAACCTCTATGTGGGAGTCATCCATCTCTGCGGCGGCTTTCAAGTTTGCGGAATGACCACCGCACACGGTTGGTTCGGCCTTCGCCGTCATTATCAGACAGGGCGCGACCCGGAATGACCAATTGCTGGCAGCGGACAGGTTTTACGCCTTCTGCCAAATAAACAGAATCTTCCAGACGCAATGGCCCGCCATCTGTGCGGAAACGCCATCCTGCTTGTCCGCGCTGAACTAGTAGGGCGCTGGCCTGATCCTGGGAGAGGCTTACCCTGACATCAGGGTGGAAATGAAATCTGATTTCGAACGGACGTTCCTCGCGCGATTGCGGAGAGCGGCCTAGGGGAACGTAAAGACTATCTTCGCCGCGAATATCCACACCGTCCGTCGACATGAATAGGCGACGTCTATGTCCTAGACCGGTGCGGGACAGATAGCCTTGATGGTTTGATTCCAGCCACATGCCGCCTTCTTGTTCTTTGCGTGTTCCCTTGGTTGGGCCAGCATTTTCTAACACGGCCTCTCCGGCAATTCGCGTTTTCCAGCCCTTTGGTAGGAGCTCGCCGGGAGACTCCGCGCCGAGGCTCAAGGTCGAATGAGCGGCGGACGACCGCATGGGACGGCGCCATCCCGGAGGTTGAGCGTCATTCCACCCGCAATTAACAACCAGGCGTCCCAAATCCGTGGACAGCTCGAAGGCGAGCGGCGCCAAATGGGCGTTTAAATCGAAGGGGCGCGGCGGCGTTTCGCCTGTGTCAATCAACAGGACGGACTCGCCAGCGGCGAGGCGTTGATATTGTGTGTGCGGGCAATAGGCGAAAGGACGAGCCTCTCCGGGCGCAGCGTCCAGAATTGTTCTGATATTTGCTGCATCGCTCGGTCCGCCGCCATTGAAACTGCCAAGCCGCCCGTCGCTATGCAGGAAAAACGCAACCATAGGCACCATACGGTCTATCGCCCGGCTCAGCGTGCGCGAGCCTTCTACGCCGCGATCGGCCAAGCAGGTGTCCAAGGACAGCAGAATGTCCAGGCAATTGAGAGTGTCTTCGGGGCTGCGCGAAATATGGCCCCCGTCCGGAAGAATTTGCGCGTCAATTTCATCGTCCAGCCAGTCCAGACCGCGGGCAAAATATCCCTCTGACTTTTCCGTCAGGCGCGCTCCGCCTAGCGTCAGCACGGCCGCCGCCTGAAGACGAAGAACAGAAGGGGGAATGGACTTATATTGGCGGCGGAGGTATTTCATCTGCCGCATGACAGATCCCCGGCGCTGGGCCGCTTTTGGGCCTGCTCCGTCGGAGGAGAGAACCGGCGTCCAGTGAATGAGCCAATGCCAGAGGCGCGACGTTAAAATCTCCGGCTCCCAGTTGAAATGATTCCACACGCCGTAATGGGTGATCCAATTGTCCACGAGTGACCGCGCGCGTAAGGCAGCTGCCTTTTCCTCAACTTTGCCTTTGGCTTTCGGCCCCACGGCAAGCAGGTCATTCATCCACTCAAAGCTATGCAGCCATGCTGCGTAGCGGGTGGAGGGCACAGTAATTGTCCAAGGATCACCTTGCAGTCCGACATCGACGGATTGTCCGCCATAGGTAAATTTGCCCGAAAGGAGGTCTTGCCCCTTGTCTTTATCGCCGATGTGATAGGCGGGACTCGCAGGATGAAAAGGTCCCGGCCGTCCGGCGCGCAGGCGCATCATCCGAAAGGGTTCACCCAGACTGTCGGCGACAGCGCTGCCCTTGGCGGACAACGCCGCCAGCAGAAGGGAAGAGGTGGAAAGACGCGCGGAGGACATGGGGACTTCGGGACCGGAGGCCCTAAGCGACCTTAGCTGCAGGGGCGGAAGAGGCGCCGCCTCTCAGCGCCGCAATATTTTCCGCGTAATCCCCTGCGCCGTTAAAGACCGCGCTGCCCGCGACCAAAGAAGTTGCCCCGGCGGCGAGGCAGTCTTTAGCGGTTTCAGGATTTACGCCGCCATCAACTTCCAAGATAATATCGCGGCCTGTTGCGTCTATTTTTTCTCTCAAGAGTTTGATCTTATCGAGTTGCGACGGAATGAAACTTTGCCCGCCATATCCGGGATTGACGCTCATGACCAAAATCATGTCGAGCAGGTCGATAACAGGATCGACAACTTCCACCGGCGTCCCGGGGTTGAGAACGATACCCGCTTTTACGCCTGCATCTTTAATGCTTTGCAAAGAACGGTGCAGATGCGGGCCGGCATCTGGGTGGATGGAAATAATATCAGCGCCTGCATCAATGAAAGCCGGAATATACGGATCCGCCGGAGAGATCATCAAATGCACGTCGAAAGGCTTGTCGCTGTGCGGGCGAAGCGCTTTCACCACCATCGGTCCGATGGTCAGGTTGGGCACATAATGCCCGTCCATGACATCGATATGGATCATATCGGCCCCAGCTTTGTCGATATCGCGCACGGCCGGGCCAAGGGCGGCAAAGTCAGCAGACAGTATGGAAGGCGAGATTAAAGCAGGCATGGGGACGGCTCTTTTTCTAATTGGACTGTCTTCTATCAGTCACAGGAAAACCGCGCAAGGCGCAGGGCGCGTTAGAGCCGAGTCTCGGAGGGATAAATAGGCAAGAAAAAACCCGCTGTAAAAGCGGGTTTTGATAGCTGTTATAACCAGTGTAAAACAGAACCGTTATTTCCGGATAGGACGGTAATCTGTCGATGCGCCGCTGGACTGATAGCCATAATTAGTCTGGGCATCACCCTGATAAATTTCGACGGAATAATCAGACATTTGCAAGCAAGTGCCGTCAGGCTGAGCCATCGTGCCGCCGGGGCAGTTCACAGGGTCGCTATAAGACATAGTGCCCTGATAAGGCGTTGTTTCCGTGTGCGTTGTGGTGCTCATAGAGTGGCTATAGCTTGACCCTTGCAGGCACGTGCCGTCGGCTTGAGCTGTTGTACCAGCCGGGCAGTTAAGAGGCGCAGAGCTGTAAGTCGTGCCCTGAGAATAGCTCGTGCCTTGGGAATACGTATTAGAATGCGTGGTTTGTGGAGCTGTATAAACTGTGGTTGGCTGCGGCGCGCAGCTACCCATAACCGAGCAATCCACATAGATTGGCGGGCCGGAAACAGGCTGAGGCGGGACATAAGCCGGAGCGCGGAGGACTTGGGTCGGCGCAGGCGCCGCGCAAGATTGACCGCAATTATGACCACTTTCATAGTCATAGATATCGCCGTAACGGCTGCTTTGCGGATTGGCTGACGCGGCTGTCGCGGCAAAAGTAACCACGCTGATTGCGGCAATGGCCGATGCGCGGAGATATAAATGCGTGCTCATCTGAGCCTCCCATTATGAAACATTGTGTCAATTACTTGCAAAGAGTAGACCAATTTACGTTAACGGGCGATAAACGCCCCTTAAAATCATATTGTGCCGTAGTTATTCCTTCTCTTTTCTCTGCATCACCGAAATAAAGAAACCATCCATTCCGCCTTCCTCTTCCAGATAATACGGCAGAGTTCGCAGACTTCCGTTTTCATTGACGATATCTGGCGCGTCCAGACCAGGTAGCGCTAATCCCGGAATGCGGCGGAATTCGGGCGCATTTTCCAAAAACTTGGCGATGCGCGGCTCCCCCTCTTCGGGCTGGAGGGAGCAGGTCGCGAAGACCAAATACCCGCCCGGCGCCACAAGGCTTGCGGCTTTCGGGAGGAGCTTGTCCTGCAGTTTCACAAGCTGCGACAAAGTTTTGGGTGTTCGGTTATGGAGCACATCCGGATGCCGCCGGAAGGTCCCGGTTGCGGTACAAGGCGCGTCGAGTAAAACAACATCAAACGTCTTATCGGTTTCCCATTCCAGTGCATCCGCACAAATGATTTCAGCGTCAAGTTTCACGCGGGCCATATTTTCGTGAACGCGGGCAAGGCGGCTTTCGGATTTATCGACGGCCGTGACCTTTGCGCCTTGGGCGGCCAATTGCATGGTTTTTCCGCCCGGCGCTGCGCAGAGATCCAGCGCCGTTTTCCCGGCCAGATCGCCCAGAGCCGTTTCCAATGCCCTGACAGGGAGCGTTGCTGCCACGTCCTGTGCCCACCAATCTCCTGCGGTGTAACCCTCCAACTCGGCGACATTCCCGATAGAAGACAGGCGAACCGTACCGGGCATAATGACAGCGGCCCCGAGCGTTTCGGCCCACTTTTTTGTGTTGTCGTCTGTGCTGTCTTTTAAAGTCAAATCCAGAGGCGGATCTTTAATCAACTGAAGCGAGGATTTCCGCACGGCAGCGCGGCCATAACTCCGCTCCCAGGCGCCGCGTATCCATCCGGGAATATTGGCGCGCGGGGCTTCCATCCCGGCCAGTTTCGAACCCTCTTCGACCACTTTCCGAAGCACGGCATTGGCCAGATTGGCAAAGCCGCGGGTCGCCTTGGTCGATTTCAACATACCGACAGTTTCGCCCACAGCGGCGTGAGGCGGGGTGCCTAAAAACAGGATTTGCGCGGCGGCGGTTTCCAGTGCGGCGCGAATAAAGGCCGGAGGCTCTTTCCGGATGAGCGGTTTGAACACGGCTTTTAATTGACCGTCGCGCCGGAATGTCGTCGCGGCGATCAGGCGAACAAAAGCCCGGTCTCTGGGATCAAGCTCATTATAGCCGGGCAGGGCCGACAAAACCGTTTCCAAAGGCAATCCATCTATTCGTACATTTCGAACGGCAGAGGCAGCGAGCTGGCGCGTCATTTGCGCCGAGGTCAGAGGAATATCTTTTCCAGGCCGAGAGTCGCGCGGGCGCGAGTCCATTGGCCGCGCATCTCGTGGCCGCGTGTCTCGGCGTCCATCGGGGCGACCGCCTTTTTTGAAACGCGGCTTGCCTCCATTTTTGAAAGGTTTTTTGTCGCCCGAAGGGCGGGAGTTTTTATCACGTTCGCTCATCCTGACAGCGCCTAGCAGAGGGAGGACGAAAGGGGAATGTGAAAATGCGGGAAGAGCGGTTACGGTGCGTTGCCGGGAATTTCCCTGTCCCACTCTTCTATCAAGATAAATTCACCTGTCTTGTAGGCTTCGTTTCATTTCAGACCTTATTCACACTGGTTGTAATTGTTAGGCGGTGATTAGACGTTTCAAATAAAAAGCGATCTAGGGTCGCCGCCCTGTCTAAATAATAAAAGATCCACATTTATCGGATTTGAAACTTCACCCCTTTCAATGCCTTACAGATTAAATGAGAGATAGATCCTCACCTTGCTTTTCCATGCTAATTTCATAATCGTTGATTTGAACGGCGGACTTAAAGGCCCCGCTGAACAGGTCGGCGATAAGTTCCGCTCTCACGGGCTTAAGCGTACGTTGGTTTAGGAGAGAGGATGACATGCGTCAGTGAGGCTTGAGGCGGTAACGCGCCTTGAGTGGTCCGGCTGGCCTGAGGAGAGCTGATCACGTCTCGACTATCTGGTTCGGCCCTCAGCGGAGAAACATGTTGCCGTGTGGCCGCTAGGCTACGAAAACTACATTTATTGCAACCCAGGTTTCCCCCTGTAGCCCAAGTACCACACGGACGCCCACCTTCTCCAAATAGACTGAAATCAAAGAGATAGCGAAATGAAAAGAGAGAATGGATGAGAAGACAAGACGTATGTTCCTAAAAACGAAATCCTAAAGCTTATGCTTAATAACTCCCCAATACGCGTTTAATTAAATTTTATCGCTCTTTGTGTAGAGACGTTACAAGTTGGATCGGTATTCTCGGTTTGACGGACTGTACGGCTTTTGCGTAATATCGGGTATGACAGATATTTCCCCCGAGACGACGCCAGACCCTAAGCCGGAGAAAAAGGTTCTGAGCCCTGCTGCAAAGCGGGCTCTGGCCGAAGCCGAAGCGCGCCGCAAAGCGCGTGAGGAGACAGACCGTCCAAAAGAGACATCCGGCCCGAAAGGTGTGGAGCCCACGCGCTACGGCGATTGGGAACGAGGGGGCATAGCCTATGACTTTTAAGTCAGAGGTTTGCACTCCCCGCACGAATTAAAGAGCGGGTGAGCAGGCAGGAGACCTTCCATTCGCAGGTGAAATGAAATGGGAGTGGCAAATGCCAATTAAATCTATCATGGGCGCTGTGAGTGTGCTCGGTCTGTTAAGTCTTTCCGGCGTTGCCAATGCCGGAAATTGCGCGGGTCCGGACTGCCGTTTGGGCGTTAGCTATATTCCGGGACCGCCAGCTCAGTTCGGCCCTGTCACGGTTCAGAATAATCGCCCGATGGGATATTTACGGTCTGTCAATTTCCAACGTGCGCCGCATATTTCGATTATGCGCGTCCACAGCCTGGAAGCCGGGCCCGGTCTCTCAGATGCGCCCGTCGCGTTTACAGGCGGATGTCATCCGGAATCGACGCAATATTGCCGCCAGGACGCAGGCGTTCCCGTAAATGTGGAGCTTTTTGCGCCTGCGCCGCCGCCTGCTTACACGGGCCAGGTTTCAATCCCGACAACATATAGCTCGCAAACCGTGGATCATTCTTTGTTTCAATCTCGCCAATATGGCGACGCCGGATTCGTGCCGGGAATTGCCCATATTCCAACGTCAAGGGTCGACCGTAGCCCAGAAAATGCAGACCGTGTTCTCAATTCAGGCCGGACAATTCCGCAGCCGCATGTCAGCGGCGGCGTTGCGCCTCGCCCTTCGATGACGAGGCAAAACCGCGAATATACAGGTCAGGTTTCTATCCCGACCACATATGGCGCGCGCAGTTCGGGCTTTATGGGCGGCGTTCAAGCGCCCGCCCCAGCTTATTTACAACAAGTTGGCATTCCTGAAACCTATGCCTTTGGCGCGTCGCAACTGGCCGGCGCCCCGGTTCTGCAGAGCAACGGAACTTACGGCTCGACTGTGGGCGCAGACGGAACCTATTGGGAGAAAACATCTGGCCCGACCTTTTTTGGCGACACATTAGCGACGCAGGTTATCTGCAAGCGCAAAGTGGAAACCCAAGTCGTCAATCCTGTGGTCGGCGTTCCGGTTCCGACGTGCCAGACGTCGCAACCCCATGCCCCGCATCAAGGGCATGTCCCGGCTCAACCCCAATATCCTGGGTGGACCTATTAATTCGGCAGGGGGAAGAGCCGGAAAACCGGCTCTGATACCCGCAAAAAGAGAATCAAATTGCGCGGCGCTAAAGCTGGCGCGATAATTACAAGTCAAAAATGAGAGCTCGGCAGGACGCCGACCCGGCTGCAAAGATTTCAGCCTGAGCCCTTTCTATGACGTAAAATGAGAGGTGGATATCATGTCCCGAATTTTTAAAAATGCTGTTTTGAGCGCCGCCGGCTTCGCACTGTCGACGGCGGCTAATGCAGGTCATTACGGCCAATCCTACGGTTCGTCGAGTTATGGTCACTCTTCCTATGGAATGTCTTCTTATAGCCAGTCCACCTATGGCGGCGAGATGTCTCAATATGAGGCCAGCGCCCGTTACGGCTCCGGCTCTATCAGCGAGGCTTACACTGACGGTAACGTTCAGACTTATGGGTTTTCAGGAACCTTACCCGGTCTCGGCCAAAACGAAAGCCTTCAGGCAACAAACTGCCCGACGGCCGTTTATAAGCCTGAGGGGGGCCGCGTTTTAGGGTGTTACAATGTGGTCAAACCCGTTCCGAAGACAACTTATTACCGTATCGTGCGCCCGATAATTTATGTGCGCTATCCGGTTTGCTGCGCGCCATTTGCGCCGCCGCCTCCGCCGCCTCCAGCTCCAAAGCCGTGCTGCGTCGCGCCGCCGCCCCCGCCGCCCTGTTATAGCGGTTGCATGCCCGTCCATGTCGGGGCAAGCCGTTACGGGTCTGCCTGGTAAGAAAATATATGCCCTTCAGTTTTTCGCTGAAGGGCTTTCTAATTAGGCTCTCATGTTTTGAAGGATATTCAACGCAGCTTGGCGGGGGTCTTCCTCCGCGGAAATCGGGCGTCCAACCACGAGGTGCGACGCTCCGTTTTTCAGCGCGTCGCCTGGGGTCGCTATCCGTTTTTGATCACCTGCTTCGCCGCCCGGCATACGAACGCCAGGTGTGACGATGAGAAAATCTTTTGGGACAACCGCCCGAATGGCTGCGGCCTCGAGCGGGGACGACACAACGCCGTCCATTCCCGCCTCAACCGCTTGCTCCACACGGCGCATCACCAGAGTTTTGGCGTCGTCATCATAGCCAATCGCTTCGAGAGCACTTTTATCGAGAGAGGTCAGAACAGTGACGCCGAGCAGTTTAAGCGGGCTATCGCCTCGCCCTTTCACGGCGCTCTGCATCACATCAGGACGCGCGTGAACGGTCAGCAAGTCCGCGCCTAATCCTGCAATGGAGCGCGTGGCCTTTTCAACCGTTGCCCCGATATCATGGAGTTTGAAATCATAGAATACTTGCTTGCCCTGAGCTTTCAGACGCTGGCCAAATTCAACCCCGCCGATGGGCAATAATTGCAGCCCGATTTTATAGCTGGAAACAGTGTCCCCCAGGGTCTCCACCAAGCTTTCCGCTTCGGAAACGCTTGGCAAATCGAGAGCGACATATAATCTGGGATCAGCGTGTAGCATGTCAGACCTTCCGGAATTTTTGTGAATTCTTGGCCATTAACTTTTGCGTGACGGTCGCCGGCAGAACCCGCGCAAGAAGAGCGATGAATTTATTGACCCGTCCGGAAATGAAAACAGCCCGGTTTTTCTCAAGCGCTTCATAGGCCAACTCCGCGCACTCCCCCGCGTCCATTATCATATAATCGGGCAAGTTATTTATGGCCTCCCGCGTGCCATTGACGTCATGAAACTCCGTCAGAGTGAAGCCCGGGCAGAGCGCACTGACATGAACGCCAGTCCCGTCCAGCTCGGAATTCAGGCTTTCGGAGAATTTAATCAGAAACGCTTTCACGGCCGCGTATAGTGTATGCCCCTTTGATCCCGGCATGTGTCCGGCCAGAGACGCAACATTCATAATACGGCCAAAGCCGCGCTCGACCATGGCCGGGGCGAGTTTTCGGGCAAGCTCACAAGGCGCTGTTGCCATGAGTTGGATGAAATTATTATGGGCGCCCCACTCGCTTTCCAGATACTGTCCTGGATGGCCATAGCCCGCATTATTGATAAGGCCGTCAATTCGGAGAGACTTTTTATCTATGGCGGCGAGGAGTTTATCCACCGCGCTTTCTTCGAAGAGGTCCGTCTCGAAAACATGGCTTTTAGCATCAAAGCTTTGCTTTAATTCCTCTGCCAGAGCTTTCATCGGCTCGACGCGCCGCGCGCAGAGAATCAGGTCCCATCCGCGAGAGGCATATTCACGCGCGAGCGCGGCGCCCAACCCTGCGGAAGCGCCAGTAATTAGAATGGTAGGACGAGTCATAGAGGTCACGGTTTTGTAAGTGGTAATATGCGCTTAAGCTGTTAGCTTATACGCCGAGACTTTCAAGGGCGGAGCGTTTTCATGTTGAAATATTTAGTTGGCCTGGCAGGGCTTTTGATACTGTCTGCTTGCGGCACAACGGCGGACCCGGAACCCTATATGGGGTTTGATTGTGAACAATTACGCGCGATGTCAGACAGGGCAAGACCGATTGACCCCTTTGCCTCTCAACAGGTCGGGCCGGACCCACAAGCAAGTCTTGTCGGAGACCGTAGTGGTCTTGAAACGGAAACGTTAGCGGCATCTGCCAAAAATGATGACGAAGCGCGCGCCGTTCGGGCGGCGTATCGGGCTAAAAAATGTAAATAGAGCGTTAGGCATTGTAAGATGGATGAGACGGCTCTTATTCGGTTAGGCATTTTTGCCAGTGCCCTGCTTCTTTTTTCGATTTTAGAAGCCCTCTTTCCGCGGCGTAACCGCGTGCAGGGGCGACTGCGTCGTTGGCTCACTAATTTATCCCTGGTGATTTCCGGCTCTCTGAGTCTTATGGTTTTAGGCCCGCTTATCGCGGTTGGCGTCGCCGCTTTGGCGTCTCAGAATGGGTGGGGGTTATTGAATTTGGTTGACTGGCCTGCCTGGATGGAATTTGGCCTCGCCTTCCTCGTGCTGGATTTTATCATATGGCTCCAACATGTGGCCACGCATAAGATACCGGTCCTTTGGCGGCTTCATAAAGTTCATCATGCGGATCGTGATCTCGACGCGAGTTCGGGCGTCCGGTTTCACCCTATTGAGATATTTCTGTCCATGCTTTTCAAATGTGTAATGGTTCTCTGGCTCGGGCCAATGGTTGTGGCCGTTCTCATTTTTGAAATAGCTTTGAACGCCACAGCAATTTTCAGCCACGCCAACTTAAAACTTCCGCTTTCCTTAGATAGGGCTTTGCGTAAAATTATTGTGACGCCCGACATGCACCGCGTTCACCATTCGGTTATTATGCGGGAAAGCCAAATGAATTACGGTTTTAATTTTTCCTTTTGGGATCGGCTGTTTCGAACGTATCAGTCTAGTCCGAGCCAGGGCCAGACGGGCATGACTTTGGGGTTAGAAGACGCGCAGACAAACGCGACTCAACGTTTGGGATGGAGTTTGTGGCTCCCATTCAAGAAACAAAACCCGACGAAATAATCGCCCTTGAGCAATTGGACCGGGAGCCGTATCTTTTCTAAAACAGGAGACGAGTATGTTTTGGGTAATTTTAGGGATCATTACTCTTATCCTTATCGGGGTTATTATTATATATAACCAACTAGTTCAAAGTCGGCAGCTTGTTGATAATGGTTGGTCTGATATCGAGGTGCAGCTTAAACGGCGGGCAGACCTTATTCCGCGGCTGGTCGAAACCGTAAAAGGATATGCCGCACACGAGAGAAAATTATTTTCGGATGTGATCGAAAAACGCAACGCTGCTCTGGCGGCGGGGGATAAACCTACGGCCCGCGCCTCGGCCGAAAGCGCTCTGCAGCGGCCTGTTGGACGCCTCATCGCCTTGGCCGAAGATTATCCTGACTTAAAAGCCTCTGATAATTTCCTCGATTTACAAAATGAGCTTTCAGAAACGGAAGACAAAATTGAGATGGCGCGGCGGTTTTATAATGGAGCTGTTCGCGGGCTGAACACCAAAGTCGAATCTGTTCCGAGCAATTTCGTGGCAAAGCCTTTTGGGTTTTCTAAGCGTGATTATTTTGAAATTGACGAAACGGATTATGCCGTGCCCGAGGTTAAGCTATGAGACAGTTTTTACTCTCTTTTCTTATTGCTCTCTTTTGGGGCGTTAGCGGTCACGCCCAACAGGTAAATCTAAGCGGCGAGCATATAAGTGAGTTTGATGTTCAACTGGAGTTACTGACATCTGGTGATGTCAAAGTGACGGAAAACATCACGATTCAAGACGCGCCCGGACAAAATCGACGAGGTATATTTCGGGAACTACCGGCAACTAAATATGTTGCCGAATATGACGTTCTCGATAAAGTTCAATACGATATGAAATCGATTTCCCGAGACGGGGAAGCGGAGCCCTTCGAGGAAAATAAAATAAATAATGCTTGGCAATGGCGTATAGGGGATGCGGACATTTATCTCCCGAACGGCCAACACACTTATCAACTTGTCTATACGGTCGAAAATGAGATTCGATACCGCGAAGATTTTGATGAGTTGCTCTGGAACGTTACCGGCAATTACTGGAATTATCCGGTCGCAAAGGCTCGAGTCCGTGTCAAAGTTCCGGCTGAAGCGGATGTGCTAAATTATACTGCGAATACAGGGCGTATTGGGGCCGATGGAAATAACTTTACATCCCGACGCGCGGAGGGAGAGTTAATTTTTGAAACCCGCCGCCCTTTATCTGCCGGCGAAGGTCTCACCGTATCAGTGACAGTTCCAAAGGGACAGATAGACGGCCTGACGGGCAGTGACTTGAGACGCTATTGGTGGCTTAAAAACGGAGCCTTATTGATTATTACGCTCTTTTCGCTCGGAATCTTCGCGTTTTATTTCTGGCAATGGGACAGGGTTGGCCGCGATCCGGCAAAGCAACCCGTCTTTGCCCGATATGAACCTCCAAGCCACCGCGGAAAAAACTACTCCGCAGCTGCGTCACATCGTATTCTAAGACGAGGATTGTCTGGCAATACGGCCCTGATCGCGACTTTGATAAACTTGTCGGTGAAGGGCTGGATAGAAATGAAAATAAATAAAAAGTCCACGACCTTTACAAAAGCCGGCGGAGCGAAACCCAAAGCCCCCCTGATGGAGGACGAGAAGGTGGTTTTCGACAATCTGTTCAAACCCGGGAAAGATTATTTGAAGTTGGACAAGTCCCCTAACACTCATTTCGACTCTATGCGCTCGAAATTCGAAAAGCACCTGAACGAATGTTATTCCAAAGATTATCACCGCGTGAATGCCGGGTGGATCATTTTGGGTATCCTTCTGAGTGTCATCGGAATTGTGATGACCTTAACCCAGCTTAACACCGCGTCGTCTTATGTAGTTCTGGCCATTCTGGTAATTGTTGTGATGAATGTTGTTTTTCTCATTCTCTTGCCGGCGCCGACAAAGCTAGGCCAATCGGTCCGGGCAGAGATAGAGGGCTTCAAACTTTATATGGAAACGGCAGAAAAAGGCCGCCTAAACGCCGTGGAAGTCGGATCTGGTCAAGCGCCGCCCATGACGAAAGAGCGCTATGAGATGTTCTTACCTTATGCAGTTGCATTGAACGTGGAAAAACCTTGGACAAAATATTTTGAAAAGACTTTGCCGGATATCGCTAAAGACTATCAACCAAGTTACGCGCATGGAAATGCTCTGAAAGGCGGATTTGGAGGAAACTCTTTGAACGCGCTCAATCGCTCTATGGTTAAAAGTCTTTCCACCGGGGTGCAGTCCGCTCGGCCGGTCAGCACGTCTAGTTCGGGCGGTGGGGGTGGATTTTCCGGCGGCGGCGGAGGG